>JAZKHB010000028.1:0-8946 GCA_040385585.1 Pseudomonadota bacterium | reverse complement strand
CGCGCCCACCCCCGCGCTGGACCTGGCGCCCTGGCCGCAGGCGGGCCAGGCCCTGGCCGACTGCTACCTGGGGGTGGACGACGCGCCGGCGCCGCTCGCCGAGGTGGTGGACTGGTTGCGCGAACAGCTGGACGTCAGCCACTGGTCGGACGAAGCCCGCGTGCGCCGCGCCGGCAGCAAGCGCTGCAGCAACGCCCGCGCCCGCACCCTGGGCTGGGCCCCGCAATACCCCAGTTACCGCGAAGGCTACGGGGCGATCCTGGCAGGGCTTTGAGATCGAGGTTCCGGATGACGCCGCGCTGATCCGGCCTATGCACGCGAGGCTGGGCCATCGCCGCGCCATCCGATACGCCGCAACCCCGGACTGCGCCAAGGCTTGTCCAGGCTACGTAGCCGGCATTGTCTCGTGTTTCAGCATCGTAGCCTGGGTTGAGTGCAACGATACCCAGGGCTGGGCCTTTCAGCCCAGTCCCGCCGTCCTGGCATAGGCCTGGGCCTGGGGCAGCAGCCAGTCGCGGAACGCGACCAGGGCGGCGGACTCGGCCTTGCGTTCGGGAATCATCAGGTAATAGGCCTTGTCGCTGCGCAGGGGCCGGTCCAGGGCGATCGCCAGGCGGCCCTCGGCCAGCTCCCGCTCGATCAGAAAGGGCGGGATCAGCGCCATGCCCATGCCGTGCATGGCGGCCTGGGCCAGCATGGAAAACAGCTCGTAGCGTGGCCCGGCCATGTCTCCCGGCAGGTTCAGCCCCTGGGCGTTGAACCACTGGCGCCAGGCATAGGGCCGTGTGCTCTGCTGCAGCAAGGGCAGCCGGCCGAGAACCTCGGGCTCGAGCCGGGCCTGGCCGTCGAGCAGCACCGGGCTGCAGACCGGCAGGGGATTTTCCCCCATCAGCAGGTACGACGCGGTGCCTGACCAATCGCCATCGCCGAAATACAGCGCGGCGTCGAACTCGGTGTCGGCGAAGAGAAAGGGTCGGGTTCGGTTGGTCAGGTTGACCGTCACCTCGGGGTGCAGTGCCTGGAAGGCTTTCAACCGCGGCAGCAGCCACTGGGTGCCGAAGGTCGGCACCACCGCCAGCTCCAGGCGCCCGCTGCCATGCTGGCCCATCACCGCCAGGGTATCGCGCTCCACCGCATCCAGTTGCGCGGCGACCCGGCGGCTGTAGGACAGGCCCGCCTCGGTCAGCTTGACCCCACGACGCGAGCGGCGAAACAGCGCGATGCCGAGAAAGTCTTCCAGGCCGGCAATCTGCCGGCAGATGGCGCTCTGGGTCAGGGCCAGTTCCTGGGCGGCGCGGGTAAAGCTTTCATGGCGGGCGGCGGCCTCGAAAGCCAGCAGGGCGGCGGTGCTGGGTATCTTGCGGCGCATGGTCGGTGTACTCGAGTTGCACAATAGGCACAGTGTTTCGAGCAATTTACCGCTTACGGAGTGATAAAACAGCACAGATGCGTGCGAAATCCTCGGTTGCCTGACGCCTCGGGGCGGCCTAGGCTCTGTGCATCCGAATGCGGCCCGGGCCGCGCTGTTCTTCCAACTATTCGAGGTTTCGCAATGGCCAAGGCACGCTTCAACTGGGAAGACCCGCTGCTGCTCGATCAACAGCTCAGCGACGAAGAGCGTATGGTCTGCGCCAGCGCCCGGCAGTTCGCCCAGGACAAACTGGCCCCGCGGGTGCTCCAGGCCTTTCGCAACGAGCAGACCGACCCGGCGATCTTCCGTGAAATGGGTGAAGTCGGCCTGCTCGGCGCGACCATTCCCGAAGCCTACGGCGGCAGCGGCCTGAGCTACGTCAGCTACGGCCTGATCGCTCGTGAAGTGGAGCGGGTCGATTCCGGCTACCGCTCGATGATGAGCGTGCAGTCGTCCCTGGTCATGGTGCCGATCAACGCGTTCGGCAACGAAGCCACCAAGCAGAAATACCTGCCCAAGCTGGCCAGCGGCGACTTCATCGGCTGCTTCGGACTGACCGAGCCGGACCATGGCTCCGACCCGGGTTCGATGATCACCCGCGCCAAGAAGGTCGAGGGTGGCTATCGCCTCAGCGGCGCCAAGACCTGGATCACCAACAGCCCGATCGCCGACGTGTTCGTGGTCTGGGCCAAGGACGAGGCCGATGAAATCCGCGGCTTCGTGCTGGAAAAGGGCTGGCAGGGCCTCAGCACCCCGGTGATTCACGGCAAGGTCGGCCTGCGCGCCTCGATCACCGGCGAGATCGTCATGGATAATGTGTTCTGCCCGGAAGAAAACGCCTTCCCCGAGGTGCGGGGTCTGAAGGGCCCGTTCACCTGCCTGAATTCCGCCCGCTACGGCATCAGCTGGGGCGCCCTGGGCGCGGCCGAATTCTGCTGGCACACCGCGCGTCAGTATTGCCTGGACCGCAAGCAGTTCGGCCGGCCCCTGGCCGCCAATCAGCTGATCCAGAAGAAGTTGGCGGACATGCAGACCGAAATCACCCTGGCCCTGCAGGGCTGCCTGCGCCTGGGACGGATGAAGGACGAGGGCACCGACGCGGTGGAGATCACCTCGATCATGAAGCGCAATTCCTGTGGCAAATCCCTGGATATCGCGCGCATGGCCCGTGACATGCTCGGCGGCAACGGCATCAGCGACGAATTCGGCATCGCCCGGCACCTGGTCAACCTGGAGGTGGTGAACACCTACGAGGGCACCCATGACGTGCATGCGCTGATTCTCGGCAGGGCACAGACCGGCATCCAAGCCTTCTTTTAAAACCGGTTGAAGATCTGCTGCGCTTGCTCATGCTGCGTAGGATGGGTTGAGCGCAGCGATACCCATCAGTCTGCCCGATGGGTTACGCCGCTCCGCGGCTAACCCATCCTACGTTTTTCTGAGGCTTTACCATGCCCGGCGCCTTGTCCCACCTGCGTGTGCTCGACCTGTCCCGCGTGCTGGCCGGCCCCTGGGCCGGGCAGATCCTGGCCGACCTCGGTGCCGAGGTGATCAAGGTCGAGCGTCCGGGAGTGGGTGACGATACCCGCGCCTGGGGCCCGCCTTTTTTGCAGAACGCCGCGGGTGAAAACACCAGCGAAGCCGCCTATTACCTGGCGGCCAACCGCAACAAGCAATCGGTCACCCTGGACTTCACCCAGGCCGAGGGCCAGCGGCTGGTGCGTGAGCTGGCGGCCAGGTCGGATATCCTGATCGAGAACTTCAAGGTCGGCGGCCTGGCCGCCTACGGTCTGGACTACGCCTCGCTCAAGGCGCTTAATCCGCGGCTGATTTATTGCTCGATCACCGGCTTCGGCCAAAACGGTCCCTACGCCAAGCGCGCCGGCTACGATTTCATGATCCAGGGGCTGGGCGGGCTGATGAGCCTGACCGGACGCGCCGAGGGCGAGGACGGCGCCGGCCCGCTCAAGGTCGGCGTGGCCCTGACCGATATCCTCACCGGGCTGTATTCCAGCGTGGCGATCCTGGCGGCCCTGGCCCACCGCGACCAGGGCGGCGGCGGTCAGCATATCGACATGGCGCTGCTGGATGTGCAGGTCGCCTGCCTGGCCAATCAGGCGATGAACTACCTGACCACCGGCACCGCGCCCCGGCGCCTGGGCAATGCCCACCCGAATATCGTGCCCTACCAGGATTTCCCCACGGCCGACGGCGACTTTATCCTCACGGTCGGCAACGACGGACAGTTCCGCAAATTCTGCGAAGTGGCCGGCCATGGCGAATGGGCGGACGATCCACGCTTCGCCAGCAATACGGCACGGGTCGCTCACCGTGGCGAGCTTATCCCGCTGATCCGCCAAGCCACGGTGTTCAAGACCACTGCCCAGTGGATAACCGCCCTGGAACAGGCGGGCGTGCCCTGCGGGCCGATCAACGACCTGGCCGCGCTGTTCGCCGACCCCCAGGTGCTGGCCCGCGGGCTGCGCCTGGACCTGCCTCACCCCTTGGGCGGCAGCGTGCCCCAGGTGGCCAGCCCGATCCGCCTGTCCGAGACCCCGGTGCAATACCGTCAGGCACCGCCATTGCTGGGCGAGCACACCGAAGCTGTTTTGTGCGGGCTGCTGGGCCTGACGGCCGAACAGCTCGAGGGGCTGCGGGCCAACAAGGTGATCTGATGAGCGTTGCCTGGGCCGGTACAGCGTCTTGCTGGCATGCGACCTCTGTCGCGAGGTGAAACAGCCATCGACGAAGACTGCCGGTTGGATTTTCACCTTCCCTGGTGCGCGGCGATGCCCTGCTGCAGCGCCTCGAACAGACTGTCCACGCACAGGGCCAACAGGCCGATCAGCAACGCACCCTGCAGCACATAGGCGCTGTTGCCGTTGACCAGCCCGGCGATCACCGGATCGCCCAGGGTGCTGGCGCCGATGGTCGAGCCGATGGCCGCGGTGGCGATGGCCACGGTCACCGACGTGCGGATGCCGGCCAGTATCACCGGCGCCGCCAAGGGCAGTTCCACCTGCAGCACTACCTGGCGGGCGCTCATGCCCATCCCTCTGGCCGCTTCCAGCACCCCCGGCGACAGGCCGTCCAGACCCGCCAGGGTATTGCGCAGCACCGGCAGCACGCCGTAGAGCACCAGGGCGAACAGGGTCGGCAGGCTGCCGAAGCCGAGCAGGGGTACGGCCAGGGCCAGCACCGCCACGGGCGGAAAGGTCTGGCCGATGGCGGCCACCTGGCTGACCAGGGGCAGAAAATCCCGGCCCCAGGGGCGGGTGACCAGTATGCCCGCCGCCAGGCCCAGGCCGACCGCGATCAGCGAGGCCGCGCCGACGATCAGCAGGTGATTGACCACCAGCTGGGCAAAGCTGGTGCGCGAGTAGATCAGCGTTCCACTGCCCGGCTGCAGCTGACGCAATAACGGCTCCAGCTCCGCCATGCCGAACACCGCGGCCAATAGCAAGGCGCCCCAGGCCAGCGGCGCGAGCCAGCCGCGTAGGGGGCTCATGATGGCGCGGCCTGCAGCAGCGCAGCCATGGTCAGAATGCCAAGGGGCTGGCCCTGGTCATCCTGCACCGCGAGGCGGTCGGTGCGGTGCCAGAGCATCAGCGACAGGGCCTGACGCAGGCTGTCCTCGGGGCCTACTGAGCATGCGGGCAGTGCGCCCTGCAGCGGCTGCATATGCTCGGCCACCCGCGCCAGGCTCGCCCGCTTGAGGCCGCGCTCGCCCTGCCCCAGCAGGTTCTCGACAAAGGCATTGGCCGGACGTTCGAGCAGCTTGGCCGGGGTGTCGTGCTGGACGATGCGGCCACGGTCCATGACCACGATCCGGGTCGCCAGCTTGAGGGCTTCGTCGATATCGTGGGTGACGAAGACCAGGGTCTTGCGAATACGCGACTGGATACGCAGCAGCTCGTTCTGCAGGCTCTCTCGGGTGATGGGATCCAGGGCGCCGAAAGGCTCGTCCATCAGCAGGATGTCCGGGTCACCGGCCAGCGCCCGGGCCACGCCCACGCGTTGGGCCTGGCCGCCGGACAGCTGGCTGGGAAACTTGTGAGCGAACAGCGCGTGGGGCAAGGCCAGCAGCTCGAGCAGCTCATGTACCCGCGCCTCGATGCGCGCCGGTTTCCATTTCAGCAACTGCGGGACGAGGGCGATATTGCGCGCCACCGTCCAGTGGGGAAACAGTCCGGTGTTCTGGATGGCATAGCCCATGCGCCGGCGTAGCCGCTGGCTGTCCAGGCCGGCGATGTCCAGGCCGTCGACGCGCAGGGTGCCGGTGGAACAGGGAATCAGCTTGTTGATCAGGCGTAAGGTGGTGGACTTGCCGCAGCCAGAGGTGCCGACGATGACGCAGAACTCGCCGCGCTCAATGCGCAGGGAAATCCCGTCCACCGCCAGCACGCCCTCGAACAGACGGCTGACGTTGTCCAGCTCGATCATCGGGTGTTCGCTCATGGCCGGGCTCCAGGCTGGAAATGACGGACCAGGCCGTTGAACAGGGCATCGGCCAGCAGGGCCAGGGCGATGGTCGGCAAGGCGCCGAGCAGCACCAGGTCCATGGCGCCCTGGCCCAGACCCTGGAAGATAAAGGTGCCCAAGCCTTCGGCGCCGATCAGTGCGGCCACCGCGGTCAGACCGATGGCCTGGACCGTGGTGATACGCATGCCTTCGAGGATAACCGGCAGGGCCAGGGGCAGGCGCACCTGGCTGAACACCTGCCAGGACCCCATGCCCATGCCGCGCGCCGCGTCGATCACCTCGGCGGCGACCGCCTGCAGGGCCACCCAGGTGTTGCGCAGCATGGGCAGCAGGCTGTAGAGGATCAGCGCCAGCAGGGCCGGAGCCCAGCCGATGCCGCGCACATTCAACTGCTGCAGCAGCGCAGAGTGCGCCGCCAGGTAGCTCAGCGGCGCGAGCAACAGGCCGAACAGGGCGAGGCTGGGGATGGTCTGGAACAGATTCAGCAGGCCGAATGTGGGGCGCTGCAGCCGGGGCAGACGGCTCAGCAGCGCAGTCAGTAGCAGGCCCAGCAGTAGGCTGATGCCCAGCGCTCCGCCCACCAGGGCAAGGTGCCCACGCAAGGCCTGCCAGAATGCCGGGCGGCGGCTGGTGTATTCACGCAGCAGAGCCAGGGGTTCCAGGGTGTCGGTCTGCAGCAGGAGCGCGGTGACCAGCAACAGGCCCAGGGGGCCGAGACGCCACCAGGCCGAGGGCAGGCGTTGACGCACTTCGATCAACAGCAGCAGCGTCAGAAACAGCAGGCTCCAGCAGCCGGTCGCCAGGCCCGCACGGGCGTAGGGCTGATCGACGGGAACATGCTGGTGCATCAGCCAGGCGATACTGGGCGGCAACTGGAGCAACAGGGCAATGATCAGCGCCAGCATCAGCCGGTAGCGGGCCGGGGTGGGACGCAGAGCCAGAGTAGCGATGGCCAGCAAGATCCCGAGCACCGTCAGCGCCCAGGTCGGGCCGAGTGCGGTAAACAGGCCCAGGCCGCGACCGGGCACGATACGGTTGGCCTGGATGCTGGCAAAGTCGCCCAGCAGCAGGGCGCCGACGGCCAGGATGACCAGGCTCAGCACCACCCGGTTGCTGTGCATCGGCAGGCGCCGCGCTTAGGGTTACAGGCCGTCCAGAAAGGTCGCGGCCACCTGCCGCGGGTCCGCGCCATTGACCGCCACCTCGGCATTCAGGCGCTGCAGCACCTGCAGGTCCAGGGCCGCGAAGACCGGCGCGAGCAGACCTTCTATCGCGGGGTAGGCGGCCAGGGTATCGGCGCGGATCAGTGGGGCCGGCTGGTACACCGGCTGCACGCCGCGGGTATCTTCCAGCACCTGCAGGTCCAGGGCACTCAGGCCGCCATCGGTACCATAGCTCATGGCGCCGTTCACCCCGTTGGTCTGCAGGGCGGCAGCCCGTAGCGTCGCCGCGGTATTACCGCCGGCCAGAATCACCAGCTGCTCGGCATCGAGGGTAAAGCCATAGGCTTTCTGAAAGGCCGGCAAGGCGCTGGGTGATTCGACGAACTCGGCGCTGGCGGCGAATTTGAAGGTGCCGCCGTCCTTCAGGTAGCGGGCCAGGTCGTCCAGCGTTACCAGTTTGTTGGCTCGCGCGAGATCGCCGCGCACGCTCATGGCCCAGGTATTGTTGGCGTTGGCCGGCGTGAGCCAGACGAGTTTGTTGGCCGCCAGGTCCAACTCTTTGACCGTGGCGTAGGCTTGGGCGGCGTCGCGCCATACCGGACTGTCGGCGCGATCGAAGAAGAACGCGCCATTGCCGGTGTACTCAGGGTAGATATCGATCTCGCCGGCAATCAAGGCGGCGCGCACGATGCTGGTGCCGCCCAGCTGCAAGCGCTCGGTGACCGGTACCCCGCCGCGCTCCAAGGCCTGGGCAATCAACTGGCCGAGTACCGCGCCCTCGGTGTCGATCTTCGACGAGACCACCACCGGGTCTGCGGCCAGCGCGCTGCCCAGGCTGAGAAGGGAGCCTGTGATCAAGGGTAGGAGCAGGCGTTTGCAGCGAACGAGTAAAGGCATGGTGACCCCTTGATGTTGTGGAATGTGCGCTGTACCCAACGGCAGAGCAGAGCCCGCTGCGGTATTGCTCTGGGTGCACGCCAAGGCATGGGCTCTTAGGCGAATGGGCAGCCACTCGGCGTCGTGGTGCTCGCCCGTACCGACACTGCGTACATCTATATATAGAAAGGCGTCAGCTCAGCCAGGACTCGACGGTCTTGGCGCCATGCTCCTGTTTCCAGGCTTTGAGCACCTTATGATTACCACCCTTGGTCTCAACGGTTTCGCCAGTGTGCGGGTTGCTGTAGCGCTTCAACTGTCGTGCACGGCGTTTGGCTTGCGCCGGCGGCCGGGTGGCGGTCGTCCGGTAATCTGGCTGAATAATAGCGATGACGTCGCGCAGCGACTTGCCATACTCGGCCATCAAGGCACGGATTCTTTCCTCGAATTCGATTTCAGCTGTTAAGGATTGATCATTCTTCAACTGTTCCAGGTTCTTGAGTTGCTGGGCCAATGCGGCTTCTAATTCACGAAACTCCGCCAATTTGGACATGTTCTGTTCCCCCATGGGTGGAATAAGGCGGGTCCTTATCCCAGTTGCTGCGTACAGGTCGCGCGCGTCGGTGGCTGTCGAACCGGTGATCCATTAGGAAAGTAGCAAGTAGACCTGTGCCATTCAAAGGCTTTGTACCCTTGGGGCCAATAGAGACGTTGCTATATGTAAGAGAAACCATCGCAAGGTTATAAGGTGCGCACGGCCTTGCGTGCACAGTGCTAAGCAGCGATCGCTACTGGAGTGCCGTACGACCGCCCGGGTCGGCAGCCTCTCTTCTATATAGATAGAGGGGTGCATCCTCCACGCATGTGCGGGGCTGCAGTCGGCGCGGCTCGAAGGCGCTGGCGACCCTCGACTAACCCGCTTCGGCTGGGTTGCTGCTCTGCGAGTGGGTCTTGCAGACCAAATCCGCCTGATCGTGCAAAAACCCCTTGACCTGTTGGCTGGTGGGCCTATAA
>JAZKHB010000027.1:25342-40949 GCA_040385585.1 Pseudomonadota bacterium | reverse complement strand
CTGAAGTGCGTTCCGACCTGGGGAAAGGTGCGAGCCGCCGCCTGCGTCGTCTCGCCAGCCTGGTACCGGCCGTGATCTACGGCGGTGACAAGGCTCCGCAATCGATCAGCATGCAGGCCAAAGAAGTGGCCAAGCTGCTGGAAAACGAAGCGGCCTTCAGCCACGTGATCAGCCTGAGCGTCGACGGCAAGGCACAGGACGTGCTGATCAAGGCCCTGCAGCGTCACCCGGCCAAGGGTCACGTGCTGCACGCCGACTTTATCCGCGTGATCGCCGGCCAGAAGCTGACCGCACACGTGCCGTTGCACTTCATCAACCAAGACACCAGCGTTGCCGTCAAGCAACAAGGCGCCGAGGTTTCCCACACCATCGTGGAAGTTGAAGTCTCCTGCCTGCCGAAAGACCTGCCGGAATTCATCGAAGTCGACATGGCTGCCGTTGAAATCGGTCAGATCCTGCACCTGTCCGACCTCAAAGCCCCTAAAGGCGTCGAGTTCGTGGCACTGGCGCACGGCAACGACCTGGCCGTGGCCAACGCTCACGCTTCGCGCGTTACCAAAGAAGAAGGCGCTGCCGAGTAAGCTTTACTCGTCTGCCTGAGAAAGGGCTCCTGTCGTGACTGCCATACAACTGATCGTCGGCCTGGGTAATCCAGGCCCTGAATACGAACAGACCCGGCATAACGCAGGGGCCCTTTTTGTTGAGCGCCTGGCCGCGAGCCAGGGTGTTCAATTGGTTCCCGATCGCAAATATTTCGGCCTGGTCGGCAAGTTCAGCCACCAGGGACGCGATGTTCGTCTGCTGATCCCCACCACCTTTATGAACCGCAGCGGCCAGGCCGTGGCGGCGCTGGCGAATTTCTTCCGGATCACCCCGGATGCGCTGCTGGTGGCTCACGACGAACTCGACATGCCCCCGGGCGTCGCCAAACTCAAACAGGGTGGCGGGCACGGCGGGCATAACGGGCTACGCGACATCATCGCCCAGCTCGGCAACCAAAACTCTTTTCACCGCCTGCGGCTGGGCATCGGCCATCCGGGCCACAGCAGTCAGGTGTCCAACTTCGTGCTCGGTCGCGCCCCGCGCAGCGAGCAGGACCTGCTGGACAGCAGTATCGATAATGCCCTCGGCGTGCTGCCGGACATGCTCGCCGGTAACTGGAGCAAAGCGATGCACAGCCTGCACAGCCAGAAAGCCACCTCTTAACGCTCCGCGAGGAATACACCATGGGATTCAACTGCGGCATCGTCGGCCTGCCCAACGTCGGCAAGTCCACCCTGTTCAATGCCCTGACCAAGGCCGGTATCAGCGCGGAGAACTTTCCCTTCTGCACCATCGAGCCGAACACCGGCATCGTGCCGATGCCCGATGCCCGCCTGGAGGCCCTGGCCGCCATCGTCAAGCCCGAGCGCGTGCTGCCGACCACCATGGAGTTCGTCGACATCGCCGGCCTGGTGGCCGGTGCCTCCAAGGGTGAAGGCCTGGGCAACAAGTTTTTGGCCAACATCCGCGAGACCGACGCCATCGCCCACGTGGTGCGCTGCTTCCAGGACGAGAACGTGATCCACGTCTCCAACAGCGTCGACCCCAAGCGTGACATCGAGATCATCGATCTCGAACTGATCTTCGCCGACCTCGACAGCCTCGAGAAGCAGCTGCAGAAGGTCACCCGCAACGCCAAGGGCGGCGACAAGGAAGCCGTGGCGCAAAAGGCCCTGATGGAAAAGCTGATCCCGCACTTCAGCGAAGGCAAGCCGGCGCGCACCCTGCTCAAGACCCTCAGCGACGACGACAAGCAGCTGATCAAAAGCTTCCACCTGCTGACCGTGAAACCGGTGATGTACATCGCCAACGTCGCCGAAGACGGCTTCGAGAACAACCCGCTGCTCGACGTGGTCCGTGCCATCGCCGACGCCGAAGGCGCCATCGTGGTGCCGATCTGCAACAAGCTGGAAGCCGAGATCGGCGAGCTGGAAGACGATGAAAAAGCCGAATTCCTCGCCGACCTGGGCATGGAAGAGCCAGGCCTGAACCGGGTGATCCGCGCCGGCTATGAACTGCTCAACCTG
Source organism: Pseudomonadota bacterium (assembly GCA_040385585.1). Lineage (GTDB taxonomy): Bacteria > Pseudomonadota > Gammaproteobacteria > Pseudomonadales > Pseudomonadaceae > Aquipseudomonas. The sequence goes on along the minus strand of JAZKHB010000027.1, from coordinate 38,880 downwards.
CAGACCTACTTCACCGCGGGCGTGAAGGAAGTCCGCGCCTGGACCGTGCGCATCGGCGCCACCGCCCCGCAAGCCGCGGCCGTGATCCACACCGATTTTGAAAAAGGCTTTATCCGCGCCGAGGTCATCGCCTACGACGACTTTATCCAGTTCAAGGGCGAAGCCGGCACCAAGGAAGCCGGCAAATGGCGCCTGGAAGGCAAGGAATACATCGTCAAGGATGGCGACGTGATGCACTTCCGCTTCAACGTCTGAAGCGGACTGTGGATCTCCACGGAGCTTGATGGACCCTGAAACCCCCGTAATCACTGGCTGATACGGGGGTTTTCCGTTTAAGGAGCGCCACCCACTTTCATTGTGATCCAGGCTTTTGCCGAGTAGGTTAATGGGTATGACGTTAGAAGCCCGGGTTGCAAAACCGGGTATGGCCGAAACTCGGAGAACAGCCATCTTGACCGATACCCAATGCCGTACCGCCAAAGCCAAGGACAAGCCGTACAAGCTTACCGATGCCAATGGACTGTACCTTGAGGTCAAGCCCAGCGACGTGAAGGCCTGGCGCTACCGATTCGAGCTGCGCAACGCAGGCATCGCCAAGGAAAGCACCTTTGCCCCGGGCAACTACGCCACCAAGCCCCTGGGCGAAACGCCAGAAGAAGCCCAAGCCCGCAGAGCGGGTCGGCGCTTCGCCCTGGCAGAAGCACGGAACGAGCGCGCCAAAGCCCGAGACGTGCTGAGGCGCAATAGGAGACTCCTCATGAACATCAGATCGCTTGCGTTGGTCTTTTCCATTTTTGCCATGACTGCTGTTCAGGCCCAGAGCCTCAACATTCTTACGGAAGAAGATCCCCCCTATAGCTTTACCAAAGACGGCAGCCCTACCGGTTTTGGTGTGGAAGTCACGCGGGAAATTCAAAAAAGAATTGGCAGCACCGATGCCATAAAAATTCAGCCATGGGCGAGGGTTTATAGAACCGTTTCGGAAGAGCCAAATACCGTCGCATTCGCCATGAGCCGCACGAAGGAGCGAGAACACTTGTTCCAGTGGGTTGGCCCGATCGTTGAGAATGATTGGGTTCTTGTTGGAAAAAAGAACGCTGGCATTAAGATCAGTACACTCGAAGATGCAATGAAGCTGGATCGGATCGGTACCGTCCGGGATTATGCGTGGACGAAATTTTTGACGGATAAGGGGTTCAACAATCTGGATCAAATTACCGAACGCAAGCAGAACACTCTGAAACTTCAGGCAGACCGCATTAAGGCGTTTGTCAGCGCTGACAGCAGTTACAAAAGTGAGATTCTTGAAAACAAATTGAATCCAAATGACTTCGAGATACTGTTCAGGATGAACACGGTCCAGATGTATTTGGCTCTTTCCAAAAACACCAACAAGGAAACGGTAAAAAAGTGGCAAGCAGCGCTGGATGCAATGAAGAACGATGGCACCTTCTTGACGTTGCAAAAGAAATGGCTTCCTGACAACAAGCTGCCTGGTACTGCAAAACCAGCTGATTTTTGATAGACCGCTCCGCTATGCCCAGCCCGACTCTATAAGCGGCGGGACGGGTGCCTTCAACGCGCTAACGACTGGGTCAAATGCTGTAGACCGGTACCAGACCTCCAAGCGGGTGCTCGCAGCGATCGCTGTATGGCGCATTTCCTTTAGATCTGCACCTACCCTCCCACCCCGCCACCGCCCTAGCATCGACCACTGCGTATGGGCCCATGGGATAAAAGCGATGCTCGGTGAAATCGACTTTTCAGGTTTGCAGGCACGTCGGCTAGCGCTGGATGACCTGCAGATGATTTGTGTGCATCGCGAAACCATGTTTATCGAGGCAGGCGGCGTGCCATCGACGCTGAGAGTGATGACCGATCACTTCCGCCCCTGGTTGCACCAGCGCCTGGTCGATGGCCGTTACTACGGGTTTGCCCTGATGGACGATCGACAGCCCGTGGCGGCCATAGGCCTTATGACTATCGACTGGCCGCCTCATCCGTCCCACCCGAACCAGGACCAGCGTGGCTATGTCCTGAATGTTTTCGTCGAACCCGCCTATCGGCGTCGAGGCCTGGCTTCGGCCCTGATGAAGTTGGCGGAGGCCGAGTTCGCGCAGCGCGGATTGAGCTTTGCCGTGCTGCACGCGACCCAGGCCGGCCAGCCGGTATATGCAGAGCTCGGCTGGGCAGCCACCACTGAAATGGCCAAGGCGATCGGCTAGCCTGAAGGGGCGCCTCGGCGCCCGACCAACCGCTTGGCGACCGCTTACTCGCGGATAACGAACAGCTTGGTCACGAACCAGGCGGTGCCCTTGTACAGGTAACCCAGCGGCCCGTAGATGGTCGCCGGTTTTTCTGGTTCCTGCTGGCGCAGCTCGACGCGCACGGTGGCCAGCTGGATCAGGTCCTTGAGGATGCGCATGCGCGCTTCCATGGAGTCGATTTCCGACTGGATACGGTTCAACTCGGTCTCGATCTGCAGGATGTCCTTGATGTCCCGGGCCTTGCCGAGCAGGTCCTTGAGACGGTCACGCAAGGCAATGTTGTTCTGCAGGCGGGTTTCCACGTCCACGTACTGCTCGGTGACATCCTCGCCCTTGACGTGGCGCGACAGCACCTTGCCACTTTGCTCGACGCTACCCAAGGCCGTTTCGAAGGCCTCCTTGGGCACGCGGAAGACAAAGCTCTGACTGAAATCGCCCCGGTCACTTTTCTCCTCGACATAACCGCCCAGCGCCAGCATGCGTTCACTGAGCCGGTCGCGGGTCTTGGCCAGGTCCGCCACCTCCAGGGTGAAATCGGCGCGCCAGACCAGCAGGCGCCCGGAGGCCTTGCCTTGCATCGGCGTGCTCGACGCACTCGGCGCGGCCCCAGCCAGCGGTGCCGCGGCACCGCCCTCGTAAGCGCCTTTGGAAGAACACCCCGCCAGTCCGGCCAGCACCAACAGCAGGGCCCGGGCGGCCCATTGATTCAGGTAGTTTTTCATCCGTTGCGACCCTCTTGGCTCATCCTATTGAACAGCCGCGAATCATACGGGTATCGCTTGCCAGGGTCGCACCGGCGCCACGAAAACAGAGGGAACAGGATCACTAGAAGGAGCGAAATGCGGCGTGCTTCACAGCACAGGGGTACGCTCGATCAAGCGGCGTCAACCTGCCCGGCACAGGGGTCGAAACCGACCCGTCGCGTACCTGGGCAGGCGACGAATAACAGAGCGGGAGGCGATCTCGCGCCGACTCTACCTACTCTCTACTGTTGCGAAACGTGGTAAAGGAATCATCCTTACCCGCGTTCCGCGCCTTGCTTGGCACCCTCCTTCGCGGCAACGCGACTCGTGATGTCTCATCGTCGTTCCCGCGAAGGCGGGAACCCAGGTACGGCGAGGCCTCTGGGTACCCGCCTGCTCCCCTCCTCCGCAGGAATGAAGGGCAGGTGAGTATGAGGACCGGACGATACAGCGCGTCCGGACAAGCCCCGGCGCCATCCGGGAGGGCGGCGCAGGCCCGTCGCTAGGAGGTTTTAGAGACGCCATGCCAAAAAAACCTAGCGTGCGGCTTCGGCCGCCAGCTCCACCGCGCGCAGTTCACGCCACCAGGCGACGCCGCTCTGCAGTCGATTCATATCCAGCTGCTCGCCCATGCGCGGGGTGGCCAGGGGAACATTGGCGGCGCCAGCCAGTGCGCTGATCCGCTCGAACGGGTCGTACCAGGGGTGCAGGGCCAAGTCGAAGGTGCCGTTGTGAATCGGCAGCAGCCAGCGTCCGCCGAGGTCGAGGTGGGCCTGCAAGGTCTGCTCCGGCAACATGTGGATCTCCGACCATTGCGCGTCGTAGGCACCGGTTTCCATCAGCGTCAGGTCGAAGGGGCCGAAGCGCTTGCCAATGGCCTTGAAGGCGTCGGAATAACCGGTGTCGCCACTGAAGAACAGGCGGAACTCGCCGTCGAGTATGACCCAGGACGCCCACAGGGTTTTATTGGCGTCGAACAAGCCTCGACCGGAGAAATGCTGCGAAGGCGTGGCGACCAGGTGCAGTCCGTCGAGCGTGACACTTTCCCACCAGTCCCGCTGGTGGACCTTCGCCGGGTCCACGCCCCAGGCGACCAGGGTATCGCCGACACCAAGCGGCGTGACGAAATGCTCGGTCTTGGTCGTCAGCGCGCGAATGCTGGCCTCGTCCAGGTGATCGAAGTGGTCGTGGGACAGGATGACGCCCTTGAGCGGCGGCAACTCGTCGATCGAAATCGGCGGTGCATGAAAGCGTCGCGGCCCGGCCCATTGCACCGGCGAGGCACGCTCGGAGAACACCGGGTCCGTCAGCCAGTAGCCGCCCCGCAATTTCAGCAGCACCGTGGAATGGCCCAGGCGAAACAGGCTGCGGTCAGGCGCCGCCTCCAGCTGGGCGCGAGTCAGGGCCAGCACCGGCACCGGGGCCGCCGGCACGCTGTCAGCGGGTTTGTAGAAGAGAAAATTCCAGAGAATGCCCAGGGTCTTTAGCACGCCGGTCGGCGTGGTCGGGGTGCTGTTCTGGAAACGATTGTCCACGTACTGGGCGGATTGTGGGTAGGCGACAGCGCAAGAAGTGGTGGTCAGCAGGCAGGAGGTCATAAGGCTACCTAAAAGCAGAAGGGTGAGGGTGCGTCGTTGCATGGCGGTTCCCTGGCACAGCGGGCAACTTAAATTACACTGGAGAGTGTAGTTTTGATTTTTTGAAAAGTAAACTTACCGGTGTAAAATAAGAACAAGCCCCTCGGAACGCCGCCATGACCGCCCAACGCCTGACCGACCGTAAACACGAGGCCATCCTGCAGGCCGCCATCGACGAATTTCGCCAGCACGGCTTCGGCGCCACCAGCATGGACCGGCTCGCTGCCTCGGCCGGGGTGTCCAAGCGCACCGTCTACAACCATTTCGCCAGCAAGGAAGCGCTGTTCGGCGAAATCCTGATGGAGCTCTGGCGCCGCGCCGCCCAGGTCGACCTGGTCTATCAACCCGAGCGCCCCTTGCGCGATCAGTTGCTGGAGCTCACCTGGCAGAAGATGCGCATGCTCAATGACCCCTGCTTTCTCGACCTGGCACGGGTCCTGGTCTCCGAAATGGTGCTCTCGCCGGAGCGCGGTCGCGAGATGATGGCGCGCCTGGGCGACAAGGAAGAAGGCGTGATCGTCTGGCTACGCGCCGCCCTGGCCGACGCTCGCCTGAAACCGGTCGACCCGGTCTTCGCCGCCCAGCAGCTGCAGGGCCTGGTCAAGGGTTTCGCCTTCTGGCCGCAAATCGCCATGGGCCAAGCGCCCTTGTCCGAGGCCGAACAGCTTCAGGTGGTGGAAGCCACCGTGGATATGTTCCTGGCGTATTACGGACTAGCGGAGCGCTAGCGGGCCAATGCCCAGGCCGGCCCGCAGCCAGGCGAATCGCCCCAGATGATCCATGGAGGGTCGTTCGCGGCGGCGAGTCGCTCAATAAACCCAGTAAACCCAGTGGACTTCGGCTTATCGCAGCGTCTGGTCTCGGGACCGCAGACATGCGAACGTAAGCCACCCCTCCATCGCACAGGCCACTGGAACATGAGCACCGACCGCGACTGGCTGCTGCGCTGCGCGCAACCCTCGGGGCTGGAACGGATCGAGGCCTTTTTCAGCGGATACGCCTACAGCCCGCACCGGCATGACACTTACGCCATCGGCCGCACCCTGACCGGCGTGCAGAGCTTCCAGTACCGGCGCAGCAAACGCCACAGCCTGCCGGGCGGCACCATGGTGCTGCACCCGGACGAGTTGCATGACGGCGAGGCCGGCACCGCCGAGGGCTTTCGCTACCGCATGCTGTACGTCGAGCCGGCGCGGCTGCAAGAGGCACTGGGTGGCAAGCCGCTGCCCTTTATCCCCGGCGGCTTGTCCGACGACCCACGCCTGCTGCGCGCCACCCAGGCCCTGCTGCAAGGGCTGGACCGTCCGCTCGACCCGCTGGAGGAACAAGACGCCCTGTTCGACCTGGCGCACGCGCTGAGTGCCACGGCGGGGCAGGCGCCAGGGCGGCAGTCCTTCGATTTCCGCGCCGCGCACACCGCCCGCGAATACATCCACAGCGCGCTGCAACGTCCGGTCACGCTGGACGAACTGGCCCAGGCCAGCGGCCGTGACCGGTTCGCCCTGTCGCGGGACTTTCGCGCGCTGTTCGGCACCAGCCCCTACCGCTACCTGACCCTGCGTCGCCTGGACCTGGTGCGTCGCTTGATCCTCGGCGGCCTGTCCTTGGCCGATGCCGCCGCCGATGCCGGCTTCTGCGACCAGAGCCATATGACCCGTCAGTTCACCCAGGCCTACGGTCTCTCTCCGGCCCGCTGGCTACGCGCCCTGAACCGGGGGCCACTCTAGAACGCCACGCTGCACGATCGTAAAAGACGTCCCGCCTTGGCGGCGATAGCATGAGCCCCTACCTCCGGCAACCCAGGTGACCCCATGACTGATGCAACGCTCACCCCCGATCGCCACCAGCCCATCAACCTGGCCGGCAAGCTGGCCCTGATCCATGACCACTGGGCCCCCCGAGTGGTCGCGGAGATGAACGACTACCAGTTCAAACTGGTAAAGCTGCACGGCGACTTTATCTGGCACGCCCACGCCCACACCGACGAAACCTTTATCGTGATCGAGGGCCAGTTGCGCATCGACCTGCGCGACGGAGCGGTGGTGCTCAATGCCGGGGAGATGTTCGTGGTCCCCAAGGGCGTCGAGCACAAACCGTCCGCGCAACACGAAGTCCAGCTGCTGCTGATCGAACCCCGTGGCGTGATCAACACCGGGGACGAAGGCGGCGAACTTACCGCCGTGAACGACCTCTGGCTCTGACGCGCCGCCGCACGCGCTGCTTCGACTCAAAAGGGCTGGCTACAGGGCCCCTAAGGACAGCCGCCGCGCCGAACGGCGTGTCGGCCGCGTCCTACAAAAAAGCCGCGCAGTGCGCGGCTTTTCATCATGGCAGCGTCCGCTGCACTAGCACCAGCTCCAGGCCTCCGAGCACCCCGATCCGGCAGCCCCGAAACCGCCGCTGCACAGGATGCAGCCAACCCCCGCGGTGACGCCGCAGCAGGCCGCCCCGCCGGCGGCGGCCAGCCCCCAGCACCCGGCCCTGGCCAGGCCGCACCAGATGCTGGCCTGGGTACCGCCGTCGGCCGGGTTTTTCAGCAGGGTCGACAACTGCGCCAGCTCCTCGGCCCCTCTTTTCCAATAGAGCGCATTGACCCAGGCAAGCAGCGCCTTGAACGGCTCCAGCTGCTGCTTGTCCCGCTCGCTCAAGGCGTGACACAGGCCGATAGGCGCCTCGGACGGGGTGCAGCGCACATCCAGGAAATCCAGGTTTCGCTCGGTGACCGTGCCATTGGCATCCACCACGACGCGCGCCGTCGAGCAGCTCTCCTGGGCGATGGTGATCTTGTAGTCGGTGAGGTCGGTCCTGACCGAGACCCCCAGTTTTTTCGCGCACTGCGAGCGCTCGGTTTCGGGCGCGTGGTAGGTCCGTGCATTGAGCGTCAGAAACAGCTCGCCATTGCGCCGCAGCTGAAAGGTCTTGGTGGTCGCTTCCGCGCTTCGTTCGATCCGATTGACGAACAGCAACTCATCGGCGCCCGAACAGGACGCCGCGCGTATGACTTCACCCTGGGGGCTGTAAAGGATGTTCCAGTTGCTGGGGGCTTCCGGCACCGAAGTCGGTGGAGGCGGAAAGGTCGGGCCGGTGGTGATCGGAAAACAGATCCGCCCCGCCGGGGTGTTGAAGCAGATTTCGGGAAAAGTCGAACTCGCCTGAGTGGACAACATAATGACCTCCTTGTACTGAGCGGACCTCCGAGTCCAACCGGGCAATGGAGCGACGCGGTCTGGAGGCACCTTCAGCCGGTTGCGAGGATCGCTACCGCAACACTCGACAGGCGCATGCTGGCGAGCAAACGGCTGATCCTGTGGATAGGATTAGGCGCTGGCGGCCTGGCTACCGCGGCCCGCTACAGCCGCTGAGCCATGCTGGTTTCGTCAGGCTTCGCAAAACGCCTAGGCAAGGTAATAGACGCTTTTCCGGGGTTCGACCAGCTCGCAGCGCCGCGCCTGGGCTGATGGCCGTGAAGGACGGACCAGCACCTGCCCGCAAGCAGCGATGCGCCTCGCAGCCAGGATGCCCCATACCCCGCACCCCCGCAGGCCACGCAACGCCTCTCCACGCCCAGGCTGGAACGCTAAGCACTTGATCGCGCGCATGAATTCAGAAAGGATTGGGCTTGACAGGGACCGGTTAGCCGAGAATAATGCGCGCCACTTGGCTACGTAGCTCAGCTGGTTAGAGCATAGCATTCATAATGCTGGGGTCCGGGGTTCAAGTCCCTGCGTAGCCACCAAAACCCTGTTTCAGCCTGTCTCTGACGGTCTCTGAAACACCCCAAGAAGCCCGCCCCGTGCGGGCTTTCTTGTTTCTGGCTGTCTCCCTCTGTATCCCCCTATCCCGACCCAGCATGTATCCTGGCGTGTATCCTTAGCAAATAATTGAACCGAAGGGATACACGGTCGTGAAGCGCTCAGAAATCAAGCGTCGCCCCCTCTCAGACACCGCCCTTGCTGGGCTGGAGCCGGATGCCAGCGAGTACCGCGAGCTGGACGGCAATGGTCTGTATTTCCGGGTCAAACCTGATGGCCAGAAGTCCTGGCAGCTGCGCTACAAAAAACCTGACGGCAAATGGTCATGGCTGGGCCTGGGGGGTTATCCCGAGGTCAGCGGCGCCAAGGCCAGGCAAAAAGCGGCCGAGCTAAAGAGCGACGCGGCCGAGGGGAAAAATCCCATGGCCAGCAAGCAGGCGCGCAAGGAGGCCGAGCTGGCGGCGGCGACTGACACCTTCGAACCGCTCGCCCGGGAGTGGTACAGCTCACGCGTCAGCAGTTGGGATGCCGGTACCGCCAAACGCATTATCGGCGCCCTGGAAAAACACGTGTTCCCCACCTTCGGCAAGCGCCCCTTCGAAGCCATCGCCCCCATCGAGTGGATGACACTTTTGCGGGGCATGGAGCAGTTGGGCATCCTCGAACAGATGAGTCGCGTGCGGGCCTACTGCAAGGACATTTACGACCTGGCGCGGGTGACCGGCCGCGCGACCCATAACCCCCTCGAAGGACTGAGCAAATTCCTGCAATCGGGCAAGGCGGAAAACTACGCCCACGTACCCGTGGAGGAGCTGCCGGCCCTGCTCAGGGCGATGCGCGCCTACCCCCATGCCAAGGACGTACAGATTGGCCTGTGCCTGCTGGCATTGCTGGCGGTGCGCCCCAGTGAGTTGCGCGAAGCCTGTTGGGACGAATTCGACTTCGGCAAAAAGCTCTGGACCGTGCCTGTCGAGCGCAAGGGCCGCAAGAAGGGCCGAGAGCACCTGGTGCCCCTCCCTGACCAGGCTATCGAGCTGCTGGAGGCGCTACGTCCCTATAGCAGCGCCTACGCGCTGCTGTTCCCCGGCCGTAGCGACAGCACCAAGCCGCGCAGCGACACCGTCTTCCTGATGGCCCTGCGTCGACTCGGCTACGAAGGTCGCCAGACCGGCCACGGTTTTCGCCATATCGCCAGTACCATCCTGAACGAAAATGGTTTTCCGGCCGACCATATCGAGTCCCAGCTAAGCCACAAAGCACCGGGCGTGCGTGGCATCTACAACAAGGCGCAGTACCTGGAGCAGCGCCGCGTGATGATGCAGTGGTATGCAGATCACCTGGAGGCCTTGGCGAACGGAAGCGCGGTTGCATCTGGCTGAAAAAATGAGGCACTTATCCATAGCCAATGGAGTTCGGCCCATTCATCGCCACAAGGAAAGTCCATGTACACATTTCTAAAAATCGCCGTCGTGCTCTGGGGTTGGGGATGCTGGGCTTGGGTTGCTTTTAGCCAACAATGGCTATGGCTGGGCCTATCGATCATTCCCTACATTCTGTTCAACCGTTTCGGCCACTTACTGGACAAGCACGCCGAATAGGCAGTTGTTCGCCGCCACCGCTGCATCTACTCGCAATACCCGCTACGCAACGACTCGACTCCCCCCTATCGCCAGCACCTTGTTTACAGCGTGCTGAGCGCCCGCGCGCCTGCGCGCCGACGAATCGCCTGCCCCCGCTGGTGACGTCGAGCTTCTGGCCCGTTGCGGCCCGTCCCGGGGCTACCCGGGCAAGCGCGATCGGTCAGCATTCGCCGACGACAGCTGGAACATCTGCTGTATAGGCACGCTACACACAGCCTGTTCGTTGGCGGCTTGGGCAGGCCGGGGGAAGCTTGCGCCATCCAAACGGAGGCCCTAAGCCCATGACACCACCCTGCCAAAATCCACGGCCAGCGACACGTCGGCGCCCCTGCCCCGACTGTGGCGCCGCGCTGATTAAGCGCTCGTCCAAAAGCCTTCACCCGCTGATGACCACCACCTTTCTGGTGTGCCAAAACCTCGTCTGCGGCGCGACCTTTTCCGGCACGGATGAAATCACCCACCGCATGAGCCCTTCCAGCCGGCCCAACCCGGAAATCAACCTGCCTGACGCCCCCAGCGTGACCCGCCGCAAGGCCTTGGCCATGGCGGGCATGTCGACAGCGGCCGAGGCTCAGGCCGACGACACAGGGGCCAGCACATGACGCCCGCTAACACCCTGGTGCGCATGCCTGACCTGCTGCAGATGACCGGCCTGGGTCGCGCAACCGTGTACAAGCTGCAGAAGACAGATCCGAGCTTCCCCAAGCCGGTCAAGTTGACCGACAGCACCGCTCGCGGCGCCCCGGTGGCCTTCGTGCTGGCCGAGGTCAATGGATGGATTCAGAGCCGCATTGCGGCCCGTGGGGAGGCGTAAGCATGCGCGCCACCGCCCACAACTTTCAGCTGAACAACCGCCTGCTGCGCCGTCATGAGGTGGAGCAGAAAACCGGCAAGAGTCGCGCGGCCATTTATGACGCGATTCGCGCCGGCACCTTCCCCGCACCGGTGCCCATTGGGGCTCATAGCGTGGCCTGGATCGGCAGCGAGGTTGAAGCCTGGTTGCTTGCGCGCATCGCCGAACGTGACCGCTTGCAGCCCGCCCCCAACCGGTCCCACGCCACACATCCACAAGCCAAGGAGCAGCGTCCATGAAACGCATCACCCTCACCGTGCGCGACCAGTCGCTGACCTTCACCGAGGGCGAGCTGGGCGCGATTATCGCGGCCCTCGAGGCTGCCGAACGGCAACCCGGCGTGCCGGCTTTTCGTGAGTCGGGTGGCGGGCGTATCTCGGCCACCCTGTACCAGGGCAGCGGCACCGCGCAGCGCCTGACCGACCGAAATCGGCGCCTGACCGACTGCTGATCTAACCCCTCTTTCGTCTTCTACACGCTGCCTGGCTTACGCCGGGCGGACAGGAGTTTTGCATGCCCAAGAAACAGAAAAACCCCGAGCAGCGCGCCAACGCTGTCGGGGTCAAAATCAAAAATCTCTGCGTGACCGAGCATACCACCGCCATTAGCGATTCGAGCCTTTTTGCCCGTCGCCCCTTGCGGCAGGTTACTGGCCGGCCCTATAGTGCGGCCGTCGCTGCAAATTCAGCGACCGGGTTTGGCGACCCGTTCAACTCTAGGCGCACAAGCGCCCACCATCGAACAGCAGGCGCTTTTTTTGTGTCCGCAGTTTCGAGTTATGGCGGCTGTGCGTGGGGCACCTTCGGGTGCGCCGGGTGCCTAGAGTCCCGGTTCGCCAACCCGCGTACAGCTGCCACCCATAATCGTTTGGCGACGATCCGTGGCAGTTCCTCAACTCTAGGAGCTGCACCCATGACGACGTTTTTACACGCCCTCAATCCGTCCCCCCGTTCCATCCGCGCCGCCGCACATAAGGCCATGGCCTTCGCCGCTTTGCGCGCCAACTCAAGCCTTGCTACACGCCTCGCCCGTTACAACCACCATATGCAGCACGCTCGCCAGGTGGCCGAACTGCCTGCCGAAAAGCCGCCGCTGCTGAGCCTTGCCCACCGCCTGAACCGGGAGGTGGCGCAATGATTCCTGCTCAATCGCTCGCCCACCCCGCCACTCTCGCCGCGCCGTTTTTCAGCTGCAGTGACACCCGTCAACACCTGCTCGCCGTGCGCCCCGGTGTGCCCCTGATCAACGCCCTGGAAAGCACCTATGGCCTGCTGGCCACCGCCTACGAGCTGGCCCAGGAACTGGCCATTCAGAGCAACCAAGGCAACGCGCATTTTTGCCATGCCACGGCCTTTCTGATCGAGACCGCAAAGGCCACCATTAACGCCTGCCTCGAAGGCATGCAGGGCGATGCTGTCCAGGCGGTGTCGCATGTCTAACTACATCGCCTTGACCAGCAACCCCAACCCTCACCCGGTCCTGGTGCTCGATGCCAGCGCCAGTTTTAGCGACCTGCAGGAAAGCGCCCAACAACGCCTAAGCGCTGCCAAGGGCCTGTTGTTGAGCCTGGCATGCATGAGCATCACCCATGCCAGCACCAACGACCTGAACAACGTGGCCGACGCCGCTTACCTGTTGCTTGAGGATGCCAGCGACCTGTTCAAAGCCGCCGGTACCGCCGCTGTCCGTCGGGAGGTGCCCCATGGCTGATGCAGCCTTTGCCATCCTGCCCGCCGCCGATGGCCAACCCGCTGTCACCACCCGCTGGCCGGCTCGTTATCAAGAGGCCGTCGAGGGCGCCGCACGGGTGGTCGAGCAATGGCTGGTGAACGTCGACGCCCCCTTGATCAACGTGCTGCAGCACTACCGCAGCAGCATTCCACCCCACGCTTTCGAGCCCTTCGAAGCAGCCTTTTTCCTGCGCCTGGAGCAGCGCTTACGCAGTCAGTTGTTGATCCCGGGCAACCTCACCCAAGCGCTGGCCCTGGGCAACGGGCTAACCATCAGCCTGCGCCTGTCGCTGGCGGACACCCTGCGCCTGGCCGACAGCGGCGAGTTGCGCGCGACCAGCGACGCCGCCGGCCAGCACCTGGCCGAACTGGCCGTCCTGGGGCAGATGATCAGCCTGCCGCTGGCCCCCTTCACGCTGCCGAAGGATGGCCGCCATGACTAACCTCTCCCTGCCGGACCTGATCCGTTTGACGGCCGCCCAGGCGCTAGCTGCTGCCGCTCAACTGGTGCCCGAGTGGCTGCCCGAAGGCCAGCGCAAAGGCCGCGAGTGGGTGGCGCGCAACACCCTGCGCGGCGACCGCCAAGCCGGCTCGTTTGGTGTGTCGCTGGACAGTGGCCGCTGGAATGATTTCGCCGACAGCAGCGTCCACGGGGGCGACCTGGTGTCGCTGCTGGCCTACCTCTCAGGCTGCAGGCAACTGGAAGCCGCCCAGGCGATCGATCGCCGGCTGGGCCTGGGCCTCTTTGCCCAAGACCGGCGCCCAGCGACTCGCCCTACCCTGCGCCAACCCATCGCCGAGGACGCGGGCGAGGCTCGCTTCATTCGCATCGCTGTACAGGCCCAGGTCGCGGGCGGAGATGCGGCCCTCCGGCGACACGGCGGTCGCCTCCAGCACCAGCAGGCCGGCGCCGGAC
>JAZKHB010000027.1:0-25332 GCA_040385585.1 Pseudomonadota bacterium | reverse complement strand
GGCCGAGGACGCGGGCGAGGCCCGGCAAACCGCCAGCGAAAAACTACGGGCCCGGCAAGAGGCCGTGGCGCACCAAGCCGCTCGCCTGTGGCAGATGGGCAAGCCCGCCGAGCGCCTGCACCCCTACCTGAAAGCCAAGGCCCTCAAGCCGCTGCACCTGCGCCAGTTGAGCCGGGGTCGGTTGCTGGTGCCGCTGTGTCGTGACGGGCGCCTGGCCAACCTGCAGGTGATCGACGCCCGGGGCGACAAGCGCTTTTTGCCCGGCCCGGTGGCGGGCACTTACTCGCCCATCGGCACGCTGGCGAACAACCCGCGCCTGTACATCTGCGAAGGCTGGGCGACCGGCGCCACGCTGCACCAGCAGACGGGCTGCCCGGTGGTTTGCGCCCTGAGCGCCAACAACCTGAAAGCCGTGGCGGTGGCGATGCGCACCCGCTATGGCGACCTGTTGGAACTGGTGGTGGCCGGCGATGACGACCGTCAGACCCTGGGCAACCCTGGCCGCTGCGCGGCCGACCGTGCCGCAGACGCCGCTGGCGCCCTGGTGCTGTTTCCCCAGTGGCCGGACGACGCCCCCGCGCACCTCTCGGACTTCAACGACCTGCACCTGTGGCACGCGCAGAAGGATGGCCAGTCGTGAGCCAGCCCAAGGACAAAAAAGCCGACCTGAGCCTGGTCGGCACCCCCAAGGCGCCCGAGCGTTTGGAACGCCCCTGTTTCGCCGTCTACACCCACCCCACCGTGGTCGAGGGCAAGCCCTACAAGGCCGGGACGTGGTACCACGCGGTCAAGCAGAGTGGCCCGGAAGACAAAGCCATCCCGGTGGATCACTGGGTGTGCGCACCGCTGCAGGTGGAGGCTGAAACGGTGAACAGCGAAGACGGCAGCATTGGCCGCCTGTTGAGCTTTCACTACCGCGGCCGCTACCTCGAATGGGTCATGCCCATGGAAGCGCTGGCCGGCAAGGGTGACGACGTGCTTAAAGCGCTGATGCGCCAGGGCCTGGTCATTGAGTACCACCAACGCCGCCATGTGGCGCCGTACCTGGCCAGCCACCACGCGCCGACCCGGGTCATCGCCACCACCAGCAAACCGGGCTGGCACGAGTCGGGGGCCTTTGTGCTGCCGTCGCGGGTGATCGGCAACGGCGACGTGCGCTTTCAGGAAAGCGGCCGTGGTGTGAACCTGTTCAGCAGCAAGGGCAGCCTGGCCGACTGGCAGACCGACGTCGCGGCGCTGTGCACCGGCAACCCGGTGTTGATTCTGTCGGTTTGTTGCGCACTGGCGGGGCCTTTGCTCGCCAAGCTGGGGGTCAATGGCGGCGGGTTGCACCTGGTCGGCGACTCGTCCAGCGGCAAATCCCTGGCGCAGCTGCTGGCCGCATCGGTGTGGGGCAACCCGACGACATTCGCCGCGTCCTGGGACGTGTCCAAGGGCGGCGTCGAGATCGAAGCGGCATCGCGTAACGACACCATCCTGATCCTGGATGAGATCAAACGCGCCGACCCCAAGCGCGTACAGGAAATGGCCTACGCCATCGCCAACGGCATGGGCAAAGGCACCATGACCCGTGAGCGCGAGGGCCGGCCGAAACTGACCTGGCGCGTCCTGGCGCTGTCCAGCGGCGAACGCTCGTTGTCCGAGCATGCGGCCCTGGGCGGCAACGGTGCCCACGCTGGCGCCGAGCTGCGCATGGTCGACGTAAACGCCGGCACCCGGCCGTTCCGCGCCTTCGATGACGTGCACGGCATGACCGGGCAGACCTTCCACCGCACGCTCAGCGATGCCCTGGCGCGCCAATACGGTCACCTCGGGCCGGCGTTCGTCGAAGCGCTGATCGCCCTGCCGCAGCCGCTGGACGACGCCTTTGCCCAGGTGCGGCAAGCCTTCATCAGCGAGAGTTCACAGGCCGGCCGCGTGGCCGACCGCTTCGCCATCATGGCCCTGGCCGGCGAACAGACCATTGCACAGGGGCTGCTGGCCTGGCCGGTCGGCACCGCCCTCGCCGCCTGCCGCCAGCTGTTTACCGAATGGCTGCAGCGCATGGGGGACGGTAATTCGGAAGACCGGCAGATCCTGCGCGGTGTCGCCGACTTTATCGCCCTGCACGGCGATAGCCGCTTTTCCGATGCGCGCGCCGAACACGCCAACCTGACGGTGCGCGATCGGGCCGGGTACTACCTGGTCAACGACGACAAGCGCTTGTACCTGCTTAACGGCCCGGCCCTGATCGAGGCCGCCAGCGGCTTCGGCAAGGAACGCATCGTCCTGGCGCTGGAGGCGGTCGGCGCCCTGGCTAAGACCGATTCGGAAAGCCAGCAAGGCCGGCACCAAAAACGCTACCGCCTGCCAGGCGGCGGCACCGCCCGCTTTTACGTGATCGACCCCGACAAGCTCGACCCCGAGGACGCGCCGTCCTCGAACACACCGTCCTAACCACTCCCGGAGATTCGCTATGCAACAGCCACACACCGCAACACCCGACACCCTGCAAGCCGCCCTGCAGCAGCACGAAGCAACCAAGGCCGATTACCTGGCCCAGCGCGAACGCCTGACCACCCTGGGCCAGCGCCTGGAGAAACACCGTAACGCCGCCACGGCCGCCACATGCGAATCGGAACGGGCCGGCGAGGCCTGGCGCATCCAGCTGCGCGAGGCAGACGGCGAGCTGACCAAGGACATCAAGCAGCTGAAACGCCAGGAGCTGGATACCCGCGAACTGGCCGAGGAATTCAACGGCCTGGTCAACGAGATGCAACCGGACTTCGAGCTGTGCCAGGTGGACGTCTATGAAGCCCGCGAGCGGTACCAGCGGGCATGCAGCACAGCCGGGGTTATGTATGCCGATCAGCGCCTGGACGAGGCCTTCCGCGCGCTGTTGGCGTTACGGGAAGCGGCGCCGTTGCTGGACGCCTTGTGTCACCGGTTTCACCTGATGGGATGCGAAACGTGGTACCCCGGTACCGAGCTGGAGCAGGACAAAACCGAACGTGAGCGCGCAGACAGCCGGATGGCGATGATCAGCCATCCCATCACGGCAGCGCTGGCCACCCATGAACCGGGCGCGGTAGACGCAACACGCCAAGCGCTGGCACTGCTGGACATGAGCCCCCTTGAAACCAGCGCGCCGGACTATAGCTCGGCTATCACCCGCCAGCGGGTACGCGCACGGGCCAACAACGATGACACGCGGTTGGTCTCGATCTAACCCTGTGACCTCGCCTGGCCTCGTCTAAGGCCGTGCTCACCCCTTCGCCGCCCACTGAGGCGGCTTTTTTTCGCCCATTCCCTGGCGAGCGCTTGTAAGGCCTGGGCAGCACCGGGCGCGCGCAGTCATCCCCCCTCCTCACCTGCCCGCTAAATCGAGTGCTTTTTATGCACCCAAACGCCCGCCTGAACACCAGACCGTGCCTGGCGCGGCACGCAACCGATACACCCTAAAAAATCATGCGTTTTGCTGCAGGTACGGCCGTTAAAAGCGCTCGCCAGGGGATGGGGTGGACGTGCATCGCGGCCCAGCACCATTGGCGGGGCAAAAGGGGATTCCTGAGCAGGCTTGAGCGGGCCGAGGCAGGCTTAGACACAGGGCCAATCCGCGCCGCCGATGGCGATTGCATCGACTCAACACGCCCCGTCCCCCAGCGGCGATACCAACCCGCAACACCCACCACCGAGCAGAGCCGGGCGCGGTCCTTGGGCCCTGGCGAAACCATAAACCAGGCCCGCGTTGCAATCGTTTCGCCAGCGTCTACCGTTGCAGTAGACGCCATTTGCCGAGGGAACAAGGGAACAAGGACACAACCCAGCAACCATGGGGGTTACAGCGATCCCTTTAATAAACAGATGTAGGGAACAAGGGAACACAGATCTTAGTAATAGAGGGCCTGCCCTTCGACCGAAAATGGCTCTGTTACAAATTAATCGTGCTTTTGTTCCCTGCCGGAAAAGCGAGGGAACATGTAACCAGGCTGAAAGCACCGTGCTAGAGCTGTTGTGCCCTTAGGGCCATGTTCCCTCGGATTTTTCTTCTCAGGTGTGAACAAGGGGGGTAAGGCGATATTTTTGTTGACATTTATGAAACGACTACAGGAGGAAAAACGACTTCAGGAAAATTGAATAGGTTCTCTGACTTCAATCAAAACGCAATTTATCTGCATAGAACTCCATACAGAAAATAGAAAATCACGCTCGAGAAAATGGAAGAGAACAAATGTCAAACTGGGAAGCTATAAAAAACAAAGTTGAAGACAACCAAAATATATACACTATAAACATGAGTGAACTTCGTGACGCTGCAGGAAAAGAAAAACTTGGCATCCATGTAAGATCCGAGATAAGTAAAACCCTTGCTGGCATGGGCCTCGGTCATATCCCAACTGAGCTACCACAGTATCAGCACGAGCCGGTAAGAATATATAAGCGTGGCACACCCATAGGGGAATTGATGGAAATGGTAATGACACCAGGAGAGTCTAACGATCGCAAACTGAAAGAACAGCTTGAAGACAGTGCGGTTGATCACGCTACAATTTTGGAAAAAATACGCGAATTAGTTTCAGTATAATTCTCCACCACCGCACAATTCAAAGCGCAAGTCCTCAAGGAAGATCACAATAAAAGGAACTCAAAAAACCTATGTAATCACCTAACTTCAACCATTACCCTAAAATACACTCGAACCTTGCCCACCAACGATGATGGGCAAGGATGAACGCTAGTCAGTTTTAACCAAACAAAGATTTTGCCAAATCTTTCATACGGGTTTTGTACCCTTGCTTGGTTGAAAGGTCCTCGTAGATCGCTGGAATACGTGCCTTGAGTTTAGCTACAAGTGAAGTGTAGGTTTCCTTGTGTTCTTTTGAGATAGTCCAGCCTACGAGCTGATTCGCCCTAGAATTTAGGAAACTCGAAGCCACCGAGGTTTCTTCCGGATCACTGTGCATTTTTGCCAATATCTGGAGAAGACGTTCTTCCTCAGCCACAGTTCTTGGTGTAATACTCGACAAAAGCGAACCCAAATCGGACAGGATAAATATGGAAGAAGCCACATCAGTCTTTTGATCATATACATACGAACGGAGCTCAGTGCCAACAACGGCACGAGTGTCCGCATCGAAAAGTTTCAGCACGATTTTCATGTTGCTAACAGCAACTGTCGAGGGCGCAGCGAATGGCACTTGATCTATAGCTGCCGAAAGATTAGATACTATAGCGGTATTGGCGAATTTTTCACCTGCAAAATCGAGCTTATTGTCTACCATATAGACTAGGGCAGCTTTCTGATTTGGACTAGCGCTTTCAATAATCTTCACCCAAGCAGCCGAATCTATGTGGGCACCAAAGTTCTTGTCTAGCAATGTTGCTCGAAGCTGAAGAAGCTTGGTATTAGATGCGGCCAGGATAGCTTTAACAATTAGTGGATCAAGTTTCCCCAGATCCGGAATCTGCGAGGGGTCTAGTTCAAACGATGTAAACCAATCTAGGAGTTCATCTTTGGACACTCCATATTCTGCAAGAACATCACATAGCCTTGTGAACTTCGTATAAATATAATTGTTATAAACCGAAGCTATAGCATTCTCCTTAAGGAGCTTAATGAATATCGGAGCCACCAGGGACGAAGACTCCTCCTCAAGCATCAAATCCAAAAGATTATCAGATGTGGTCACGGCTCGTATTAAGGTTTCAAAGTAATCGGATTCCTCTTTAAATGCCGCTTCAATATCAGGGATTTCGCTTAGCGCCCCCCCTACACCCTGCCGAATGTAAATAACTGCCATCGCGATTTTGATACGGGTAGATTTAGTCGTAGGTAAGTACCGCTGAATCATGACCGGAACTCCGCTGGAGTATTCGTCAAAAAACGCAGCAGCTAACCAGAGCCTATCATCTTCGGGCTTTAGCTCTATCGCTGCCATAACAGCGGCAGCCATTTCATCATCCAAGAAATAAGCTCTAGCGCCTCTAAGCAACTGCATTTTCCCAAAGTACGCTATCAGGCAATCTTGCCAATTCTCTTCATCCAGCGGGGTCATATCAAAACTAACATCCTCAGTGGACGCGATTTGCAATACAGCATCTACAAGCCCCTTGCCACTAAGGGAAATATTCTCGAAGTCAATTACTTTTAGGTCAGGATCGGGCACAATCGCTTGAAACAATATTTCCGAGCTATCCAAAGTCAAAGAATGAAAAGATTCACCCATGGAGTCCAAAAATTTGTCATACCTTGATATGACTTTCTGATAAACGTCTATTGATTCGGAGTTATATGCTCCTCTATTAATTTTCTCAAATTCCTCCCTGGCGTTAGCCAGCGAACTTTCGAATATTGACTTTCTCAAACCTAAGCCAATCAAGACTTTAATTGCGTCGAAACAATCTATTTTAAGCCAATTATTACGCAACTCATCTCCACCACTAAACTTATTGCTAACATGGGGCAATAAAGTATCAATGTTACACCCTTCAATTTTTGAAGCCTGGTACAGTGTTTGAAAAATATTGTTTGGCGACACCTCACCTTCCAAACCACGAACAAACGAGTCCATGAATCCAAAATATGGAATAAGCGATGCGAGCTTCTCACCCTCTTGGGCCTCGATAGCGTTTGCTAACGGCTGGTCAATTAATTCGGCAATCGCGATATCGGAAGAAGTCTGGAAGTGGATCTGTAAAATTTGGATCGGCCATCCAGTTTTCACATCCTCGCCTAACAACATTTTAAGAGTTTGCTTGGTCTTACCCATGCGCAGCCCCATGGTCAACGCTGCAGTTTTTTCCGCTTCAGATATATTGTTGCCCCCGCCCTCATCCGCTTTGGGGAAATCGGAATCTTTCAACATCGTCTCAATGGCTACGCTGTTGTATTTGCAAATAGCGATGTACGCGGCGACGCACACAACGTTCGGTTCGTCAGCTATAACCAGCAAAGTAGTGGCGATATCATTGATGAACCTTTTTTGTAGGCGAGGTGTAACCAATCCTCCAGCCATCGGACTATGCCGCTGTAGTATTACGCTGCAAGCATCGGCCTCTGCCATGTTTTCTGGACCGAAGCTTTGGGCCCAAAGCGTCCTAAAGGCGTCTTTCCATCCGGATGTGATGATTGGTGGCGCTCGAAAAACCACTGGGAATTTCTTAGCTATGAAATCTTTTGAGTCGTAGCTCTGCTCGCCGTCACCATTGAGGTATTTAGACACCTTGGTTGAGCAGAAGGGGACGATGACGCTGAGGTTTTCCTCGCCCGTAACAGATGTGAATATCTCCAAGTCGCTCCATACCGAGCGCAGGACGTCACGGGGTAATCGATCCAGGTTATCGATCACGATGATAAAATGATGTTCTTTCACAGCATGTAAATGTTTAGCTAACGTGCGCTTTAAATCGAGCGGGCTGACTTCTTTACTTATCTCAATGGTTTCGCTGATGTGGTCATCCGAACTCCCTTTGAGAAGGCTAGATATGTTCCATTTCTTTTTCCCAAGTTGCTCTTTTCGAGTAAAAACAAATGCCAACGCCAAGACAAGTGCGGGAGCTAAACAAGCACCTAAGTAAAGTAGATGCTGCCACAATGGGAGTTCAGGACCCACACGCAACTGAGGTAGGTAGTCCCGGATAAAGGTCGGGCTCAGCACACCGCAAGCAATCAGCAGTACTGCCCATATGCTTATATGACTTCTTGTATCCTTTGTGTAGCTGAAGTGCCGGCCCAATGCGATATCGCGATTTCTAATTACCTCAGCGATGCTATTGCCATGATACTTATTTTCGAGCAGCTGAATGATTTGATCTGTAAATAACTCAATGAAATTACTCTTGATAGATCCTTGATAATTTTGTTCGCAATCGAATATCCACAGCTTGGACTTTGACCTATCGAGGGCTATCTTCCTCTCAAGCATTTGCAAGATCGAGCTTTTCCCAGACCCAAACTCGCCATCGAGGCCTATCACTCGGTGATTGCTATTTTTTTTCATGTAGTCGTGCATCGCTTGGGCGACGCGGTCGTGACTTTCGCCTTTGAACGCATCTACGCCGGCAGGATTTTCACTTTGAAAATTAAGGATTTTCATCAGTCCATTGCACCCTATGAGGCCACCACAGCGTGGCCAATAGACCTCAGAATACGTCATTGATGGCTATCTGCCCATAGGCACACAGCTAAAGGGGTCGGAGTGATTTTTTATTCACTTCGACCCCTTAATCCTCCCAGCTAACGAGGTACCCTCAGTCGCGTCTTCTACGGCTGACAAGCAGGGCGTCGGTTGCAGCGTGCTGTTCGGCATCCACTTCACGTGGCTATACCTTCATAGCTATCAACAAATCCAGCGAACTCCCCCGGGACGTTCCTATCTCCTCTACATAACACCAAGTACTTACCTTCCTTTGATACGCGCACAAGCATGTAAGAAAAACCCGTCTGGTGAACTTCGTCGCTACCGGCATAACGATAGGAAACATTGCCGACGAAAAATGGAGAGAACGTCGAGAGAAGTGTGCTTTCTCCATGCCGTGGCACTGGTATTGGGAGTAGATTCTGATCGATATCACCTTGATGCACGAGCAGTCCGAAATTGACCATCCTTTCCTCACCCGGAAAAAGAACTGGCCCACTCGTGTTAGGCAATTCTCTTCGTGCTTTAACGTCCGACATGTGGTTTAGGAGCGTACCCTGGACACCAGCGCCTGCCGGCCCCTCCACAGACGCGACCGCCTCAACAAAGAAATGCGTGGCCGGGATTTTTCCGATGTTCCGAAACCTTAGTTGTGCAGAGAACCGAAGGCCCTTTTCTTCCCAGATTAGAGGTGAGGACAGGGTGGCGGCCACGGTAATCCAAGGGCGACGCTCATCGATGAATTGCTGATGAGCCATATGGTTCGCTTCTTGCTGTGAGCGAATGGTAAAGATAAGAGCTAGTAGTGAAAGGAACCCGACAATCGGGTTTACAACGCCTCCGACATAATCGCCGAATTGCCCCCACACCTCTGGTTTTCCACTAAGGGGGGCAGGTCCAAAGCGGTTGAAATAGAGCAAGAAAACTACACTTAGGACGGTAACTGCAACAGCTATCATCAGTGCAAGGACACCCGTCAGGCCAATTCGACCCCTACCTCTTGGCTTACCAATATTTTTCCCCATTGCCAAAGATATCCTCTCAAAGCAGCCGAATATTTTATTCAGGGGTGGACTCTAGCCCGTCCCAGTACGCAAAACGAACGGTTCGGATCGTTCCCACGCTCTGAATCGCCCCTGGTTTCGTAGACACCTTCATGCCTTAAACTGAGGCCCATCAGGAGGTGCTATGAGCAACCAGCTTTATCCCAAAGAATTCAAGACCAAAGCGGTCAAGCCAGTGACAGAGCACGGTCTGCCCGTTGTCGAGGTGGCGGACCGTTTGGGCATGTCCTTGCACAGCCTGTATGCCTGGATCAAGGGAGCAATCGGGGACAGACCACGAGATTGATGGTGCCGAGCGTCATCTTGGGGTCGACTTTAACAATCGTGACTGACCGCTTCTGGCCTTTTGCTGCCCCCTTGCTTCACGCTGCTAGGCCGAGTGGTCAGCAGCGCGCGCGGCCCTTCGCAATTTCCAGGCCTGAGCCGCCAAAAGCGGACCAGCGAGCCCCATCATGTATCCCAGCATGTATCCCCGAAATTTCTATATCCGTAGAAGCCCCTAAAATAAAGGACTGCATGCTCGAGTTCAGGTCACTGCGTACCACCAAAATGATATTCCAGGCCGTCTCAGACGGTTTCTGGAAACCCTGAAAAGCCCGCCCTGTGCGGGCTTTTTAGTTTTTGTCGTACCCCTAGGCTTCGCCCAGTACTCCTTGCCCTGTATGCCTATGTGTATCCTCTGAAAAACGCTAACCAGCGTGAGGGAGAGGGATACAAGGATGAAGCGCCAGGACATCAAGAAACGTCCCCTGTCGGACACCACACTCGCCGGCCTGAGCCCCGAGGCCGCCATCTACCGCGAGCCCGACGGCAACGGCCTGTACTTCAAGGTCAAGCCCAACGGCCATAAATCCTGGGAGCTGCGCCACAAGCGGCCGGACGGCAAATGGTCCTGGCTCGGCCTGGGGCCCTACCCCGCCCTGAGCGGTGCCCTGGCCCGGCGCAAGGTGATCGAGCTGCACGTGCAGCTCGCCACCGGTGACAACCCCTTTGTCAGCCGCCGCGAGCGCAAGGCCCAGGCGCAGCAACTCGCGAAAAGCACCTTCGAAAACCTCGCCCGCGAATGGCACGCCGCACGCGAGTATGGCTGGGACCCCGGCACGGCCCGGCGCATTCTCGGCGCCCTGGAAAAGCATTTGTTTCCCGTCTTCGGCAAACGCCCCTATACCTCCATCCTGCCGATGGAATGGATGGAGTTTTTCCGCACCCTCCAGCAGACCGGCATCGTCGAGCAGTCCAGCCGCGTGCGCCGCTACTGCGCGGAAATCTACGACCTGGCCCGGGTCACCGGACGTGCCGTGCACAACCCCGTCGAAGGCCTGCGCAAATTCCTGCTGACCAGCAAGAAGAGCAACTACGCCCATGTGTCGACAGACGAACTGCCCCTGTTACTGCGCTCGATCCGCACCTACCCCCATGCCCCGGACGTGCGTCTGGGCCTGCGCCTGCTGTGCCTGTTGGCGGTGCGCCCCTCGGAGCTGCGCGAGGCGCAGTGGAGCGAATTCCACTTCGACAAGAAGCTCTGGATCATCCCGGCCGCCCGGATGAAAAAGCGCCGCGAACACAGCGTGCCCTTGAGTCGCCAGGCCCTGGAAGCCCTCAAGGATCTGCGCCCCCTGACCGGCGCCTACCCGCTGCTGTTCCCGGGGCGCAACGACCACACCCAGCCGCGCAGCGAAACCGTGTTCAGGGGCCTCGATCCCTGATAACACTCAACAATCCTTGGCGGGATGACGTGGGGACCAGCAACAGGCAGGGATTGGAGGCCAAAACGCCCCTGATCGGGAGACGCGCCGGCCGCCATTTTGGTTATAGCCGCCAATTGAGCCATGCCGACCGCCAGCGTATCTACGTGATGACCGGCTATACCGGAGGCCGGAAATGACAGAGCCCGTCGACATGGCGCTGTTCTTGAACGGCGCACACAAAGGCGCCAACGCCACCTCAACTAGGCTCGGATTATCCAGGCCGCTATCCACCAGCGCTTCAACTTCGACGGCCCTTGGCTGGCAGCTCTGGCATGTGCAATGATCTGTAGCGGCACCTATACAGCAGGCCGCAGCGACGAAATATTACTACCCTTTGAAGTCTAGTTGATCGTGCAGCAACTAGCCGCACGATTGAAAACGGCCAGCTGGGAGCGGTGAGGTAGCTATCATTTATGGCAGACAGGATCCTGCTCGAAGAGGATGGTCTGACCTAAAATAAATCCGCGCCTTACCCTATTGAAACCGTGGCCTGCCCCTAGTACTGCCTCGGGGCGATCAGCTGAAATAGAGCGACACAAAAAACTGAATATAAGGAAAGAATAATCTCATGGAACTTCAGTTATTTATTCGCCTAGCACCGCTCAAGAAAAAACTTCGAAAAGTGATTTTAGAAATCCTCACTGGCAACTCAAATACAGAGGAGGAGCATCAAGGATTGCATGAAGCAATAGAGCCAATCCCCTCACCCTCCATTGAAATTGAGCACCCTGACGGCTCGCTGACATTAGGATGGGATGTAAAAAAAGCAGACCTAAGTGAGATAAAAGAAATTACAAACCCTCTGATTTCGGCAAAGATAAAAATAGCCAATATTATTTTTAGATTCGATGACAGTTCAGCAGTCCAAGTACTCTCACTCCATGAAAGTGACTGGAATGAATCAGCAGGTCTGAGCCCGATTAAAAAGGCACTACCCACAACGAACATCATCGCTGAATACATGCTTGAACATTTGAGCGAAATAATTTATAACGAAAATATTGTTCCCGCAAATAAAAGAAACAATGAAATTATCTTTCACATCGACAAATCAACACAAGCCGAGAGAAAGGCTCTGTACTCAGAACTACTAGAGATCGATTGCCTGGAAGATAGACCTAAAGGCTTCAAGAAAGCGCTCAAAGAACTCGTGCTTGAGGGAAAGATAGAGACAAGAGAACTGCTGATTCCTGACGAGAACTCCATAACCGGACGCCGTTACAACAGTCTCGGTTACAGGGGCCTACCTATATACTGGTGCCTCGCTAGCCCTGACAGCTCTTATGAAAAAATGGTAGAAATTTTACGCCCGTATTCTAACATAGACTTTCTAAATACGTTGTCCGACATTGTCGGATATACAGATGGCTGGAATCATAGCACTACACTTTTCGAAAACTATAAAAACATGGTAAACGCATTGCTTGACAGCCTATCCCAAGATGAGGCGTGGGACCAGCTTAACCATATGTTTAATAAAACGCTCCACCCCCGCAATGAAATATATAGTCGCCATTTACTATTCCCTTTCTTTTTTGAGAGATACAATCTAGAGTTTGAGAAATTAGAACAACCTTTAACGTCAAGAAATATCAAAAATGTAGGCGTCGGGCTTAAGAAATTTTTTTCCGGGAAAGTTATTACTCCCGCATACTACACCGACGACTGGTTCGTAAATTTCTTTTATCGATATCAAAATAGAAACTTAACACCTACTTTTCTAAATTTCTTGGACGGGATTTATTGCAGCATAGAAGAAAATCAAAGAATAAAATTTACTGACAACAAAATAACCTACACACTTAACTCTTTGTACGATTAAAAAAATTAAAAACCGCCAACTATTAGGTAGTGCATCACAGTTGAACCTGTAGCGACTCGAGGGTGGCCACATAGGCCTATTTTTCTGGAAAGCTCTTTTTATGTGAGGTCGATCGCCTGCCGAGAGCCCCGGCTTATGGGCCGTTAAGGTTCACTATGGGCATCCCCAGGCGATTCATAATGCTGAGGCCTGGGGTTCAAATCCGGGCAGTAAAAAAGCTTACCTTCGGGTAGGCCTTTATGCTTTTAGGGGCAGTGACTACGGGCTACCGCAGTGCTATCCCCTTCCTAGATAACCTCAGAAAAATACCTCCGCCGACACGCCAAAGCGTGTGGCCAGGGCGCGGATCTGCCGCACATTGAGTTGGCGCTTACCGGCCAGTATTTCCGAGAGTACGGACTGGGCGCCCACTTCCGGTAGATCCGCCTGGCTCAGGCCGTGCGCCTGAATTAGGTAGCGCAGCACCTCGACGCCCCCCACCGCGGGTATGGGCCGGCGGGCTTGGTCATACGCCTCGATAAGGTCCGCCAGATGCACGGCCAGGCTGGCCAACGGGTGGTCTTCATCCTCACCAACCAGGCCCAGCTGTTCATCCAGGGCGCTGACCCGCGCGTCGTACTCGTCTTCATTGCCGGGCTTGGCGAGCAAGGGCGCCACATAGGGCCAATGCTCGCTGGCCTGTTTGATAAGTGAGGTCATCGTCATTCCCTCCACTTGCTTCTGTCATAGGCCGTTGGGTCCAGCACCTGCTGGATAAACAGCCGTTGCGCCTGGTGATGCACCACTGCGATAAGGAGCAGTTTGTTGCCGCCGATATCGAAGAGGTGTTGCGCCGCCACCTCAACTCTAAGCCCGCAGCGGCTCCACTTCATGGGTTATGGCTTCGCCATTGACCGCCATGGTCGTGGACAGAGCGTACTCGCTTTGCAGCTTCATCCAGAACAGGGGGGACGTATCGAAGTAACGCCCCAAGCGGATGGCCATATCGGCTGTCACGCCACGGCGCTCACGCACGATGTCGTTAACCGTAGGCGCGGACACACGCAGGGCAGGCGCCAGCGCGGCCGGGGTAATGCCCAGCGGTGCATTGCGGTGGTTGTCCGGGGCTACTCGCTGCGTCGCCACATGGCTCTCGGCGGGAGGTTTCTAGCGGGTGGACGCTGGAGCGTCGAGGGCTGCGCTCCCACGCGGAACGTGGGAGCGATCTGAAATTCTGTGGAACAACGAAAATCGGGGCCTGAACCCGATTTACATTCCTTGCGCTAGATCAGGCGGGCGATCAATAGTCTCCTGGCTGGACGTCGTATTTCTTGAGAATATTCTGAAAGTGGTGTGATTGTTTGACAGCGGTCATAGCTTGAGCAAATTCCTTGGCCAGTGGCCCATGCCCTTTGACTTTGGAGAATGCCAGGTAGGTAGGAATAGGCGATGCAAAGGGCTGCAGGTAGACCAACTGATTGTCGATTTTCATTAGTTTGGCGATGTACTTGACCCGTGCAATAGGCGCCATTGCCACTTCAAACCGCTTGACCAGCAGCATGTTTAAAAGTTGCTCTTCATCCCGTGCGCTCTCGTTTTTGTTTAGAAACGTCGCGTGGTCAAAGTCCGGGTAGGAGCGCCGCCCACGAATGAAACCGATGGTGTAGGGCTCAAGCTGTTTCATATCCCCACTGTAGGAAATCGGGGGTTCCCTGTGCTTAAGGGTGAAAAAGCCGTTCTGCACAAAGGCCAGTCGATTTCCTTCTTCAAAATAGGCAAATTCTTCGCGCTCCGCAGATTTGCCTATGTAACTGATGGCGTCTGCCTGACCTTTTTTCAGCATGTCGATGGCCCTGAGCCATGGATAGGTCTCAAACACCACGTTGATGTGCATACGGGCGGCTGCGGCCTCTATCAAGTCAATGTTCGCGCCCGTCAGTTGGTCTTTTTTCAGCATCTCATGGGGCGGAAAAAATCCTTCTGCACGCACAATCAGCAGCGATTTGATGGCCGCCTGCTCGGCGGCAACGGGTACCGAGAGCAGGATCAGGGAAATCCAAATCGCTAGACGCCAGTGTTTGTGCATGATCAGTCCTTTCCTGGTACCTAAGTACCGCGCTGCGGCGCAATTTGCAATCGTGCCTTGCGCACGTTGCCATGCCTCAGCATTGAATGAAGGCTATGAAACGCTGCTGCCGCGGAACTGCTCGCCAGCCTCGACCTCCTGAAAGCAGATCCTGTCCTGGGGACGCGGTTTATGGAGCGCTTACCTTAAATTCCCCCCGTATACCGGCTTGGGCCCACTTAGCCAGTGCCGCCACAACAGACCGGTCTTTCGCTCTCAACGCCTCACTCAGCAGAACACATGAGGCCACTCGAGCCGCACCTCACCGCGCCGAACCAAGGCATCGCGCGCATCCTTGAAGCGGTTGCGGGGCATGCCTTCGCCCTGGCAGCGCTGGCGCCAGTCCTCCTGCAGGATCAGCACCTGCTGTTCCGCCCTGCCCTGCCGCGCCAGGCGCTCGGCGATTTCCTGCTGCATCTGCCGCAGGATCAGCAGCAGGGTCTGCTGGTTCTTGCCCAAGCCGACAACCACCGCATCGCTGGCCGGCTCGTGGTCGGCGCGCTGCAGCACCGCGCATTTCAGCGGCCCTCCAGCATCGTCGAGAATGTCCACGCTGAGCAAGCGGAACGCCAGGGGCAAGGGCTCGCCGACGTCCTTCATCTTGCGCGGGGTCAGGCGTATACAGGCCTCGTCCGTCGGCCGGCTCATCTCGTATTCCGCGTCGGCCGCCCCCTTGAGCGCCGAGGAGCCACGCGCGCCCCGCTCGCTGTCCTTGCCGCTGTGATGAATGATCAGCACCGTGGCTTCCCAGGCATGGCGCAGGTGCAGATCGACCTGGCGCACGAAGCGGCCGATACCGGTGGCGCTGTTCTCGTCCCCGCCGAAATTGCGCGCCAGTGTATCGATCACGATCAGCGTCGGCCGTGTCCCGCTCTGGGTGGACAACCGCTGCACCTCGGCACTGACGTGGGTCGCCTCGCTGGACAGGGCAAGATCGACCACCCCCTCGGAGACGAAGATCGGCAGCTCGAGTATCGGCTTGCCGTTGTGCACGGCCCAGGCCCGCAGGCGGCGCGACACCCCGCCATGGCCCTCGCCGGCGATATAGAACACCGCGCCTTGCTGCACCTCGAAGCCATGAAAGGCCTTGCCGCTGGCCACGCAGCAGGACAGGTCCAGGGCAAAGAACGACTTGCCCTTGCCGGCGGCTCCATAGAGCACCGCGAAGGTGCCTCGCTCCAGGTAGTCGCGCACCAGCCAGGCGATGGGGTTGACCGGCATCTCGCTGGCCGCGATAAACCGGAAGGGCCGCGGCTGGGTATCCGCCGTCGCCCATTCGGCGGCATAGGGGTCGGGCATCAGCAGTCTGTCGTGGGTGGTTATGGCAGGTTCTCCAGTCGTTGTTTGGCCCGTTCCAGGCGGGCGCGGTCTTCGGCGGACAGCTCGATGCCTTGGGCCAGCAAGGCGCTGGCGACGCGGCAGATCAGGCCCTCGTGCAGCAGGGCCTTGAGGCTAGGGCGCGGGTGCGGCGTCGATACGCGCTGCTGACGAACAGGTCACGCAGTTCCAGGCCCACGGCGGCGCACACCGCCTGGGCCGAACACCCCACCCAGCACTTGACCAGCAGGGTCCCGTCCGGCAGTTCGCGGATGCGCAGGCTCGGGTGCCGGTCAGGGTGCGCGGGGCAGCGCGCGACCCATTGCCCGGGCGCGACCGCGCGCACCCGGGCCAAGCGCGGCAACAGCGTGTTGATCGGTTTCATGGCGCCTCCCTGGTCCTTAGGCCTTTGGCGTTTCAATGGGCAAGCCGAGCCCGTCCCCGCCCAATGACGGGGGTGAGGTGATCGGCAAGGGTCAGGCCCTCGGCAGGGTCAGAAAGGCGTCGACGGCCTCGACATCCCAGCGCACCAAACGCCCGAGCCGCAGGGGTTGAGGGAAGCCCGGCACCTGGTTCCAGCGCCACCAGGTGGTACGGCTCACCTGGTATTTGACGCAGCACTGGGCCGAGGTGGCGTGAGCGCCGGGGGTCGGCAGGTTGAAGGGGCGCGGGGGTCGGCGTTTCAATCCGTGGGTCATGATCGAGTCCTCCAGTGGCGGATAAACCGAGGCAGACGAACCACATTGATCGAGCACGCCGACGGCAAACCCTGCATGCTCCACGGGCCGGCGCGCAGCCGTGGGCCTGTGCGCTGAAACCGTTCAGAACATCGCGTCACCCCCTCGGGGAGTGTCGACTGGGCGGGGGATTTAACCCCCCTTCCCCGACTGAAGCCCGCTGATGGCTCAGCGGGTTCCTGGGGCTGCGCAATGCTTCGCCAGTGCCGGCAGCGTAGCGAAGATTGGCCAGGCGTAACGGGCCGTCAGCTGAGGCCAAGGGGTTTTTCGAGGGGGTGCAGGCGGTTTTTCGGACAGCGGCTCGTTCCAGGGAAGGCCACTGAATTCCACTGGCTACCAGGCCCAAGCCGTGAAAATTTCTTTGCCGCTCGTCGGATCGAAACTCGCCGCGGTCCTGGGTTCAATTCCGTTTTCGCTCGGTGTATCCACCGTTCTTTGAACTCGGTATTTCTTATTAAAATCATAAATTTACAGAACAGGTTCAGGTACCGCGTACCACCAAAATGATATTTCAGGCCGTCTCAGACGGATTCTGGAAAAACCTGAAAAGCCCGCCCTGTGCGGGCTTTTTAGTTTGTGTCGTACCCCTAGGCTTCGCCGCAGTACTCCTCGCCCTTATGCCCGCATGTATCCTCTCAAAAACGCTAACCAGCGTGAGGGAGAGGGATACAAGGATGAAGCACCAGGACATCAAGAAACACCCCCTGTCGGACGCCACACTCGCCGGCCCGAGCCCCGGCGGCCGCCCGTCCCACGTCCAGCGCACGCCCTCACAGGTCGCAGGGGCCTCAATCCTGATAACACCAAACACTCCTTGGCGGGATGACGTGGGGCAGGTGTGCAACGGCAAGACCCTAAAGGCTTGAGGGCATGGTACTGATCGGCAGGTGAGACGAACCACGAGTATCCGAGCCATGGAGTTCACCAGGAAGTATTCGCTTGGTTTGAGGGTTGGATCATTGTCCTGAGGTACCGCTCTGGTAGCCTTGTTCGGTCGTTGGCAGGGTCACCATGTCCTGCAGGTGAATCGCGAAACAGCTTATCCGCGTGTAAGGCAAAACTAATTATGGAGTCCATTGGAGTGGTTGCCCAGTCAGCAAACCCACACTTCAATCACAAGGAGTCGTTAATGTCAGGGTATCGAGTACCGGGGCCCGCCGGGATGGCCATAACGCAATTGTTGACACCGGTACTCTGTGTCGCGCACCCACACCTCGGCGCGGTCCGGTAGGCACTTAGGGTGGTGCAGGCACTAGTCTGGATGAACGGCCAGTGGTCAAGCCGGATGCGCGCCTCGAGCAAATTCGCGCGCTCGTCCGGGCGAACAACCGCTCGATCCTTGGCGAAGACTTGATCATTTGCCAGATTTACATGGAGTCGCGTTTCGATGCGAATGCCAAATCGTCGTCATCGAGTGCCAAAGGCTTGATGCAAGTTCTGGTCATTGCCGTTAAACAAGTGTTTCAGTCGCGCAAGGAAAAGGAGCTCGGACATAAGATACGAGACCAGAAAACCCTCGAGGAATGTTGGGCTGTAGGCAAGGCGCTGCATGCAAGCCCGACGATTCTCGAAGAGGCAGTTAACATTCAGATTGGCACGGAATATATGCAGTATTGCATTGACCAGAAATCCTCGCTTGAAGGCGCCTACCAACTGTGTCGCGGTGTCAATAACGGTATTTATTACAACAAAATAAAAAGCGCCGCCGCCAAGCTGACAGCCAATCCCGGTGATATGAACGTACTGCTGGATATGGTTAATTAATGAAACGACTACTTTGGGCAGTTGTGTATTGCTGCATGGTTGCTCGTATTCAAGCGAGTGAGCCGACCACACCCTATCCCGGCTGGGAAACACCCCCGCGAAGCGTTATAGCTTGCTCAATGGCGGATAGATCAGTGGCCACCTTGTTGGCCCAGCCCAATGGCTATGCACTGGAGATTTTGCTTGTCCAATTGGATGGGAAAACCGAGCTGGCATTCCAAGACATGCCGGATACCGAATTTGCCGGCGAAGTGGCATTGGCCAAGTGCGTGGGCAATACGCTGTTGTTCGCTTTACAGTATGGCTCACCTTATCGCAAAGGCGTGTTGATCAGAAAGAACCCCAATGACCATGCGGTGGAGCGTCTTTATTTTGCGGAGAAATCCCTACCGGGCTGGTTGTACCTGAACGAACGGCACATGCTGCTGGTGTTTCTCAATGAGGGCTACGAGTCGAACAAGAAATACCTGGTATATCGCTATGTCGCGGGAGAAGGACAGCCTAGCGAGAGCGAGGCGACGGACCGGAGACCCGCCCAGGAAGGCTATAGCGTCATTCGACTCATGCCCTAGACGCAATACACTTGCAGCTCTATCTCGCGCACGATTTTGGAGGGGGTTTGCCACCCTGACAGCGCTCCAAGGAGGTTAGCAGCCAGCAAGGTACTGAAGCGGCCCGGTGCCACTTGCTCAAGGCCGATCAGCCTTACTGCATAACAGCGAACTAATTGCGCTCAAGCGCGACAATTATTTCACCAGCACTCCCGCGCGTAACAGTTATAGGGTTTTATTTAAGCGCCATGCGTCACAGCACGGCGCCAGCCAGCAACGGGTAAGTGATGTAACCCGCAGCTGTTTTGCATTATTGAGTTGTCAGGATAAACCCAGGGTTGAACCTGCCCGAAGTTACGCCACTGCATAGCGAGTAATGGCGCTGAGCCATGCCGCGTAGGCGAGTGCTTCGAGCAAGCCTGCAAGGAATAGAAGGCATTGTGCTATTTACCTGGTTACAAAAGACCAACAAGGAAAGCGGGAGACAGACCACGTTATTGTGCGCGAAAAGCGACTAATTGAGACGAACCACACAGGTCGCCTTTAAAGGGTGGTGCGTCCCCTAACACCCTGTTAGGGCTTGTGACATAACTTGCCAATATATGTTCTCTCTTAACGAGAGAACGCCTGTCCCCATTCACTTTTTGGCAAGCGTGACCTCGTGAATCCCTGGTTCGACTTCACCACTATTTCTCCCGCGGACAGTTCCTCGGCGCTGCTGACCGATATCCACCGTCTTCGCCACGAGGTCTATTGCCTCGAACGGGGCTTTCTCGACCCGGTGCACTACCCGCAAGGGCTGGAGCGCGACGAGTACGATCGCTGCTCGGTGCACATTGGCGCCAGCTCGCTGGACGGCGACCTGATCGGCACGGTCAGGCTGGTGCAGCCCGACGGGGTCATGCCGTTCCCGTTCGAGGATCACTGCGCGCTGTTCGAGCACGCGGCGTTGCCGCCGCGCGAGCAGGTGGCCGAAATTTCCCGCCTGATCGTCAAGAAATCCTACCGCCGCCGGCGCGGCGATTCGATGGAGGGCGTCTCGGCGGAATTTCTCGAGAAGGGCAGCACGGCAGCGGTCCGCCCACCGCCTCCCTCGGGCGATGCGCGCAGCAACAGCCCCTTGCTGCTGCTCGGCATGTACCGCGAGATGTACCGCTACAGCCGCGCCAACGGCGTGCGCTACTGGCTGGCCGCGATGGAACGTTCGCTGGCGCGCTCGCTGGAGCGGATGGGCGTCAAGTTCGTGCCGATCGGGCCGAGGTCCGAATACTACGGCCCCGTCACCCTGCACATGATCGACTTGGATGTGCTCGAGCACAGCATGCGCAAGGAAAACCAGTTCCTCGCCGCCTGGTTCAGCGACGAGCCGATTCCCACCTGGATGATGCTCGAGACGGTGCTGGGCGGCTTGCGTGGCGGACAGGCCGGCACGCAGCCTGCCGTGGCGTCTACTGGCTGATATCGATGTGTTTGGTCAGGTGATTGCGGAAGCTGTGCGCCAGCATGGTGGGCGCCGCCGGCACCGGCAGGCCGGCCAGCATATCGTGCATCATCGCCACCGCCATGGCCGCCACGGTGAAGCTGCCCACGGCGATCTGCGACGCGGGGCAGGGGCGGCCGTCTTCCATGACCGTCAACGCCTTGCCGACCTGCTCGACCACCTGGCGATCCAGATGGGCGCCGATGCGCCCCATCAGCTTGCCGAAGACCGCCGCGTAACTGGCGTCGCCCTCGGCCTGCGCGGTTTTCAGGTCGTTGGCGATGATCTGCGGCAGCGACGCTTGCGTGTCCGGCGGGAAGTACAGCACGCCCGCGCCGAAACCGATCGACAGCGCCGTGAAGACCGGCTTGCCCATGGCCTGCGCCGTCAGGTGCAGGCTCATGATGGCTTCGAGGTCGAGGAAATCGATGGTGTCGAACACGATGTCGACCTGCGCCACCAGTTGCTGGACGTTGCCCTTGTCGAGGTTGGCCTGGACGGCCTGTACCTCGGCCCGCGGATTGATGCGCAGGATCTGCTTTTGCAGGGCCAGGACTTTCGGCGAGCCGATGTCGTCGAAATCGTAGAACTGGCGGTTCAGGTTGTGGGCATCGACCGTGTCGCCATCGATCAGGACAAAACGACGAAAACCCATGCGGGCGGCCGCGATGGCGGTGGATGCGCCCAGACCGCAGCCGGCGATCAGCAGCGCGCTGTCGTGGATCTTTTGCTGGGTGGACTTTTCGACGTAGCCTTGGTTACGGGTAATAAAGGAGTCGTAGTTGAATTCGGTGGACATGAACGGCCTTAAAGGAATGGGGGTAGGCCGTAATGATATTGGGATCCCTCAGGCACAGACCTCGATTACTCCATGTGCCAGAAAGATAATCGCCTGCAAACTCGCTCGTCGCCCGCAGAGCCTGGTCGAAGCACTCACCCTGCAAGGCATTCGAACGTACTTAGGCAACGCGGCTATTCATATCGGCCTGCGCCCTCGCCCACCGGGGGCTCGCTCAGAAGAACACCTCCGCGAACCCGCGCTGGGCAGCTAGCCAACCAACGCGAGAACATGGGGAGACGGTGAGTCACGCCCTATGGCGCGGCACACGCCAGTTCGGGGCGAATCTTCGAGACATCGAGGCGGCGATTCAGTTGTACCTGACCGGTTAGCTGAGGATCGCGCACGGCCAGTCGCAGCAGCGCTGCTCGGATCTGAACACTGGTAGCGCAGGGGTTCAAGGAGGCATATAGCGCTGCGGCACCCGCCACATGTGGCGCGGCCATGGACGTACCGCTCATGTAGGCATACCCAGCCCCCCCAGATAGAGTAGGCACGGTTGAAGCGATGCTCACGCCGGGCGCGGCGATGTGCACGTTGCTGACGCCGTAATTGGAGAAGCTCGCGCGTCGGCCATTCTGACCGATTGCCCCTACTGAGATTACGTTGGGGAGCTTGTAGCTCGCCGGGTAGCTGGGTGATGCGTCGATATCCAATCCGCTGTTGCCTGCTGCTGCGATGAACAGAATATTAGCGTTACCGGCAACCCGGATCGCGTCATACAGCGCTTGAGAATAACCACCGCCGCCCCAGGAATTGTTGGTTGCGACAAGATTGATTTTTTTCGCAAGCTTCAGTTGGGTCAAGTAGTTGATGGCTCTTACCGCTGCTGCTGTGGTGCCACCATTAGCCCCCAGGAACTTGGCGGTGATGAGCCGGGCGTTCGGGCACACGCCAAACACACCAGCACTGTTATTCGCCACCGCGGCCACCGTACCGGCTACGTGGGTGCCGTGATCATCTGCCGGTCCGTCGTAGACACTTGCATTATTGGCGGCGAAATCCCAGCCGTGGATGTCGTCGATAAAACCGTTGCGATCATTGTCCTGGTAATCAGCTCGGCTACCCTCGCCCGGATTGATCCAAATGTTCGCGCGCAGATCGCCATGCGTGGTCATCACGCCTTCGTCGATAACGCCGATATGAATCTTGTTGGAGCACAGCGCGCCGGCGTTCCAGGCTGCCAATGCACCACTGCCGTAGGGCGACGTGGGCGATGTGGCTGCACCCTGCATGCCCCACAGTATGCTGAGCCCTGGATCATTGGGGTTGGCCAACTGGGTGCGATAGATCCAGTTGGGCTCGATGTATTCCACTGATGGATCAGCAGCAAATTGCGCGATAAGAGCGGCGTTGACCTTTTGACCCTTGCCGAGCTGTGCCTGGATCAAATCACCCTTGGCGTCCTTACGTGCAGCCTTATCGAGCAGCTTCTGCCCAAGCTTTGCACCCCACCTGTTCAGCGCAGCACTTTTGGCTGTCTCGGACGCGCTAGGCTTGAACTGCACCAATAATTCGCCCTCGACGAAGGGCTTGCCGTCCTTGAGCGAAGCCTCAACTGCGGGGCTGGCTGCAGCCTGTTCCACACCGACACCGAACAGCGCAAACATGAGAAAACCGACACGCTTTTTGTTGATCATCACTGTTCTCCCGAACGACCACAGACAGCACCTCACAACAAGCAAAGCGGCTTGAAGGCATGCATTCCACTGTATCGGCAAGGATAGTGTCGATTTAATGGCGTCAGACCAATGGCACATCCTTTCGTCGGGAGTCTATCGGCTCAAGCCAAGCGGTTAATTGGCCGAGTGAGCAGAAGCGGGGACAGATTGATTGACCCCCCAAACAATCCGTCGTTGGCCGCCCCCTGCCAGTCGCCAAGAGATGGGCAGAGCATCGCGATGCCCATCGATCAAACCCTGTACAGAAAATGCTGCAGTGCCCTTTTTTCGTCATGCCTAAAGGCCTGGCAGCCAGGCAGGCCCCCACTGCGCACCCCGGCAGTGGGCTTGCCAGGTCGCGCTGGTAGAATGCCGCGTCCCTGACTGCCGATGAGTGCCCTGATGATTGAAGCCACCTGGATTGCCTTTGCCTTCGGTCTGGGCCTGGTCGCGCGTCAGCTGGGGCTGCCCCCGCTGATCGGCTACCTGGGCGCGGGGTTCGCCCTGGCGGCCCTGGGCGACAAGCTGGGTATAGGCCCGCGGGACAGCGAGATTCTCGCCCACCTGTCCCACCTCGGGGTATTGCTGCTGCTGTTCACCGTCGGCCTGAAACTCAAGATCAGCAACCTGGCGCGGCCCGAAGTGGTGGGCGGCAGCCTGCTGCATTTCGTCCTGTCGTCCCTGCTGATGGTGCCGCCCATCCTGTTGTTCATGGATGTCAGCTGGCAGGAAGGGCTGATGCTCTCCATCGCGCTGGCGTTCTCCAGTACCGTGCTGGCGGCCAAGGTGCTGGAGAGCCGGCGCGAGCTCAAGGCCTTCCACGGGCGGGTGGCGATCGGCGTGCTGATCATGCAGGACCTGATCGCCCTGGTGGTGATGAGCCTGGTCAGCGGCAAGGTGCCTTCGGCCTGGGCCTTGCTGGTCTTTCTGCTGCCGCTGCTGCGCCCGCTGCTGTACCGCCTGCTCGATGCCAGCGGCCACGAGGAGCTGCTGGTGCTGCTCGGCCTGATGCTGGCGCTGGTGATCGGCGGCCAGGGCTTCGAGGCGGTCGGGCTCAGCTCGGAACTGGGCGCGCTGGCCTTCGGCGCCCTGCTGGCCAAGCATCAGCGCGCCGGGGAACTGTCCGACTCGCTGTGGTCGGTCAAGGAAGTGTTCCTGGTGGGCTTTTTCCTGCAGATCGGCATTGGTGGCCTGCCGGATGCCAACGCGCTGATCTTCGGGGCCATGATGGCGCTGCTGCTGCCGCTCAAAACCCTGTTGTTCTTCTTTCTGTTCCTGGCGTTCCGCCTGCGCTCGCGCAGCGCCTTTCTCAGCGCGGCCAGCCTGAGCAACTACAGCGAATTCGGGCTGATCGTGATCAGCGTGGCGATGCCACACTGGCTGGTGCCGATGGCGATCAGCGTGGTCTTCTCGTTCATTGTGTCCGCCCAGTTCAACCGCTTCTCGGCGCAGCTCTACGACCGCCTGGCCAGTCGCCTGATCCCCCTGGAGCGCAACACCCATCACCCGGACGAACAGCCGGTCTCGCTGGGCGATGCGCAGATCCTGGTGATGGGCATGGGCCGCTCCGGCCGTGCGGCCTATGACTATTTGCAGCTGAAGGGTTACCGCCTGCTGAGCCTGGACTCCGACCCGGTGAAGGTCGAGCGCGCCGCCCGCGAAGGACGCAACGTCCTCTATGCCGACGCCGAGGACCAGACCTTTTGGCAGAACCTGGAGATGAACCAGACCGAGGCGGTGATCCTGACCATCAACGACCCGGAGGCGAAGATCATCGCCAGCCGCAAGCTGCGGGAAAAAGGGTTCAAGGGCCTGCTGGTTTCCCATGCGCTCTATGAAGACATCGCCCGGCAGATCGAAGCGGCGGGGGCCGATCGCACCTACCTGACCATGACCGAGGCCGGTGCCGGCCTGGCGCAGAACGTGGCGCAGTATATGGAGGCAAAGACTTGAGGGTTTGTCGCTGAACATGCAGCGCGCGCGCCCCTTAAACGACGGAACCTGGCAGCGGGTCAGCCCCGGCCAGGTCGCGAAGATTACAGGCGGTTCAGGTAGCGCATTTTCGCCTTGTCTTTGTCTGCCGTATCGACCTGGGTATCGCTACGCTCAACCCAGGCTACGCAGGCCCG
>JAZKHB010000026.1:130219-153670 GCA_040385585.1 Pseudomonadota bacterium | reverse complement strand
ACTTCCTGCACATGATGTTCAACACGCCGTGCGAGATCAAACCGATCAGCCCGGTGCTGGCCAAGGCCATGGACAGGATTTTTATCCTGCACGCCGACCACGAACAGAACGCCTCGACCTCGACCGTGCGCCTAGCCGGTTCCTCGGGCGCCAACCCCTTCGCCTGTATCGCAGCCGGTATCGCGGCCCTCTGGGGTCCGGCCCACGGCGGCGCCAACGAAGCCGTGTTGAGCATGCTGGATGAGATCGGCGACGTGTCGAATATCGATACCTTTATCGCCAAGGCCAAGGACAAGAACGATCCGTTCAAGCTCATGGGCTTCGGTCACCGCGTGTACAAAAACCGCGACCCGCGGGCCACCGTGATGAAGCAGACCTGCGACGAAGTGCTGCGCGAGCTGGGCATCACCAACGATCCGCAGCTGGAACTGGCCATGCGCCTGGAAGAGATCGCCCTGACCGATCCCTACTTCATCGAGCGTTCGCTGTACCCGAACGTCGACTTCTATTCGGGTATCATCCTCAAGGCCATCGGCATCCCGACCAGCATGTTCACCGTGATCTTCGCCCTGGCGCGGACCGTCGGCTGGATTTCCCACTGGAAGGAAATGCTCTCCAGCCCGTACAAGATCGGCCGCCCGCGTCAGCTTTATACCGGCTACCCGCAGCGCGACATCGCGCCGCTGGACCAGCGCAAGTAAGGGTTGCGCTAATCAAAAAGGCTGCCGATGGCAGCCTTTTTTATGCACTCGATACAAGCCTCAGCAGTTAGGGTTTTTCCGCCAGCGTGCGAAGGGCCTGCAAGGTATTGTAGGGCGCGTCCACCACGAAGCTATTGGCAAGCCACGATGGCACACTGCCGCCTGGCTCGCTGTGCACCTCATAAAGCACCTCGACGGCAGCGTCACCTTTGGGTGTCAGCTTCCAGATGCCTTGAACCTTGCTCACCCGTACAAAGCCTTTTCCCTCGGGCAGGTAATCGGGTACGCCTTCGAGGATGCGCGTCAGGCCGCCATCGGCCTCCTCCACCGTGGTCACCCGCAGCACTGAGTCCCGCGGTGTCACCGGCCAAGGGGTGTTGAAGACGGTGTAGGTCCAGCTCTCGCTGCCTTGGTGCATGATCAGCCGCTGCTCGCGGCATTCGTGAATCCAGGTGCAGGAACCCTGGACATCATCCTGCAGGGCACGCAGCCCCTTGATATCGGCAGTGATGGTGGCGACACCGCGGAAGGCCTTGTAGGCAGACCCCGGGACCGTTTTGAGGTAGACGCGAATCCCCGCCTCGTCCTTGGCCAGCTGCCATTCCTCCGCCTGTGCCGTCGCCATCGACAACAGCCCCAGACCCAGCACCATCGCCACTCGAGCACGCATTTCCATGATATCTCCTGATTGTCCCTAATCCATCGCCAGCGCGAAGGGGTTATTGAATAGGCGCAGCGGTAGCCGTGGCCTGCTCCAGCCAACCGATTAGCCGTAGCGCCTCTTCACGGTTGTCGCCACAGACTTGCGGGTCGGCCATGAAACCGGCGCAGACCGCCGGGCGCAGGGGGCTTCCGAACAAGGCACAGCGATTAAGCGGCGTCAGGTGCAGGCAGCGCTGCCCCGCTGGCTTACCCTGAGGCATGCCCGGCAAGGGCGAGCTGATGGAGGGGGCGATGCAGCAGGCCCCACATCCCGAACGGCATTTCATCACGAGCGATCCAGCCTATTTACAAGGTCGTGATCTTACCCTCAGGCATGAGCAATTGGCAGCGGCCGGGTCGACTCAGGCCATCGGCAGGCGCAGGCAGAAACAGGTGCCCTGCCCCGGCATACTGCGCACCTGCAGGTCGGCACCGAGAATCTCCACCGCCAGCTGGTGGGTAATGTGCAGGCCTAATCCGGTCCCGCCCTGGCCACGGCGGGTGGTGAAGAACGGGTCGAAGATCTGCGCCAGCACCTCTTCACACATGCCGCAGCCATTGTCCTCGACTTCGATGACACAGGCATGTCGCAGTGGATCCGCCTGTACACGGACCTTAACCCACCCATGCTGCCCCTCTTCGAAGGCATGAATCAGGGCATTGTCGATCAGGTTCTGCAGCATCTGCCCCAGGGGGCCTGGGTAACTGTCCAGCGGCAGCGCCTCGGGCATTTCCAGACGCATCTCATGAGGCGTGCTCTTGAGTCGCGGGGTAAAGACCAGCAGCACTTCCTGTACCAGCTCGACCAGGTCGAATACCCGTCGTTCGGTACTGGCCCGGTCGCTGGCCAGCTGCTTGAAGGCCTTGGTCAGCTGGGCCATGCGCGCCAGATTGGCCAGCACCAGGGTCAGACCCTCTTCGTTGCGCTGCAGAAAACGCTCGAGCGTGGCACGCTGCAACCCTTCGCGCAGCCCTTGTCGCACCTGCTCGCCGCTGTTGTGCAGGGCAGAGGCGGCCATGCTGGCGGCGCCGATGGGGGTGTTCAGTTCATGGGCCACACCCGCCACCAGCATTCCCAGGGAGGATAGTTTTTCCGCTTGAACCAAGGCTCGCTGGGTGCGCTTCAGCCGCTCGAGCATGCTCTGCAGCTCCAGATTGCTGTCCGCCAGTTCCTGGCTGCGCCGCTCCAGCCCCTGGCGTGCCTGATCGCGCTGCTGTTCAGCACGGGCCAGGCGCAGAACCACCAGCAACCCCACGATGAGCATCACCCCGGCCAACGACAGCACTTGCCACAAGGTCTTGAAGCGCAGCGCCTGGAGGCTATCGCGGGACAACAGCGAGACCAGCAACCAGCGCTGCGGCTGGGCGGCGGTGGTACTGACCCTGCTGCCGCGCTCGTCTCGCTCGTAGGGGTCGAAACGGCTGAACGACCAGATCCCCGCCGCATCGCTGAACTGTCCCGCCACCTGCAGCTGCAACTGCGCCCAGCTGGCCGGGTAGCGACTGGCCAGGGTCCCCAACCCGGGTTCCCCCATAAAACCCTTGCTGTCCGGTTGCCGCTCGGCCGCCAGCATCCAGCGCCCCTGATGGTCGACCAGACTCAGGCGCCGGCCATAGAGCCGCGACACCTCGTCCAGGCGCGCCAGCAGGTGCTGCCCGCGGTAATTGAGCACCAGCACGCCACGGGCCCGACCCGAGGCAGCGAACAGTGGCGTGGCGGCGCGCAGCGTAGGGTTTGCCAGCGCCTCACGAGGCCCTGGTTGTGGGTTGGGGTCCAGGCGTGACAGATAGAAGTCGCCTTTTCCCAGGGCCATCGCCTCGACGAAATAATAACGGGCTGCCTTGTTTTGCAGCGCTGACGGGGGTGCCAGTCGCGCCTCGCCGGCCTCGCTGAAGTCCACGCGCACCCGCTCCTGGCCTCGCTCGTCCAACCAGCGGATCTGGTCATACTGCGGGGCACTGGCGGAGAACTCGAGGAACAGCCGGCTCAGGGACCGCAGATTCTCCGGATCGGGCTCGGCGAACACCTGCTCCAGCAAGGGTTGCTGAGCCAAAAACATCAGGTTGCCGCGCAGCAGGGTCAGGTGCCGGTTAAGCACGCCCAGGCCCTCATTGAGACTGTTCTGCTGATCGCGCAGCAACGGCGCAAGGCGGGCATCCAGCAGACGCTCGTAGAGCAGCCCGGCCAGCAGGACGAGCAGCAGGCTCCAGGGCAACAAGAGCAACAGCAGGTTGCGCTGGACCGGCCGACTGAGGGCGCGGTGCAGCCGCGCGCGCACGGTCATGTCGACCCAGGCCAATGCTCCAGCCAGGTCAGCAACTCGGCGCAGGGCATGGACTTGGCGAACAGGTAGCCCTGCGCCTCGACGCAGCCGTGTTGCAGCACCCAATCGGCCTGGACCTGGGTCTCCACGCCTTCGGCTATCACCTGCAGGCCCAGGCGCGCGGCGATCTGGATTACCGCATCGGCGATCAATTGCTGCTCGGCCACCTCGCCGATTTCCATGATGAAACTGCGGTCGATCTTCAGCCGGTCCGCCGGCAGATAGCGCAGATAACTGAGCGAGGAAAACCCGGTGCCGAAATCGTCGATGGCCACCGTCACGCCCATTTCGCGCAGGGCCAGCAGTTGCTCGCAGACGGTCTCGAAAGAACGCATGGCCACCGACTCGGTGATTTCCACCTCGATCTGCTCGGCGGCCACCCCGGCCGCCTCCAAGTGCTGGCGAAACCGCTCGACGAAGTCGGTCTGCAGCAGCTGCGGCGCCGACACATTGATCGCTACCCGGATCTGCCCGTGACCGGCGGCGGCCAGCTGCGCAGCGGCCTCCAGGGACAGGCGCAGCAGCAGATCGCCCAAAGGCAGGATATAACCGGTCTGCTCGGCAAGGGCGATGAAGGTCAGCGGCGGCACCATGCGCCCGTCTTCCTGACGCCAGCGGGCCAGGGCCTCCACCCCGGTCACCCGACGGGTACGCAGGTCGATTTGCGGCTGTAACTCGATACCGATGCGACCGGCCGTGATGGCGTCGCGCAGGGCCAATAGCAAGCGGTAGGCCTCGGCATGCACGCCCTGCAGCAAGGGGTCGTGCACGACATGCTGGTCCTGCCCCTGGTGCTTGGCCTGTTTGAGGGCCAGCCGCGCCTCCTGCAGGGCCGCGCTGGCGGATTGGGTGAACTGCGCCAGCGGCAAGGTGACGCTGCTCAAGCTGTGCACCTGACCCAGCTCGAACGGCCGCTGGGACCGACGGAACAAACCGACGATGCCGGCCGCCGTGACCTGGGCCTGGGGGCCGAGCACGCCGAACAGGTCATCCCTGATCCGTGCCACCATGACATTGGGCTCGAAGGCCGCGCGCAAACGCTGGGCCATCAGGCCGAGAATGTAATCCCCGTAACCGGTGCCGAAGGCCATATTGGCGCCAGAAAAATTATCGATATCGACCAACACCAGTACCTGTTCGGCCTTGGCATCGCTCAACAGCACCAGATCGAGCAGACGGATCAGCGCGTTGCGGTTTGGAATCTTCAGCAGCTCGTCCTGGTAAGCCATTTCTTCCAAGCGACTGAACAGGGCCACGTTGTACAGGCCACGACTGATGCTGGCGCTGAAGACCTTGAGCAGCTCCAGCTCGGTGTCGTCCAGCGGCCGTTCGGTGGCCACGTAACAGGCATAATCGGCACCGGCCTGGAAACAGGGAAAGAACAGCACCGTGCAGTTGGCCAGGCGCAGGGTTTGTTGCTCCTGGAGGCAGCGGCGCAAGGCCTCCTCGACCGCCGGTTGCTCCAGACTGTCCAGGTTGCCGTCAATGGCGCGAAAAAAGCGCCCACTGGCGCTGATGATCCGCACCTGCGGCGCCTGGCTGCCTTCGCCCGCCTCGACCCGCACGCAGACAATCCCCTCGGCCTGCACCTGCA
Source organism: Pseudomonadota bacterium (assembly GCA_040385585.1). Lineage (GTDB taxonomy): Bacteria > Pseudomonadota > Gammaproteobacteria > Pseudomonadales > Pseudomonadaceae > Aquipseudomonas. The sequence goes on along the minus strand of JAZKHB010000026.1, from coordinate 148,349 downwards.
ACAGCGTGGCGATCTCGGAGAGTATCTTGGAAGACAGCTCGCGGGTGTTGCGTGAGCTGAACAGGGCATTGCTCGACTCGACTATCATCTGCAGCCCACGGCGGGCGCGGACCACCGCCTTGAGCTGGGCATAGCCGCGCACGCCGGCGGTCAACACCGTCAGCAGACGCTCGGCGCTCAGCTCGCTCTTGCTCCAGTAATCGTTGATGTCGTAGTCGCGCATCACTTCTTGCACCGGTACCCGTCCCGGTTCGCCGGTCAGCAACACCACGCGCACTTCGGCGTTGCCGATCACCTCGCGCAGGGTCTTGACCAGCCGCAGGCCGGCATCGTCGGTTTCCATCACCACATCCAGCAGGATCACGGCGATGTCGCTCTGTCGGGCCAGGAGCATGGCCGCTTCGCGAAAGCTGAAAGCCTGAAGCAGCTCGATCGGGGCCCCGAGCACCTCAAGGCCACTCAGGGCGAAGGCGGTGGCCCGCTGAAAATCCGGATCGTCGTCGACCGCCAGGATTCGCCATGGCGCCCGAGGCGCGAGCGCTGACGGTTCATCGTCGAGAAACAGTACCTGTTCATCCATAAGGGTGCTGCCTGCCTGTCTAACCCATGGGAATACGAACAGCCCGGGGGCAATCGTTGGCAGAGTATAGCCAGGGATAGCCAAGTGCCTGCTTCGTACCGGAATACGTATTTACCAGGCTCCGGCTTAGCTTGCCGCACATCGCACACGGGGGTAGGCTGCGCGCTTTTTAACCTTGAGGGATCACAGCATGCCGGTCTGGTTGCAAACCGCTGCCTTGCTCAGCCTGTCGAACGTTTTTATGACGTTCGCCTGGTACGGTCATCTCAAGGACCTGAATACCAAACCCTGGATAGTGGCGGCGCTGCTCAGTTGGGGCATCGCCCTGTTCGAGTACCTGATCATGGTGCCGGCCAACCGCATCGGCTACACCGAGCTGTCCCTGGGCCAGCTGAAAATCATGCAGGAGGTGATCACCCTGGCGATCTTCGTGCCGTTCAGCCTGTTCTACATGCAGCAACCGCTGAAACTCGACTACCTCTGGGCAGGCCTGTGCCTGCTCGGCGCGGTGTATTTTATCTTCCGCTCGGCCTAGCCCTAGCCGCAGGGCCGCCTGGGTACCCGCCTTCGCGGGTATGCCGAATCATGAGCGCAGCGGTCAAGATAGAGTCGCATCGGACAGGTGGCACAAGTGATGCTGAATGCCACCTTGCGCGGATCGCCTGGGTCGGCTCCCTATTTCAGGCGCGCGATCAGGCTGGAGGTGTCCCAGCGTCCACCGCCCATGGCCTGCACCTCGGCATAGAAGCGATCAACCAGGGTGGTCACCGGCAGCTGGGCTCCGTTGCGTTGCGCCTCCTCGAGGGCGATGGCGAAATCCTTGCGCATCCAGTCCACCGCAAAGCCAAAATCGAAGCGGCCTTCGAGCATGCTCTTGTGCCGGTGTTCCAGCTGCCAGGACTGGGCCGCGCCGTGGCTGATCACCTGCATCGCCGCCTCGCCGTCCAGTCCGGCGCGCTGGGCGAAATTCAGCGCCTCGGCCAGGCCCTGGAGCAGGCCACCGATGCAGATCTGGTTGACCATCTTGGTCAACTGACCGCTGCCCACCGGCCCCATGCGCCGGATCATCTTGGCGTAGCTGTCGATCACCGGCGCGGCGCGGTCATAGAACACCTGCTCGCCGCCAACCATCACCGTCAGCATGCCGCCCTGGGCGCCCGCCTGGCCGCCGGAGACCGGGGCATCGAGAAAGCCCACTTCGCGTTCCGCCGCCAGGGTCGCCAGCTCGCGGGCGACATCGGCCGAGGCGCTGGTGTGATCGACCAGCACGCTGCCGGGCGCCATACCGGCCAGCGCCCCATCGGCGCCCAGCACCACGGCACGCAGGTCGTCGTCGTTGCCCACGCAGGTCATCACCAGCTCGGCGCCCTGGGCCGCTTCGCGCGCGGTGTAGGCCTGCTCGCCGCCGAATTCCTCGCACCAGAGCACGGCCTTGGCCGGCGATCGGTTAAAGACACAGACCTGGTGCCCTTCGCAGGCCAGGTGCCCGGCCATGGGAAAGCCCATGGTGCCCAATCCGATAAATGCCACTTTAGCCATCTGTCACCTCCATGCCTGTCATGCCTAGAGCCTAGAGCCTGTTGACACTACCTGCACGGTCGCGCCGAACCGGTACCGTGAAACCAGACCCGGCATGAACCTCGCCGTCGGATGCACCCGAACGAATGGCGAGTAATCTGTTGTCGCATCAAAACAGGCCCTGGCACAGGGGTTTACCAGGCCCCGACAGGCCTTGCATACTGGCCGCTGTGCAAGGGAGCGCCTATGGAACATTGGTTAGTGATCGATCTGGAAGCCACCACCGACGAAGGGGGTTGGCCGTTAGCCGATATGGAAATCATCGAGATCGGCGCCACCCTGGCCACGGCAGACGGCCGTGAGCTGGATCATTTTCAACGCTTCGTCTACCCCCAGCGCAGGCCCTGCCTGACGCCCTTTTGCCGGGAACTGACGGGCATCGAACAGGCTGACATCGATGCAGCGGCGCCGTTGACCAGCGTCTGGCCGCTGTTCGAGCGCTGGCTGGCCATTCACCGTTCGCGCCTGGCCGCCTGGGCCAGCTGGGGCGACTACGACCGCCGTCAGCTGGAACAGGATTGGCACCGGCACAAGCTTGCCAGTGCCCTGGCCCAGGTGCCGCACCTCAATCTCAAACAGGGCTTCGCCCACGCCCGCCGGCTGCAACGACCGGTAGGGCTGAATGCCGCCTTGCAGCTGGCCGGCTTCAGCTTTCAGGGCCAGCAGCATCGGGCCCTGGAAGATGCACGCAACACCGCGCGCCTGTTGCCTCTGATACTGCCGGCCCACAGGTAGCGGATGACGCCCGCAACCGCCTTGGGCATACTGGCCCGCCCTTTCCAGCCCCTTTCGAGGAATCCACGATGTTCAAGGTCAACGAATACTTCGACGGCACCGTCAAATCCATTGCCTTCGCCATGGCCGAAGGTCCCGCGACCATCGGCGTGATGGCCCCGGGCGAGTACGAATTCGGTACCAGCCAGCTGGAAGTCATGCATGTGGTCGCTGGCGCCCTGACCGTCCGGTTACCTGGCAGCGACGCCTGGGAAACCTTCGGCGCCGGCAGCCAATTCACCGTACCGGCCAACAGCAAGTTCCAACTCAAGGTCGCCGTCGAAACCGCCTACCTCTGCGAATACCGCTGACAGGCTGTTGAAAAACTAAATTTCAACGGCCTGCCAACCAACCGAACCCACTGGCCTCGCCTGGGTTCTTGAACCGCCTGGCAACGTCCTGTCAGCACCGAAAAACCGGCCTCGATGGCCGGTTTTTTTACAGCTCGGTTATCCCTTGACGCCTTGGCGCTGCGCCGCCAGGTCCGTGCTACTGCGCTGTCATGAGGGCATGGCCAGGACAGCTTCCTGGTAATCGTCGCCACCGAACTGCAATCGCGCCAACCGGGCATACAGGGGACTGCTGACCATCAGTTCCGCATGGCTACCGATCGCGGCGATCCGCCCCTGGTCCATCACCACGATACGATCGGCGTTCTGTACAGTGGCCAGGCGATGGGCGATCACCAGGGTGGTGCGCCCGCGCATCAGCCCGGGCAAGGCCTGCTGGATCAGGTGCTCGCTTTGCGCATCCAGGGCGCTGGTGGCCTCGTCCAGCAGCAGCATCGGCGCATCCACCAGCAATGCCCGGGCAATGGCCAGGCGCTGACGCTGGCCACCGGACAGGCCACGGCCGCTGTCGCCCAGCGCGGTCTGATAACCCTCGGGCATGGCCTGGATAAACTCATGGGCATGGGCGGCGCGGGCCGCCGCCTCGACCTCGGCGGCACTGGCCATCGGCCTGCCGTAGCGGATATTGTCCTCCACGCTGCCGAAGAACAGCGCCGGATGCTGGGAAACCAGGGCGAAACAGCGACGCAACTCGTGGGGATCGAGCCTGGCGATCGGCACCCCGTCGAGCAGAATACGGCCTTGCTGCGGGTCGAAAAAGCGTAGCAACAGATCGAACAGGGTTGACTTGCCCGCCCCCGAGGGCCCGACCAGCGCCAGGGTTTCACCGGGTTCGATCGTCAGGGTCAGGCCATCGATGGCATGGGTATCCAACCGCGTGGGATAGGCGAACTTGATTCCCTCCAGAGAGATACGTCCGCTGACCCACGCCGGTAGCGGCAGGCGCTCCTGCTCCGGCGTGTCGATCGGGCTGCGCGCCCGCAAGAGTTCGGTGATCCGCTCGGCGGCCCCCGCCGCGCGCTGCAGCTCGCCTATCACTTCGCTCAAGGTGGCAAAGGCGCTGCCCACCAGCAGGCTGTAGAAAACGAACGCCGCCAGCTCGCCACCGGACAGTCGGCCGGCGATCACGTCCATGCCGCCGACCCAGAGCATGGCGCCGATGGCGCCGAGCACCAGCAAGAGCACCAGGGTAATCAGCCAGGCACGCTGGGCGATGCGTTGGCGCGCGGTCTCGAAGGCCTGTTCCACGGCCGAGGAGAACCGTCGGTTGTCCTGGGTCTCGTGGTTATACGCTTGCACGGTCTTGATCTGCCCCAGAGTCTCGCCGACATAACTGCCGACATCCGCCACACGGTCCTGGCTCAGGCGCGACAGGCGCCGCACGCGCCGGCCGAACACCCGCAACGGCAAGATCACCAGCGGCACGGCCACCAGCACGATCAGCGACAGCTTGAGATTGGTCACCAGCAGCAGGACGACACCACCGATCAACAGCAGCAGATTGCGCAGCGCCAAGGACAGGGACGAGCTCATCACCGATTGCAGCAGGGTGGTATCGACAGTCAGGCGCGACTGAATTTCCGTACTGCGATTGGTTTCGTAAAACCCTGGGTGCAGGCCGATCAGGTGATTGAACACCCGCTTGCGCAGGTCCGCGACAAAGCGCTCGCCCAACCAGGACACCAGGTAGAAACGCGAAAAATTGCCGATAGCCAAGGCCACTACCAGCAGGCCGAACAGCAATAAAGCACGGTTGAGCTCGGCCGGCGAATGCGTGGCGAAGCCCTGGTCCACCAGCAGCTTGATGCCCTGCCCCATCAACAAGGTGACGACGGCGGTAAACAACAGGGCCAGCAAAGCCCCCAGTACATGCCCGCGATAGGGCAGGATAAAACGCCGGACCAGGGCGATGGCCCTGCGCTGACGGGAAGAAAGCAACATACTCATGATAAGGACTCTGTCGGTAAGGGAACCGCCTGCGGCGGCTCCAGGCATTACACCGACGCGCGCCAAGGCAGGTTGCGTGCAGGGCGGCGGATTCGCAGCCTGACGTTTACCACCCCGATACCGCGCACGCATCGACCAGCAGCTTGAATCGCCTAGAACCGGGACTCAGGGGATGCCTTTACGTTCCGTCGAGCCGACCTGCCGCCCTGTTGTCCCATTCTGCGTCTTTTCCCGGCCCAATAACGCCGTGCTTGGCTCGCTCATGTGCACCTTCCTTGTGTGAGATTTATCCGTAAAAGACTTGCGACGACTCGGCCTTCCAGGCGATCCAGCACAGGCACAAAGCCGCCAGATTGCTCGACACCGGATTAAAGGCCTGAATCAGGAACGCCGGCGAAAACAGCGCCACGTCCACCAGCAAAACCAGCAGTACCGCGGCCGCTGTCGCCAAGGGCCAAAGCCGACGCCGAAACAGCAGCAGGGCCGCTGCCAAGGCGATTTCCAACCCCCCGGCCAGCGGCGCCAACCAGAACGCCTGGGCGCCCCAGCCATGCGCCTGGATCATGGCCACTTCCTGTGGGCTGAGCCAAAGTATCTTGGGCACCATCCCGTGGTAGGCGAAGACCAACGCCAGGCCCAGACGCGCCTGCCAGGCAATCGAGGTCAAGCGGTTCATTGCGGGGCGTCGTCGCGCAGAAAACGCGCCGCGTGATCGGCGCTGGGTAGCAGGCAGCTGTCGTAACGACCGAACAGCCGGTAACGGTTGCGCGCGATGCGGTCGTAAAGGAAGTTGCGCAACCAGGCGGGCACCAGGCGCAGGACCCGCAGCAGGCGCCAGGCTCCGGGTAGCTGGCTGACGATGCGCAGCAATGCCTCGCTGCGCACGTGCAGCTGCGACCCCTCGACATAGGCCATGGTATCGAAATGCTCGGTGGGCAGAGCATAAAACCGCAGAATCGCCTGACCCTCTGCCGATTGCACCGAGGCCAGTCTGAAATGCCTGGCGTGGTCGTGGCGGATCAGGAATGTTGCCCAGCCGTTGCACAGTCGGCAGACACCATCGAACAACACCACTCGCTCACCGGGCTTAACAAAGGGGGGCCACTCGTTCATGCACACTCCATCCTTGAATATTGCAGTGAATCCGTTTCTGCAACGCGCCTGCCTCCGGCAAGCCTCAATCTAGGTTCGGCCGGCTGTAACAGTCCTGCCCTGTCTACCTGCAGACGAACCTACTCGGCAGAGCCCGACAGTTTGTTGCGAATACGGGTAATCGCATCGTCTTCCTCGTCCGCGCCCGCATCCTCGTAAGCGTCTTCGTCGGTGTCCTCGTACTCTTCCTCGTCGGCCTCTTCGGCCACCGTTTCATCGCCATCTTCAAGTTCGAAGCTCTTGCTCATCAAGCCGAAAAAGTAGTCGGCCAATTCGTAGCAGAAAATGATCTCGCCCGAGCTCGGATCGTAATAGGCATTGGCCTCGTCACAGAGCTTGCCGGTGAACTGGACCTTGCGCGGCAGCACATAGCTGTCGGTGACCATGCTGGCGGCCAGCTCGAGAAAACGGTTTTTCTTGAGTTCGGCGACGACCATCTCGTAGTCCTCGCCTCCGGACTCGTACACCACCTTGATCGACTTGCCGGCCTTGTCTTGGCGCTCGTTGCGTTTGAGCAGCGAGTCCCAGCTGTTGACCGCCTGGGCAAAGTCCTCGGAGCAGCCGGCCTGGCGGTCCTTGTCCAACTCGAATTCGTCGGCGATGGGGCCGAACTTCTGCGCATCGCTGCCGACCATCAGGCAAACAATGGCGAACGAGCGCTGGATATCCAGGCTGTGGTTGTCGTAGAAGTCGGCGTTCTCATAGCTGGTGGCCTCATCCGAGTACTCGGACAGGTACCAGCCATTCGCCGCGTCGGTCAGGGCGTCGGCCGAAGCCTCGTTGTCCTCGGCCAGCAACAGCAAGGTCGCCAGGTTGTCCGCCGCATCCTCTTCCTTGCCCAGTACCGGCAACTCGAACTCGCCGACGAACAGGTGACCGATCTCGTGGTAAAGCACGTAGACACTGTTGTTGAGCATGAAGCTTTTCGCGGCATCCACCTCGTCGGGGGTCAAAGCCCGAGCCTGCGTGGACAGCAACACGCCGAGCGACAACAGGATAGTTCGGGCGAGCGATGTCATGGGTTCCCCAGGCAAGGTACGACGAGACGCCAAGTCATAATACTGGCGCTATGCCAGAAGGCAATCTCAGAACTCGTAGGTCGTGTTCTATCGCAAGACCCAAGGGTCTTCACCTAGGGCCTGTTGACACTCCCCGCACGGCCGACACAGACCCTAGGCGTCACGAGGAAAGCGGTAGTGACCGATAATGCGATAACGCAGCAGGATGTCGTCCTCGCGCGTACCGAGGCCGATATTGTGCAGCACCAGGGGCGTGCCATCCGCGCTCTGACGATCCGAAAGAATGCCGATATGCAGCACCCCGCCGCCCAGATCCCAGGTCAGGATATCCCCGGCCCGATAGCCTTTCGCGGTCTGAGTGGGCTTCAACGCCCAGCCCTGGCGGCTGAAATAGGTCATCAGGTTGGGCACCCGACGGTGGTCGATATTGCTGTCTGGACGCGTCAGACCCCAGTTCCTGGGGTAAAGCGCGAAATGCCTGGTCATGTCCTGGTGCACCGCGACTTGCAAGTCCAGGCCCTGGGCACGCAGCGCGCGGATCACCACATCGGTGCAGACGCCGGTGGCCAACGGCACATCGCCGCCCGGATAGGCCAGGCGTCGGTACCCCGGATCGTAGCTGCGGGTGACTCCCACCTGCTCCCTGGCCGCCTCCAACAGCCGCTGCGGCTCCAGCGCCCAGACGGAGCCGCACAGCCCGAGCAGCAAAGCCAGGCAACCAAACTTCCATGCAGTGTTCACCCTGTGCTTCTCCTTACTGCGGGCACATCGTTCCTGATGGGCCAGAGCCTAGTGAAAAATTTCCGGTAAAAAGACGACTCAGCTCGCAGGGCCCAAGGGATACAGTAGCTCCTCCTTGTAGCCCGCCCAGACCCGCACGGCATTCGGGAAAGCCTGGTCCAGGACCGGATCGCCGCTGTCCACCAGCAGCGGCCGGCCTTCTAGGGTGCCCAGTTTGCGCTTGGTGGCCACTACCCGCAGTTGTTCCAGGCCGACAGCCCGTACGACCCGCGGGCTGATCTGCTGATTGCCGCGGCCTAGAATATGTCCCTGGCCGCCAATCGCCGTGACCAGCAGCAGGGCCGGATGCCCATCGACCAGGGCGAACAGTTCGGCCTCGCCGACATCCCGGCCGATCACCTGGCCGTTCTCCAGCACATCGACCCCCAGCAAGGTGGTCTCCAGCCCCAGGTTCCGCGCCAGGCCGTGCAGGGTCGAACCCGGGCCGAACACATGGCGTACGTTCGGCGCCCAGTCTTCTTCCAGCCAGGCCGCCAGCTCCACCAGCACCAGTTCCTCGGACTCCATGCCGGCCTGCTTGACCTGCTGCACATAACCGCCCTCTTGCGGCACGCACAGCTCGCCGTACCAGCGCGTCGCGACCCGACCTTCACGCAACGCGGCCTCGTCCAGGTCACGCACTTCGCCGCTGGCCAGGCGCACCAGGCCGCCGTCCACCAGACGCCGCGTCAGCTCGCCAGCGGCCCGCGGGCTGATGGCATAGACCCCGGACTGGATCTTGACGCCGGCCGGAATCCCCAGCACCGGCTGTTCGGCCCTGGCCACCGCGGCGACATCCCGCGCGGTGCCATCGCCGCCAGCGAACAGCAGCAACGCCACGCCGGCGTCCTGCAGCGCCTGTACCGCGCGCCGGGTGTCGGCGGCACCGGTCTGCTCGCCCTGCAACTCACCGAGCACCCGGTGGGCAAAGCCCATGTCCCGCAGCAGATCGGCGCCCATGGGCCCGGGAAAGGTAAGAAATTCCAGGCGCTCGGCCAGGGGTTTCAGGCATTCCAGGGCGATGCGCGTGCGCGCCGCCGCCTGCGGCTGCGCACCCAGCGCCAGGGCCTGGGCCGCCACGCCGTCGCTGCCCTTGAGCGCCACCGCACCGCCCAGACCCGCCAAGGGGTTGATGATCAACCCCAGATGAAAGCGCGTCATTACTGTCCCCTTCGAATCCGTGAATTGTCCCGGCTGGCCATCCGAGCGCAGTCGCCTTACCCACCGCCCTCTGGTTAAAGCAAACGCGCACCCAGGGCCTCCACCAGCTGACGCAGCGCCGGCGCGGCCCCCGCGCCCAGCCTTACCTGCAGACCGTCGATTTCCCGGCGCAGCGGATAGTGTTTGCGCAGGGCATCGAAAGCCGCGCGCCGCGCCGCCGCATTGCCCGACAGGCTGCGGCGCAAATCCCCATCGTCGCGGCGCGGGTCGTACACCGCGCGGCACAGGGTGGCCAGGGCCCAGGCCGGGTCGCTGTCCGCCGCCAGGCTCAACCCGCTCAACCAGGGCGCGGGCATCAGCGCCTCGAGCGACACCCTCGGCACCTGCCCCAGGTGGGCGCAGAAGGCCTGGTAGATCTGCGCGGTGCCGCGCAGCTTGCCGTCCAGGCTGTAGCCGGCGATATGCGGAGTGGCCAGCCGGCACAGGGCGGCCAGCCGAACATCCACTTCGGGCTCGCCCTCCCAGACATCCAGCACCGCCTCCAGGTCGGCGCGTTGATCGAGCAGCTCGCGCAATCCCAGGTTGTCCACCACAGCGCCGCGGCTGGCATTGATCAACCAGCTGCCCGCACGCAGCTGCGCCAGACGCGGGGCATCGAACAGGTGCCAGGTCGGGTGCTCACCCGCGCGGGTCAGGGGCGTGTGCAGGCTGATCACATCGCATTCGGCCAGGATGCGTTCCAGCGCGACGAAGTCGCCGCCCTCGCGCGCCTGGCGCGGCGGGTCGCACACCAGCACCCGCCAACCCAACCCGCGCAGCACCCCGACCAGGCGCGCGCCGACCTGACCGGCGCCGACCACACCGTAGGTGCGCGTGGCCAAGGCCACGCCACGTACTTCGGCCAGGGTCAACAGGCTGCCCAGCACGTAGTCCACCACGCCGCGGGCATTACAGCCCGGGGCGCTGGCCCAGGCGACACCGGCTTCCTGGAAATAGGCCAGGTCCAGGTGATCGGTGCCGATGGTGCAGGTACCGACGAAGCGCACCGGGCTGTCCCGCAGCAAGGCCCGGTCGACGGGGGTGACCGAACGCACCAGCAGCAGGTCGGCGTCCCGCACCGCCGCGCGGTCGATGGCCCGTCCGGGCAGGCGGCGGATCTCGCCGAATCCGGCAAAATACTCATCCAGCAGGGGGATATTTTCGTCGGCGAGAATTCGCATCGGGCGCTCCACGGGCTGCACCACTGTAGTGAGGGGCGCCATTCTAGCAGCCCGGGCGCCGAGTAATCCGCAGCAGTGGCCAGGCTTTCCTGACTGAAGCGTCAGAGCGTAGACTTATCGGTTTTGCCGACACTGTCCGGATACCTTTCATGCCTGCCGAATCCCGCCTGGGTCGAGTGCGACGCGAAGTGCGCACCCTGCTGTTCCTGGCGACACCGATCATCATCGCCCAGCTGGCGCATACCGCCATGGGCTTCGTCGACACCGTGATGGCCGGCCGCGTCAGCCCCCACGACCTGGCGGCGGTGGCGCTGGGCAACTCCATCTGGGTACCGGTGTTCCTGCTGCTGACCGGCATCCTGCTGGCCACCACGCCCAAGGTGGCGCAGCGCTTCGGCGCCGGCCAGATAGAGGCCATCGGTCCCCTGGTACGTCAGGCTCTGTGGCTGGCTTTGGTGGTGGGTTGCGCCGCCGCGACCCTGCTGTGGTCCGCCGACCGGGTGCTGCGAACCATGCAGGTGGACCCCGGCCTGATCGACCCCACCATGGGCTACCTGCGTGGGGTAGCCTGCGGTTTTCCGGCGGTGGCGCTCTACCATGTACTGCGCTGCTACAGCGATGGCCTGGGGCATACCCGGCCGAGCATGGTGCTGGGCATCGCTGGGCTTCTGATCAATATTCCGGCCAACTATATCTTCATCTATGGCAAGTTCGGCCTGCCGGCCATGGGCGGCGTGGGTTGCGGCTGGGCCACGGCCCTGGTGATGTGGTGCATGCTGCTGGGCATGCTGATCTGGGTCAGCGTCGCGGCGCACTACAGGCACTGCCGGGTCTTTAGCCGTTTCGACCTGCCGCAGTGGGCGGTGATCAAGCGCTTGCTGGCCATTGGCATGCCCATCGGCGTCGCGGTGTTTGCCGAGTCCAGCATTTTCGCGGTCATCGCGCTGTTGATCGGCGGCCTCGGAGCCACCGTGGTGGCCGGGCACCAGATCGCCCTCAATTTCTCCTCCATGGTCTTTATGATCCCCTACTCCCTGGGGATGGCCGTGACCGTGAGAGTCGGGCAGAACCTCGGCCGCGGCGACCCGCGCGGCGCGCGCTTCGCCGCGGGCGTCGGCATGGCCGCGGCCCTGGCCTATGCCTGCATCTCGGCCAGCGCCATCCTGCTCAGCCGCGAGGCCATTGCCCGGCTCTACACCCCGGACCCGGAGGTGATAGTGGTCGCCACCGCACTGCTAGTCTATGCCGCGCTGTTCCAGTTTTCCGACGCCATCCAGGTCACGGCCGCCGGCGCCCTGCGCGGCTACCAGGACACCCGCGTGACCATGCTGCTGACCCTCTTCGCCTACTGGGGTATTGGCCTGCCGGTGGGCTACGGACTCGGGCTGACCGACTGGTTCGGCGAACCCAGCGGTCCGCGCGGCCTATGGCAGGGCCTGGTGGTGGGTCTGACCTGCGCTGGGGCGATGCTCGCCGTGCGCCTGAGCCGCAGCGCGCGCCGTCCGATTCTGGCAGCCCGACTCGCTCCATGACGTTGCGCCTGCTCGCACTAGGGCCTGTCAACAGGCCTTAGTCGGCCTTCTTGCGGATCCAGAACAAATAGGCGCCCTCGTGCTCCCGCTGTTCCAGCAGTTCGTGGCCGAGGAACAGACAGAACTTGGGAATATCGCGACGGGTCGAGGGGTCGGTGGCGATCACCTTGAGCCGACCGCCGGCCGGCAGGTCGCGCACCTTGTTGTGCAGCAGCATTACCGGCTCCGGGCAAAACAGCCCCGTGGCATCGAGCAGCGCATCGGCGGGCGGGGTATCTAATTCAGACATAGGCAGGCTCCGGCAAACAGGCGGCCATTGTCGCCCAAAGCCGCCCTGCCGGTCACCCGCTGCCGGCCGCGGTCGCCAGCCCGCGCCTATTTGCTCAGGCGCCTCAGGTGGCAGGTCACTTCTTCGCGGTCGTGGTACAGCTGCTTGCACCCCAGCACGGCGCGCACCCCGCGGGCGGCCAGGCCGTCCTCGATGCGCTCGAGCAGCCGGCGCACCTCGGCGTAGCGCTGCTTCATCGGCAGCTTGAGGTTGACCACCGCCTCGCGGCACAGGCCCTCGCCGATCCAGGTCTCCAGCAGGGCGGCATTGCGCGCGGGTTTTTCCACGATATCGCAGACCATCCAGTCCACCGGCCGGCGCGGCTTGAACACGAAGCCGTCGGCCTGCAGGTGCTCCACCAGTCCGCTGTCCATCAGGCTTTCGGCCATGGGCCCGTTGTCCACCGCGATCACCTGCAGGTCGCGCTTGACCAGCTGCCAGGTCCAGCCACCCGGGGCCGCGCCCAGGTCCACGGCGGTCATGGCGGGCGCCAGGCGCGTGTCCCATTCGGCGCGGGGAATGAAGTGGTGCCAGGCCTCTTCCAGCTTGAGGGTCGAGCGGCTCGGCGCGTCGCGGGGGAATTTCAGCCGGGGAATACCCATGGGCCAGAGCGCCGAGTTGTTCGCCTCGGCCAGTCCGACGAAGACCTCACGGCCGCTCTTGAAGGTCAGCAGCAGGCGCGGTCGGGCCGGGTCGTCCCGCAGCCGGCCGGCCTGGGTCAGGGCCTTGCGCAGCGGCGCCTCGAATTTCTTGCAGAAGTTCGACAGCTCCTTGCCGTCGTTGGTATCCAGCACCTCCAGCCACAGGCTGCCGCAGACCGGCAGCGCTTGCAGGTGCGCCAGCAGCACGCTGATGCGGTCGCTTTCCGGCAGTTCGACAAAAGCCCCGCGGGCCCATTGCCGGGGAAAGATCAGTCGGGCGAAGGCTTGCCCCTGCATCAGCCGCTCGGCGCCGTCGGCCTCGCTGCAGACGAACTCGGCGCAGGCGCTGGCCGTCTTGGCCTTGGCGTAACCCGCCACGTTCAGGCGCGCGGCGTGTTCGCTGATCTCGGCGCAGACCTCGTTCTCGAAACCGGGGCGGCAGTGCATAAACAAAATGGTCATCGGGGGTTCTCCTCAAGCGGCGCATGATAGCGGACTTGGGAACCGTGGACCCTGCTCCGGGTCCAGTTAAAGAATGTTCCACCGCCCCGCCCAGCCAGGCCCGCCCGCCCGCGGCGGACCGCAAGGAGACGCGCAATGCCTTCCCTGGACAGCCTCAAGTGCCTCCGCAGCCTCGATGTCGACGGCCGGACCTACCACTACTTCAGCCTGCCCGAGGCGGCCAGGACCCTCGGCCCCATCGATCGCCTGCCCATGTCGCTCAAGGTGCTGCTGGAAAACCTGCTGCGCTGGGAAGACGGCAGCACCGTGCGCCGCAGCGACTTGAGCGCCCTGGCCGACTGGCTGACGACCCGCAGCTCGACCCGGGAAATCCAGTACCGCCCCGCCCGCGTGCTGATGCAGGACTTCACCGGGGTGCCGGCGGTGGTCGACCTGGCCGCCATGCGCGACGCCGTGGCCAAGGCCGGGGGCGATCCGCAGAAGATCAACCCGCTGTCGCCGGTCGACCTGGTGATCGACCACTCGGTGATGGTCGACCACCATGGCTCCGACCAGGCCTTCGCGGCCAACGTCGCCCTGGAGATCGAGCGCAACGGCGAGCGCTACGCCTTTCTGCGCTGGGGCCAGCAGGCCTTTGATAATTTTAACGTGGTGCCGCCGGGTACCGGTATCTGCCATCAGGTCAACCTGGAATACCTGGGCCGCACCGTCTGGAGCGAAGAGCGCGACGGCCTGACCTATGCCTTTCCCGACACCCTGGTCGGCACCGACTCCCACACCACCATGATCAACGGCCTCGGCGTGCTGGGCTGGGGCGTCGGCGGCATCGAAGCCGAAGCGGCCATGCTCGGCCAGCCGGTGTCCATGCTGATTCCCGAGGTGATCGGTTTCAAGCTCGGCGGCAAGCTCGGCGAGGGCATCACCGCCACCGACCTGGTGCTGACCGTGACCCAGATGCTGCGCAGCAAGGGCGTGGTGGGCAAATTCGTCGAGTTTTATGGCGACGGCCTGGCCGAACTGACGCTCGCCGACCGCGCGACGATCGCCAACATGGCGCCCGAATACGGTGCGACCTGCGGCTTCTTCCCGATCGACGACCGCACGCTTGACTACATGCGCCTGTCGGGCCGCGAGGATTCGGACATTGCCCTGGTCGAGGCCTATTGCAAGGCCCAGGGGCTGTGGCGCGAAGCGGGCCAGGAGCCGATCTTCAGCGACCGCCTGGAACTGGACATGGGCGAGGTGCGGACCAGCCTGGCCGGTCCCAAACGACCCCAGGACCGGGTGCTGCTCGGCACGGTCAAGCAGAGCTTCAACGATTTTCTCGGCCTGCGGCTCAACGCCACGGGCAGGGAGCAAGCCCGCCTGGAAAGCGAAGGCGGTGGCGGCGTGGCCGTGGGCAACGCCGATCAGTTGAACGGCGTCGATTACCAGCAGGACGGCCAAACCTACCGCCTGCGCGACGGCGCCGTGGTGATCGCCGCCATCACCTCCTGCACCAACACCTCCAACCCCAGCGTGATGATGGCCGCCGGGCTGGTGGCGAAAAAGGCGGTGGAAAAGGGCCTGCAGCGCCAGCCCTGGGTCAAGAGTTCCCTAGCCCCCGGCTCCAAGGTGGTCACCGACTACCTGGCCGCGGCCGGCCTGACGCCCTACCTGAACCAGCTCGGCTTCGACCTGGTCGGCTACGGCTGCACCACCTGCATCGGCAACTCCGGCCCGCTGCCGGAGGCCATCGAGCAAGCCGTGCAACAGGCCGACCTGACCGTCGCCTCGGTGCTCTCCGGCAACCGCAACTTCGAGGGTCGGGTGCACCCACTGGTGCGCACCAACTGGCTGGCCTCGCCGCCCCTGGTGGTGGCCTACGCCCTGGCGGGCAGCGTGCGCATCGACCTGAGCCGCGACCCCCTGGGCACCGGCGCGGACGGCCAGCCGGTGATGCTCCAGGACATCTGGCCCAGCCAGCGGGAGATCGCCGACGCGGTGCAGCAGGTCAGCACCGCCATGTTCCACAAGGAATACGCCCAGGTCTTCGAGGGCGACGAACACTGGCAGGCCATCGAGGTCCCGGCGACCCGGACCTACCGCTGGCAGGCGGATTCCACCTATATCCAGCACCCGCCGTTTTTCGCCGGGATCGGCAGCGCCCCGCCAACGGTCCGGGATGTGCGCCAGGCACGGGTCCTGGCGCTGCTGGGCGACTCGGTGACCACCGACCATATCTCCCCGGCCGGTAATATCAAAAGCGACAGCCCGGCCGGCGATTACCTGCGCGCCCATGGCGTGGCGCCGCGGGACTTCAACTCCTATGGCTCGCGCCGCGGCAATCACGAGGTGATGATGCGCGGCACCTTCGCCAATATCCGCATCCGCAACGAGATGCTCGCCGGCGAGGAAGGCGGCTTCACCCGGCATGTTCCCAGCAGCGAGAAACTCGCCATCTACGACGCCGCCATGCGCTACCAGCGCGAAGGCACGCCGCTGCTGGTGATCGCCGGTCAGGAATACGGCACCGGCTCCTCCCGCGACTGGGCGGCCAAGGGCACCAACTTGCTGGGCATCAAGGCGGTGATCGCCGAAAGCTTCGAGCGCATCCACCGCTCCAACCTGGTGGGCATGGGCGTGCTGGCCCTGCAGTTCACAGGGGGGCAGAACCGCAAGAGCCTCGCCCTCGACGGCAGCGAGACCCTGGACATCCTCGGCCTGGACGGCGTCGAGCTGCGCCCGCAGATGCCCCTGAGCCTGCGGATCCACCGCGCGGACGGCCGCTGCGACAGCGCCGAGCTGCTGTGCCGCATCGATACCCTGAACGAGGTCGAGTACTTCAAGGCCGGCGGCATACTGCATTACGTGTTGCGCCAGTTGATCGCCGGCTGAAGTGCCGGCCAAAGAAAGCCTTAAAATTGACGTCAAAAAAATAAAATCTCAACTTAAGCGTCGAACGGCCGATCAAGGTCCCAATGCCTTTCTGGAAGAGTACTCATGCGCAACAACCAGCCCGTTACCCAACGCGAACGCAGCTTCCCGGCCCAGCAGCGGCTGATTTCCATTACCGACACCCAGGGACAGATCGGCTACTGCAACGACGCCTTTGTCGAGATCAGCGGTTTCACCTCGCAGGAACTGATCGGCGCCCCGCATAACCTGGTGCGCCATCCGGACGTGCCGTCGGCGGTGTATGCCCATATGTGGGGCACCCTGAAAAAAGGCCGACCCTGGATGGGTATCGTCAAGAACCGCTGCAAGAACGGTGACTATTACTGGGTCAACGCCTATGTCACCCCGGTACTGGAAAGCGGCAAGGTCGTAGGTTACGAGTCGGTGCGGATCAAGCCCAGCGCCGAGCAGGTCCGCCGCGCCGAAGCCCTGTACCAGCGGCTCAATGCCGGCAAAGCGGCCATCCCCAGCAGCGAGCGCTGGCTGCCGGTCTTGCAGGACTGGCTGCCGTTTATCCTGGTCAGTCAGGTCGGCTTTCTGGTCGGCGCCTGGCTCGACTCGCACTGGGGTTTCCTGCTGGCCGCCGGCCTGTCCATACCCCTGGGCCTGGCCGGCCTGGCCTGGCAGAACCGCGGCATCAAGCGCTTGCTGCAGCTGGCCGAACAGGCCACCTCGGACCCGCTGATCGCGCAGATGTACACCGACAGCAGTGGCGTGCAGGCGCGCCTGGAAATGGCCATGCTCAGCCAGGAGGCCCGCCTGAAAACCTGCCTGACCCGCCTGCAGGACACCGCCCATTCCCTCACCGGTCAGGCGCATCAGGCCGATCAGCTGGCCCATGCCTGCTCCGTCGGGCTGGAGCGCCAGCGCGTGGAAACCGAGCAGGTGGCCACCGCCGTCAACCAGATGGCGGCCAGCACCCTGGAGGTGGCCAGCAATGTGGCCCGCACCGCCATCGCCACTCAGGAAGCCAATCGCTTGACCGACCAGGGCCGCGGCATCGCCAGCCAGACCTGCGAAGCCATTCAGCGCCTGTCGGCTTCGGTGGGCGATACCGGTGAAACCGTTACCCGCCTGGCCCAGGACAGCAACGAAATCGGCGGCGTGGTCGATGTGATCAAGGGCATCGCCGCCCAGACCAACCTCCTGGCCCTGAACGCGGCAATCGAGGCGGCGCGGGCCGGCGAAATGGGCCGCGGCTTCGCCGTGGTCGCCGACGAAGTACGCTCGCTGGCGCAGCGCACCACCGAGTCCACCGGACAGATCCACGAGCTGATCGCCAAACTGCAGCGCACCGCCGAAGAGGCGGTGCTGACCATGGAAATCGGTCGCAAACAAGCCGACGAAGGCGTGCAGCAGGTGCAGCAAGCCGACCAGGCCCTGGTCGGGATCAGCGAGGCGGTGGCGAATATTGCCGGCATGGCCCAGCAGATCGCCGCCGCGGCCGAGGAACAGAGCGCGGTGGCCGACGAGATCAACCAGAACATCACCACCATCTCCCAGTTGACCGACCAGAGCGCCGGCCAGGCCAACGACACCGCGCAACTGAGCCATGAACTGACCGCCACCGCCCGGGGTCAGTACGCCCTGGTGGAGCGTTTCAACCGCTAGCCCCGACGCCTGGCTGCGCGGGCATGCCGGGCAGCCGGCCGTCGAACGCCGCGCGCAC
>JAZKHB010000026.1:100919-130209 GCA_040385585.1 Pseudomonadota bacterium | reverse complement strand
CGGCCATATCGCCCGCCTTTCCATTGAAACCGCGCAGCCAGTGCGCGATGCGGCCGCCCGGCAAGCTTTTGCGCGCTCAGTCGATAGAATGATCCTTTTGTCCTGGCCCTTTCGAGGAACACGCTTTATGCGCCTGACCCTGCTTGCCTGTATCGCGTTACTGAGCCTGACCGGCTGCCAGAGCACCTACTACGCGGCGCTGGAAAAAGCCGGTATTCACAAGCGCGACATCCTGGTCGAACGCGTCGAGCAGGCCCGCGATGCCCAGCAAGAGGCCAAGGAGCAGTTCAAGGATGCCTTGGAACGCTACCGCAGCGTGGTGCAGGTCGACGGGGGTGAACTGCAAAAACGTTACGATGCGCTCAATAGCGAATACCTGGCCAGTGAGGCCAGCGCCAAGCAGGTACGACAGCGCATCGCCGCGGTGGAAGACGTCGCCGAGGCCTTGTTCGACGAATGGCAGGGCGAGCTGGACCAGTACAGCAATCCCAAACTGCGGGCCGTCAGCGCCCAGGAATTGAGCCGCACCCGTCAGGAGTACCGCAACCTGCTGCAACGTATGAAAGCCGCCGAAGCCCGTATCGAGCCGGTGCTCAGCGTGCTGCGCGACCAGGTACTGTTTCTCAAGCACAACCTCAACGCCCGCGCCATCAGCGCGCTGCAAGGCGAATACCGGACCCTGCAAGGCAACGTCGATCAGCTGCTGCGCGATATGCAGCGCGCCATCGACGAGTCCGATGCCTTTATCCGCCGCTTGCAGCGCTCGAGCGACTGAGCCGATAGACGTGCTCCTCCAGGCGGCTCAGGCCGCGCTGGAGAAACCACGCATTGCCCTCCAGCATCTGCAGCGCCCAATCGCCCTCCAGCAACGCGCGGACCTCGCGGTCGGCAACGGCGAAGGGCGGCCCTTCCATCTGCGCCTGCTCGTAGTCCAGGGTGACCAACAGGCCCTGGCAGGCCGGCGGTGCGCGGCACAGCGCTCGCGCAGCGGAGCCGGCAAGGCGATCAGCGCAGCACGGTCATAGAAGGCCGCGCACTCGGCCAGGTCCTCGGCGCTCAGATCGAAGACATCTCCGCACAACAGCTCGATCGTCCTCGCGCGATAACAGGTAAACGCACCCCGCGGGTGCACATGGGGCTTGGCTGCAGCTGCTGCCCGTGGAAAAACGCCTGCACCGCTTTTCCGCCAGCTCGACGCCCAGCACCCGGGTACCCGCCGCCAGCCTCAGACGGGGCCAGTGCTGCGACAGAACGGGGTTGACCTCGCTCAGGTGGAAGCCGATCTGATCGGCGCGTCCAAGGTGCCTGCCAAAACGCCTCGTCCATGCACCCTCTTAATAAACCGATTGAAAAGCCCAGGAATTTAATCTGGATATCGATATTTTCACGGCCGAGAATGCAGCCACTGCCTTCGAGGACCCTGCCATGCTCCCCAGCCTGTTTATCTCCCACGGCTCGCCCATGCTGGCCCTGACGCCCGGCGCCAGCGGCCCGGCGCTGGCCCGACTGGCCGCCGAGCTGCCACGACCACGGGCCATTGTGCTGGTTTCAGCCCACTGGGAAAGCCGCGAACTGCTGCTCGGCGGCGCAGCGAAGCCGGCCACCTGGCACGACTTCCAGGGCTTCCCGGCGCCGCTGTATGAGCTGCAATATCCGGCGCCCGGCTCGCCGGCACTGGCCGAACAGGTGCGCCAGCTGCTGGCGGCCGATGGCGTCAACGCCAGCATCGATGCCGAGCGCCCCCTGGACCATGGCGCCTGGGTACCCCTATCGCTGATGTACCCTCGGGCGGATATCCCGGTGGTGCAGCTGTCACTGCCCACTCGCCTAGGCCCGGCCTTGCAGACCCGTATTGGCCGCGCCCTTGCCGGTCTGCGCCAACAGGGCATCCTGCTGATCGGCTCCGGCAGCATCACCCATAACCTCGGCGAACTGGACTGGCAGGCCGGCCCCGAGGTCATCGAGCCCTGGGCCAGGGACTTTCGCGACTGGATGGTGAGCCGGCTCGACGCCGACGACAAAGAGGCGCTGCACGACTACCGCCGCCTGGCGCCCTCGGCGGTGCGCAATCACCCGAGCGACGAGCACCTGCTGCCGCTGTTCTTCGCCCGTGGCGCCGGCGGTCGCTTCAAGGTCGAGCACAGCGGTTTTACCCTGGGAGCGCTGGGTATGGATATCTACAGCTTCGATTGACCCCCACGACCCTTGCGCCCTAGGGCCTGTTGACACTACCCGCACGGCCTCGCCGGAACCGGTTTTGAAACGAGCCCAGGCATGAGGGTGGACCGCTGGGTGCTTCAGAACGAGTGATACCTAATTTCCTATCGCATCAAAACAGATCCGGCCCTACGGGTTGCGCGAATAAGCGCCCCATTCGGCGTTGCGAAACTTGGCAAGGGAATGACCATTGCCCGCGTTCCGCGCCTTGCCTGGAACCCTTCTTCGCGGCAACGCGACTCACGATGTTAATGTCAACAGGCCCTAGGCGTGTCTTATCTGGATACCCGCCCTCGCGGGTATGACGGATAAAATAAAAAGCCCCGCACTAGGCGGGGCTTTTAGCATCGATCAATCCTTGCGGATCAATCTTCGCGGTAACGACGCAGCTTCAGTTGCTTGCCGGCCACGCGGGTGTCCTTGAGCTTGGTCAGCAGGCGTTCCAGACCGTCTTCCGGCAGTTCCACCAGGCTGAAGCTGTCGCGCACCTGGATGCGGCCGATGGCTTCGCGGGCCAGGCCGCCTTCATTGAGGATGGCGCCCAGCAGGTTCTTCGCGGCGATGCCATCACGCGCGCCCAGCGCGGTACGGCAACGGGCACGGCCGTCGGCCAACGGCACCGGGGCACGGCGCTCGCGCAGTTCGCTGCGCTCGGTGGAACGCTCGCCCGGACGCTCGCTGCGTTCACGCGGGGCACTGGTCGGTACCAGCGGCTGCTCGCGTTCCACTTCGGCAAGAGTCAGGGCCTGACCATTGGTAGCCTTGCGCAGCAGCGCGGCAGCCAGGGCACGCGGGGTGCAACCGATTTCCGCGGTCAGGCGGTCGAGCAGTTCGCCGTGGGTGGTCTCGGCATCGCCGGCCACCAGCGGGGTCAGGCTCATGGTCAGTTTCTTGATACGCGCGGTCAGCACGGCCTGGGCGTCGGGCAGACGCACTTCAGCCACTTTCTGCCCGGTCACACGCTCGATCACCTGCAGCATGCGACGCTCGCGCGGGGTCACCAGCAGCAGGGCGCGACCGGTACGACCGGCGCGGCCGGTGCGGCCGATACGGTGCACGTAGGATTCCGGATCGTAGGGCATGTCCACGTTCATTACGTGGGTGATGCGCGGCACGTCCAGGCCACGGGCGGCGACGTCGGTCGCGACCACGATGTCCAGGCGGCCGTCTTTCAGGGATTCGATCACGCGCTCACGCTGGTTCTGCGCGATATCACCGTTCAGGGCCGCGGCCTTGAAGCCCTTGGCTTCCAGCACCGCGGCCAGGTCCAGGGTGGCCTGCTTGGTGCGCACGAAGGCGATCAGGGCGTCGAATTCCTCGACTTCCAGCAGGCGCAATACGGCGGCGTGCTTCTGGTCGGCGTGGACCAGCAGGTGCGCCTGCTCGATGGCGGTCACGGTCTGGGTCTTGGTTTCGATCTTGACGTGCTTGGGATCGCGCAGGTGCTTTTCCGCGATGGCGCGGATCGACTGCGGCAGGGTCGCCGAGAACAGCACGGTCTGGCGGGTTTCCGGCATGGCCTTGAAGATCACTTCCAGGTCGTCCATAAAGCCCAGCTTGAGCATTTCGTCCGCTTCGTCGAGCACCAGGTGCTGGATGGTCGACAGGACCTTCTCGTCGCGACGCAGGTGGTCGACCAGACGACCCGGTGTAGCAACCACGACCTGGGCGCCGTTGCGGATGGCCTTGAGCTGCGGACCCATGGGTGCGCCGCCGTACACGGCGATCACGTTCAGGCCCGGCATCTGCTTGGCGTAGGTTTCGAAGGCGGTGGCCACTTGCAGGGCCAGCTCGCGGGTCGGCGCCAGGATCAGGGCCTGGGGCTCCTTCTTGCTCGGGTCGATGCGGCTGAGGATCGGCAGGGCGAAGGCAGCGGTTTTGCCGGTGCCGGTCTGCGCCTGGCCGATCATGTCGTGGCCGGCGAGGATCACCGGAATCGACTGCAACTGGATCGCCGACGGCTCTTCGTAGCCCGTCGCAATCACGGCGGCGAGAATATTCGGATGAAGTTCGAGTGCGGCGAAGCCGCCGAGTACTTGGGTCATGGGTCTGCCTCTAGTGCATCCGCAAAGACCCATGTTCCAAAGCTGCGCATGCCATGTAAGACCCTAAAGTCACCCTGGCAGCCCTGTCGGCGGGGATTTGCGAAAACGTATTAATGGATGAATCGTCAAGGACGCCCGCTGAAGCGGACATGCAGCCGAAGCTGACTTCGGAGGGATTGCATTACCTGAACGCAGCCAGACAATTGGCCGGCGCGTACTATACCTGAAAATCTTGACCGCAGTATGGGTTTTTCCCACAACTTTTTACAACCAATCGCCAAACGGTCAAAGCCGCCCAGCGCGCGGTGCCAAAACCGCGAATTGTTGGACAGCCGCGCGCCGGCCCGCTATATCCTCGCAGCACACTCACCTCGAAGGATGTCCGTCATGCCCCCAAGCGCCAGTGGCCGTGTCAGCCGAGAAACCCGCGGATCGATTTTCCTGATCGGCCTGGATCGACCGGCCAAACGCAACGCCTTCGACCTGGACCTGCTGAATGACTTGAGCCTGGCCTACGGCGAGTTCGAACGCGACAGCCAGGCCCGGGTCGCGCTGGTCTTCGCCCACGGCGAGCATTTCACCGCCGGCCTGGACCTGGCCCAGGTGGCGCCGACGTTCGCCGCGGGCTGGGCCCTGCCAGCGGGCGGCTGCGACCCCTGGGGCGTATTCGGCGGACCGCGGGTGAGCAAGCCGGTGATAGTCGCCGCCCAGGGCTACTGCTTCACCATCGGCATCGAACTGATGCTGGCCTCCGATATCAACTTGTGCGCCAGCAACACCCGCTTCGCCCAGATGGAGGTGCAGCGCGGCATCCTGCCATTTGGCGGTGCCACCCTGCGCATGCACCAGAGCGCCGGCTGGGGCAATGCCATGCGCTGGCTGCTGACCGGTGACGAGTTCGACGCCCACGAGGCGCACCGCCTCGGCCTGGTCCAGGAAGTGCTGGCCAGCGAAGACCTGATACCGCGCGCCCTGCAACTGGCCGAACGGATCGCCGCCCAGGCTCCGCTCGGGGTGCAGGCCACCCTAGCCTCGGCGCGCCAGTGCATCACCGAGGGCCAACAGGCGGCGATCGACGGATTGCTGCCGGCCGTGCAACGCCTGATGGCCAGCGAGGACGCCGCGGAAGGCGTGCGTGCCATGCAGGAACGCCGGCCCGGCGACTTCAAGGGCCGCTAAAAAGTCAGACCCTCGCAAGGAAAACACCGAGGCCTCAGCTCGCGCCGCGTACTGCGTCCAGAAGCGGCTGCAGGGAATACCCCAGCTGCGGGGCCAGGGTCTCGGCACGGTGCTTGATGCCGGACAGGTCGATGTCCTGCTCCAGGTCCGCCGGCACGAAGAGGATCACGTTGCCTTCCTTGACCGGGCACTCCCAGTAGTGGCGGTGAAACAGACCGCGCAACAGCGCGGCGCCCAGGGGCTTGCCGTCGTTGCTGGCCCACTGGTTGATCACCAGCCAACCGCCGGGATTGAGCCGCTGCTGGCAGTCCTCGAGAAATTTCCAGGCCAAATGACCCGCCGCCGGGCCCTGATCGGTATAGAGGTCGAGAAAGATCAGGTCCGCCGATTCAGCGCTGCCCAGCAGCTCCAGGGCATCGCCGATGCGCAGGGTCAGGCGCGGGTCGTCCACCAGGCCCATATGGTCCATGGCCAGGCGCGGCACGTCCGGGCGCAGCTCGATGACCTCGACGTCATCCAGCGCCAGGAATTTCAGGCAGGCCTGGGTCAGGGTGCCCGCGCCGAGACCCAGAAACAGCGCCGACTCCGGCGCGGCATGGCACAGCGCGCCGAGCAGCATGGCGCGGGTGTAGTCGTATTCCAGCCAGCTGGGGTCGGCGACGAAGGTGCAGCTCTGCTCGATCGACTCGCCAAATTCGAGAAAGCGGTAATCGCCGATTTCCAGCACCCGGATCAGGCCGAAGGCATCCTGCACCTCGGCCACCACCCGCTCCTCTTTACCCTCCAGGTCCATCGCACACCCCTCTAACAGGCCGTTGAAAATGTAGGCGAGGCAGCCGAGACAAGGCAAAAATAGGCAAGGAAGCGCAGTTTACGAGCTGTAAATGAGCATTTCGAGTCTGTTTTTAACGCCGTATCGGCCACGCAGGTAGTTTTTCAACAGCCTGCTAATCGATGCGCGGCATCTTAACAGCGCTATACAGAGCGTCTATCACAACCGAGGGACTCAGCTGTTAACATGCCGCTATCGCGCCATTAACGAATCGAGTCGAGACCATGAGCAGCACCTGGAGCCCCGAAAGCTGGAGAAGCAAGCCCATCCAGCAGCAACCTCATTACCCCGATGCCGTGCACCTGGCCCAGGTCGAACGGAGCCTGGCCGGCTACCCGCCCCTGGTGTTCGCCGGCGAAGCCCGGGAGCTGCGCCGCCAGTTCGCCGAGGTCACCCAGGGCCGGGCGTTCCTGCTGCAGGGCGGCGACTGCGCCGAGAGCTTTGCCGAGTTTTCCGCGGCGAAGATCCGCGACACCTTCAAGGTGCTGCTGCAGATGGCGATTGTCATGACTTTCGCCGCCGGCTGCCCGGTGGTGAAGGTCGGGCGCATGGCCGGGCAGTTCGCCAAGCCGCGCTCGGCCAACGACGAGACCCTCGATGGCATCACCCTGCCCGCCTACCGCGGCGACATCGTCAACGGCATCGGCTTCGACGAGAAGAGCCGCGTGCCGGACCCCGAGCGCCTGCTGCAGGCCTACCACCAGTCCACCGCCAGCCTCAACCTGCTGCGCGCCTTCGCCCAGGGCGGCTTCGCCGACCTGCACCAGGTGCACCAGTGGAACCTGGATTTCATCGCCAATTCCGACCTGGGTGAAAAATACAGTCAGCTGGCCGACCGCATCGACGAAACCCTGGCCTTTATGCGCGCCTGCGGCATGGACGGCTCGTCCCAGGTGCGCGAGACCAGCTTCTTCACCGCCCATGAAGCGCTGCTGCTGAATTACGAGCAGGCCTTCGTCCGTCGCGACAGCCTGACCGGCGGCGACTACGCCTGCTCGGCTCATATGCTGTGGATCGGCGACCGTACCCGCCAGCTCGACGGCGCCCATGTGGAGTTCATGCGCGGCGTCGGCAACCCCATCGGGGTGAAGGTCGGGCCGAGCATGAACACCGAAGACCTGATCCGCCTGATCGATATCCTCAACCCGGACAACGACCCGGGCCGCCTGAACCTGATCGTGCGCATGGGCGCGGACAAAGTCGAAGCCGGCCTGCCGCGACTGATCCAGGCGGTACAGCGCGAAGGCCGCCAGGTGCTGTGGAGTTCGGACCCCATGCACGGCAATACCATCAAGGCCTCGAGCGGCTACAAGACCCGCGATTTCGCGCAAATCCTCGCCGAGGTCAAGCAGTTCTTCGCCGTGCACCAGGCCGAAGGCAGCTACGCCGGCGGTATTCATATCGAGATGACGGGACAGAACGTCACCGAGTGCATCGGCGGCGCGCGCCCGATCACCGAGGACGGCCTTTCGGACCGCTACCACACCCACTGCGACCCGCGCATGAACGCCGACCAATCCCTGGAGCTGGCGTTTCTGATTGCCGAGACGCTGAAGCAGGTGCGCCGCTAAGCCCGACCTTGTGTAGGCGCTTTCGTAGGGCGGTGTTAGCCGCGCGAAAACCGGCCTGCCTCGTCACGCCGCACTCTCCGCGCGGCGTAACCCGCCACGGCAGAGCCTGGTTTGCGTGCGATGACAGTGCGGTTCGGTCGCCTCTGGATACCCGCCTTCGCGGGTATGACGAGCAAGGGTTAGCCAAGCAGTGCGCGCAAGCGCAATGCTCCCGGCGAGAGGCATGGGATACGGATACTCGCCAACCCCAGCCAGTCGGCCAGCTGGCGCAGGTTGTCAGCCAGGGCGGCCAGCGCGGCCTCGTCCAACCCCGCCACCTCCCCGTGCACGGCATGCACCGCCAGACAACCCAGGGCGCGCTCGGCGCGCAGGTCGACACGGCCCACCAGGCGCTCGTCGTACAGAAAGGGCAACACGTAATAGCCGTACACCCGCTTGTGCTGTGGGGTATAGATCTCCAGGCGGTAACGGAAGTCGAACAGCCGCTCGGTGCGCGCCCGCTCCCAGATCAGCGAGTCGAAGGGCGACAGCAAGGCACTGGCCCGCAAGGGGCGTAAGGCCTTGGGCTCGTCCAGGCAGTAGGCGGGCTGCTTCCAGCCCTGTACCTGCACGGGTAACAGGGCGCCGTCCTCGACCAGTTCGGCCAGGCGGGCGCGGCAGTCGGTCAGTCCCAGGCGAAAATAATCACGCAGGTCCTTTTCCGTGGCCACGCCCAGAGCGCCGGCCGAGCGCAGCAGCAGTTGACGCTGGGCCTGCGCGTCGTCCAGCTCGGAATGGTTCAGCCATTCGGCCGGCAGCACCCGCTCCGGCAGGTCGTACAGGCGCTCGAAACCGCGGCGCGTGGCTACTGTCACCTCGCCGGCGGCGAACAGCCATTCCAGGGCGTGCTTTTCCGCGCTCCAGTCCCACCAGGGTCCCGCGCGCTCGGTACGGCTGGAGAGACTACCGGCCCCCAGCGCACCCTGCTCACGCACCCGTTGCAGCACCTGGCGGATCAGCGGTTGCTGTTCGCGACCGAAGCGCGCCATGTGGGCATAGATGCCCTGTCCCGCGGCCGCCTGGCGCATGCGCCAGCGCAGCAGCGGGTAGAGCGACAACGGCAACAGCGAAGCCTCGTGACCCCAGTACTCGAACAGCCGGCGCGACGTGCCGGCGCTCCAGGCCGCCTGTTCCAGCAGTGCCGGGGCATAACCGCCCAGGCGCGAAAACAGCGGCAGGTAATGCGAACGCACCAGGGCATTGACCGAGTCGATCTGCAGCACGCCGAGGCGTTCGATCAGGCGCGCGACCTGGGCGGCCTTGACCGCGCCGTTGGGCAGAGGGCCGAAGCCCTGGGCGGTCAGGGCCAGCCGCCGGGCCTGTTTCAGGGTCAATTGCATGGCCTACTCCCGAGCGCCGCGAAGAAAACGTCGGCGCAGCCAGGCATCGCTGCTGACCAGGGTCATGCCCAGCAGCACCAGCACGGCGCCGAGGATAAAGTTCAGGCTCAGGGGTTCATCGAGGATCAGCACGCCGAAGGTCACGCCGAACAGCGGGGTCATAAAGGAGAACACCGCCATGTTCGAGGCCAGGTAACGGCGCAGCAGCCAGAACCAGGTGAAGTAGCTGATAAAGGACACCACCACCCCCTGGAACAGCACGCTGGCGACACTGATCGGGGTCAGGCGCAATGGCTGCAACTGGCCGCTGAACGCGGCGAAGACCAGCAGCAGCACGAACGCCACGAACAGCTGGTAGAACAGGGTCATGCTCGGCGGCGCCTCGGACAATTTCGAGGCCCGCACCACCACTGTGGTCGCGCCCCAGGCCATGCCGGCGCACAAACCCAGGGCATCGCCCAGCAGCATGCGGCCGTCCAGCTCGGTCCACGACAGGTTGCCGCCGAACGCCAGGGCGATACCGGCGAAACACAGGCCGATGCCCAGCCATTGTCCGCGGCGCAGGCGCTCGCTGGGCAGCAGGAAATGCAGGCCCAGGGCGGAGAAGATCGGCGCCGTATAGAGAAACACCGACATATGCGAGGCCGTGGTGTAGTGCAGGCCCAGGGCGATAAACAGGAACTCCAGGGCGAACAGCCCGCCGGCCAGCAGTCCGCCGCGCCAGGTGTCCCGGCCTTGCCAACCGCCGCGCAGGCACATCAGCACGCCCACCAGCAGGGCGGCGATGCCCGAGCGCAAGGTGACCTGCATCAGCGGCGCGATGTCCGTCGCGGCCAGCTTGATCGCCACTTGCTGCAGGCCCCAGATCGCGCACAGGACAATCATCAGGTAGAGCAGAAAGCCGTCGGCGCCCTTGCGCGGCACGCTCACGGATAACCTTCGGGACACAGCGGGTTCATGGTTATTCCTAAGCAGAAAAATACGGAAGCGGGTCAGTATCGCGTCCGCGTCGATTGTCCGTGGTTTATTACAGATCGAGTGTCTGTTCGTCCATCACCCGCGCCTGACCGCCGGCCATCAGGCGCTGGATCTGCCCCGCCTGCACGTCCAGCTCGACTTGTATCAGGCTGGGAGACGGTGGCTGCATCAGGTAGCCCTGTTCGATCGCCATGTTCGGCTCCCGGTGCCCCATCCGCGTGTACAGAAAGCAGGCCAGGGGACCGGCCGCCATGCCGGTGGCGGACTCTTCGGCAATCCCGTAGCGCGGCGCGAACATCCGCGCGCCGGCGGCGCGCCCGGGCACGCGGGTGGCCGTGGAAAAGGCATAGAAGCCGATCAGGTCCAGACGTTCGCTCAAGCGTTCGAGTCGGGCCTGATCGGGTCGCAGCCCGGCCACATCCGTCTCGCCGCGCAGCGGCACCAGGATAAAGGCGCCGCCGGTGTCGACCTGGGTCGGCAGCAGGTCCGGCGCCAGTTGCTCGGGCGCAATATCCAGGGCCGCCAACAGCTCAGCCAGCACTTGCGGCTCGGCCGCCAGCTCGGTGTAGCGTGGCGCGCGCTGCTCCATAAAGGCACTGTCGCCGACCAGCAGAATGTCGCGTCGCCCGTCCAGGGTTTCCTTGCTGCTCCAGCCCTCGCCGACCCGCCCGAGCTGGCGCAGCAAGGAGAAGGTGGCCACGGTCGCGTGGCCGCAATGGGCGATCTGGCGGGTCGGGGTGAAGAACTCCAGCTTGAACGCCGCGCTGTCCGAACGCGAGACGAAGGCGGTCTCCGACAGCCCCATGCGCGCGGCAATCGCCAGCTTCTGCCCGGCCTCCAGGCCATCGGCCTCGACCACCACACCGGCCGGATTGCCGCCCTGCCCCGCCTCGACGAAGGCATTGACCGTTCTGACCTGTACCTGCATGACGATACTTCCTGACTGTGGGGCTGGTTGGCTGTGGTTACTTGCGCGCCAGTGGATCATTCCAGAATGGCCGCTCGGTTTCCTGCTGAATATCCGCCCGGCTCAGGCCCAGGTCCTTGAGCGCGACATCGCTGAACCTGGCCAGCTGCTGGCGCTGAGCCGCCAGCTCATGCCAACGGCGAACCCGCCGCAGCAGGGCACGCACGCCAGCCGGGATACCCAGCGACAAGCGGGGAAACGCCGCGACAATGGCATAACCTTTTTGACCTTTCATCTCAAAGCCCTCCTTGTGGGGTTGGCGCCAGTCTCGCGCCGGGCTTAAGATCAATCCAACGAATGTTTTTTATATCTTGCATCTTATGGATTGATGAATGGCCCAGTACCCCGCGATCGATACCGAACTGTTGCGCACCTTCGTCGCCATCGCCGACCACGGCGGCTTTACCCGCGCCGGTGAACAGGTTAACCGTACCCAGTCGGCAATCAGCATGCAGATGAAGCGCCTGGAGGAGGACGTGGTGCAGCGCGCGCTGTTCGAGCGCGACGGCCGTCAGGTCCGCCTGACACCCGAAGGCCAGGTACTCCTGGGCTATGCGCGGCGCATCCTGCGGCTGCACAGCGAACTGCTGTCGACCCTGCGCGAGCCGCATATGGTCGGCTCGGTGCGCATCGGCACCCCGGACGATTACGTGATGCGTTTTCTGCCTGGCATCCTCTCACGCTTCGCCCAGGCCTACCCCCTGGTGCAAGTGGAGGTGCACTGCGAGTCGTCCATGCAACTGCTGCAGCGCCAGGATCTGGACCTGTCGATCATCACCCGCGAGCCGGGTAACGAAATCGGCCAACTGTTGCGCCAGGAACGCTTTGTCTGGGCCCAGGCCCTGGGTTTCAGCCCTCACGAGCAAACCACGCTGCCCCTGGCCATGTTCAACAGCGATTGTTTCTGCCGCATCTGGGCCTGCAATGCCCTGGAGGCGATCGAGCGCGATTACCGGGTTGCCTACTCCAGCCCCAGCCTCTCGGCGATCATGGCGGTGGTCAGTGCCGGACTGGCGGTCACCGCCCAGCTGCAGAGCCTGATCACCGCCGACATGCGCATCCTGGGCGAAGCCGAGGGCCTCCCCGAATTACCGATGTGCAGCATCATGCTGCTGCGCAATCCGCTCAGCCAGTCGCCGGTAATCGAGTGTCTGGCCGAACATATCGCCGAGGGCTTCAGGCTTTAGGGGCTGTTGATATTGCCATCGCGAGTCGTGTTGCAGCGAAGAAGGGTCCCAGGCAAGGCGCGGAACGCGGGCAATGGTCATTTCCTTGCCAAGTTTCGCAACGCCGAATGGGGCGTTTATTCGCGCAACCCGCAGGGCCGGGCCTGTTTTGATGCGATAAGAAGTTACTCGCCATTCGCTCTGAAGCCCGCGACGGCGCGTTTCATGCCAGGTTTGGTTTCAAAACCAGGTTCGGCGCGGCCGTGCAGGTAATGTTAATAGGCCCTAAGCCCCAGCAGCAGTGCGCAGAGCAGCACGAAGGCGCAGAACAGCCCACGCAACAGCCGCTCCGGCAGGGCATGGGCCAGTTTTACGCCCCAACCGATGCTCAGCAGCCCACCCACGGCCAGGGGAATACCCAATGCCCAATCGACGTGCTGGTGCCAGGCATAGGTGGCCAGGGTGATGCCGGTGCTCGGCGCCGCCAGTGCCAGGGACAGGCCCTGGGCGATCACCTGACTGGTGCCGAACACGCCGGTCAGCACCGGCGTGGCCAATACGGCGCCGCCCACGCCGAACAGCCCGCCCAGCAGGCCGGAACCGGCGCCCAGCAGGCCGAGCCAGGGCCAGGGGTGGCGTAGCGCGCTGCTGGTCGGACTGGGCCGCATAAACAGCCGGGCGAGGTTGTAGGCGGCCAACATCAGCAGAAACGCCACGAACGCCAGGCGCATGACCCCGGGTTCCAGGGTCACCGCCCAGGCAGAGCCGAGCCAGGCAAAGCACAGGCCCGACAACCCCAGGGTCAGGGCATGGTGCAACTCGATGCGGTTGCGCTGGTGATAGCGCCACAGCGCCAGCAGGACATTGGGCACCACCATCACCAGCGCGGTGCCCTGGGCCAGTTGCTGGTCCAGGCCGAACAACACGCCCAGGGCCGGAATAGCGATCAGCCCGCCACCGATGCCGAACAGGCCGCCGAGGCTGCCCAGTGCCAGGCCCAGCAGCAGGTTGATTGACAGGTCGATCAGGCTCATGGGGCGGCTCCCGGAAAGAGCGCCATGCTACGCAGCCCTGATTGGCACGGATACGCACAGCCACGCACAATGGCTATGCATTCTTCGCACAAGCAGGCCCACCATGAATCCCGATGCCCTGACCGACCAGTTGGCGCTGTTTATCGATGTTTTGGAGAGCGGCAGTTTTTCCGCCGCCGCCCGCCGCCATCCGCTGAGCCCTTCGGCCGTCGCGCGGCGCATCGACGCCCTGGAGCGCGCCCTGGGCAGCAGCCTGTTTAGCCGCAGCACCCATGCGGTACGTGCCACCCCTGCCGGGCTGGCCTTTGCCGAGCGCGCCCGACGCATCCTCGCCGAACTGCGCCTGGCCCGCGCCGAAGCGGTGTCCCTGAGCAGCGCGCCGGAGGGCCTGATCCGTATAGACGCCCCGGCGCCCTTCGGCCGTCGTCACCTGGCGCCGGCGATCGCCGAATTCCTGCTGGCCTACCCGGGGCTGGACGTGCAGCTGCGACTGATCGACAGCTTTGTCGACCTGCACGGCGAGCACCTGGGCAAGGTGGACCTGGTGCTGCGCATTGGTCCGCTGGCGGACACCCGCCTGGTCGCTACCCCCCTGGCGCCGTTGGTGCGCGTGGTGTGCGCAAGCCCCGATTACCTCAAGCGCCGCGGTCTTCCGCGCCATCCGGGCGACCTGGCCGAGCACGACGGCCTGGACTGGGATGCCCTGGCACCGCCTTATGCCTGGCGCTTCGAGCAAGACGGCAAGCTGCAGCTATGCCGCCCGCAGCGCATGCGCATGACCGCCAACAACGCCGAGGCCCTGCTATTCGGCGCACTCAAGGGCCTGGGCATCGCCCACCTGCCAACCTGGCTGATCAGCGACTACCTGTTGCGTGGCGAATTGCTGCCGCTGTTCTGCGAACGCGGCTTGCCGCCCCCCGAGCCGAGCGGCATCTATGCCCTGCGCCTGGAGGGGCAGGCCAGCTCGCGCGGACGCCTGCTGCAGGAGTTTCTCAAGGCGCGCTTCGGCCCCGTGCCACCCTGGGACCTGGCCTTGAGTGGCCTGGGTCGGGTCTGAGCGGCGCCCCACAGCTGCACCGCGCCAAAGCCCCATCGGGTGGGTTATCCTGCAGCACGAAAGAACGGCGCACTAAATGCTGCCATCACATGTGCGGAGATTCCGGTATGAACGCCTCGCCTTGCAACGACCTGCTGCTGCTGGATAACCAGCTGTGCTTTGCCTTGCACTCCACTTCGCTGCTGATGACCAAGGTCTACAAGCCCCTGCTGCAGGCCCTGGGACTGACTTATCCGCAATACGTGGCCATGCTGGTGTTGTGGCAGGGCGACGGCATCACGGTCGGCGACATCAGCGCGCGGCTGCTCACCGACCCCGGCTCGCTCACGCCCCTGCTCAAGCGTCTGGAAGCCGAGGGCTTGCTGACCCGCACCCGCAGCAACCGTGACGAACGCGTGGTGGAACTGCACCTGACCGACAAGGGCCGTGCCCTGTATGAACAGGCCCAGGCACTGCCCAACTGTGTGCTGCAGGCGACGGGGCAGAGCCTGGAGCAGATCGGCGCACTCCGAGACCAGTTGCTGGCCCTGCGCCAGAACCTGCAGAAGGCGATCTGAGCGTATCCGCTGGCAACGAGGCCATGACCCGAATCGCGGCCATAAAAAAGCCCGGCCTGAACCGGGCTTTTTCTTGCGCGAGGAGCCCGGGTTTAGACCGGGGCCTTGGCGCGGGATTTATACTCGCCAGTACGGGTATCGATTTCGATCCAATCGTCGATTTCGCAGAAATCGGCCACTTTCACTTCGGTGCCGTTGCTCAGCTTGGCCATCTTCATCACTTTGCCCGAGGTATCGCCACGTGCCGAACCTTCGGTGTAGGTGATCTGGCGCACGATGGTGGTCGGCAGGTCGACGGACACGACCTTGCCTTCGAAGAACACCGCTTCACAAACGTCGGTCATGCCATCGACGATAAAGGGCAATACGCTTTCCAGGTCGTCCTGGTTCAGTTCGTACTGGTTGAACTCTTCGTCCATAAAGACGTAGTTCGGCTCGCTGAAATAGGAGTAGCTCACCGCAACGCGGTCGAGAATAACCGGCTCGAGCTTGTCGTCGGCCTTGTAAACAGTCTCGGTGGCAGAACCGGTCAACAGGTTCTTCAGCTTCATCTTGACGATGGCGCTGTTACGGCCGGACTTGGTGAATTCGGCTTTCTGGATAAGCCAAGGCTGGCCGTCGATCAGGGCCACACTGTTGGGCTTCATTTCTTGTGCGGTTTTCATACGAATATCCGAATTTGGATGGGGATACAGAAATACAGGTCGCGCATCATAGCCAATTCGATTCGATAAGGGTATCCGCTGCGTGCCGTCGCCGTCGGCCGGCGTCGGCAAATCCGCTCGCCAGGCCATTCACCGCTCGATCGACAAGCGGCTTGCGGCTTGCAACCAGCGAACAACCGAACCGAGCCGAGCGCTGTGTCGATGAGCTGCTACAGTTGGAAGATGTACCGTGCCCTAGCTTGGACCGGACAGCCTCAGCGCGCCGTGCTGCGACCCCTTCGTGGAGGTGGATCCGATGATCAAGATGACCTTCCCCAGCGCCTGTCAACGGATACGTACGCATTTCTACCCCATAGGTTTCGAGGCCACGCTGGATACGCCCGGCAGCATGAGATTGCGCTTGTTTGTGGTCGGTACCGGCGAAGAGTTGCTGTCCATGACCGACGTGCCCTGCGCCAGCAGCCTGACTGCGCAAGATGTGGAGCAGATCATTCAAGCCATAGAAGCGGACATCGATGCCCTTTGCGCGCAAACCGTGCATGAACGCTGCGGGTAGTCACGCTGGCGGAGCGTTCTACTCGAGTGCCGCCCAGCCGCGGTAAAAATCTGTCAGGCGGCTCGCCAAATCCTCCTGTTCGCCCAAGTGCAACGACCAGGCCTCGGCGTGCGTACGCAGCGCGGACCACTGCTCGAGCACCTGAGCCCAGGCCAGGCTCATCGACCCACCGGCATTCCAGGCGCGCCACAAGTCAGACAAGGCTTGCGCCGCGGCGGGCGACAGGCCCCGCAGATACAGGTCCAGGAAGGCTTGGAGTTTATCCCAGTGCACCCCTTCCTCCTGGGGGTAGATATGCCAGAGCAGCGGCCGCCCGGCCCACTGCGCCCGCACGAAGGAGTCCTCGCCACGCACGGCGTTGAAGTCGCAGCTCCAGAGCAGGCGGTCGTAGGCTTCCTGCGGCAGAAAAGGCAACACCTGCACCTGCAACGCGCCCTGGGTAAAGCGTTCTCCGACCCGACATTCGTCACGGCCAAGGGCAAGTGCCAGATCGCCCAGGATACGACCTTCCGGCACCAGCAACAGGGTAGGCTCGGTATCGGCCGCCAGGGCCTGCAGCCAATCGGCCAGCGCGGCATTCTCGTAGGCAAACAAGGAAACCAGGCGTCCAGACGCCAGGCACTTCACGCCCAGGGACTCCAGAAAGGCTGCGCGGGCATCGGCCTGAAAGGCCTGACGCTGGGCAAGCAGCTCGCGCTCGCGCAACAACCCCCCGGTATCGTGGGTAAAACCGGGAAAGAAGAAGAATTTCTGTGCGCCACCGGCCTGCAACGACGGCAAGCCATGGCAGCCACCGACCCAATCCTCGGCACTGAGGTATTCCAGGTTCAGCCAGAGCACAGGCTCGGGCTGGGCGCCGATAGCGCCGACATAGGCCGCTGGCAGCGTGCAAGCGAAGGCTTCGACCACCACCCTTGCCGGCGTTACGGGCTGCCATGGGCGCGGCCATTGGCACACCTCTACGCCTTGCTGCCATTGCCGCACGGCATGCGGATCGGCCTGGGGACAGAGCCGCACAAAGGCCGCCAAGTCGTCGACCCACAGTCGCACGGCCTGCTCCTGCTCGGCCACCAGCTGGCGCGCCAGCCGCCAGGTCACCCCGATGTCACCGTAGTTGTCGACCACGCTGCAAAAAATATCCCAATCGGCTTTCATCGGCGCGCGCCCTGGCAGATGGCAGAGCCGGCTTGCAGTAACGACAAGCGCCGGGCGTTCATATCAGCTCAGACGCGATGACGACCGGCGCAGGATCTTGATGCTGTGCTTGAGCGTGGGCTTGCGGGTCACGCTGATAGCCTTGCGGGTCACGGTGTCGATGGTGATGTTCCAGAAACCGCTGCTGGGCACATTGATCTTGGCCGGAAACTGATCGAATGCACCGCCATGGTAGGTGTGCCGGCCGCCGTTCTTGAAGCTGCGAAAGTTCGCATCACTCATCAGCCGGATATTGCAGGTCTGCGAACATTCGATGACGACCACATCGTCCTCGTTCAGGTGTTCGCGCTGGTGTATGTACTTCATCTGCCGCTCCACGCCGCTTATTCTGCTAAATCAAAACGATATTATGCACGACCGGCAGGCGCTAAGCGCCTTCGGCCTGAGCTGAAGCCATTGTCAGGCGGCCTCGCAACCTGGGGCCAACAAAGCCTAGAGTGTGGCCAGGGCCGTGTTCAACAGGAGAAACGAACGATGAACGATGCGAACGACGATGACCGCAACAAACCACCCACCCTTGGGCAGATGCTGCACAGCGTCCTGGCCGCGGCCTTCGGGGTGCAAAGTGGCAAGAACCGCGAACGCGATTTCACCCACGGCAAACCCAGCCACTTCATTATTCTGGGCGTGCTGTTTACCGCGGTCTTCGTCCTGGTGATCTTTGGCGTGGTGCAGTTGGTGCTGCACTTCGCCGGTATCTAACGCAGGAGTGCGTCGATCGAAAAGGCATAGGCCTTCAACCGCGGTTGATGGACGGCGCTGAAACGCTGAAAGTCGAGTCCGTAACCCGGCTTGTCGAGACGCTTGGCCAGGCGCGCGGCCTGCTTGGCATCGAGCAGGCGGAACAATGGGGCAATCTGGTCCTTGCCGCCGCGCCGGGCAAAGTCCTGCCCCCCATGGTAATCATGCAATAACACCATGGCCCAGCCACCCAGGGTGAAGTGCCCTGCGACCAGCACGCTGACCTGTTCCTCAACGCGCGCCTGCAGCACCTCCCGGGAGTTGTTCAGGGCCGAGAAACGAATATCGCGCCCCACCGTCTTGCCCAGCTCCTTGGCCGCCTCGATCGCACCGAACGCCATCTCGTCGTTGGCCGACCAGACCAGCTGCGTCCCCGGATAGCGCGGCAGCAGCGCTTGAGCCTGTTCGTAGGCGCGCTGGCGTTTCCATTCACCGTATACCAGCTGGAGCAGGTTCACTTGCGGGTTCTCCGCCAGTGCCCGATGCAGGCCCTGTTCGCGCAGAATCGCCGAGGGGGTATGGCGCACACCGGAAAATGCCAGCATGTCCACGGCCTTACCCTGAGCGCTGCCGATCAGGGCCTTGGCCATGAGGTAGCCCGCCTCTTCGTCATTGGGTACCAGGCTGCCGATCCAGTTGCGGTATTGCTCGCGCGTGCCGCCGACGAGCTGCTGCTGCTCGGCGGTCAGGGTACTGTGCAAGGCGAAAAGCTTGATCTCACTCTGGGCGAACAGGCGCAACAGCTCGGGGCCGACGAAGTTTTCGTTGACGAATATCAGGTAGTCGGGCCGGTTGGCACCGGCCAGCAATTGCCGGGCATTGTTGAGCACCCGCTCGGGGTCGCGCTCGCCATAGATCACCTGCAGCTGCATGCCCAAGTCATCCGCCGCGGCCTGCATGAACTGCGTGTAGCCGACCCAGAACGGCTCGCTGGAATACCCGGGATTCAAGAAGACCACCGAGGCCGGTTTGGCAGCGGCACTGCCCAGCCCCAGTAGCATCAGCAGGACAATACTCAACACTCGACTCATAACGCTCACACCTTTTGAAGCGCGCGGAGTATACAGCCTTTTAGTGTCACTGTGACATCATCGAGCGACGGACATAAAAAAACCGACCCTGCGAATGAAGGTCGGTCCTTTTAGTCCTGTTGTTCCAGGGATCAGCGCGGGGGTTGCGGGTTACTGCTGGCTGACCCAGAAAACCGCCGTGGCCACGGCCAGTATGATCAGGACAAAAATCGCGCAGGCATCTGCCACGCTGTCGCTGTTATCCGGTTCGGTATGGTCGATCATGGCGTCCTCTTGGATCATTGTTGTTGTAAGAAATTTGTCTGACAGTAAAGACCAGATAAGGCTTTCGCTCAAGGGCCGTAGTTATGCTGCGCATCCTTGTTATTACCATTGGTTCTTTACATATACTAAAACTTCACTTTTGCGCATAACACCGAACTGGTATCTTGCCCCACCTCCGTCAGGGGTGCGCGGCCGTGCGCGCTGATTTGCTGCCAGCAGCCTGAAAACAGGATTTATATGTACGTATACGACCAGTACGACCAACAGATCGTCGAGGACCGCGTCAAGCAGTTCCGCGATCAGACCCGCCGTTACCTGGCGGGCGAACTGAGCGGCGAAGAATTCCGCCCGCTGCGCCTGCAGAATGGCCTGTATATCCAGCGCTACGCCCCCATGCTGCGGGTAGCCGTGCCCTACGGCCTGCTGTCATCCACCCAGGTGCGCAAGCTGGCGCAAATCGCCCGGGACTACGACAAGGGCTATGCCCATATCAGCACCCGGCAGAACGTGCAGTTCAACTGGCCCGAGCTGGAAGACATCCCGGACATCCTCGCCGAGCTGGCCACCGTGCAGATGCATGCGATCCAGACCAGCGGCAACTGCATCCGCAATACCACCACCGATCAGTTTGCCGGTGTGGCCGCAGACGAGCTGGTCGACCCGCGCCCCTGGTGTGAAATCATTCGCCAGTGGTCGACCTTCCACCCGGAATTCGCCTACCTGCCGCGCAAGTTCAAAATCGCGGTCAACGGCGCGGTCAGCGACCGTGCCGCCATCGAAGTGCACGACATCGGCCTGGAAGCGGTACGTAACGACGCCGGCGAACTGGGCTTTCGCGTCTCCGTGGGTGGCGGCCTGGGCCGCACGCCGGTGGTCGGCTCCTTTATCAACGAATTCCTGCCCTGGCAGCACCTGCTCAGCTACCTGGACGCCATTCTGCGCGTCTACAACCGCTACGGCCGGCGCGACAACAAGTTCAAGGCGCGCATCAAGATCCTGGTCAA
This sequence comes from Pseudomonadota bacterium, assembly GCA_040385585.1. Taxonomy (GTDB): domain Bacteria; phylum Pseudomonadota; class Gammaproteobacteria; order Pseudomonadales; family Pseudomonadaceae; genus Aquipseudomonas. Next base: position 109,751 of record JAZKHB010000026.1, on the reverse strand, counting down.
GGCCCTGGGCGCGGACGTCTTCGCCGAGCGGGTCGAGGCCGAATGGGCGCACCTGAAAGATGGCCCCAGCACCCTGACCGATGCGGAAGTGCAGCGCGTGGCCCAGCACTTTGTCGACCCGGCCTACCAGGCGCTGGACGACCAGGGCGCCGCCCTCGCCGCCCTGGACGCCGAGCACCCGGGCTTCGCCCGCTGGCGCGCGCGCAACGTCGTGGCTCACAAGAAGGCCGGCTATGCCGCCGTGACCCTGTCGCTCAAACCCACCGGCGTGGCGCCGGGGGATGTCACCGACAAGCAGCTGGACGCCATCGCCGACCTGGCCGACCGCTACAGCTTCGGCGAAGTGCGCAACTCCCACGAGCAGAACATCATTCTCGCCGACGTGGAACAGGCCCAGCTGTTCAGCCTCTGGGGCGAGCTGCGCGAGCAGGGTTTCGCCACGCCGAATATCGGCCTGCTGACCGACATCATCTGCTGTCCGGGCGGGGATTTCTGCTCCCTCGCCAACGCCAAGTCGATCCCCATCGCCGAAGCCATCCAGCGCCGTTTCGACGACCTGGACTACCTGTTCGATATCGGTGAAGTGGACCTGAATATCTCCGGCTGCATGAACGCCTGCGGCCACCACCACGTCGGCCATATCGGCATTCTCGGAGTGGACAAGAAAGGCGAGGAGTTCTACCAGGTCTCCCTCGGCGGCAGTGCCCACCGCGATGCCAGCCTGGGCAAGATCCTCGGTCCTTCCTTCGCCCAGGACACCATGCCGGACGTGATCGAAAAGGTGATTAATGTCTATGTCGAACAACGCACCGACGACGAGCGCTTTATCGACACCTTCCGCCGAATCGGCATCGACCCCTTCAAGGAACGTGTGTATGCAGCGAATCATTAAGAACGGCGAGCTGATCGACGAAACCTGGCACCTGCTGCCCAAGGACACCACGCTCGATGGCCTGTCCAACTGCGACGACCTGATCGTGCCGCTGGCCCTGTGGTGCGACCACGGCCATGCCCTGAAGGCCCGCGACGGCGGCCTGGGCGTATGGCTGGACAGCGACGAGCAGATCGAGGAGATCGCCGATGACCTCGGGCATTTTCAGGTCATCGCCCTGAATTTCCCGGTGTTCACCGATGGCCGTCACTACTCCACGGCCCGCCTGCTGCGCGAACGCTACGCCTTTACCGGCGAGATCCGCGCCATCGGCGACGTGCTGCGCGACCAGCTGTTCTTTATGCGCCGCTGCGGCTTCGATGCCTTTGCCGTGCGCCCGGACCGCGACCCGGCAGATGCCCTGCTCGGTCTGCAGGATTTCGCCGAGGTCTACCAGACCGCCGCCGACCAGCCGCTGCCGCTGTTCCGCCGCCGCCAGGCCTGAGCTTCAGGGCACGCGGTTTGAAACGAAAAACCCCGCCGTGGCGGGGTTTTTTCATGGCCCGTGGGCGTGTTAGCCGAGGTTGACCAGCACGCGGCCCACCTGCTGGCCGGCGAGTATCTGCTCGATCGCCTCGGGCAGTTGCTCCAGGGTGATTTCCCGAACCTGGGCCTGCAGGTCCAGCTTCCACTGCAGCGACAGGCGATCCCACATGGATGCCTTGACCACCAGGGGCAGAGCCACGGAGTCGACACCCAGCAGATTCACGCCGCGCAGGATAAAGGGCAGCACACTCCCCTGGAACGCGGTACCGGCCGTCAGGCCACAGCAGGCCGCGCTGGCGCCGTACTGCAGGGACTTGAGCACATGGCACAGGATCTCGCCGCCCACCGTGTCAACCGCCCCGGCCCATTGCTCCTTGAGCAGCGGCCGCTCCGCGCCCGCCTGCAACGCCGTCCGCTCCAGCACCCGACTGGCGCCGATACCCTGGAAAAACGCGTCTTGACCGACCTTGCCGGTGGCCGCCACCACCTCGTAGCCCAGGCTCGCCAAGAGGGTCACGGCAATGCTGCCCACGCCACCCGTGGCCCCGGTAACCAGTACCGGCCCGCTCTGCGGCTCGAGCCCGGCCTGCTCCAGCTTGTCGACGCACAGCGCGGCGGTCAGGCCCGCGGTGCCGAGCATCATCGCCTCGCGCAGCGACAATCCCTGGGGACGCTTGAGCGCCCAGGCCGCCGGCACGCGGATGTACTGGCCGAAGCCGCCAGCGGTGTTCATGCCCAGGTCGTAACCGGTGATGATTACCTCGTCGCCCGCGGCGAATTCGCTCACGGCGGACTCGACCACGACACCGGCCGCATCGATCCCCGGGGTATGGGGATAGCTGCGGGTCACGCCACGGTTGCCGCTGGCGGACAAGGCATCCTTGTAGTTGAGGGAGGAGTACTGCACCCGAATCAACAGCTCCCCGGCGGGCAGTTCGCTCAACGCGCGCTCGACCACCTGCGGCGTGAACACGCCCTCCTCGCCTTCACTGACCAGCAGTGCCTTGAAGCTGTTCATGAGTGACTCCCGCTTTTACCAGAATCGTTGTTGGTTGAGACGACTCCACCAGCTGAGGATCAGCCGGTCGAGGGTAACGCTGGCGGCCAGGCCGACGCGCTCCTGCAGGCTTTTCTTCTCGGCGTAGTGCAGCTGGTACAGTTCGGCGCTTCTGGCCCGGTCGGCCAGGTATTCGTCGCTGGTCTTCAACTCGTCGACCAGCAGCTTGCCTTGCGCCGCGATCCCCAGCCAAACCTCGCCGGTGGCGATCTCGTCGATATCGAGCTGCGGTCGATAACGCGCCACGAATCCCTTGAACAGCTCGTGAGTGATCTCCAGGTCTTCCTGGAACTTCTCACGGCCCTTGTCGGTGTTCTCGCCGAATACCGTCAGGGTACGCTTGTACTCGCCGGCGGTAAGCACCTCGAAATCGATCTCGTGCTTTTTCAGCAACCGGTGCAGGTTGGGCAATTGCGCCACCACGCCGATGGAGCCGAGAATGGCGAACGGCGCCGAAATGATGGTGTCGCCGATACAGGCCATCATGTAGCCGCCGCTGGCCGCGACCTTGTCGACACAGACCGTCAGCGGAATGCCCGCCTGGCGAATACGCGCCAGCTGCGAAGACGCCAGGCCATAACTGTGGACCATGCCGCCGCCGCTTTCCAGACGCAACACCACCTCGTCCTGGGGCGTGGCCATGCTCAACAGCGCGGTGATTTCATGACGCAGGCCGTCGGTGGCGGACGCCTTGATATCACCCTCGAAATCCAGCACGAACACTCGCGGCTTGGACTCGCCGCCCTGCTTTTTGAGCGCTTTGGCGGCCTTGGCCTCGGCCTTGCGCTGGGTCTTGAGCCGGTCCTTGTCCAGCACCGCCTGTTCCAGGCGCTGGTGCAGCCTTTTGTAGAAATCGTTCAGGTGGGTGACGTTAAGCTGACCACTGCCCTTGCGACCCTTGCCCCGCAGCGCGGCGATCACCACCAGCACCGCCACGATCGCCACCACCACGGTGAACGTTTTGGCCAGAAAACTGGCGTACTCGACTAAAAACTCCACACATGCTCCCCTCGGTTAGACCTGCCGCCGCCCAGCCTTGAACGGCCAATGCCAAAGTCCAGCATACCGTCAGCCCGTGCCGCCGGCCAGCAAGGGGTAAGCACCTGCTGCCCGCACGCGTCCTGTCGGCGCCGATCGCCGCCCGACGATTCAAACAAGCGTATGTTTTTCCGTTGACAGGCCCTTTCTATCCTCATACCCTCGCCAAACTTCACCGCAGCGGACTGACGCGCACGTGGGCAGCATTTACCTGATTCGACATGGCCAGGCCTCCTTCGGCGCCGACGACTACGATGTGCTGTCGCCCCTTGGCATTCGCCAGGCCGAAGTCCTCGGCAGCCACCTGAGCCAGCTCGGCCTGCGCTTCGACCGCTGCCTGAGTGGCAACCTGCGCCGTCAACAACACACCGCCACCACCGCCCTGGCCCAGTTCGGCGTCGACCCGGCAGCACCGCCCGCCCTGGAGATCGATCCGGCCTTCAACGAATTCGCCGCCGACGAGGTGATTCGCGCGCACCTGCCTGACCTGCTGGCCGTCGAACCCGATGCCCTGCATATACTGCGCAACGCGGCCGATCACCGAGCCGACTTTCAGCGCCTGTTCGCCCTGGTGATCAGCCGCTGGGTGTCCGGCGAGCACGAAAAGGAAGGGCTGCTGAGCTGGCAGGGCTTTCTCGACCAGGTCCAGGGCGGCCTACAACGCGTCTTGAGTCAGGCGGGCAATCATGACCGCATTGCTATCTTTACCTCGGGCGGGACCATTTCCGCCCTGCTGCAACTGATCATTGGCCTGCCGGTCATCAAGGCATTCGAACTGAACTGGCAGATCGTCAACACCTCCCTCAGCTGCCTGAAGTTTCGCGGCAACGAGGTGGCCCTGGCCTCCTTCAACAGTCATGTGCACCTGCAACTGTTGAAGGCGCCGGAACTCATCACCTTTCGCTGAGTACCGGCCCACAACGACCCTCAAGGTCGCTTGAAAAACCCTGAAAACAGAAAACAAAGGACTAAAAACCATGACCACCGTTGCTGAAATCGTCAATAGCATGCAAAGCAAGTTCAACGCCGGCGCCGCTGCTGGCCTGGACCTGGTTTTCCAGTTCAATATCGAAGACGGCGACAACCACTATGTGGTCGTCAAGGATGGCACCTGCGACGTGCAGAAAGGCGACGCCGCCAACCCTAACGTATCCCTGATCATGACCACCGAAACCCTGGTCGGCATCATGACCGGCGAAACCGATGGCATGCAGGCCTTTATGGGCGGCAAGCTGCGCGCCGAAGGCGACATGATGCTGGCCATGAAGCTGGGTGAACTGTTCCCGGTCTAAGGGCAGGCAGTTCGAGCACCACCCGAACCGGAGTCCTTGGACTCCGGTTTTTTTTGCCTGAATGACAGCCGCGATCAGGCTCGCTGATCCAAGGGCAACACCTTCGCCTATAACAGGTGTTACAGCTTGTGGGTCACCCGCAGCGGCATTAGATTAGCCAATAGTCTTAGGCATCCAAAATAAGCAGAAGGGATTAACATGGCGCTTACTGATCAATCTACCGGTATCCGCGCAGGCGAAGAACTCGACGCCGCCCTGATCGATCCCTATCTCAAGGCCCATATTCCCGGCCTGACGGGCACTCCGCGGATCAGCCAGTTTCCCGGTGGCGCCTCGAACCTGACCTACCTGCTGGAATACCCCGGGCAGGAATTCGTCTTGCGCCGCCCGCCCTTCGGCCAGAAGGCCAAGTCAGCCCACGACATGGGCCGCGAGTACCGCATTCTCAATCAGTTGAAGGACAGTTTTCCCTACTGTCCGAAAGCCTATGTGCACTGCACCGACGATGCGGTGATCGGCGCCGAGTTCTATGTGATGGAGCGGGTCAACGGCATCATCCTGCGCTCGGACATGCCCACGGAGCTGAACGTCAGCGCCGAACAGACCCGCGAGCTGTGCAAAAGCTTTATCGACAAGCTGGTGGACCTGCACAACGTCGATTACCAGGCCTGTGGCCTGGGCGACCTGGGCAAGCCCGAAGGCTACGTGAAGCGCCAGATCGGCGGCTGGAGCGACCGCTACGACAAGGCCCTGACCCCCGACGCCCCGAGCTGGACCGAGGTCAAGGCCTGGCTCAACGACAAGATGCCGGCCGACCACGCCAAGTCGAGCATCGTGCACAACGACTACCGCTTCGACAATGTGATACTCGACCCGCACAGCCCGATGCAGATCATCGGCGTGCTGGACTGGGAACTGACCACCCTCGGCGACCCGCTGATGGACCTGGGCAACACCCTGGCCTACTGGATAGAAGCCGGCGACCCCGCGCCGGTGCAACTGATGCGCCGCCAGCCGAGCAACGCCCCGGGCATGCTCACCCGCCGCGAGTTCGTCGACTACTACGCCGAGCGCTCCGGCATCCAGATCGACAATTACGATTTCTATTACACCTATGGCCTGTTCCGCCTGGCCGGCATCGTGCAGCAGATCTACTACCGTTTCTTCCACGGTCAGACCCAGGACAAACGCTTCGCGCAGTTCGTGCAGATGAACAAGCTGCTGGAGCAGATGAGCCTGCAGGTCATCGCCAAGTCTCAGCTTTAACGCCGGCTCACCATACGCGCTTCATTACAGGGGAACCCCATGTCCAAGACCCAACTGTTCGACCTCGACGGCAAGATCGCTTTCGTTTCCGGCGCCAGCCGCGGCATCGGCGAAGCCATCGCCAAACTGCTGGCACAGCAAGGCGCCCATGTGATCGTCTCCAGCCGCAAGCTCGAAGGCTGCCAAGGCGTGGCCGACGCCATCATCGCCGCGGGCGGCAAAGCCACGGCGGTCGCCTGCCATATCGGCGAAATGGAGCAGATCCAGCAGGTCTTCGCGCGGATCCGCGACGAGTTCGGTCGCCTGGACATCCTGGTCAACAACGCGGCGACCAACCCGCAGTTCTGCAATGTGCTGGACACCGATCTGTCGGCGTTCCAGAAGACCGTCGACGTGAACATCCGCGGCTACTTCTTCATGTCCATCGAAGCCGGCAAGCTGATGCGCGAAAACAACCAGGGCAGCATCATCAACGTCGCCTCGATCAACGGCGTCTCGCCCGGCCACTTCCAGGGCATCTACTCCATCACCAAGGCCGCGGTGATCAACATGACCAAGGTCTTCGCCAAGGAGTGCGCCCCGTTCGGCATTCGCTGCAACGCCCTGCTGCCGGGCCTGACCGACACCAAGTTCGCCTCGGCCCTGGTCAAGAACGACGCCATCCTCAACCTGGCGCTGCAACAGATCCCGCTCAAGCGCGTGGCCGACCCGAGCGAAATGGCCGGCACCGTGCTCTACCTGGCCAGCGACGCCTCCAGCTACACCACCGGCGTGGCCCTGAACGTCGATGGCGGCTTCCTCTCCTGAGTCGCCCGGTACCCAGCCACGAAAAAGGCCGCTTAGCGGCCTTTTTCGTTTCAGCGCAGCGCCCTACTCGGCCAGGCGCCAGGTGGTGCCGCCCTTGCCGTCTTCCAGTACCACGCCCAGGCCGGTGAGCTGATCGCGGATGCGATCGGACTCGGCCCAGTTCTTCTCGGCACGGGCCCGCAGGCGCGCGGCGATCAAGGCGTCCACGGCGGCCGCATCGACCTTGCCGCCGGCTCCGGCCTGGAGGAACTCGTCGGGCGCCAGCTGCAGCACGCCCAGCAGGTTGGCCAGCGCCTTGAGCCGCGCCGCCAAACCAGCCGCCGCGCCCAGGTCGTTGTCACGCAGGCGGTTGATTTCCCGGGCCATGTCGAACAGCACCGCGCAGGCCTGGGGTGTGTTGAAGTCGTCGTTCATGGCCTGGGTAAAGGCCTCGACAAAAGACTCGCCGCCACTCGCCACCGTCTCGGGCAATCCGCGCAGCGCGGTATAGAAGCGCTCCAGGGCCGCCTTGGACTCCTTCAGGCTGTCCTCGGAGTAGTTGATCGGGCTGCGGTACAGGCTGGACACCAGCAGGTAGCGCACCACCTCCGGGTGATAGACCGCCAGCACGTCGCGGATGGTGAAGAAGTTGTTCAGCGACTTGGACATCTTCTCGCCGTTGATCCGGATCATCCCGCCGTGCATCCAGGTCGTGGCGTAGGGCTTACCGGTGGCCGCCTCGCTCTGGGCGATCTCGTTCTCGTGGTGCGGAAACTCCAGGTCGTTGCCGCCGCCGTGGATGTCGAAGGTTTCGCCCAGGCAGCAGGTCGACATCACGGAGCACTCGATATGCCAGCCTGGACGCCCCTCGCCCCAGGGCGAGGACCAGCTCGGCTCGCCGGGTTTGACGCCCTTCCACAGCACGAAATCCAGGGGATCCTGCTTGGCCTCGTCGACCTCGATCCGCGCGCCGATGCGCAGGTCCTCGATCTTCTTGCGCGACAGCTTGCCGTAGCCTTCGAACTTGCCGACCCGGTAGTACACGTCGCCGTTGCCCGGAGCATAGGCGTACCCCTTGTCGATCAGGGTCTGGATCATCGCGTGCATGCCGGCGATATGCTCGGTGGCGCGCGGCTCCAGGTCCGGCGGCAGGATATTGAGCCGCGCTTCGTCCTCGTGCATCGCCTCGATCATGCGCTCGGTCAGGGCCTCGAACGATTCGCCGTTCTCCCGGGCACGGTTGATGATCTTGTCGTCGATGTCGGTGATATTGCGCACATAGGTCAGCGCGTAGCCGCTGTGGCGCAACCAGCGCGTCACCACGTCGAAGGCCACCATGCTGCGGCCATGGCCGATATGGCAGAAGTCGTACACGGTCATGCCGCACACGTACATGCGCACCTGGTTGCCCTCCAGGGGCGTGAAGGGCTCTTTGCGCTTGGTCAGGGTGTTGTAGATCGAAAGCATCGCTATTCCTCGACGCCGAAAAGGGTCCCGCCCACGCCACCATTCAGGCGGCGCGGCCAGAGACCGCTGGATCGGCTCTTACCAGGAGTCACGCAGGGTGACGGTACGGTTGAATACCGGCTTGCCCGGTTGACTGTCCTTGAGGTCGGCGCAGAAATAGCCCTCGCGCTCGAACTGGAAACGGTCTTCCGGCTGGGCCTGGGCCAGCGAGGGTTCGGCCCGACAACCACGCAGTACCGTGAGCGAATCGGGGTTGATATTGTCCAGGAAGGTCGCGCCCTCCTCGGCCTTTTCCGGGCTCGGCGAGCGGAACAGGCGGTCGTACAACCGCACCTCGCACTCGATGCTTTCGGCGGCCGGCACCCAGTGGATCACGCCCTTGACGCGGCGGCCGTCGCTCGACGAGCCGTCGCCCGACATGGGGTCGTAGGTGCAGCGCAGCTCGACGATGTTGCCCGCAGCGTCCTTGACCACTTCTTCGCACTTGATAAGGTAGGAGTAGCGCAGGC
>JAZKHB010000026.1:79846-100909 GCA_040385585.1 Pseudomonadota bacterium | reverse complement strand
CACCTCGCACTCGATGCTTTCGGCGGCCGGCACCCAGTGGATCACGCCCTTGACCTTGCGGCCCTCGGGGTTCTTGCCCAGGGTCTCGGCATCGTAGGAGCAGCGCAGCTCGAGGATCTTGCCGTCGGCGTCCTTGACCACTTCATCGGCGCGCATCACGTAGCTGCCGCGCAGGCGCACTTCGCCGCCCAGCACCAGGCGCTTGAAGCCCTTGGGCGGCTCGCCCTCGACGAAATCCTCCTGGTCGATATACAGCTCGCGGGAGAACGGCAAGGCGCGCATGCCCATGTCTTCCTTGGGGTGGCGCGGCAGCTCGAGCTGCTCGACCTGGCCTTCGGGGTAGTTGCTGATCACCACCTTGAGCGGGCGCAGCACGCACATGGCGCGCGGCGCGCTGTGGTCCAGGTCCTCGCGGATGCTGAACTCGAGCATCGCCACGTCCACCAGGCCATCGGAACGATTGGTGCCGATCATCTCGCAGAAATTGCGGATCGCCCCCGGCGTGTAGCCGCGGCGACGGTAGCCGGACAGGGTCGACATGCGCGGGTCGTCCCAGCCGTTGACGTGCTGCTCGTCCACCAGCTGCTTGAGCTTGCGCTTGCTGGTCACGGTGTAGCTCAGGTTCAGCCGCGAGAATTCGTACTGGCGTGGCTTGGCCGGCACCGGCAGGTTGTCCAGGAACCACTCGTAGAGCGGCCGATGGCCCTCGAACTCCAGGGTGCAGATCGAGTGGGTGATGCCCTCGATGGCATCCGACTGGCCGTGGGCGAAGTCGTAGTTCGGGTAGATGCACCAGGTGTCGCCGGTCTGGTGATGATGGGCGTGGCGGATGCGGTAAAGAATCGGGTCGCGCAAGTTCATGTTCGGCGAGGCCATGTCGATCTTCGCGCGCAGCACCCGGGCGCCATCGGCGAACTCGCCGGCCTTCATCCGGGCGAACAGCTCGAGGTTCTCCTCGACGCCGCGCTCGCGGAACGGGCTGTTCTTGCCCGCCTCGGTCAGGCTGCCGCGGTATTCCCGGGCCTGCTCGGGGGTCAGGTCGCAGACATAGGCCAGGCCTGCGCGGATCAGCTCCACGGCCCAGTCGTGCAGCTGGCCGAAATACTGCGAGGCGTAGCGCACCTGGCCGGCCCATTGGAAACCCAGCCATTTCACGTCGCTTTCGATGGCGTCGATGTATTCCTGGTCTTCCTTGGCCGGGTTGGTGTCGTCGAAGCGCAGGTGGCAGTCGCCGCCGAACTCCTGGGCCAGGCCGAAATTCACGCAGATCGACTTGGCATGACCGATGTGCAGGTAACCGTTGGGCTCGGGCGGAAAGCGCGTGACGATTTTCTGGTGCTTGCCACTGTCCAGGTCCGCCTGAACGATGGGGCGCAGAAAATTGGCCGGAACAACCGGGGCGGTCTTGGCGTCTGGGGTCTGGATAGGCGTGCTCATGGGGTCCTTGAACATACGAGTGCGCGGCCAGGGTAGGCCGGCCAAATCAAAGCGCTTATCATAGCCGAAGCTGTCAAGCCCCTGACAGGCCTTCTCTTTTTTCGAACCAGTGGATTATTCCCATGATCAAGCTGCACACCAACCACGGCGTCATCACCCTCAAGCTGTTCGCCGATAAAGCCCCGGCGACCGTCGCCAACTTCGAGCAGTACGTCAAGGACGGGCATTACGACAACACCGTGTTCCACCGCGTGATCAGCAACTTCATGATCCAGGGCGGCGGTTTCGAGCCGGGCATGAAGCAGAAAGCCACCCGCGCCACCATCCAGAACGAAGCCGACAATGGCGTTTCCAACAAGAAAGGCACCGTGGCCATGGCCCGCACCATGGAGCCGCATTCGGCCTCGGCGCAGTTCTTTATCAACGTGGCCGACAACAACTTCCTCGATCACAGCGCCAAGACCGTGCAAGGCTGGGGCTACACCGTGTTCGGCGAAGTGGTCGAAGGCCTGGACGTGGTGGAGAAGATCAAGGGCGTGCCCACCACCCTGAAATCCGGCCACCAGGACGTCCCGGTAGACGATGTCATCATCGAGCGTGCCGAGATCGCTGAGTGATCCTACTGATCGCCGATCTGCACCTTGAAGAGGAGCGCCCGGACATCACCCGGGCGTTTCTGCATTTTCTCGGCGGCCGCGCCCGCGGCGCCGAGGCGCTGTATATCCTCGGCGATTTCTTCGAGGTCTGGATCGGCGACGACGCCATCAGCCCCTTCCAGCGTGGTATCGCCCAGGCCCTGCGCCAATTGAGCGACAGCGGCACGGCGATCTACCTGATGCACGGCAACCGCGATTTCATGCTGGGCAGGGCCTTCTGCCGCGAGGCCGGCTGCACCCTGCTCGACGACCCCTGCCGGGTGACCTTCAATGGCGAAACGGTGCTGCTGATGCACGGCGACAGCCTGTGCACCCAGGACAAGGACTACATGCGCCTGCGGGCGATCCTGCGCAACCCCCTGACGCTGTGGATACTGCGTCACCTGCCCGTGTCCAGCCGCCAGGCGCTGGCGCGCAAGCTGCGCAACAGCAGCCGCGACCAGACCCGCCTGAAAGCCATGGAAATCACCGATGTACATGGCGAAGAGGTGCCTAAGGTGATGGCCGCCCAGGGCGTACTTACCCTGATCCACGGCCATACACACCGCCCCCAGGTGCATGCCCTGCAAGTCAACGACCAGGCCGCGCGGCGCATCGTGCTCGGCGACTGGCACGAGCAGGGCTGGGCATTGCAGGTGGACGAGCACGGCTTCGAGCTGGCGCCTTTTCCCTTCGCCTGAACGATCACAGCTCCCCTCTTCATACCCTGTCATTCTGTGAAGGCTGGAAGAAGGCGGTTACCCAGGCCCTAACGCGCCCGGGACGACCAGGGTTTGATCGGCAATGGATGACAGTCCCTTCAATGCCCGTGGCTCTTGCCCACATGGGAAAGCTCGGGCTCCAGGCCTAGGCCGTCCGTGGCATTCAAGCGCTGCACGATGCCGCATTGCTCCACCGCTCGCTCGTCGCCGCAGCGGGCGCGCAGCTCGAGCAGCTGTGCCTGCAGCGCCTGCAGGCTGGCGATGCGCGCCTGAACATGCTGGATATGCGCCTCCACCAAGTCGTTGACCCCGGCGCAGGGCGCTGCCGGGCTGTCGCGCAAGGCCAGCAGGCCGCGGATTTCCTCGAGGGTCATGTCCAGGGTGCGACAGTTGCGGATAAACCGCAGCCGCTCGAGATGCGTCTCACCGTAGAGGCGGTAGTTGCCCTCGCTGCGCACCGGTGCCGGCAGCAGGCCCTCGCGCTCGTAATAACGGACGGTCTCGACCTGGCAAGCGGTCAGTTTCGCCAGCTCGCCGATTTTCATCTCCATGGGCCGCACCTCTCGATCCAGATTCACCTGGCCACTGCAAAAACCAGGGCTTGACCCTATAGTGGCTACAGGGTGTTCACTCTGCAACAAGCCGTTCAGAGGACGATTCCATGACTACCAGTTCCAAGTATCGCCAGCCTCCCGCCCACACAGCATCGACCTGCTGCGCCCACGGCAAGGCCACCCCACCGGCGCTCGACAAGCCGAACGACATACCCGCGCCGGATCGCTTCGACAACTGCCAGCAAACCCGGGTGCGCATCGAGCAGATGGATTGCCCGACCGAACAGGGCCTGATCCACAACAAGCTGTCCAGGCTGCCCGGCATCGAAGGTCTGGACTTCAACCTGATCCAGCGGGTGCTGACCATCAGGCACCGCGGCATGGATCTGGACCAGGCCCTGCAGGCCATCCGCGACCTGGGCTTTACGCCGGTAGCCGAAGGCACGGCAGGGGCCACCGCCGCGCTCCCTAAAAAAGCCTGGTGGCCACTGGCGCTGGCCGCTGTCGCGGCCCTGGCGGCCGAGGTGCTGCATTTCGGCGAACTGGCGCCGAACTGGGCAATCGCCGGCCTTGCGTTGAGCGCCATCCTGTCCAGCGGGCTGGGCACTTACCAGAAAGGCTGGATCGCCCTCAGGCAAGGCAACCTCAATATCAACGCCCTGATGAGCATCGCGGTCACCGGCGCCCTGCTGATCGGCCAATGGCCCGAAGCGGCCATGGTCATGGTGCTGTTTACCCTGGCCGAGCGGATCGAGGCCAAATCCCTTGACCGGGCGCGCAACGCCATTCGTGATTTGCTGGACCTCAGCCCGCCGCGCGCCACGGTGCTGCAGGGCGACGGCAGCTGGCGGGAGGTAGATGTGGGCAACGTCGCACTCGACGCCTTGGTGCGGGTGCGCCCCGGTGAGCGTATCGGCCTGGATGGCACGGTCAGCAGCGGCAACTCCAGCATCGACCAGGCGCCCATTACGGGCGAGAGCCTGCCGGTCGATAAAGCGGCGGGGGATCCGGTCTTCGCCGGCACCATCAACCTGGACGGTTCCCTGGAATACCGGGTAGGCGCTATCGCCAGCCAGACCACCCTGGCCCGTATCGTCCATGCCATCGAGCACGCCCAGAGCGCCAAGGCGCCGACCCAGCGCTTCGTCGATCGGTTCTCCAGGCTCTACACCCCCGCGATACTGGTAGTGGCGCTGTTGACCGCACTGATTCCACCCTTGCTTCTGGGAAGCGCCTGGTTCGACTGGCTGTACCGCGCGCTGGTGCTGCTGGTGGTCGCCTGCCCCTGCGCGCTGGTGATCTCGACACCCGTGACCCTGGTCAGCGGCCTGGCCGCGGCGGCGCGCAAGGGTATCTTGATCAAGGGCGGACTCTACCTGGAGATGGGCCACAGGCTGGAATACCTGGCCCTGGACAAGACCGGCACCCTGACTCGGGGCAAACCCGTGCAGACCGATTTTCTGCCACTGGCGGCCAACGATGCCCAAAGCGTGCAGGCCTATGCCACCTGGGCCGCCAGCCTGGCTGCGCGCTCCGACCACCCGGTGTCCCAGGCCCTGGCCCGGCATGCCGCCGACAACGATGTAACGCTTCAGACCGTGGAGGCCTTCGAGGCCTTGCCGGGGCACGGGGTGCGCGGCGAGATCGAAGGCCGGCGTTACGCCCTGGTCAACCCTGCCCAGGTGCAAAGCCTGGGGCTCTGCTCGCCCGAGCTGGAACGCCAGCTGACGCCCCTGGAGCAGCAAGGCAAAAGTCTGGTGCTGCTGTGCGACGCTCATCGGGTACTGGCGCTGTTCGCCGTCGCCGACAGCCTGAAAACCTCCAGCCGCGGGGCCATCGAGCAACTCCACGGCCTGGGGATCAAGACCCTGATGCTCACGGGAGACAATGCGCCGACAGCCGCGGCTATCGCCCAGGCCGTGGGCATCGACCAGGCACAAGGCAACTTGCTGCCTGAAGACAAGCGAGCCGCTGTCCAGGCCCTGCAGGACCGCGGTTTTATCGTCGCCATGGTGGGCGATGGGATCAACGACGCGCCGGCCCTGGCCCAGGCCGATATCGGGTTCGCCATGGCCGCGGCAGGCACGGGCACCGCGATCGAAACCGCCGACGTGGCGCTGATGGACGATGACCTGCGCAAGATCGCCCACTTTATCCGCCTGTCCCGCCAGACCGCGACGGTGCTCAAACAGAACATCGGCCTGGCCCTGGGTATCAAGGCGCTGTTTCTCGGCATCGTTTTAAGTGGTCACGCCACCCTGTGGATGGCGGTGTTCGCCGATATGGGCGTCAGCCTGCTGGTGGTGCTCAACGGCCTGCGCCTGCTACAGAAATAATCCCCACGCAAGGAATCCCCGCGATGAAAAGTCCACTGCACAGCGCCATCGACCAGGCGTTCCAGCAAGCCGATAGCGCACAGGATATCCCCCTGGCCTATCAGTGGCTGGAGCGCGCCCATATCCTCAGCCAGCGCATGCCGCTGCGGCATGCCTACGCTCATTGGCGCATGCTGCGACTGGGTTGGCATAGCCGCGACACCCGCGAAGTGCTCGGCCAGCTGCCACGGATAGTGGCAGCTCTGCTTTTTTCGAAAATCTGGGTACCCCTGGGCAATACGGGACGGGCGCGCGTCAGCGCGTTCAGCCCACAACCCCTGAGTGCCGAGCTGCAGGCCCTGCTGAACGAGACCTCTGCGCCCAACTGATCGATGCGATCCAGGGTATCCGAGCAACTCAAACAGGCCAGATGCATGCAACCCCAGCTAAACGCGGATTAGCCACTTGGCGTATGGCAAACAACTTTTCAACTGGACAGAACGTATAAAAATCCGGCAGGGTTTTTCTTTAAGGACGAATTCAGTCAAACTAGTGCAACTTGTACGGGAACTGCTGTTCTGCACTCCAATGTTCAAGGCCGGCGCTCAATGATTGATTGCGCCCTACCCCTTAGAAATAAACTTTTACCTCTAAAAGGACTTTGAAACATCCGCGCAGGCGAACTCTTCGCTATTGCGCGGTCGAACAGTGCATTACGGAACAACGGATAATTACTGTGAGCTCACCTCAAATCACCGAAGCAGATATGCGCGCAGCCTTAGGGCTGTCCCCCAGCAAACCCCAGAAAACCCTGACCCGCAGCGCCACCTATACCTTGGTGGAATTGAGCGTGCGTAAACCCAGCGGCGGTCCACCCTTCAGGTTCGAACATAAATCCAGTTCCATCAGCACCCTTCAAGCCCAACTCGAAGCCGAAAAAGCCGCGCGAAAAAAGGGCTGGGACATATGGGCACTGCTGGATATCCGCCAAGTAAGCGACTAACACTGGCCATCGAGCAGACAAGCACCCGGGCACGATGCTGAGTTCGGGTGTTGCAGAGGGGCGGCTGCGCACTCTCGCAATGACAGTGCCGCCCCACCGTCTGCAACCAGATGGGCCATCCACGGCGCTTATGCGTCGCGGCTGGATAAGACCTCGAGGTGGCGCGCCAGACGTTCCAGGCCTTCGGACCAGCCTTCAATCAACCCTTGCTGCTCCATGCTATCGCGCGCTTCGGGCGACTCGAAATGCGCGCGCACCTTCAGCAGGGTTTTGCCCGCCTGGTCATTGAAGTCCACCGTCACGTGGGAGGCCTGGGAAAGCCCCAATTCCGGCGCCCAGTCATCGCTGTAAGCCAGCCGCTCGTGAGGCACGACTTCACGGTAAATGCCCCGGATAGGGTAAACCTCGCCCTCCGGGTCACGCACCGCCATGGAAAAGCCGCCGCCCGGCCGGACATCCAGCTCGCAGAACGGCGTGGTAAAGCCATTGGGGCCCCACCAGCAGACCAGTTCGGCCGGGTCGGTCCACGCCTGGAACACCCGTGATCGCGGAGCGTCGATCAAACGCGCAATCACCAGTTCGTATTCGGCCCGAACGGGTTCACACAAGGTACTCGGGACGTCTGCGCTCTTCGCCGGTACGCCCTTTTTACGCCTAGATAAGGTCATCACTACTCCAGTCTTTCTCGGAGGCCATTCTTCAGACGATGAATACGCTACAGCATGCCTGGGCAATACCGATGCGCTGCGCTCAAAGACTATTTCGTTGAAAGGTGCCGGCCCAGCTCAGCATGTCGTTTTGCTGCTCGCGACTGGACCGGTCGAACAGCAATACCATCTGCGCCAGCGCGTCGGACTCCGCGTACAGGTAGGCCACCGGTATATCCAGCACCCGGGCCACCCTTTCGGTGATTTGAAAGTCGGCTCGGTGAACACCCATCTCATAGCGATTGATCCGGGTACTGGCGACCGCTGGATCGAGCCCGGCCTCGATACCCAACTGTTTCTGAGAAAGATTTTTAGCCATACGCGCCTCCTTCAAGCGACGCGCCCAGATCAGATTGCTAGCCATGGTGGGAATGCCTGCTATGCAGCCAGGCGACCACCGCCCCGCTTGCCGCTCGCATACTACGTTATTCGTAACTTCTGGGTTAAGTTTTCCAGGCGACAGGCCGCTTTCTGGACAGGCGGGCAAGACAGCAGACGCCCGCGCGACCGAGCGAACACCCCGTTCGCCCGTACAACGACACCCCAGGACCATGGACAAGGCCATCCGCTGTGCATAGGCTGCGTGCAGCCCTCACCACTCTCTGCGGTCTCGAGCGCCATGCAGCACTACGCCCCGCTATACAACACCCGCGAGCGAGTTCGGTTATCACTGATAACCCTGGCCTGGGTCGTGCCGCTGATTGCGGCTGGCCAGTTGCTGTTTTTGCCCTGGCTGAGAGGCTATGCGGCGCTAGCGCATTGCCAGGACTACGGGGTCTTTACCGGTGTCCAGGCGCTGTTCTATGGCGTTTGCGTGGGCCTGCCCCTGCTGTTCGCCGTCACGCTGCTGGCGGTGATGGGCCGCCGAAGCCTGAGGATCATCCGCCTCGGGCAATGTCCCCTGCCTCACGAAAAAGTCCTGCGCCCTACCCCCTACCGCTACGGCTTTCGCGCCAGGTTGATGGGCTATATCCCCCTGGCCTTGATCGCCGCGATGCTGGCCTTGAGCGTTCATGGGTGTTCCGTGGCGAACCAGATCATCGAACGCGTCCCCCACGCCAGTCACGCACCAGACTGCGCGAAAACCTGACGGCCTGTGGCGCCCTGTAGCGCCCGAAGGGCCGGACCGCCTGAACATGTCAGTGCCCGATAGCACTCAAGAAAAGCGCCACCTCG
The DNA here is from genome assembly GCA_040385585.1 of Pseudomonadota bacterium. GTDB lineage: Bacteria > Pseudomonadota > Gammaproteobacteria > Pseudomonadales > Pseudomonadaceae > Aquipseudomonas. The sequence continues at coordinate 92,360 of JAZKHB010000026.1, read as the reverse complement.
TCGGCGGCACTGTCCAGATGCTGCTCGTGGCTGAACCCGGAAACCTTGAGGGGCTTGAGGTCGTGATCGGCGGTGGCCAGCCAGTGCATCCGTATCGCAGCCGACAGCGAATAGCCGGCCACGGTCGTGCGGTCGCCCAGGGCATCGCGCTCGCCCTGCACCATCAGCGTGGGTGTTTGCAGCGCGGCCAGGTGCGCTACCCGAGGCTTCTCGCGCTTGCCGACGGGATAAAAGGGATAACCGAGGCAGACCAGCGCCTGGACGCCCAGCCCGTCGGCCACCAGACTGGCCATGCGCCCGCCCATGGACTTGCCGCCGATGGCCAGGGGTCCGTCGACCTGCTCGCGCACCTGGGCATAGAGCGCGCTCCACTGCTCGAGCAGTACCCCCTGTGGACTGGGCGGCCGCCTGCGGCCATCGTCCCGGCGCCCGGCCATATAGGCGAACTCGAAACGCATCACCGCCACGCCCCGTGCGGCCAGGCGTTCGGCCATGGCCGTCATGAAGGGACTGTCCATGGGCGCACCCGCGCCATGGGCCAGTATCAGGCTGGCTTTAACGGCACCCTCCGGCCGGGTCCACAAGCCGTCAGACGTCTGCCAATCGCGCTTGCCTTGATCCCGGTCAATACCCACAGCCCGCGCTTTATGCATGCTTGCCTCGCTTTCGAATGTTCGGCCCGATCGCGGCCGGTTTTTCAGAATGATCCCGTGCAGCAGGTGAGAGCCTTGACATGAACCCGACACGCCGCCTGCGGAAAATGGCCCTCGCCGACCGGGCTTACCGGCCGCAAGCGCACCAGAGGGTTGTCCGCGCCTTGCGTTTGGACCAGAGCCCACTGCGACTCAGTGTCGCACGGCCCTGCAGCAACGCAGCCAAACACCCTGCATCTGGGCTAGACTTGCCTCAGTCGCCACATTCAACAACTCCAAGGCGATTCCTTTCTTTGCACTGCGCCACGGCTGGCGCCCCGGGTTCTCGGCCAGCGGGTTTTGGTGCGCGCCAAAACCCGACCTAAAACAGCTAAAACCCTGATTGGACGCGTGTTTGCCGTTGCAATGGCCACCTGCTTTCTCCATACTGCCGCCGATTTTTTTGGCCCCAAAAAAACTCCATTAACCGTGGAACCCCAAGCATGAGCACAGCAATCAACCCGACTGCTTACAATTACAAAGTGGTTCGCCAATTCGCCGTCATGACGGTGGTTTGGGGAGTCATTGGGATGGCTTTAGGTGTGTTCATCGCCGCACAACTGGTGTGGCCGGAACTCAACCTGGGCATGGAATGGACGAGCTTCGGCCGTCTGCGTCCCTTGCACACCAACGCGGTGATCTTCGCCTTCGGCGGTTGCGCCCTGTTCGCCACCTCCCTGTATGTGGTCCAGCGCACCAGCCAGGCGCGGCTGATTTCCGACAGCCTGGCGGCGTTCGTGTTCTGGGGCTGGCAAGCGGTGATCGTCGCCGCGGTGGTCACCCTGCCGATGGGCTACACCGGTTCCAAGGAATACGCCGAGCTGGAATGGCCGATCGATATTCTGCTGGGCATCGTCTGGATCGCTTACGCCGTGCTGTTCTTCGGTACCGTGGTCAAGCGCAAGGTCAAGCACATCTATGTGGGCAACTGGTTCTACGGGGCCTTTATCCTGGTCACGGCCATGCTGCACATCGTCAACAGCGCAGCGGTGCCGGTCAGCCTGTTCAAGTCCTACTCGGTCTACGCTGGCGCCACCGATGCGATGATCCAGTGGTGGTACGGTCACAACGCCGTGGGCTTCTTCCTGACCACCGGTTTCCTGGGGATGATGTACTACTTCGTGCCCAAGCAGGCCGAGCGACCGATCTATTCCTATCGCCTGTCCATCGTGCACTTCTGGGCGCTGATCACCCTCTACATCTGGGCCGGCCCGCACCACCTGCACTACACCGCGCTGCCGGACTGGGCGCAGTCGCTGGGCATGGCCATGTCCCTGATCCTGCTCGCACCGAGCTGGGGCGGCATGATCAACGGCATGATGAGCCTGTCGGGGGCCTGGCATAAGCTGCGCACCGACCCGATCCTGCGCTTCCTGGTGGTGTCCCTGGCCTTCTACGGCATGTCGACCTTCGAAGGCCCGATGATGGCGATCAAGACGGTCAACGCCTTGTCGCACTACACCGACTGGACCATCGGCCACGTACACGCCGGTGCGCTGGGCTGGGTGGCGATGATCTCCATCGGCGCGCTTTATCACATGCTCCCCAAGGTCTTCGGTCGCGAGCAGATGTACAGCATCGCCCTGATCAATGCGCACTTCTGGTTGGCCACCGTCGGCACCGTGCTCTATATCGCCTCCATGTGGGTCAACGGCATCACCCAGGGCCTGATGTGGCGCGCGGTCAACGAAGACGGCACCCTCACCTATTCGTTCGTCGAAGCCCTGGAAGCCAGTCACCCCGGTTATATCGTGCGCATGGTCGGTGGTGCGATCTTCCTCACCGGCATGTTGCTGATGGCCTACAACACCTACCGCACCGTGCGTGCCGCCAAGCCGGCTGAATACGAAGCGGCCGCGCAGATGGCTGTCGCCCAGTCCAACGTAGCGAGCGCCCACTGATGAAACACGAAATCATCGAGAAAAATATCGGCCTCATGGCGTTGCTGATGGTGTTAGCCGTCAGCATCGGCGGCCTGACGCAGATCGTCCCGCTGTTTTTCCAGGACGTCACCAATGAGCCGGTCGAAGGCCTCAAGCCCTATACCGCGCTGCAACTGGAAGGCCGTGATGTGTACATCGCCAACGGCTGCGTCGGCTGCCACTCGCAGATGATTCGCCCGTTCCGTGCCGAAACCGAACGCTACGGCCACTATTCGGTCGCCGGCGAAAGCGTCTGGGATCACCCCTTCCTCTGGGGCTCCAAGCGCACCGGCCCGGACCTGGCCCGGGTCGGCGGCCGCTACTCGGACGAGTGGCAGCGCGCGCACCTCTACAACCCGCGCAACCTGGTGCCCGAATCGAAGATGCCGGCCTACCCCTGGTTGGTGGAGAAGACGCTGGACGGCAAAGACACCGCCAACAAAATGCAGGTCATGCGCGACTTCGGCATTCCCTACAGCGATGAAGACATCGCCGGGGCCCAGGACGCCGTGAAGGGGAAAACCGAAATGGACGCGCTGGTCGCGTACCTGCAGGTCCTCGGCACCTCCATCAAGAACAAACGGTAACGCAGCATGGATATCGGGACCATTCGCGGCATCGGCACGGCATTGGTGTTTATCGCCTTTATCGGCCTGGTGCTCTGGGCGTACAGCAGCAAACGCAAGTCGAACTTCGACGAAGCCGCCAACCTGCCCTTCGCCGACGATCCCACCCCCAGCATGCGTGACGAGCAATCTGCCAGGAGCAACAAGCAATGACCACGTTCTGGAGTTGGTACGTAACCATCCTCTCCTTGGGCACTATTTTCGCCCTGACTTGGCTGATCTTCGGCACTCGCAAGGGCCAGCGCCCGGAAAGCACCGAAGAAACCGTCGGCCACAGCTTCGACGGCATCGAGGAATACGACAATCCACTGCCCAAGTGGTGGTTCATGTTGTTTATCGCCACCATCGTGTTTGCCCTCGGCTACCTGGTGCTCTACCCGGGCCTGGGTAACTGGAAAGGCCTGCTGCCTGGCTACGAGCACCTCGATACCGAAGCCAAGACCCCTTTCGCCACCAACATTCAGATCGCCGACGGCGAGCGCAATGCCGGCTGGACCGGGGTGCACCAGTGGGAAAAGGAAATGGCCAAGGCCGAGCAGCAGTACGGCCCGCTGTTCGCCAAATACGCCGCCATGCCGATCGAGGCCGTGGCCCAGGACGAGCAGGCCCTGAAAATGGGCGGCCGGCTGTTCGCCTCCAACTGCTCGGTCTGCCACGGTTCGGACGCCAAGGGCGGCTACGGCTTCCCCAACCTGACCGATAACGACTGGCTGTACGGCGGCGAGCCGGAAACCATCAAGACCACCCTGCTCAAGGGCCGTATCGCCGCGATGCCGGCGTGGAAGGACAGCCTCGGCGAGGACGGCATCAAGCAGGTCACCGCCTATGTGCGCAGCCTCTCGGGCATGAAAAACCCCGAAGGCGTGGACCTGGTAGCCGGTGAAGCGACGTTCAAGAGCAGCTGCGCCGTTTGCCACGGTCCGGAAGCCAAGGGCCAACAGGCCATGGGCGCGCCGAACTTGACCGACCACACCTGGCTCTACGGCTCCAGCTTCGCCCAGGTGCAGCAGACCCTGCGCTATGGCCGCAACGGCAAGATGCCAGCTCAGGAGAACATGCTGGGTAACGACAAGGTGCACCTGCTCGCGGCGTATGTGTACAGCCTGTCGCAGAAGCCGGTCGAGGCCGTCGAGAAGCCCTGAGGACAGCCGCGACGACCTGTCGCAGCCGTCAGCTTTTTCACAGGCGTACCATGCACGGCAGGTCATTTGACCCCGGTCCACAGCTGTAGGCCGGGGCTCCAACCCAACGCGGCGGTACGCATCGATGAGCGAGCAGATTCCGGTCCATGACATCACGCCGGTCAAGGTGGTCGACAGCGTCGACCTCTACGCCAAACGTGAAAAAATCTACACCCGCGCCTTCACCGGCCTGTTCCGCAGCTTTCGGGTGGTCGGTGGCGGCCTGCTCTTCCTGCTGTACTTCGGCACCGTCTGGTTGACCTGGAATGGCCGTCAGGCCGTCTGGTGGGACCTCCCGGCGCGCAAATTCCATGTCTTCGGCGCCACCTTCTGGCCCCAGGACTTCGTCCTGCTCTCTGCCCTGCTGATCATCAGCGCCTTCGGCCTGTTCTTTATCACGGTCTGGGCCGGACGCGTCTGGTGCGGCTACAGCTGCCCGCAAAGCGTGTTCACCTGGGTCTTCATGTGGGCCGAAAAGGTAACCGAAGGCGATCGCAACCAGCGGATCAAGCTGGACAAGGCCCCCTTCAGCACCCAGAAACTGCTGCGCAAGCTGGCCAAGCACGGCATCTGGGTCGCGGTCGCCCTGGCCACGGCCATCACCTTCGTCGGTTACTTCACGCCCATTCGCGAACTGATCCTCGAGCTGTTCACCCTGCAGCTGGGCGGTTGGGCGCTGTTCTGGGTCGGCTTCTTCACCCTCGCCACCTATGGCAACGCCGGGTACCTGCGCGAACAGGTGTGCATCTACATGTGCCCCTACGCGCGCTTTCAGAGCGTGATGTTCGACAAGGACACCCTGGTGGTGTCCTACGACCCGCGCCGGGGCGAGCACCGCGGTCCGCGCAAGAAAGGCGCCGACTACCAGGCCCAGGGCCTGGGTGATTGCGTCGACTGCCAGATGTGCGTGCAGGTCTGCCCCACCGGCATCGACATCCGCGACGGCCTGCAGGTCGAATGCATCGGCTGCGCCGCCTGCATCGATGTGTGCGACAGCATCATGGACAAAATGGACTACCCCCGGGGCCTGATCAGCTACACCACCGAACACAACCTGTCCGGGCAGAAGACCCAGGTACTGCGTCCGCGCCTGATCGGTTATGCCCTGGCGCTGTTGACCATGCTCGGGGTCTTCGTCTATGCCGTGATGGAGCGGCCGCTGGTCAAGCTGGACGTGCTCAAGGACCGGGTGCTGTTTCGCGAGAACGAGGAAGGCCGGATCGAGAACGTCTACACCCTCAAGGTGATGAACAAGGCCCAGAGCGACCAGACCTTCGTCATCGAGGTCAGCGGCCTCGAGGGCCTGGTCTACGAGGGCAAGCGCGAGGTCAAGGCCCTGGCTGGCGAGGTGCTGTCGGTACCGGTGGAACTGTCCATCGCCCCCGAGCAACTGCCGTCCAGTACCAACGAAATACTCTTTCGCATCCGCTCCGCCGATGATGCGGATATCCAGAACCACGCCGACAGCCGCTTTATCGGCCCGAACGTCCGTTGAGGCCCCGCATGTCCGACGAAGCCCCGATCAAACCCTGGTACAAGCAGTTCTGGCCCTGGTTCCTTATCGCCCTGCTGGGCTATTCGGTACTGCAGGGCATGAGCCTGCTGGTCATTGCCATACGCAACCCGCCCGGCCTGATCTCCGATGACTATTACGACGTCGGCAAAGGCATCAACCAGTCCCTGGCACGCGAACAGCTCGCCGAACGCCTGCAGCTGAGCGCCACCCTCACCCTCGATGACGACCAGGGTATCGCCGAGCTGCAACTGCAGGGTTACAGCGGCCCCGCGCAATTGGTACTGAACCTGATTTCGCCGACCCAGCCGGAGCGTGATCGGCGCATTGTGCTGCAGCCCCTGGGCCAGGGCCGGTACCGCGGCCAGATGCAGGATGTGGTGAAGGGCCGGCGCTTCGTCGAGCTGATCGGCCAGGAAGGCGGCAAGGACTGGCGCCTGTTCGAGGAAGAAAACCTGGAAAGCGGCACGCCCATTCGCCTCGGCGACGCCCGCAGCCGCCCCTGAGCCGCCGGCCGATACCGCCCATGTCCAACCCAACGCCCTGCTACCACTGCGGTCTGCCGGTTCCCAGCGGTAGCCGCGTCCACGCCCAGGTGCTGGGTGCGTCGCGGGCCCTGTGCTGCCCCGGTTGCCAGGCGGTGGCCGAGGCCATAGTCGACGGCGGCCTGGAGCACTACTACCAGCACCGCAGCGAAAATGCCGCCAACCCGCACACCCTGCCCCAGGCCTTGCCCGACGAGCTGGCCCTGTATGACCGCGCCGAAGTGCAGGCGCCCTTCGTCGAACAGCAAGGCGAGCTGAGCGAAACCTGTCTCTTGATCGAAGGCATCAGCTGCGCCGCCTGTGGCTGGCTGATCGAAAAGCACCTGCGCGGCCTGCCGGGCGTCGCCGAGGTCCAGCTCAACCTGTCCAATCACCGCCTGCGGCTGCGTTGGGCCGACAACCGGATTGCCTTGAGCGCGCTGCTCGAGGCGCTGCGCAAGATCGGCTACGCCGGCCACCCCTGGCGGGCCGATGCCGCCGCCGAGCAGATGCAGCGGGAAAACCGCCGGGCCATGCGCGAGCTGGGCGTGGCCGGCCTGCTGTGGATGCAGGTGATGATGGCCAGCATGGCCACCTGGCCGGAATTCAATGTGGACCTCAGCCCCGAGCTGGACCGCATCCTGCGCTGGGTCAGCCTGTTTCTCGCCACGCCCATCGTCTTCTACTGCTGCGCCCAATTCTTTCGCGGGGCCCTGCGCGACCTGCGCACCCGCCACCTGAGCATGGACGTCTCGGTGTCCCTGGCCATCGGTGGCGCCTACGCGGCCGGTATCTGGTCCACCGTCACCGGCCAGGGCGAGCTGTATTTCGACGCGGTGGGCATGTTTGCCCTGTTCCTGCTGGCCGGGCGTTACCTGGAGCGCCGCGCCCGCGAGCGCACCGCGGCCGCCACCGCGCAGCTGGTCAAGCTGCTGCCGGCCTCCTGCCTGCGCCTGGACGAGCAGCAACAGACGCAGCGCATCCTGCTCGACGAGCTGCGCCTGGGCGATCGCCTGCTGGTGCCGCCGGGCGCCCTGCTGCCGGCGGACGGGCGCATTCTCGGCGGCCAGTCCAGCGTCGACGAATCCCTGCTGACCGGCGAGTACCTGCCGCAGCCCCGCGCAGTCGGCGACAGCGTGACCGCCGGCACCCTGAATGTCGAAGGCCCGCTGACCATCGAGGTCCAGGCCCTGGGCGATGCCACCCGACTGTCGGCCATCGTCCGGCTGCTGGAACGGGCGCAAAGCGACAAGCCGCGCCTGGCGCAGCTCGCCGACCAAGTGGCGCAGTGGTTTGTGCTGATCGTGCTGATCGCGGCCGCCCTCGTCGGCCTGGTCTGGTGGCAAATCGATCCCTCGCGGGCCTTCTGGGTGGTGCTGGCCCTGCTGGTCGCCACCTGCCCCTGCGCCCTGGCCCTGGCCACGCCGACCGCCCTGACCGCCGCCACCGGCACCTTGCACAAACTCGGCCTGCTGCTGACCCGCGGCCATGTGCTCGAAGGCCTGAACCAGATCGACACGGTGATCTTCGACAAGACCGGCACCCTCACCGAGGGCCGCCTGACCCTCAGCGCCATTCACCCACTGCGCGAGCTGGACAGCGATGCCTGCCTGGCCCTGGCGGCGGCCCTGGAGAACCGCTCCGAGCACCCCATCGCCCGGGCCTTCGGCCGTGCGCCCCAGGCCGCAGAGCAGGTCGATGCGGTGCCCGGGCTCGGCCTGGAGGGTCGGGTCGAGGGACGTTGGCTACGCATCGGCCAGCCCGCCTTCGTCGGCCAGCTCAGCGGCCAGACGCCGCCGACGATTCCCGGCGAGCAGGGGCAATGGTTGCTGCTGGGCGACTCGCTGGGTCCGCTGGCCTGGCTGGTGCTGGACGACCGCCTGCGCGACGATGCCCCGGCCCTGCTCGCCGCGTGCCGCGCCCGCGGCTGGCAGGTGCTGCTGCTGTCCGGCGACAGCTCGCCGATGGTCGGCGAAGTGGCGCGCCGGCTGGGTATCGATGAGGCACGCGGCGGCCTGGCCCCCGAGGCCAAGCTGGCCGAACTGCAAAAACTGCATGCCCAGGGACGCAAGGTCCTGATGCTCGGCGACGGGGTCAACGACGTGCCCGTGCTGGCGGCGGCGGATATCAGCGTGGCCATGGGCAGCGCCACCGACCTGGCCAAGACCAGCGCCGACGCGGTGCTCTTGTCCAACCGCCTGGGCAGCCTGGTGCAAGCCTTCACCTTGGCGCGGCGTACCCGGCGCATCATCCTGCAGAACCTGGCCTGGGCCAGCCTGTACAATGGCCTGGTACTGCCGTTCGCCGCCCTCGGCTGGATCACCCCGCTCTGGGCCGCCCTGGGCATGTCGCTCAGCTCGTTGCTGGTGGTGCTCAATGCCCTGCGCCTGACCCGGACGTAGGGTGGATCACGCTCCACCGATCCACCGATCCACCGCAACGCCACCCTGGTGGATGTAAAAAGCGACATCCACCCTACGTTTGACCCGTACGTAGGGTGGATGACGTTTCACCGATCCACCGATCCACCGCAGCGCCACCCTGGTGGATGTAAAAAGCGACATCCACCCTACCGGAGACCCCATGCCCGCGCTCTACATTCTGATCCCCATCGCCGTTGTCCTGGTGGCCCTGGTTATCTGGCTGTTCTTCTGGGCGGTGGACAGCGGCCAGTACGACGACCTGGACGGCCCGGCCCACAGTATTCTGTTCGACGACCAGGACCCCCAGCACACGGCCGGGGTCGAGGAAGCGCGCGGTCAGTCGAGTGCGTCGCCACCTGGCGCCGCGCAGGACGACAGACGTGCTTGAACTGGCCCCGCTGCTGGTTTCGGCCCTGATCCTCGGCCTGCTCGGCGGCGGCCATTGCCTGGGCATGTGCGGCGGGCTGATGGGCGCGCTGACCCTGGCCATTCCCGCCGAACAACGCAGCCGACGCTTTCGCCTGCTGCTGGCCTACAACCTGGGGCGGATTCTCAGCTATGCCACGGCCGGACTGCTGCTCGGCCTGGGCGGCTGGGCCGTGGCCAGCAGCCCGGCGGCCATGGCTCTGCGGGTGCTCGCCGGGCTGCTGCTGATCGCCATGGGCCTGTACCTGGCGGGCTGGTGGAGCGGCCTGACCCGCATCGAGGCCCTGGGCCGTGGCCTGTGGCGCTTCATCCAACCCCTGACCCGACGTTTCATGCCGGTCGACAGCCTGCCCCGGGCCCTGATGCTCGGCGCGCTCTGGGGCTGGCTGCCCTGCGGCCTGGTTTATAGCACCCTGCTCTGGGCCGCCAGCCAGGGCGATGCGCTGGACAGCGCCCTGCTGATGCTGGCGTTCGGGCTGGGCACCTGGCCGGTATTGCTGGCCACCGGCATGGCCGCCGAGCGCCTCACCGCCCTGTTGCGCCGGCGCGGGGTGCGCATGGCCGGCGGCCTGCTGGTCATGCTGTTCGGCCTCTGGACCCTGCCCGGCCCTCACCGGCACTGGCTGATGGGGCATTGAAAGCGCCCTGCCCGGCACCACCCAGGCGTCTAGATCCTGCGTGACAAGGACAGTAACCCCCGACCGAACCGGTAGGCAGCTGGCCGCTTCGGGAGGTATTCTTCCCGGCACTGCGCCCTGATGTACCCAGGAAACCGAAGATGACCGACTCCAGCAAAGCCCGCCCGCATGTTCCGGTGCACTGCAAGGATTGCAGCCTGTCCGGGCTCTGCCTGCCGCTGTCCATGGAGCTGAAAGACCTGGACGCGCTGGACGAGATCGTCAAGCGCGGTCGCCCTTTGAAGAAGGGCGACATCCTGTTTCACCAGGGCGAGGCCTTCGGTTCGGTCTTCGCCGTGCGTTCCGGCAGCCTGCGCACCTTCAGCCTTTCGGATGCCGGTGACGAGCAGATCACCGGCTTCCACCTGCCCAGCGAACTGGTCGGCCTGTCCGGCATGGACAGCGACGTCCACCCGGTATCGGCCCAGGCGCTGGAAACCACCTCGGTCTGCGAGATCCCCTTCGACAAGCTGGACGAGTTGACCGTGCAGTTGCCGCAATTGCGCCGTCAGCTGATGCGCGTCATGAGCCGGGAAATCCGCGACGACCAGCAGATGATGCTGTTGCTGTCGAAAAAAACCGCGGACGAGCGCATCGCCGCCCTGCTGATCAACCTCTCGGCACGTTTCAGCGCCCGGGGCTTTTCCGCCAACCACTTCCGCCTGGCCATGTCGCGCAGTGAAATCGGCAATTACCTGGGCCTGGCGGTGGAAACCGTCTCGCGGGTGTTCACCCGCTTCCAGCAGAACGGCCTGATCGCCGCCGAGGGCAAGGACGTGAAAATCCTCGACGCCATCCAGCTCTGTGCCCTGGCGGGCGGCAACCTCAACGCCTGAGTTTTATCCCCAGCGCATCCCTGACGATGAGGCTGGTGGCACTTTCTGGATGGCGCTGGCCCAGGAGCCGTGACGATGTTCTTCGACGAATTCAGCCTCAAAAGTTTGATCCGCGCCGTACCCGACTTTCCCGAGTCCGGGGTGATCTTTCGCGACATCACCCCCCTGTTGCAGTCGCCCCGGGCCCTGCGCCTGGTCGCCGACAGCTTGATCCAGCGCTATGTGGAAGCCGACTTCAGTCACATCGGCGCCCTGGACGCCCGCGGCTTTCTGCTCGGCTCGATCCTGGCGTACGAGCTGAACAAGCCGCTGATCCTGTTTCGCAAGCAGGGCCGGCTGCCCGGCGACGTGCTCACCGAGGCCTATCGGACCGAATACGGCCAGGCGTCGCTGCAGGTGCAGGCCGACAGCCTGTGCGAGGGCGATTCGATCCTGCTGCTCGATGACCTGATCGCCACCGGCGGCACGCTACTGGCCGCCGCCACCCTGGTGCACCGCATGCGCGCGCGGGTGTTCGAAGCCGCCGCCATTATCGACCTGCCGGAGTTGCAGGGCTCACGCAGGCTGCAGGAAAGCGGCATTGGCACCTTTACCCTGACCACCTTCTCCCTCAACGAGCACTGAGCATGTCCGTTACCCAGACCCCCGACATTTCCCAGCCCCGTACCGACTGGCGTTGGCGCCTGGAGCAGTTGCTCAACAGCAACCGCGTCCAGCGCTCGATCATTGCCTTGATCGTGCTCAACGCCGTGATCCTCGGCCTCGAGACCTCCGATGCCCTGATGGCCGACTGGGGTGTTGTGCTGCACCGGATCGACAACCTGATCCTTGCGATCTTCGTCATCGAGCTGAGCTTGCGCCTGATCGCCCAAGGCCTGCGCCTGCTGCGCGATCCCTGGGGCATTTTCGACCTGGTGGTGGTGGGCATTGCCCTGGTCCCGGCCAGCGGACCCTTTGCCGTGCTGCGGGCCTTGCGGGTGCTGCGGGTGCTGCGCCTGGTCTCGGCCAACCCGAATATGCGCAAGATAGTCGGTGCCCTGCTCTCGGCGCTGCCCGGCATGGGCAACATCGCCATGCTGCTGGGGCTGGTCTTCTATGTGGCCGCGGTCATGGCCAACCAGCTGTTCGGCGATGCCTTCCCCGAGTGGTTCGGCAGCCTGGGCGCCAGTGTCTATACCCTGTTCCAGGTGATGACCCTGGAAAGCTGGTCGATGGGCATTGTCCGCCCGGTGATGGTGGAATTCCCCCTGGCCTGGATGTTCTTCCTGCCATTTATCCTGATCGCCACCTTCATGATGCTCAACCTGTTTATCGCCGTGATAGTCAACGCGCTGCAGACCACCCATGAGCCGACCGCGCAGGAACGCGCCGCCCTGGCACGCGAGCAGGCCCTGTTCGAGGAACTGCAGCACCTGCGCCAGGATATCCAGGCCCTGCGCGACAGCCTGCCTCCACGGGGTTAACCCAGGCCTGGTGCCTCAGCGTCTATGGCCTGCCGGGCCTCGCTGCGCTCGAGCTAGTCCAGCGACAGCTGGAACAGCTGGCGGCTGGGTATACAGTGCATACATCGAGAGTGTGCCCGAACACCTATCAGCGAGCAGCCGACCATGAATGCCCCTACCTCATCCGCCGTGGTCCGGCACTGCAAGATCGCGATTATCGGCACGGGATTCTCCGGCCTGGGCATGGCCATG
>JAZKHB010000026.1:0-79836 GCA_040385585.1 Pseudomonadota bacterium | reverse complement strand
GCCATGCGCCTGAGCCAGCGCGGCGAGCAGGATTTTCTGCTGTTCGAACAGCACGCCGGGGTCGGCGGCACCTGGCGCGTCAACGACTACCCGGGCTGCGGCTGCGATGTGCAATCGCACCTGTACTCCTTTTCCTTCGAGCCGAACCCGCGCTGGACCCGGCTGTTCGCCGGACAGCCGGAAATCCGCGGCTACCTGCAGGCCTGCTGGGAAAAATACCGCCTGCAGCACAGAACCCTGCTCGAGACCGCCATCGTTCGGCTGAGCTGGGACGAGGCGCAAGCGCGCTGGCAACTCGAGGACCGGGCCGGCCAGCGCTACAGCGCGCAGTTCGTGGTGTCCGGCATGGGCGCCCTCTCCACCCCCAGCATGCCGGCCTTGCAGGGCCTGGAATGCTTTAGCGGCACCCTGTTCCACTCACAGCAATGGCGGCACGACTACGACCTGAGCGGCAAACGGGTGGCGGTGATCGGCACGGGGGCTTCGGCCATCCAGTTCATTCCTCAGATCCAGCGCGAGGTGGCGCACCTGACGATCTTCCAGCGCACCGCACCCTGGGTCATGCCCAAGCCGGACCGCGCCATCGCCCCCCGCGAACGCCAGCGCCTGGCCCGTTTCCCGGTCGTGCAGAAGCTCTGGCGCGGGCTGATCTACGGGCTGCTGGAAAGTCGGGTCATCGGCTTTGCCTGGGCGCCGCAACTGATGAAACTGGCCCAATGGGTCGGCAGGCGCCATATCGAGCAGCAGATCCAGGACCCGCAGCTGCGGCGCAAGGTCACCCCGGACTACCGCATGGGCTGCAAGCGCGTGCTGATCTCCAACGATTACTTCCCGGCCCTCACCCAGCCCAATGTCGAGCTGAGCACCACGGCCATCGAACGGATCGACGCCGACAGCATCCTCACCCGGGACGGAACGCGCCACCCGGTCGACGCCATTATCCTGGGCACCGGCTTCACCGCCAGCGAGCCGTTGCCACGCAACACGGTGTTCGGCGTGGGCGGTGTCGAGCTGCTGGACACCTGGCCCGAGGGGCCGCAGGCCTACAAGGGCACCATGACCGCGGGCTTTCCCAACCTGTTCTTCCTGATGGGTCCCAATACCGGGCTGGGGCACAACTCCATGATCTATATGATCGAATCACAGATTCACTATGTGCTCGGCGCCCTCAGGCTGCTGCAGGACCGGCAGCTGCAGAGCCTGGAGGTCAAGCGCGACGTGCAGGCGCGCTTCAATGCCGGACTCCAGCAGCGCCTGGGCAAGACCGTGTGGAACACCGGCGGCTGCAAGAGCTGGTACCTGCACCCGGTCAGCGGGCGCAACTGCACGCTCTGGCCGGGCTTTACCTGGCGCTTTCGCCAGCTGACCCGCCGTTTCGATCCGGCCGCCTACCATTTCGGCTCCGCCACCGCGCCCCTGAACAGCGAGAACCCGCGATGAAGTCCTTTGACAACCGAGTGGCGGCCATTACCGGCGCCGGGGGCGGCATCGGGCGCGCCCTTGCCCTTGGCCTGGCCCGCCAGGGCTGTCACCTGGCCCTGTCCGACCTGGACGCCGACGCCCTGGCCCAGACCGCCGAGCAAGCCCGCAGCCTGGGGGTCAAGGTCAGCGAACAGCAAGTCGATGTCGCCGACCGCGCGGCCATGCAGGCCTGGGCCGACCAGGTGGTACGGGACCACGGCCGGGTCAACCTGATCTTCAATAATGCCGGGGTCGCCCAGGGCGGCACCGTGGCAGGCAATGCCTACGGCGATTACGAGTGGGTGATGGCGATCAATTTCTGGGGCGTGGTGCACGGTACCAAGGCCTTCCTGCCACACCTCCAGGCAGCGGGCCAGGGCCATGTGGTCAATATCTCCAGCATCTTCGGGCTGTTCGCCCAACCGGGCATGAGCGCCTACAACGCCAGCAAGTTCGCCGTGCGCGGCTTTACCGAGTCCTTGCGCCAGGAGCTGGACATGGCCAAGGGCGGCGTCTCCGCCAGTTGCGTGCATCCCGGCGGCGTCAAGACTCGGATCGCCCACACCGCGCGCATGCATGCCAGCTTGCAACAGATCACCGGCCAGGAAGCCGACCAGGCCCGACAGCAGTTCACCGACCAGTTGCTGCGCACCAGCCCGGAACAGGCCGCGCGGGTGATTCTGCGCGGGGTGCTGGGCAATAAGCGGCGCATCCTGATCGGCGTCGATGCCCATCTGCTCGATGCCTTGCAGCGCCTGTTCCCGGCCCTGTACCAGCGCCTGGTCACGGCGGCCATGGGCCTGGGTGCGCGCCTGGCGCGCAAACGCCAGACCCCCTGACGGAAACGCCGAATGCCCCCGTCGTTCCTCGTCATTCCTGCGAAGGCGGGAAGAAGGCGGGAACCCAGCCTGACGAACCGCTGGATACCCGCCTGCGCGGGTATCACGGCCAATTCTATCGGTCTGACTGGGGATGCGGTTCGAGCGGTCAGAAGCGTAAGCGGCTGTTAGGGCTTTCGGTGGCCGGGACCCAGGCACTGCCGGCAGGAGAAGCAGCGGCGCCCAACACCCGCTCCAATCTGGCCACTTCCCCCCTCACCCAGTCGACCCCCTCGCTCGCCTGTCCGCGGGCATCGAGTTGCCCCAGGATCATGCGCTCGGCCATCAGCCGCCAGGCCTGCCCTCGCGCAAGCCCGGAAGGCTCCTGACCGGCCCACTGGCTGGCGTTTTCCAGGTGCTGCAGGGACGCCGACAGGTAGTGACCCGCCACTTGCGCCTTGCCTTCGACCAGGGCGCGGGAAGCCTTGGCCTGATGATCCGCGGCCAGGGCGTTTTCGGCCCGGGCAAACACCGGCAGCACCCAGGGCCGGGCCTCCGGGCCGACATCGGCCCGTTGCGCCAGTATCTCGGCCGTTGCGGCCATTTCTTCGGCAGCGCGTTGCAAGCTGGCCTGCTGGGCGATATCGGCATTGCCGGCCGCCATCTGCAGGTAGGCGCTGACCCGACGCACATGACGGGCCGCTGCCGGGTAGTCATGCGCCAGCAAGCGTTCGTGGCTCAACCCCATATAGGCCTGTGGCTCCTGCATCAGCAGGAGCCACAGGCGTTCATCCTGAACCGCCGGCAGCGCCGCGCTTAGGGCTGGCGGAGCGCAATGCGCCTGGCAGGCAAGTGCCTCCGGAGGGATCTCACGGGCCTCGGCCATGCAGGGCAGGATAACCATCCACAGCGTCCAGGCGAACAATCGCCCAGTGAGCCGTACAGATTCTGGCAAGGCTCCCGAGACAGCGGGACAGACTGATAAACCGGTTATTGAAGTGCTATCCATGGCATTTTTTACCTGTCCGGTTTGATAGGCGGCGAAAGGATTCAACCCGCATCCCTCGCCCATTGCACACACATCCTGTGCGTGCAAATCGACCCCTTAACTTTACCGCCCTGCGGCAGGCGGTTAATGAGCCGTTGTGCACAGTCGCGCTGATCACGATCGAAAACAGACCTGCCACCGCCGAGCCCTGCAAAATCCGGGGTATTTCCGGGGTATTCGATGCTAAGCGCGCTACCGCTCATACCCTAGCAAACTATGGCCATTTGTCAGCCTGTCGTTTGCCATTGCCAGTAGCTCCAGCATGGGTATGAAATTATTCGACATCACCTTCCCGCGGAAGCGGCAAGCAGAAACGCTGTCACACCTGGGTTCCCGCCTTCTTCCCGCCTTCGCAGGAATGACGGGAATGACCGAGGTTAGAACTCGGTAAGACTAAGCGGTATGGCACGAAAAAGACGCCGTTCAAACCGAATGATAATTGACTAATATTCAACAATGAAAACGACCCTGGACGAACTCCTGGCCTTCACCCGCGTGGTGGACGCCGGCTCCATCACCGCGGCGGCCGAGCAGCTGCAGCAGACGGTGTCCGGCATCAGCCGCGCCCTGAGCCGGCTCGAGGACAAACTCGAGACCACCCTGCTGCGCCGCACCACCCGGCGCCTGGAACTGACCGAGGAAGGTGCCGTGTTTCTGGCCCAGGCGCGCCAGATACTGGCGACGGTGGAACAGGCCGAAGAGCAGATGGCCGTGCGTCGGCAGAAACCGGCCGGCAAGCTGCGGGTCAATGCCGCCTCGCCCTTTATGCTGCATGCCATCGTGCCCCTGGTCGGGGGCTTTCACCTGCGCTATCCGCATATCGAGCTGGAGCTCAACAGCGACGATCAGTTGATCGACCTGCTGGAACAGCGCACCGACGTGGCCATCCGCATCGGCCCTTTGCGCGACTCCAGCCTGCATGCCCGACCGCTGGGCAGCAGCCGCCTGCGCATTCTTGCCAGCCCGGACTACCTCAAGGCACACGGCAGGCCGAAAAGCATCGAGGATCTGGCGCACCACAGCCTGCTGGGCTTTACCCAGCCGGAAAGCCTTAACCACTGGCCCTTGCGTCACCCGCTGGGCGATACGCTGGCCATCAGGCCCCAGCTAATGGCCTCCAGCGGCGAAACCCTGCGCCAACTGGCCCTGAACGGCGCGGGCCTGGTGTGCCTGGCCGATTTCATGACCCATGCCGATCGCGCCCGTGGCGACCTGGTGCAAGTCCTGCTGCGTGAAACCCTGGAAGTACGCCAACCCATTCATGCGGTGTATTACCGCAACACCGCACTGGCCGCGCGCATCAGCTGCTTTCTGGACTATGTCAGCGCCCACATCCTCAACACGCAGGAAGAACCGCCGAACCTGAAGCGCTAACGACAGACACTACAAAGCCCGGCTTTTGGGAACATGACCAGCTCGTTTATCGGTTGCCATCAGGGGTATCGCGGAGCTCAACCCGTCCCATGCGCTAGTGTTGCAACTCGCAAACTTCTTATTGATCAAGATAGTCGGCTATCAAGCGTTCAAAACGCTCCGACACAACAGACACGACTTTCTTTTTTGAAATACCCTAGCCGATTATTGTCGAAGCATTTTCATGCTTACACTCCATGCACCCAAGCAATTTATCTTCCGATTAATAAATGATACTCATCGAACTCAAACCATTCTTAATTTTTTCAAAAGTCTTTTCTTCTGAGACCATAAACCTTGGCTCTCCCCCTGTTCTTACAGAACTTTCATAGGCCCACACTGCGGATTGAGAGACAGCACACAGTGCCGCAATTCCGCTATAGGCACACTGCCAGCCAGCCTTGTTTCATGCAGTGCCCTTCAAGGAAGAAACCATCATGAACAGCCGCCAAGACCCTGCCAGATACTGCTCTGGCTCCCAGCAGCTCCCTATCGGTGATACCTGCACAGCGAGCGGGCTCCATGAGTTGGCGTGTTTTAAGCCGCCCATGGCTGATCCACTGTTCCTCATCATGCTATCCATGCACCTACCTTGCGAGCAAAGGGTATGACCTATCTCGGCACCCCCAGCCTGGCTGACTGCAGCATGATGACCATGGCCGAGGTACTGCTGCGCTATCCCGCTTTCGAACAGGCAATCGCCAACTATCCAATGGATTACGACAGTGAACTGTTGCTGGTGGTCGAGGGTGATTACCGTATCGGCAGAGAGTGGAATGATCTCTTGATGGAAGCTGAGACGCGCTGGACCCTGGTGGTGGGCAATGTACAACTGCAGGCCGAACCCTGGGGAGCGCTTTGGGTAACAGGTGATCTGCATGCAGACACAGTGTCGCTGCATACCCTGCAAGTCCTGGGTGCCATCCACGCCAGCTGTTATGCCTTACTGGCAGCGGAGGACCATGGCCGCAATATGACGTCTGCGCGCGCAACCCTGCATACGCCCTACCTGTTTGTCTGGTTCTACGACATCTGCAACCTGACCCTCGATCCCGACACCCTGATTTTCATTCTCTCGGAATGGGATTATTGCCACGCGCTGCAAGTGCCCCAACCCACCGTGGTATGGCACGACGCCCGGTTTGTGCTGCATGAGGACATGCAAGACGTCGTGGAAGAATACTGGCACGACAACGAGCTTTGGCGATACGACCGCATCAAGGCCGCCTTGCATGCAGGTCAGCCCATCCTTCGCGACGGGTTCGATGCCCGCGCGCTGCTGACCTGCCGCGCGGCCAGGGACGCCGATCGGCTGGGCGATTCCCGGCTGGCCTGGTTGTATTACCGTAAAGCCTTCGAGCAGGCACCGGGCTATGGTCCGGCAGCGCACCAGATGGGCGTGCTGATGGTCGGACAAGGCGCGTATGAGCAAGCCCTGCCGTATTTAGTGCGCGCCGCAGCGCTTTATCCGGCGGTACAAACTGACTTGCCTAACGATGCCGCAATAGACGCGGCCATGACCGCGTTACGGCTCAGCCGCTGGGATGAGGCCGTTGCCATCAGCACCGCCGCTATCGAGCACAACGGCCAAGCAGCCACTGGCAATTTATTTCGCATACGCGGCGAGGCACTGCTGCTCAAGGGGCAGCGCGAGGCTGCGCGCGCCGATCTGATGCAAGCGATCGAGCGATCGGAACAATCGGCGCCGTCTCACTGGTTGCTCGGGTTGATCTGTGCACAAGAAGACCGCATGGCCGAGGCCGAGGCATACCGCGACAATGCGGCGAAGCTCAACCGCATATTCGATGTGCCCTACCGCGATCATGCCAACACCCACTTTGTCGCCAAGCCGCCCACGTCGGTCGATTGGCCCTCCCTGCGCCTGGAGGCGCTGATTCCCGAGCAAGACGACACCTGGTGGACGCGGACGGTGCTCGCCGATCCGCGACAGATGCCACGGGTGCCCCTGGCCATGCGCACAACCGCGCTGCTGCAGTCACTGCTGACCCACCAGATCGATGAGGCCAGCCAGTTCAGCCCATACTTTCCGGCCGAGGCCTTCACCCCAGGCATCGCCCATCAGTTGGTGGCGGCCGACGCCCAACTGCTGGCGAGCATTCCTGAGGTGCTAATCGACAAGGCGCTGTGCCTGGCTGCCCGGCCGGGCAGCCGCTCATTCCCCGTGGAACGGATAGCGTCCGACCTATGGGACGTCGAGCTCTGCCTGCATGCCTTAGGTTGTGGAGCCCCGTTGAAGCACCTGCCGCAGGAGCACCTGACCGAAGAGGTGTGTCGTGACGCCGTCAGGCGTCATGCCTACGCCATCCAGGACGTACCCGCGCAATGGCAAAGTGACGCGCTGTGGATCCTGGCCCTCGCTCACGGTGGAAGCTATTTCATAAACAACCATGCGCCTTCGCGCTACAAGACCAGCGCCATGCTCAAACAGGTGGTTGAAGTCGGTGAGTTCGCGCTGCACTCCATCCCCGGCAATCTCTTCAGCGAAGAGCTGTACGTCCACGCTAAGGCGCTGTATGGCAACGCGCCCGACTGGGACGCCGTGGTGGCGTTACACCGCCCCGCCGTCTGCCTGGATCAACGCAAGGACTTTGCCGAAGACTGCTGGCTGGCATTCTGGGACGAGGCCAGCATGCTGCAAGCGATCCAAGGTGAACAAGACCGTCTCTCGCCCTTCGAGATCCCCGCCAGCCATTACACCCAACGGATTGCGGATGCCTGTTTCGAGGCGCAACCCATCCATCTGAACTGTATTCCGCCGCAGTTCGTGACGGTGGAAATGAGCGAGCATTTTATTGCCCGCTACAGCAACAGCTTGGAGGAAGTCCCGCTGGCGCAACGCAGCGTGGCCATATGTGCATTTGCGCTGCTGGCAGATATCAGCCAGACAGCCCTGGTACCGGCGCAATACCACGCTGCCGTATTCGACGCGCTGCTCGAGGAGCAAGCCTCAATTCAACCTGCATCTGAAACCACCGCGCTGCTCCTGGTGGAGCGTGCGCAGGGTTACCTGATGCTGGCCAAACCTGATCTCGAAGCAGCAATAGCTGATTTGCAGAAGGTGATCGGGGGCGCGGCAGCCGTTGAATCCTTGCTCGCAACAGCACCGGTATCGCCGCTAGAGGCGGACGCAAGCGATCAGACAGCGCTTAGCGACAAGGAGCAGGAACTGGGTCGCGCCTGCTACCTGCTCGGCTATTGCTATCACCTGCAGGGGCTGCCGGAACGCGCCCAGCGCTTGCGCCTGCACGCCCCCTCCAGCTTCACGCTCGACTACCCGGCATTCGACCCGGGTCAGAACAAGCCCAAGGGCGATCTGAACCAGATCGCCTTCGATGCATGCATGCATGAATGCGAACGCTTGATCCAGTCACCCAATACCTACGCTGCCGCCTGGACCAGCGTGCTGCAGGCGGAAAAACTGCTTCGGGACAGCGGTGCCACGACGGCGCGTTTGTGGGCCTTTATGCTGGACAAAAAACGCTGGCTCACCTTCGAATTGGCCCACTGGGACGACAACCTGCAGGTATGCCGCGAGATTGTGCAGCGCTTTGAACATCTCCAGCTGTGGGCCTATTGCACCGAAAGCGCGGCCATCCGGGCCATCCTGCGGGCGGCCTACCACCGTCTCGGCGCCTATGCACTCGATACACCCGCCGCCACGCTGGACGACGACCGACAGAGCATCGCCCTCCTCGACAAGGCGATCTCGCTGCGTGGGCCAAGCGAAGAGGCTGATGCCATCGAGAGCTTCCTGGACGCCCGCTTGGGCATCTTGCATAGGCTCGCCGCGCACGATACCCGTTACGCCGCACGCTTTGAGCGTGAGCGTGAACGGCTGCAGGGCATGCCCTGGCAGCGTTTTGTGTATTCGGAGCTTGCCCTGTCCTTATTGAAGTCGGAGTAGGAGACACTCCCCGCGCCGCTACGAGGTTAATGTCAACAGGCCCTAGTTGATCACCAGCAAGCTGGCCAAGGAGTCGGCACGGGTTTCGCCGAAGCGCGTTTCGCAGGGTGGTTTAGCCGCGCGCAAAGCGGCGACGACAAAACTCGCCGCGCGGCGTAACCCACGCGGATGGACGTCCAGATGCAGGCGGGGTTTCCCTATAAAAAACGCTGTAGCACTGAGGAAAACTGCACAGCTGCTGTATGCAAACCAGACTGATTAGGTACCCGCTCATAGGATTATCGCCATGAAGCCGCAAACCCCAGTCACGCAGAGCGATGAGACGAAAACCGTCGGGATTAACCAAGCGAGGATCATCTGTCACAACTGATCCTGGAAGCGAGCCAAGGCAAGGTTTTTATCATCGCCAAAGCTGGCAAGCCCATGGTCAGAGTGACGCCTATTACCAGCGTATGCAGGAAGCGCCTCGGCATGTTTGAAGGCGTATTCACGGTGCCGAAAGACCTCGACACCCCCTTCAAGCAAGCCATTGAGACCCTGTTCGGCGCATAAAAAACAGTGCTCAACACGCATGTACAGCTTGGGGGTTATGCGGATGTTGCATTGCTGCCAAACGATGCAGTGGCACGCATCGAAGACAGCGATAACGACCTGTATTTCAGCGCGGCGAGCATCTTTTGATCGTGCCCACGCCCATAGATCATGCGCGGTTAACGCGCCCGGCCGAGCGTGGCGGCGGACCAGTCGGCCTGGCGCCGAAGCACCGCCGCTGCGGATTCGCCCAGCAGCTGCTGGTACAGCGCCGGCGCGGTCGCGCCTTCGGTGTTGATGATCAGCACCCGCGACCGCGCGTCGAGCCCGACCTGGGTCGACAGGGCGGCATCCGCGCGCAGCACCTGCAGCGCCGCCAGGCCCGCCGCGCCACATTCTCCGGCGACGATCGGGATGTCCCGCGCCCCGCCCCTGGCCAGAGCGCCCATGGCGTCGACGGCCTGCTCGTCGCCGACCGTCATGAAATGCTCGACGCTCGGCTGCAGGAACCGCCACGCCAGCGGCGACGTCTCGCCGCACGCCAGGCCGGCCATCAGCGAATCCACCGAGCCCAGGGCCCGCGCGGGGCGGCCCTGGAGGGCACTTTGCAACAGGCAGTCCGCCTGCTGCGGCTCCACCACGATAAACCGCGGTCGCTGCGCGCCCTGCAGCTCCCAGAAATAGCTCACCAGGCCGGCGGCCAGCCCGCCGACACCGCCCTGCAGCAGCATGTGGGTAAAGGCCCCCGGCTCGCCCGGCAGGCCGCCGCTCTGCTCGACGACCTCGGCGGCGATGGTGCCGTAGCCCTGCATCACGTCGCGCGGAATGTCCTGGTAACCCGCGTAGGAGGTGTCGGACACCACCTGCCAACCGTTGGCCCGCGCCAGCCGCGCCGCCTCCTCCACCGAGGCATCGTAATTGCCGGCGACGCGCAGGATCCGCGCGCCGTACCGCGCAATGGCCTGTTCGCGCTCGTCGCTGACCTGGGCGTGCAGGACGATCACGCAGCGGCAGCCGATATCCCGGGCGGCGGCGGCCAGCCCGCGGCCATGGTTGCCGTCGGTGGCGCTGATCACGGTGTAGTCCTTGAGCCGCGCCGCATAACGGCCGCTCAGCAGTGCCTCGGGATCCAGCTCGGGGTGCAGGCGCAGCAGCTGGCGCAACAGGGCGATCGGCGCACCCAGGGCCTTGAAGCTGCCCAGCGAGGAGCGCTGCGACTCATCCTTGACGCTGAACCGGGCGATCCCCAGGCGTTCCGCCAGGTCCGGCAGGTCGTACAGCGGCGTACGGTTGCGGGCGATCCCGCGCCACGGCGACAACCAGCGCCGGCTCTCCTGCGCCCGCTCGATATTCATCAGCGCGTGCAGCTCGGCGGGATACGGCGCGCGCGTGGCGCGCGGATTGGCGATCAACATAAAACGGACCTCTGCTGCGCAATGGATAAACGCGGATGCGGGCACGGCCAGCGCCCGGGGTAAAAGGTGATCAGCTGGCGGCCAGGCATCGCTGCACCACGTCCAGCAACACCTGTGCGCCCTGCACCAGCTGTGCATCGTCGGTGTGCTCGCGCGGGTTATGGCTGATGCCATCGCGGCTGGGCACGAAGATCATCGCCGCCGACGCGATGCGCGCGATCATCTGCGCGTCATGGCCAGCGCCGGAGGTCATGCGCCGGAGGCTAAACCCCAGGTGTCGCGCCGAGGCTTCGATCAGGTCGGCCAGGCCGGCGTCGAACGTCACCGGTTCGAAGCGCGCCAGCCGCTCGGTCTCGATCGTCACGCCCTCGCGCCGCGCGATCTCGTCGAGGAAGGCGGCCAGGCGCTGCTCGGCGTCCCGCAGGCGTTGCTCGTCCGGATCGCGCAGGTCCACGGTGAAGGTGGCCTGGCGCGGAATGACATTGATCAGGTTGGGTTCCAGGCGCAGCGAGCCCACCGTGGCCAGGGTGGTGTCCGGGGCGCCGCCGACCAGCTGTTCGCGCAGGAACGCCACGATGGCGGCCGCCGCGTAACCGGCGTCATGGCGCAGCCGGGTCGGCGTGGTGCCGGCGTGGTTGGCCGTGCCGTGCACGGTGATCTTCTGCCAGGAGATGCCCTGCAGGTTCTCCACCACACCGATCTGTTGGCCGGCCGCCGCCAGCACCGGGCCCTGCTCGATATGCAGCTCCAGGTACGCGTGCGGCACGATGGCGCCCGGTTCCAGGTCGCCGGCATAACCGATGCGCGCCAGCTCGTCGCCCAGGCGCGTGCCGTCGACCCCGACAAGGTCCAGCGCGGCCGCCACTGACAGCCCGCCCGCATGCACCAGCGAGCCCAGCATGTCCGGCTGGTAGCGCACCCCTTCCTCGTTGGTGAAGGCCGCCACCACGATCGCCCGGGACGGCCGCGCGCCGGCGCTGATATAGGCGCGCGCCACGGCCAGGCCGGCGAGCACCCCGTAGCAGCCGTCCAGGGCGCCGGCATTGCGCACGGTGTCGATGTGCGAGCCGATCATCAAGGGTCGTTGATCGCCCTCCGTCGTGGCGGCGGCGAGAATGCCGAAGATATTACCGATACGGTCGATGCGCACCTCAAGCGACAACGCGCGCATCCACTGCACCAACTGGTCACGTCCGGCTTTTTCGTCGTCGCTCAGGGCGATACGGGTGCGCCCCTGGCTGGCGTCGCCATGACCACCGATGGCGCCGAGGGCTCGCAGTTGCGCCAACAGGGGTTCGGGATCCAGGCGAGGACGGTTTGACGGCATGGGGGTGCTCCAGTCGAAAATAGGCCAGGTGAAATAATATTTCGTCGACGGCAGCAAAACGTCTCGATTTGACCCCCTCATTTCGAATGTTTTATCGATTCAGGCGACCTCTTCGACAAGGAATTGCACATGCCCCTCAAGCTGGACGGTTATGACCGGGCGCTGCTCGCCGCGATCCAGGAGGACGCGCGCCTGGCGCAAAGCGACCTGGGCGAGCGGGTCAACCTGTCGACGGCGGCCGTCAACCGCCGACTCAAGCGACTGGCCGACGCCGGGGTGATCGAAGGGTATGTCGCCCGCATCAACCCCAAGGCGCTGGGCCACGGCCTTACCCTCATCGTCGAGGTCAAGGTCGAGAGCGAACGCGCCGACCTGCTGCAGGCGATGCAGCGCGGCTTCAACGCCTGCCCGGAGGTCCAGCAGTGTTACTACGTCGCGGGGGAATGCGACTTCGTGCTGATATTCCTGGTGCCCGACATGGAGCGTTACGTGGCGCTGAGCCGCCAGCTTTTTCACGACGACAACAACGTCAAGGCCTTCAAGACCCTGGTGGCCCTGGACCGGATCAAGACCGGCATGGGCGTGCCGATCGCGGGCGGCGGCGCCGGCGAATAAAGGCGTTGTCAGCTACCCGCGGACCGCCCGGTGGCTGGACAAGGCGCCACCCACCCTACCGACGCTAAGCCGATGATCGTTCCCACGCTCCGCGTCGCGTCACCTCCCCCTCGTGCCGTCATCTTCCACCGCCCAAGAACGTAGGGTGGATAACGCTTTTCTTATCCAGCAATAGACCGCCCGGTGGATGGGTAAGCCGCTATCCACCCTACGGAACTGCGTGTTTAACCCAACCCCGCCAGCATCAGGCGTAGGGTGGATAACGTTGTTTTTATCCACCGGCAGACCGCACCAGCGGCGACGCGCGCCGTCCGAGGACGCAGGGTGGATAACGCTTTTCTTATCCACCAATAAACCGCCCGGTGGATGGGTAAGCCGCCATCCAGCCTACGGAGCGGCGTGCTTAACCGCGCCCCGCCAGCATCAAATCCAGGTTCTGCACCGCAGCACCGGCGGCGCCCTTGCCCAGGTTATCGAACACCGCCGCCAGCAGGACCTGGCCATGACTCTCATGGCCATGCACCGACAGACGCAGCCCATCGGTGCCATTGAGCGCCTGTGGGTCGAGCTCGGCGACATGGGGCAGCAGCGGCGCCACGCCCACATGACAGGCGTGCTGGTAGGTTTCAGCCAGGCAGGCGTGCAGGCGCGCTGCGTCGACGCCCTTGGCCAGGCGGCCCAGGTGCAGCGCGATGGTCAATACGATGCCCTGCCGGTAGGCACCATAGGCGGGCACAAAGACCGGGCGTTCGAGCAAGCCGGCGTGTCGCTGGATTTCCGGCACATGCTTGTGGGTCAGCTCCAGTCCGTAGAGGCGCAAGGCGGGCTGGCTATCGGTGTTTTCGTAGCCCTCGACCACCGTGCGCCCGCCGCCCGAATAACCGGACACCGCATGGATGGCCAGCGGGTAATCCGCCGGCAGCAGGCCGGAGGCGATCAGCGGGCGCAACAGGGCGATCGCGCCGGTGGGGTAGCAGCCCGGGTTACTGACGCGACGCGCCTGGGCTATCCGCCCCGCCTGCCCGGGGTTCAGCTCGGCGAGACCATAGACCCAATCCGGATGGGTACGGTGGGCGGAGCTGGCATCGATAACCCGGACCGCCGGGTTGCGGATGCTGGCCACCGCGTCCCGGGCGGCAGCGTCCGGCAGGCACAGCAGGGCAATGTCGGCGCTGTTGATCGCCTCGGCGCGCAGCCGGGCGTCCTTGCGGGCGTCCGCCGGCAGCGCGAACAGCCGCAGGTCCTGGCGGCCGCCCAGGCGCGCATGGATCTGCAGGCCGGTGGTGCCCTGGTCGCCGTCGATAAACACTAGAGGTTGGCTCATGGGGGATGCTCGTGGGAATCAAGAAGGCCCTTAGCATTCCAAGCCTGTCATCAAAAGAAAATATGAATACAATGACGCTTTACATCATAAAAACTGAACGATGCGCGAACTCAGCCTCGACCGCCTGCGAACCCTGGTCACCATCGCCGACCTCGGCTCCTTCGCGGCCGCCGCCCGGGCGCTGCACCTGGCACCGCCCACCATCAGCCTGCATGTCGCCGACCTGGAAACACGGATCGGCGCCCCCCTGCTGACCCGCACCCGTGGCCAGGTGCACCCGACGCCCATCGGCACCACGCTGCTGGAACGGGCCCGGCGTCTGCTGGCCGACGCCGACCTGGCGCTGGAGGAGGTGCAACGCCAGGTGCTGGGCCTGACGGGCCGGGTGCGGCTGGGCGCCTCGACCGGGGCGCTGGCCTTTCTGCTGCCCCAGGTGCTGGATAACCTGCGCGTCGCGCACCCGGGCCTGGATGTGCAGGCGCAGGTGCTGACCTCCAGCGAATCCATCGCGCGCCTGTCCGCCGGCACGCTGGATATTGGCCTGGTGGCGCTGCCTCAGGTCGCCCCGCCCGGCTTGCGGGTCAGCCCCTGGCGCCGCGATCCGATCCTGGCCTTTGTCCCGGCGACCTGGGACGCCCCCGACCCCCTGGACCCCGACTGGCTGGCGGCGCGGCCATTGGTCCTTAACGACCCCAGCACCCAGCTGTCGCAGGTGACCGGCGAGTGGTTCGCGGCGGCCGGCCAGTCGCCGCGCCCGCGCATCCAGGTCAACTTCAACGACGCGATCAAGAGCCTGGTGGCCGCCGGCTATGGCGCCGCCCTACTGCCCCACGAAGGCGGCTCACCGCCACCCGACCCACGGATCGCCCTGCGCAGCCTGCGACCGGCACTGTGGCGGCCGCTGGGCATCGCCCACCGCAACGGCCCAGTGGAACCCGCCACCGGGCACGTGCTGGCGGCACTGCTGGCCCTGGCGCTGGAACACTGGGTGTTTTTACCAAATCTCGGCCTGCCATTGGAACTCGGCATCGAGGATCGCCCGTAAGGCTGGACAGCTGCGCGGCGCGCTGCTCGAAGGGTGTTTGATAACGTTATCGGTCAGCGCTACAGCCTTATCCTGGCCACGCAGGCCTAATAACGCAGTGGGCCGTGTGCGAGTAGTTGAAGCGCGCACCAACAGCTTCCCGACAGATGGTCAACATCCGCTGTAAGGCGAAATGTAGGGGGAATTTTTAGACATGAAAAAGCCCGGTCCTTTCGGAACCGGGCTAAGTCATTGAATATATTGGTCGGGACGGAGTGATTCGAACACTCGACCCCTTGCACCCCATGCAAGTGCGCTACCAGGCTGCGCTACGCCCCGACTAGGCGTGAATCAGCTTCCATTGTTGCCGAAAGCGAGCGAACTATACACTAAGCTTTTGAATTGCGGAAGTTTTTTTAAAGCGGATGGATCATTTTTTCAGCACCAGCAGCACATCTTCCAGTTCCGCGATCATCTGCCGGATCAATTGCTTGTACTGCGTGGTGTCGTCCTTGGCTTCATCGCCGGACAGCCGCTGCCGCGCGCCACCGATGGTGAACCCCTGCTCATACAGCAGTGCGCGGATCTGGCGGATCATCAGCACGTCTTGCCGCTGATAATAACGCCGGTTGCCGCGGCGCTTGACCGGATTGAGCTGAGGAAACTCCTGCTCCCAGTAGCGCAGCACATGCGGCTTGACCGCACAGAGCTCACTGACTTCACCGATGGTGAAGTAGCGTTTACCGGGAATGCACGGCAGTTCGTCGTTATGACTTGGTTCCAGCATATGCCTCGACTCTGGCCTTCAACTTCTGCCCTGGACGAAAGGTGACCACCCGACGCGCGGTGATCGGGATTTCTTCGCCTGTTTTCGGATTACGGCCAGGGCGCTGCCGTTTGTCTCGCAGATCGAAGTTACCGAAACCCGACAGCTTGACCTGTTCGTTGAGCTCCAGCGCTTGCCGGATCTCCTCGAAAAACAGTTCGACCAGTTCCTTGGCTTCCCGTTTATTCAGGCCTAGCTCTTCGTAGAGACGTTCGGCCATTTCAGCTTTCGTCAGAGCCCCCATACGCTACATCCTTAACGTGGCGTTGAACCTTTCTTCCAGTGTGACGAGGATATTTTTTATGATACTGGCCACCTCATCATCATTAAGAGTGCGCGATGGATGCTGCCAGGTCAAGCCGACAGCCAAGCTTTTTCTATGTGGATCAATACCTTTACCGTGGTAAACGTCAAATAGCCTGAGGTCGGTCAGGTATTCGCCCGCCTCGTCCCGAATCGCTTGCAGGATGCCCTCCGCGGCCACGTCGCGGTCGGCCAGCAACGCCAGGTCACGGCGCACTTCCGGGAAGCGAGACAGCTCATGGAAGGCCGGCATCCGACCGGAGGCGACTTCCTCCAGCACCAGCTCGAACAGGTACAGCGGCTGATCCAGCCCCAGATCCTGGGCCAGCTGGGGGTGCAGCGCGCCGATAAAGCCGACCAGGCGCCCCTCGCGCTCGATGCGCGCGGTCTGGCCCGGGTGCAGCGCCGGGTGTTCGCCCGGCACGAAGCTGTAGGCCTGCAGTGCGCCGGCAAACCCCAGCAGGGCCTCGACATCGGCCTTTAAATCATAGAAGTCCACCGACTCGCGCCCGTTGGCCCAGCCTTCCGGCAGGCGGCTGCCGCCGATCACGCCGGCCAGCATGGCCTCCTGCTTCAGGCCTTCCAGCTGGCCAACGAAGCGCAAGCCACTTTCGAACAGGCGCACGCGCGACTGCTGCCGGTTGAGGTTGTACTGCACGGCCTTGACCAGGCCCGGCCACAGCGTGGCACGCATGGCCGCCATGTCGGCGGAGATCGGGTTGGCCAGCAGCAGCGGCTCGACACCAGGGCTGAACAGCTCGAACCACTTGGGATCGATAAAGCTGTAGGTAATGGCCTCCTGATATCCACGGGCCACCAGCAGACGGCGCAAGGCCGGCAGCTCGGCCCGGGCTTCCGCCTTGGGCTGCGGGGCCAGGCGTGCCTGGGGATAGCGCACCGGCAGGCGGTTGTAGCCGTACAGGCGACCCAGTTCTTCGATCAGGTCCACTTCCAGGCTGATGTCGAAGCGGTGACTGGGCACCTCGACGCGCCACTGCCCAGCCCCATCCGCCACGATTCCCAGGCCAAGAGCGCCGAGCAGGCGCTCGACTTCGGCCGCCTCCATCACCAGGCCGAACATCTGCTCGATGCGCTCGGCGCGCAGGGTGATGGGGGCGATCGCCGGCAACTGGGCCTGGCTGACCACCTCGCTGATCGGGCCCGGCTCGCCACCGACTATCTCCAGCAGCAGGCCGGTGGCACGCTCCATGGCTTCGCGGGCCAGCTGCCAGTCGACGCCGCGCTCGTAGCGGTGCGACGAGTCGGTGTGCAGGCCATAGGAACGGGCCTTGCCGGCCAGGGCGATGGTGTCGAAGAAGGCGCTTTCCAGGAACAGGTCGCGGGTCTCGGCGCTTACGCCGCTGGCCTGGCCACCCATCACGCCGGCGATGGCCAGGGCGCGCTGCTGGTCGGCGATCACCAGGGTATCGGCCCGCAGGCTGACGTCCTGGCCACTGAGCAGCACCAGTTTCTCGTCCGGCTCGGCCATGCGCACCTGGATACCGCCGCTGAGCTGCGCCAGGTCGAAGGCGTGCATCGGCTGGCCCAGTTCGAGCATCACGTAGTTAGTGACGTCAACCACCGCGTCGATGCTGCGCACATCGGCGCGGCGCAGGCGCTCGACCATCCACAGCGGCGTCGGCTTTGACAGGTCGACGTTGCGCACCACACGCCCGAGGTAACGCGGGCAGGCCTGGGGCGCCGACACCTCGATGGGGAAGCACTGGTCGTGCACGGCCGCTACGGCGGCGACCACCGGACGGCTCACCGGGGCAGCATAGAGCGCGCCCACTTCGCGGGCCAGGCCGGCCAGGGACAGGCAATCGCCACGGTTGGGGGTCAGGTCCACTTCGATGCTGGCATCGTCCAGCTCGAGGTACTGGCGGATGTCCTGGCCCACCGGCGCATCGGCCGGCAGCTCCATCAGGCCATCGTTGTCGTCGCTGATCTGCAGCTCGGAGGCCGAGCAGAGCATGCCGTTGGACTCGACACCTCGCAGCTTGGCCTTCTTGATCTTGAAGTCGCCCGCCAGCTCGGCGCCGATCTGGGCGAAGGGGATCTTCAGGCCCGGGCGCACGTTCGGCGCGCCGCAGACCACCTGGAAGGTTTCGCGGCCATCGCTGACCTGGCACACGCGCAGCTTGTCGGCATCCGGGTGCTGCTCGGTGGCGAGCACCTCGCCCACTATCACACCACTGAAGACACCGGCGGCCGGGGTGACGCTGTCGACTTCCAGGCCGGCCATGGACAGGCGCGCCACCAGTTCGTCACGGGACACCTGGGGATTTACCCAGCCGCGCAACCACTGTTCACTGAATTTCATACTGTCTGTTCTCCTGAATCGATTCGATGACGAAATGCGAGGGCGCTAGCGAAATTGCGCGAGGAATCGCAGGTCGTTGTCGAAGAACAGCCGTAAATCGTTGACGCCATAGCGCAGCATGGCCAGACGCTCCACACCCATGCCGAAGGCAAAACCCTGGAATTTTTCCGGGTCGATGCCGGACATGCGCAGCACGTTGGGGTGGACCATGCCGCAGCCCATCACTTCCAGCCAGCCGGTCTGCTTGCAGACGCGGCAACCCTTGCCGCTGCACATCACGCACTGCATATCCACTTCGGCCGAGGGCTCGGTGAAGGGGAAGAACGAGGGACGGAAGCGCACGCCCAGGGGCTTTTCGAAGAACACCCGCAGGAACTCCTCGATGGTGCCCTTGAGGTCGGCGAAGCTGATGCCCTCGTCGACCAGCAGGCCTTCGACCTGGTGGAACATCGGCGAATGGGTGATATCAGAGTCGCAGCGGTATACGCGCCCAGGGCAGACGATACGGATCGGCGGCTGCTGGCTTTCCATGGTGCGCACCTGGACCGGCGAGGTGTGGGTGCGCAGCAGCATGTTGGCGTTGAAATAGAAGGTGTCGTGCATCGCCCGGGCCGGGTGGTGGCCGGGGATGTTCAGCGCCTCGAAATTATGGTGATCGTCCTCGACCTCGGGGCCTTCGGCGATGCCGTAGCCGATCCGGGTGAAGAATTGCTCGATCCGTTCCAGGGTCCGCGTCACCGGATGCAGGCCGCCCGAGGTCTGACCGCGGCCCGGCAAGGTGACGTCGATGCATTCGGCCGCCAGCTTGGTGCTCAGCGCCGCTTGCTCCAGCAATTGCTTGCGAGCGTTCAGGGCCTCTTGCACGCTTTCCTTGGCGGCATTGATCAAGGCGCCGGCCTGGGGCCGCTCCTCGGCGGACAGGTTGCCCAGGGTCTTCATCACCTGGGTGAGCTCGCCCTTCTTGCCCAGGTAATGCACCCGCAGCTGCTCCAGGGCATTGACGTCTTCGGTGTGTTGCACGGCCGCGAGCGCTTGCGCGACCAGCGCATCCAGGTTTTCCATGTACAGACTCCAGATACGAAATAGGGGAAGAGCTGTAAGGCTCTTCCCCTATCGGTGACGTTTAGCACCGGGCGAACCCGGTGACTGTCGGGGACTTAAGCCAGAACGGCTTTCGCTTTCTCGACAATCGCAGCAAACGCCGCTTTTTCGTTCACTGCCAGGTCAGCCAGCACCTTGCGGTCGATCTCGATCGTTGCCTTTTTCAAGCCAGCGATGAAACGGCTGTAGGACAAGCCGTTGACACGAGCGCCTGCGTTGATACGGGCGATCCACAATGCACGGAACTGACGCTTCTTCTGACGGCGGTCACGGTAGGCGTATTGGCCTGCCTTGATCACTGCCTGTTTGGCGACGCGGAACACGCGTGAGCGTGCGCCATAGTAGCCTTTCGCGAGTTTCAGAATCTTTTTGTGACGACGACGAGCGACGACACCACGCTTGACACGAGCCATGAGTAACTTCCTCTAACCTTGACCGAAATTAACGAACGCGCAGCATGCGCTCTACTTTACGTACGTCTGACGGATGCACCATGGTGCTGCCGCGCAGTTGACGCTTACGCTTGGTAGACATTTTGGTCAGGATGTGGCTCTTGAAAGCGTGCTTGTGCTTGTAGCCATTCGCAGTCTTCAAGAAGCGCTTTGCAGCGCCGCTTTTGGTTTTCATCTTTGGCATGTTCGGGTACTCCGCATTCAGTTGATAAACATAACCGCAAGGCCTGCCGTGCCCTGGTGGTTACTTCTTCTTTTTGGGGGCGATGACCATGATCAGCTGGCGTCCTTCCATCTTCGGATGCTGTTCGACCGAACCGTATTCGAGCAGGTCACCTTCGACCCGCTTCAACAGCTCCATCCCCAGCTCCTGGTGGGCCATCTCACGACCACGGAATCTCAACGACACCTTGGCCCTGTCCCCGTCACTCAGGAAACGTACCAGGTTGCGCAGTTTTACCTGGTAATCCCCTTCCTCCGTCCCTGGACGAAACTTGATTTCTTTAACCTGGATCTGCTTCTGGTTTTTCTTCGCCGCGGCTACCTGCTTCTTCTTTTCGAAGATCGACTTGCCGTAGTCCATCAGTTTGCAAACAGGAGGCACTGCATCGGCGGAAATTTCTACCAGATCCAGCTTGGCCTCTTCGGCCTTAAGAAGCGCGTCTTCAATTGACACAATCCCAAGCTGCTCACCCTCTGCGCCAATTAACCGAACCTCGCGTGCCGAGATATTCTCGTTGATCGGGGCCTTCGGTGCAGCTCGTTTGTCTTGTCTCATTTCACGCTTAATAATAATTACTCCGAATCATGGCGACCACGCCGGGAAACCGCCTGAGCGAGGAAATCTGCGAATTGGGCGACAGGCATGGAGCCCAGGTCGGCACCTTCTCGCGTTCGCACGGCGACGGTTTTTAGCTCGACTTCCCGATCTCCGATAACCAGAAGATAGGGAACCTTGAGCAAGGTATGCTCGCGGATTTTAAAGCCAATCTTCTCGTTTCTCAAGTCCGACTTGGCACGAAACCCGCTTTGCATGAGGGTTTTTTCCACTTCCAGCGCAAAATCGGCCTGCTTATCGGTGATATTCAGGATAACGGCCTGGGTTGGCGCGAGCCAGGCAGGGAAAGCTCCGGCGTAGTGCTCGATCAGCATGCCGATGAAGCGCTCGAAGGAACCCAGGATGGCCCGGTGCAGCATCACCGGACGCTTGCGCTGATTGTCCTCAGCGATATAGCTGGCATCCAGCCGCTCCGGCAGGTTCGGATCGTACTGCAGGGTGCCGCACTGCCAACTGCGTCCCAGGCAGTCGCGCAGTGTGAACTCGATCTTCGGCCCGTAGAAGGCACCCTCGCCCGGCTGGTATTCCCAGGCCAGGCCGGACTCGTTCAGCGCATCGGCCAGCGCCCCCTCGGCGCGGTCCCACAGCTCGTCGGAACCGACGCGTTTGACCGGACGGGTCGAGAGCTTCATGACGATATCGCTGAAGCCGAAGTCGGCGTAGACCTTGAGGGTCAGCCGGATGAAATCGGCCGCTTCCTTCTTGACCTGCTCCTCGGTGCAGAAGATGTGCGCGTCGTCCTGGGTAAAGGCGCGCACGCGCATGATGCCGTGCAGCGCGCCAGAGGGCTCGTTACGGTGACAGGCACCGAACTCGGCCATGCGCAGCGGCAGCTCGCGGTAGCTTTTCAGGCCTTGGTTGAAGATCTGCACGTGGCACGGGCAGTTCATCGGCTTGACCGCATAGTCACGGTTTTCCGACGAGGTAGTGAACATGTTCTCGGCGTAGTTGGACCAATGCCCGGATTTCTCCCACAGAATGCGGTCGACAACCTGCGGCGTGCGCACTTCCACGTAGCCGTTCTCACGCTGCACCTGGCGCATGTACTGCTCCAGCACCTGATAGAGGGTCCAGCCGTTGGGGTGCCAGAACACCATGCCCGGCGCTTCTTCCTGGGTGTGGAACAGGTCGAGCTGCTTGCCGATACGGCGGTGGTCGCGTTTTTCCGCTTCCTCGATGCGCTGCACATAGGCGGCGAGCTGCTTCTTGTCGGCCCAGGCGGTGCCGTAGATGCGCTGCAACTGCTCGTTCTTGGCGTCGCCGCGCCAGTAGGCGCCGGACAGCTTGGTCAGTTTGAAGGCCTTGAGGAAACGCGTATTGGGCACGTGCGGGCCGCGGCACATGTCGACGTATTCTTCGTGGTAGTACAGGCCCATGGTCTGGGTGTCGGGCATGTCCTCGACCAGGCGCAGCTTGTAGTCTTCGCCGCGGGCGGCGAACAGCTCGATCACCTCGGCGCGCGGGGTCACCTTCTTGACCACGTCGTAGTCTTTTTCGATCAACTGCAGCATGCGCTGCTCGATGGCCGCGACGTCGTCCAGGGTGAAGGGGCGCTCGTAGGCGATGTCGTAATAAAAGCCTTCGTCGATGACCGGACCGATCACCATCCTGGCGGTCGGGTACAGCTGCTTGACGGCATGGCCGATCAGGTGAGCGCAGGAGTGGCGGATGATCTCCAGCCCCTCTTCGTCCTTGGCCGTGATGATCTGCAGCGTGGCGTTGTCCGCGATCAGGTCGCAGGCGTCGACCAGAGCACCATTGACCTTGCCGGCGATGGTGGCCTTGGCCAGGCCCGCGCCAATGGATTGAGCCACCTCGGCTACGGAAACCGGGTGATCGAACGTACGCTGACTGCCGTCGGGAAGAGTAATAACAGGCATGGCGCTTCCTCTCCTAGTGGTGACCCTTACCAAAGGTCACGTGGGTTGGGATGAGCCAGTACGCGATTCGACGGTAGACCCGCCTCACAGTGGCGGGAGCCCGTAGGCCGACCGAAATCGAACCGCAGTGACTGGGAATCGTTGCATGGAAAAACGGATCACGCCAAGTCAGTGCGTCCGACAATAGCCAGGCACTGCCTCAAGCGGAGCTGGTGCGACAAGACTCGCGCTAAAACCCAGGGCACGCCAAGCCAACACCTTTTCGATAAAATCTAAGCGCTTGATATAAAAAGAAATACATAGACCGAGCGCTTTACGAAGGGCGGTACCATAGCACATCGAATCGGAGGCTTGTCTCTTGTTTCGCCAGCCTCCTGCAGCCGTCTCCCCTTCGGCATGCTCCAAATGGGCTAAGGGAACACGCGCAGGCCGACAGGAGCAGCAAAAAATAAACTTGGAAATTCCTGCTCTATCTAATTGACCATTACCCGTCTAGGGACCATTGTCTAATGGCACATTGAATGCTCCATTTTTCATCCTGAAGGACACCTATGAAGCGCATTTTCTCTGTCGGCTTTTCCCTATCCATGCTGCTTGCATTCCCGGCCCTGGGTGCCAGCACGGTCAAGATTGAAAACGCCTCCTCGTGGGATATCTACGAAATCTACTTCGCTCCCAGCAGCCAAGAAGATTGGGGTGAAGATCACCTCGGCGAACAAGCGCTGATATCCGGCATGACCCTTACCCTGACTGGCGTGACAGCAGGCAAGTGGGATGTGCGCCTGGTCGATGAAGATCAAGATGTTTGCGTGGTTCAGGAAGTGACCATCAAAGCCTCCGAAACCTGGAAAGTCACCGATGAAGACCTGCTGGGCTGTCAAGCGGCGACTACCGAGTAAAAGTCCGCGCAGCACCCACCCGATCTGAAAAAGCCCACCCAGGTGGGCTTTTTTTTATCCGAAATTCCAGCCGGCTACTCGAGTCTGCAGCGGCTCGAGAACGACAGCCCATTCAAGACTCTCTGCCTGCCCCTGAATGGTGGTGTCGGTCAGGTCGAATCGGCTCGCCGTCGGCTCGCCGGGTGTTTTACAAAAAAGGCAGACCATCCCGCGTCTAAATATCCAACCTTGCTAAGCTCTGCCAGGATCAAGCAGGACCGACTAAAGCAGGGACCGCTCGGCCGGCACCCCCACCTCAGACACGGGAGCCTTATGGCCTCATCATCGGTCGAAAGCCTTGTCCAAGCCTCTGGATACCCGAGCCGGGTCGTGATTATGATTGCAAGGTACTTCCCATGGGCGACGCAGAGGACTCGCTGAGCGAAACCGAACAGACTAGCCACGATACCGATTGAATGTGACTATTCGCCGCGCAGCACTGGCAATCGCCAAGGATGGATGTCAAGCCCCTGACCCTCTGGGTCAGCGAAAGGATGCGTGCTAATGAATAATGATCAACAAAATCAGCTGGTATTGAATTACAAAACCATGGAGCTCAGGTTCAAGGCCAGCAAGTTCATGGACTACCTGGCCACTGTGGGGCGCTCGAACAAATGCCCGATCTGCCCCCACGAAGGCGAGTGGTTTTTCTTTACCGAAGTGGAGGGAGACGATCCCAACATGCTGGTTTATAAACTGCCGCAGGCTTTCAACCCCGAGGACTACACACCCTGCGCCTTGATGGAGTGCCCTCGCTGTGGCTATTTGATTCACACTTCGCTGATCAATGTGCATGCGCACTTTCAAATTGGTGAAGGTGATGACTGATAACATAGCCCCCATTCGCAAAAGTATGAACTGGACGCATACATTGGGCGTTGGTAATGCGGGAGGAGGCCCGCCAGGAGACGACGAGTTGAAAGAGCGTGTAGAGAAGCTCGAAGCGGCCATGCCTGAAATTCAGGCGCGTCTGGTCCGTATCGAAACCAAACTCGAAGATGTAGTCACTCATATTGCGACCAAGGCCGAACTGGCAGCTGTCGGGACGATGATTGCCGAGCTTCGCACCAGTGTTTCCGAGACCATACTGTCGCAAACCAAATGGTATATCGCCACGGCTGTCGTGCTTGCGGGGCTGGCTTTTACCGCAGCGCGACTGGTCATATGAGCCGGGACACTCGCTTCATTCAAACGCTTAATATCATTATCCAATGGCATTTAGCGCGGTTATTCCAACCCACCGTTCACACTCCGCGCGGCATTACAGTCATATTAAATTTTCTCTTCGCGTTTTGCGAAGCTTCGCTAAATATCAACTTGACATATATATCCTCTCACCCTCGCAGCCATTAAAGCTTCACTACGACTCGTTTAAGCGCAGCACTTTCCTCAGACCAAAAAAACACCTAGCCATCATTTACAGCCCATACGACTCTGCTAGCGTTTATCGATCAAGGCAGTCTTAACGGAGGCTTCCATGACCATTCGGCTACACCCTGAAGAAATAGAAAAACTTTTGGAAGAATGCATGCCCTTATACCAGGCACGGTGTAACCGGCTAACGGATGGCAGTTTTGCTTTTCAGTTCAAGAGCCGTTCGAGTTCAGGCGCGTTTTCTATCGTGGGCATTCGCGCGACAGACTGTTACAGCCAGGAGCAGATTCTTCGACTCGGCAAGACTTTTCTCGAAGACCTGGCCTTGGCCGAAAATGCTTCGTTGCCCCCAAAACCCCAGGTACCCAGCCCAGGGCCAGAGCCCGATAAAACGCTGGGCTGCGACTGAAGCGCTCGATAACCCGGCCAACGGATGCGAATCAACAGGCTATATCCAGGCACCTTCGACTCAAAAACCCGCTTTATGCCCCGGTAGCACATCAATGACGTGTTGAGTCGCCTGGCGGAAGAACAGGCCCAACTCGGTATTCAATACCGTCTCGTTCAATCCGCACAGCTCGGTTTCCAGCCGGCTGTCGCTTGGCAACGGACCTTGCACATGGCGCTGATGAATAACCCGTCGACGCGAGACGTCGGCCGCAATGCAGTAGCGGCTCTGCGCAGAACTGTCGGCAGGCTCCAGGTAAAGGCAAACCTCAGGCCAACCGACCGGGTCCAGTCCGCTGAGTACCCATGCGGTGATGCCTAGACGGGTCGCCTGATCGACTGCCCGTGCGAACAGGGGCATCACGAGACCCTCGGCAGCGGCTGAAAATTCGTTGGCGAAACTGGTTTCTTCGGTCCCGCCAGGGGACTGATCGATACCCGCTATCCGCTTATCACCGTCCATCGGCTCGCCCCATAGGCTCGCCCCGTTTCACGCACGCACGCTGCATGAAGCGGGTGCGGCTTCGAACACCCGCTCTTCGTTCAGCGAACCATCGATGTTGTAGATCTTGATCGAGTCGAACTGATTGCCCAGCAACTCCTGGGCAAGGCGGATGATTTCCTCCTTGTTATCCGCAACTCGGGTCGCCCGAGGATTTCCACCCTTGCGCAGCTTCCAACCGAAAGGCGTCTGGTAAATACGATAGTGATCCGTTTCCCTGACCATAAATAAGCTACCTAATGTACTGAAGGTTCAGGATTTTGGAGGACGGGTCCACTAAAGAGTTTCGATAAAATGATGGGATGTCCGGACCCCGTCTTCGTGGGGGCTGCGCCCAGGGCCGATGCATCCGAAGCAGGCTGTCAATCGGGTGAACGGCAAAGGTCAGGTGCTGCTGGCCAACGCGGCGCTGATCGCCCATGCCGAGGGTTTCGATTGGCTGTTTGGCGATATGGCGGCCAACGGTCGCAGGGTTTTCACCTCCGAAATCAGTGAAACGCCGCCCTGCTTGAGGGCCATGATCATCGGCGCCGCATGGCATTCAAGCAAGGCGACGTCGCGCCTTCTATCCCTGGGGCAATGCCCAGGCTGACACCCACTGCACCGCGCCCAGCATGGCAATGTTCATTCGACGGTCTTCGGTGGTTGCCCCACCCCGTGTCCAGACCCAGGAAGATTCAGCTATATACGCTGACTTCGAACTCCTCCCGGGTAGGCGGGGCGACCATCAGGGTGCCGATCCTGGCCAGCTCGCGCTGGATGTAGCCGTTGGCCGCATCGGCATTCTGGTCGGCCAGGGTCTCCCAGACGGTGGTCGATACGGCTTTTCCGGTCCTCGCATCGGTCAACAGCAAGGCGCTGACGAAACCTTTCTGCTGCCTGGCGACCGGGAGCACGTAGTCGCGGTAGACGGCGGTGGCTTCCTCAAGCTTCCCGGACTGGATCTGAATACTCATGACTCTGGCGAACATGCTGGATTTCCTGTG
Source organism: Pseudomonadota bacterium (assembly GCA_040385585.1). Lineage (GTDB taxonomy): Bacteria > Pseudomonadota > Gammaproteobacteria > Pseudomonadales > Pseudomonadaceae > Aquipseudomonas. The sequence goes on along the minus strand of JAZKHB010000026.1, from coordinate 52,965 downwards.
AAGCTGAAAAATGAATGACTGGGAGACAAAATCCTTGTTCAGGCACCCCGCGGCGACACGCCGGCCGCCTCGACGCGACGCCTCGTCAGCAAGGCGATGCCCGGCGGAATGGCCAGCCAGCAGCCGGACGTGGGCATCAGCACGATGCCCAGGGCCGCGAGCAGCAGCAGGCCGACACCCACCGCCTGCAGCGTGGCCCTGTCATCGCGCCGTTCGAGCGCCGTCACGGCCAGGGCCAGCAGGGCGAGCAGCGCACCGAACATCACGAACCATACTGCCTGCCCCTTGCGTGGATCGCGGTTGATGCTGTCGAAAATCCCTTCGCGGGCGATGTCGAGCAGCGGGTCGGCGAAGAGGAAGCCGGCGGCGAGGGTGTGCAGGACGGCAACCCCCATCAAACAATGGCCGATCCAGGCCCTGGGGGTGTGAGAGCGTTCAGACATGACGTGACTCCTTGAAGGATGAATGGATCCAGGGGGTTAGGGTTGCCACCTCGGCGCCCAGGGTTTTCAGCAGCTGGCTGATGCCCAGGAATGCCCGGTCGAAATACGGCAGCTCCGGCGGCACGGCGATCATGGACCGGGTGAGGACCTGGCGATGTGCGGCCGTCAAGACCGGAAAGGCTGAGCGGTTCGCGAAATCGAAGCTGGCCTGCCGGAACGGCTCGATCTGCCAGGCCCGTATCGCGGCGAGGGCCGGCATCAGCTGCTGTTCGAAATCCGCATCCGACAGGCTGGGCGAGATCAGGCCGAGATCGACATAGGCCTGGCGCAGCGGTGTGCTGTCGCTACCCGCCACCTCACTCAGGCCGACACACCAGACCCGGGCGATCCTGTCGGTAAAGGCCGACGACAACGGCTTGGTGCAGCCGAAATCGAGCACCCCCACCCGGCCATCCGGCATAAACAGGAAATTGCCGGGATGCGGATCGGCATTCAGCCGGTGCCATCCGAACACGCTGTGCATGAACCAGTCGAACAGGCTTTGGCCCGCACGGTTGCGCGCCGCCTGGCCGGGCTGGGTGGCCAGCCAGGCATCGAGGTGCAGGCCGCCCATGGCCTGCATGGTCAGCACGCGCCGGCTGCTGTGGCTGAGCACCGGCTGCGGCACCACCACATCCGCCAGTCGCGCATGCTCGCCGAACCATTGCAACTGCCCGGCTTCGTGGGTGTAGTCGACTTCCTCGGCCAGCCTGTGTTCGATATCCGTCATGATCCGGTCGACGATGTCGTGGCCGGGCAGCAGGTCGGACGTCAGCCGCAGCCCCTGCAGCAGGTGGCGGATCAGGCCCATGTCGCTGCCGATGGAGGCCGCGATGCCGGGGTATTGCACCTTGACCACCACCCGTTCGCCCCCGTGCAGCTCGGCATGGTGGACCTGACCGAGGCTGGCTGCGGCGAAGGCCTGCGGGTCGAAGCGCTGGAACAGGTCATCGGCGTCCCGCGAGAACTCCTGGCGGAAGACTTTATGCACCAGGGCCCGGTTGAGTGGCGTGGCCTGGTGGAAGCCACGCGCCAACTCCCGGCGCACCCCCTCCGGCAGCAGGCTGGCTTCCATGCTCAGCAGTTGCGAGGCCTTGAGCGCCGTGCCCTTGAGCTGGTTGAGGGCACGAAAGAGGATGCGGCCCAGTTCGGCCTCATGCTCGGCCTGGCGTGCATCGGCTTCATCCGGTGCCGATTTTCGGCGGACCAGGTGACCCAGGTGGGCCACGCCAGCCTGGGCGACGGCCAGGCCGGTGATAGCGCCCCGGGCCATGCGCCCGGTGCGGAGTTTGGATTCAGTAACCATGGGACTTCCTTTGGTGCGGCATGTCAGAGAGGGCGCAACGGCAGCTCATGCAGACGCCCCCATCAGCCGCGGCCAGGCCTGGTACAACCCGACCAGATGAACCAGCCCGACCAGCAGGCACACCCCAGAACTCCATAGCAGGAACGGCGTGACAGCGGTCCGCGTGAAAAGTATCAGCGGAACAATGGCCAGGCCGCGCACCAGGTAGACCAACGTCACCGCGCACATCACCTGAGGCACCCAGGGCAGCGCCAGACGGAATCCGCCTGCCGCCAAGGCATAGGCCGCCCACAGCCCCAGCACCGCCGCGATGCCGGCCGTCACCAGGGACGGATACACCCGGCCGGCTTCGGCCGCACGGGCAAGACGTTCGCCCGCGCCGAAAAACCGGTACCAGGCCCCGCCGCCGAGGATGATCATCAGGTGCAGTAACGCGGCCACTGCACTGAGGCCGGCAGCCAGCACCAGCATCGGATTGAGGGGAGCTTCCATGTCCATCAGCGCTTGACCAGCGGACGGGCGAGCTTGACCAACTCGATCAGTGTCGAGCCGTTCTGCATCAGGCGCGAGAACTGGCTGCGCAGCAGAAACCCGCCCAGCTCCGACAGCTTGTTGAGCAGGCCGCTTTCCAGGGTCTGCGCCAGCACCGCCAGGGTGAGATCGACCAGCCGGGTGGTGTCGGAGAACTCGTCCGAGCTGTCGTTGAGCCAATAGACCACCACCGTGAACAGGTAGTCGGCGAAAAGGCCACCGATAAGCGGTTTGAAGTCGCAGGGGGCGATGCTGCCGTCGGCCTCGGCGGCCTCGATAAACCCGGCCACGGCCTCCTTGATGGCGCGCTTGCCCGGCAGGGTATCGCCCATCAGCAACATCGGCGACTTGCCCACCAAGCCCCGGGCGAGAGCCACGAACTCGCGGTCGGGCAGCAGCAGTTCCAATAGCGCATCGACGAGACGCTGCAGGCGTTCTTGCAGGCTGAAGCTGTCGAACTCGGCCGTGGCCAGAGTCTCGGCGAGGGCGTCGGCCAGGGCCTGCTCGAAGTAACCCAGCACCAGCTTCTCCTTCGTGGAGAAATACTTGTAGATGGTCGCATCGCCCAGGCCGGCAGCACGGGCGATCTGCTTCATGCTGGTGCCGTCGAAGCCCTGCACCGACATCAACTCGACGGCGGCCTGCAGGATGAGTCGCTGGTTTTGCTGCTGCTTGGGCTTCATATTTAATGTACTCACTATCATTTAAAAATGAATATACGCCATTTTAAAGATAGTACGTATCGTTTTTTTGAAAACTCATCGGCCACACCGAAGCTCCGGAGGGAACGGCGCGGTATGACACTGCTGCTAAGTGCACAGTTAACCGAGGGGTGCCGGCGCGCGCTTTTCCCATGCCTCTCGCCGAGCACCTCGGGGTAGCGCAGCAACTCGACCGACGCTTGGTGCGCACCCCGGTCGAGGTGGACAATTAACTGTGGCAGCCGCGACTGTGCGTCGCAGGCGCGGGTGGCTTTCGCGCTAGACGATAGAGGCGCGAGCGCGGGCGTGGTCGCCGGCCTCCATCTGCAACTGCTCGACATAAGGATGGACTGAGCGAAGCGATACCCTACGACTGCTCCGAATAAGCCGTGGGGCCGTTCGCGGCCATACCCGCCTTCGCGGGCATGACGGGTCAGTCTGTGGCGGGCGCCTGGGGGCCCGGGTACACCGGCGCGAAACCACCGCCCGGGGTGCGGAAATTGGTGGTCTGGCCTTGGTACAACCGCGCCGCCACCCACTGCACCGCACCGTCGTAGGCGTAGTCGCGCACATCGAACTTTAGCGCCGGGGTCTCGGCGGACATGACCCGCTCACCGGGCAGCACCAGGGCCTGGGCGACGTAATCGCCGGCCAGGATCTCTTGCCAGACGCGCTGGGTCAGCTTGTCGCCGCGGTAAGCGGCGCGGCTGCCGAAGCCGGCGCAGGGTTTGAAGAACAGCCGCTTGCGTTCGCGCCACAGGCGCTCGGCATTGGCCGGATGCACCACCTCGGTAGGGGGAATGGCGGCCAATAGCAGGTCCTGGGTGGCCTGGGGCACGCCCAGGGCCTGCAACTGCGCGGCATCGCAGAGCAGCGCCAGGTTGCGCTTGTCCGCATACAACGCATGAGTCTGCGGGTGCGGAGTGAGCAGCGTGGCACGTTCGAGGTGGGCCTGGCGCAGGGCGGCATGAGCCGGAGCGTCGAGGGCGAAATCGGTCAGGCGGTTGTAGACCAGGTCGATGGCCAACTCGCCATGCCAGAGCACGCCGCCCCTAAGGTAGAGCTCGGCGGGATCGGCGATCACCGCCTGCAATCCGTGGCGCGCGAACAACTGCTGAAACAGCAGGAATTCCGGGTAGAGGTACTGCCGCTCGGGCGCTTCGTCGACAATGGCGATGCTGCGCAGCGGCCGTGCCTGGCCTCCCAGCGCCCACTCCTGGCGGAACATCGCGATGATCGCCGCCTCCAGGCTTTCGGCCCGCGCCGCGGGCGGCAGCAATTGCTCGATGCCCGGACAGCAGGCCCGTTGCGCCCGCGCCAGCACGGCGTTGAGCATGGCACCGCCGGCATTGCTGTTGATCTCGATCAGACCGAAGCCGTCTTCGGCGACATGGAAGTCGTAACCGAAAAACACCCCCTTGGCCCCCGGATCATGGCGGGCAATGGCCGGCGAGCGGGCCAGCACCTGCTCGCGATACGCCGGCAGCGCCACCACCGACTCCACGGCGCGCACCACCTCGGCCATGCGCGCCAGCTGTGCGGGCGCGACGAACACCGGGTGCGCGGCGAACAAGTAGGGGCAGCGCTGCTGCACCAGCTCGAACAGCCCCGGCTGGCCGAGTTCGGACTCCAGGGCAAGACGCAGCGCCTCGCTGTCCAGGCCGATGCAGAAGCAACGGCTGTTCAGCGCCTCGATCGAGCAACCGCCGCAAGCCCTGGCGATGGCCGAGGACGAAAGCGCGTCGTGATCCGGCAGAGGGATCGGCGGCGTGGACATGGCAGTGTTCACCTGTGTCTGGGAGGAGGATGAAGATGAAGTCCGCTCGGTCACTTGGACGCCAATGCTTGTACCAGCCGACGCCGGCCTTGACCATAGCCATGGGGTGTCGCGGGGCCAGACGCGGTATGCGTCACCGCACGCCCGCGATGGCCAAAGCACCCTGCAACTGGAACGCAACGGATGAAACCGGCCAGGCTGCTGACGCTAAGCCAACAGCGTGCGGCCCCGACTGCCCCCGGTAGAACATGAGGCTCAACTTGCGCCCGTTTTGCGATGCGCGGGGATTTTCACCTGCACCTTGCCCGAGGGCGTAGGCGCCTCGAGACTCGCGCCCAATGCCGCTTCCCAGGGTGGGATCGGCAGCGTCAGGTACAGATCGCGATCCTCCACGCGGTAATGCGGGTCCTGCTTGAACTGCACCTCCAGAAACAGATCCCCCGCCGCGCCACCGCCCTGGCCCGGTCCGCCCTGCCCGACCAGCCGGATGTGCTGGCCTTCCCTGACGCCCCCGGGAATTTCCACGCTAAGGTGGCGCTCCTGCAGGTCCATGCGGCCCTGGGCATCGGGGCGCGCGGCGCGCAGGGTGGTGGTGCGGGTCGCGCTCTGGTAAGCGTCGCTCAGGTCGATGACGATCTTCGCGTGATGGTCCTCGCCGCGCATCGACCGCGCACTGCCCCGGCCGCCCCGACCGGGTGGGGCAGCGCGGCCGAAGAGGCTGGCGAAAAAATCGCTGTACTCGCCCCAGTCGGCGTCGGCGAAAGGGGCGCCGGAATACTCGAAGCCGGCGTCCCAATCCGGTGGCGGCTGGAACTCCTGGCCGTCGCGGTAACGCTGGCCCAGCGGATCGTAGGCCTGGCGCTTTTCCGGATCACCGAGCACCGCATAGGCCTCGTTGACCGCCTTCATGCGCACGTTGGCATCCGCTTCCTGACTGACATCGAGGTGATATTTACGGGCCGGCTTGCGGTAGGACTTCTTGATCTGATCCGCGCTGGTGACCTTGTCGACGCCGAGAACCTGGTAGTAGTCCTTGAACTCCACGGGGTGCGTTCCCTGGTTGATCGAGGTTTTTGACCCTGGCTAGTCGTCTTGCGTTTAACAGGTTTCATATCCGCTGCCAGGCGGTGGGCAGCACATGGTTTGTAACCCACCATGGCTAGCGTTGAGCGGGCGCAGCAGCCTGAGACGCCGCTGGATCAGCACCCGACCAGGGTGGCCAAAGCCGCAGCGGAATCGAAGCCGTACAGCAAGAAGAGCGGGCCCTGAAAGGCGAATAGCTTATTTGGGCCGCCTTGCGGCTCGGCGGCGCGCGTTACCCGTACTGCGGGCGGATGGCGGCTAAGGGTGCTCGTTAGCCGAAGCGGGCAGCGCAGGGATGGGCATGACCAGCCTGACCCGGGCGCCGTTTTGATTGCTGCGCTCGACCCTGGCATTGCAGCGCCGGGCCAGGGCATCGATAAGCCCCAGGCCACGAACGGCGGCGGGCGGCGCATCGAGAGCGAGCATGGCGGGGCTGAATCCGTCGCCGCTGTCGCCTACCGCGATCTCGAGCAGGTCGGGCTCGGGCTGCAGCACCTGCAAGCGCACCGTGCCCGTGGCCCCCTGACCGTGCTTGATGGCGTTGATCATCAGTTCGTTGACGATCAGTCCCAGGTTCGAAGCCAGCTGGAACGGCACCCGCACGCACTGGGTGCGCGCCTCCAGGGTCGCTGCCCCCGCGCTCTCGACATTGAGCAGGGTGCGCGCCAGGTCAGGCAGGTACTCGCCCAGGTCCACCAGGCCGGTCTTGTGCTTGTGCAGCTCGTCCTGCACCACGCCCACGCCATAGACCCGGCTGATCGCCGCCTGCATCAGGGCCTTGGCCTCGTCGCCCTCGGCGCGGATTTTCGACAATTGCAGAAAGGAGATGATCAGCTGCAGGTTGTTCTTCACCCGGTGGTTCAGTTCGGCCAGCAGCACGCGCTGGTGTTCCTGAATATCGCGCTGCTCGGTGATGTCGACGCAGCTGCCGAAGTACCCGGCAAATACCCCGTTGCGGTAGAACGGCGCGCCGTTGTCCAGGAACCAGCGGTACTCGCCATCATTGCGCCTCAACCGATAGGGCATGGTGAAGGTCGTGCGGGCATCGAAAGCGCTCTCGTAGATGGACACGCAGCGTTCGAGATCCTCGGGGTGTACATCCTCGGCCCAGCCGTATCCCAGAAGCTGCTCCAGGGATTTGCCGGCAAAGACCTGCCAGGGCTTGTTGAACCAGTCGCACAGCTTGTCCGCGCCTGCGCGCCAGATCATCACCGGCGCATTGTCGGCCAGCTCGCGAAACTCCAGCTCGCCCAGATCGTCTGCCTGTTCGGGGGTAACACCGATAGGATTCATCCGTTGCGTCCTGATAAAAGGCGGTTGTCGAAAAGCTCGAGCGAGGCCGGTAGCGGCAAGCTCGAGGGTCGACCCAGCAACAGGTCCTGGGCAATCGAGGCGCTGCGCGTCAAGTCTTGCGGCTCGTAGGGCTTTCGTAACAAGCCCAGGGCCACCTCGCAATTGGCCCGTGCCACCGCGACCTGCCCACTGATAAAGATACTGGCGATACCATGGCGCTCGCGCAAGCTGCGCGCCAGGGCAATGCCCTCGTCGCGCCCGGCGAGGTTGATATCGACGAACGCCAGATCGGCCTTGTGGCAAGCCGCCAGCGACAGTGCCTCGACGGCATCGAAGGCGGGTCCACACACCTCGTGACCCTCGGCCTGCAAGGTGGTCGTGGCCAACAAGGCCAGGATCGGATCGTCTTCAACCAAAAGAATACGCATTGCTAGGAAACTACCCGGTGAACATCCAGCATCTGTAAGCGCCGCAGCGGATAGTACCGAAACGCCAGCCAAGTGCCGCACCTTAACAATAGCCACTCGGCCTGTCGAACCAGCCTGTCCTCGCACTGGATGCGCACAGCGTGAGGTCGCGCTCGCAAAATCCTGTCCGCCGGCTCTATGCTGGACGCCCGAGGCACTGCCGACGGACCTTCGAGGAGACACGATGCCGATGCACGACGCTTCACAGCCGCCGATGCTGGCGCGGCTGCTGGGATACTCTGGACTGATCCCCTTTATCAGTGGCGCGCTATGCGTGTGGCTGGCACCGCAGGCCATGCAGGACCCGATCATGACCGCGCTGTTGAACTACGCGGCGATCATCCTGGCCTTTATGGGCGCCATCCATTGGGGCCTGGCCATGGCGGCCGACACCACCCGCGACGACGAATTCGGGGGCGCGCCGCTTCAACTGGGATTCTCGGTCATCCCGGCCCTGGTCGGCTGGACTGCCGTATCGTTCGGCCTGTCCGCCACCTTTGCCCTCCCCGTGCTGCTGCTGGCCTTTATCGGGTTGTACCTGGCGGACCTGCGTGCCATTGCCCTGGGGCTGGCCCCTCCCTGGTACCGCGCGCTGCGCCTGTCCCTGACACTGACCGTGACGATCAGCCTGCTGGCCGCCTGGGCCAGGGCGCTGGCGGGTTGAACGGGGCCCCGTTCGGGCACCCGAACCGGAACCCGAACGGGAACCCGAACGGGAAGTTGGAACATCTCCCTCGACCCAACGTCGAAACGTCTTGACGTATGTCTTGACGCACCGTGCCACGCCGGTGGCCGGCGCAGGATGCAGATCCATTTCTGTTGCAGAGTAATCACGATGTTCCGCATGTTTGACCTCAGCCCAGGCTGCGCTTTTCTTGTCGGTGGCGGAGAGATGGGGGCCCTGATCCGTGCCCACGACTGGTCCCGCGCGCCTTTCGGCGCACCCCATGACTGGCCACAGCCTTTGCAAACCCTGGTCAGCGTCATGCTGGGTGCCAAGCAGCCGATGTTTATTGCCTGGGGCGCCGAACATCACATGCTCTACAACGACGCCTATGCCGAAATCCTCGGGGGCAAGCATCCAGGTGCCCTGGGCGCGCCATTGCTCGAGGTGTGGTCCGAAATACGCCGGGACCTGCTGCCCCTGGTCGAGCAAACCTATGCCGGCCGGCCGGTCCATATGGAAGACATCACGTTGATAACGGAGCGTCACGGCTATCGGGAAGAAGCGCACTTCGCCTTTTCCTATACACCGGTACGCAACGAGAACGGCGAGGTAAGCGGATTTTTCTGTCCATGCATCGAGACCACCCGCCAGGTCCTGGCCGAGCGGCGCCTGACCGAAGACACCGCGCGGCAGCGGCGCCTGTTCGAATGCGCGCCGGGCTTTATCACCATCCTCAAAGGCCCCGAACACGTCTTCGAATTCGCCAACCTGGCTTACTCGCGCCTGGTGGGCGAGCGCGACCTGCTGGGTAAGACCGTGCGCGAGGTATTCCCGGAATTGGCCGGGGATAACTTCTTCGAGCGCCTCGACCAGGTCTACCGTACCGGGCAGCGCTATATCGCGCACCACAAGCCGATCCGCCTGCAGACCAACCCCGCTTCGCCGCCCCGCGACCACTTCCTGGACTTTATCTACGAACCCGTGACCACCGGAGCGGGCCAGGTCACCGGTATCTTTATCGAAGGCTACGATGTCACCGAGACGCACCTGGCACAGGAGGCACAGCGCGCCAGCGAATTGAAATTCAGGACCTTGGCCGAGGCCATGCCCAACCAGGTGTGGACGGCAGCGGCCAACGGCCAGCTCGACTGGTTCAACGACCGGGTCTATGCCTACAGCGCCGCCGCCGAGGGCGAGCTGGACGGCGAAAGCTGGAGCCAGCTGGTTCACCCCGACGACCGGCCCAGCGTTGCGCAGCGCTGGGCGGCGGCGGTCGCCACAGGCAGCGACTACGAGACCGAGTTCAGATTGCGGCGCGCAGACGGCAGCTACCGCTGGCACCTGGTCAGGGCCGTTGCCATTCTTGCCGAAGATGGCCAGGTACAGCGCTGGATCGGTACCAATACCGATATCCACGACCAGAAAATGGCCGCGCAGAACCTGCGCGAACTCAACGACAGCCTGGAAATGCGCGTCGAGGCACGCACCGCCGAGCGCGACCGGGTCTGGCGCAACTCCCGCGACCTGCTGGCCATCGTCGACAGCGACGGCCTGTTCCGCGCCGTCAATCCTGCCTGGACCGAGATCCTCGGCTACAGGCCCGACGAGATGAAGGGGCGCAGCTTCCTGGAGTTCGTCTGGCCCGAGGATGTCGAACCGACCCGCAGAGAGCTGGAGGCGGCAGTCAACCGGTGCGACCTCTCCGACTTCGAAAACCGCTACCGGCACCAGGACGGCACCCCCCGCTGGATCTCCTGGCACACCTCGGTCGAGAGCGAGCTGGTTTACGCCTACGGCCGGCATATCAGTGCCGAAAAGGAGCAGGCCGAAGCCCTGCAGCACACCGAAGAACTGTTGCGCCAGGCCCAGAAGATGGAAGCCCTGGGGCAGCTCACCGGGGGTATAGCCCATGACTTCAATAACCTGCTGGCCGGCATCATCGGCTCCCTCGAACTGATCCAGACCCGCTTGAACCAGGGCCGCACCGAACCGATCGAGCGTTACACCCGCAATGCCATGAGTTCGGCGCAACGGGCCGCCGCCCTCACCCACCGCCTGCTCGCCTTTGCCCGACGCCAACCCCTGGCTCCCAAGTCCCTGGATGCCAATCGCTTGCTCGGCGGCATGCGCGACCTACTGCGCGGCACCATAGGCCCGCTGCATCGCCTGGACTTGATCGCGGCAGACGCGCTCTGGCCGATTCTCTGCGACCCCAACCAGCTGGAAAGCGCGATCCTCAACCTGGCGCTTAACGCCCGTGACGCCATGCCCGAAGGCGGCAGCCTGCAGGTCCAGACCGCCAATGCGCGGTGCGGCGCGGAGAACGGCGTATCCAGCCTGCCGGCCGGGGACTATGTGACGATCACCGTCCGCGACAGCGGCACGGGCATGCCCGCGGAGACCCTGGAGCGCGCATGCGAGCCTTTCTTCACCACCAAATCCCAGGGTCAGGGCACCGGTCTGGGCCTATCCATGGTGTACGGCTTCGCCCAGCAGAGCGGCGGTCATCTCGAACTCAGGTCCCAGGCAGGCGAAGGCACTATCGCTACGGTCTACCTGCCCCGGCACAGCGGCGCGCTGGCCGAAGAGCCTCAAGACACCCTGACCGAAGTGCCGCGCGCCCAGGGCGATGAAACCGTGCTGCTGGTGGAGGACGACCCCATCATCCGCAACCTCATCACCGAGGTATTGCAAGGGCTGGGCTATCACACCCTGGCGGCTTCGGATGGCCCCTCCGGTCTGCATATCCTGCAAACCCATCCCTGCATCGATTTGCTGGTCACCGACATCGGGCTGCCCGGACTTGACGGTAGGCAACTGGCCGAATACGGCCTGGCACTGCACCTGAAACTGAAAGTGCTGTTTATAACCGGCTACGCCAAGGACGCCACCTCGGCCAGCGGCTTTATGAAACCGGGCATGGAAATGATGACCAAGCCCTTTGCCGTGGCGGCCCTGGCCAACAAGATCCGCGGCATGATGGCAGTATCCGCTGCCCTGGAAGACCCCAAGAACAGCTAAGGCAAGCAGTCAGCCGACCCATGAGGATTCGGTTTGAACGGATCAGATATCCGCTATATCGGCGCCGATAAGAGCGGCTTTGTCACGCACCATGTTGCCTGAGGAGCCCGTCTCCAGCAGGCTTTTCAAGTCACACAGCACGACAGCAAAGCCCTCCGTGGCGTTTATGGCTTGCGACACAGCATGCATGCCCTTGAAGCCCGTTGCCGCTATCGACACTCGGGTACAACTCGCAGCGTGCGCAATGAGCTTTATGGTCACCAGGACGCCGTCGGACCACGAAAAGGCAATGACCCGATTCGCGAGGAATTCGGTGACAGTCACCGTCTCGCGCGCGCCAGGGACCAGAAACTCCCACTCGACAATGGCGTTTTCGGCAAGCGGCGCGCTTGCGCGCTTGAGCCAGAACAGTTCAAGCCATCGCGGCTCGGAGAACGCCTCGAATATGTCCTTTGGCGGTTTGCGGATCAACATGTGCGCGGTAGCGACAAGCTTGCTCATCATCTGTCTCCTGAAGGGCCTCGGCGTCTTCCGGTTGATGTCTGGAATTCCGTCAGGTTGCATATCGGATCTGTTTTGAAGCACTGAGGCATCAACCATCGCTTGCGCCCTGTCACATCAAAACAGGCCCTAGCCGCCGCTGGCATTCATAAAGCGCAGTACCTTGACCTCGCCGTTACCGCTGAACTCGTGGCGCCAGGGTTTGCGTTGCAAGGACTGCTGGAGGGCGTCGATCAACGGCTGGTCGTCTTCGGGGTGGCGGCGCAGCAGGTCGCGCAGGTCGATGGAGTTTTCATGGCCCAGGCACAGCAGCAGGCGGCCTTCGGCGGTCAGGCGCACGCGGTTGCAGGTGGCGCAGAAATTGTGGGAGTTGGGCGAGATAAAGCCAATGCGGGTGTGCGGGTAGTCTTCCAGGCGCGCATAGCGCGCCGGGCCGCCGCTGTGTTCGGTGCTGTCGAGCAGGCGGTGTTCGGTGGCGATCAGCCGACGCACCTCTTCGCTGGCGCAAAAGGCTTCGCCACGGGAGCGGCCGACGTCGCCCAGGGGCATTTCCTCGATAAAGCTGATGTCCAGCCGACGCTCGATGGCGTACTGCACCAGGGCCGGTACCTGATCGAAGTTGCGGCCCTTCATCACCACGGCGTTGAGCTTGATGCGCTGGAATCCAGCCTCCCGCGCCGCCTCGATACCGGCCAGGACCTGGCGCAGGCTGCCGGTGCGGGTGATGCCGCGAAACTTGGCCGGATCCAGGCTGTCGAGGCTGATGTTCAGGCGCTTGACCCCGGCGTCTGCCAGGGGCTTGGCCAGCTTGACCAGCTGCGAGCCGTTGGTGGTCATCACCAGTTCGCGCAGGCCGGGCAGCACGGCGATCTGCTCGCACAGCCCGACAATGCCCTGACGCACCAGGGGCTCGCCGCCGGTCAGGCGGATCTTCCTCACGCCCTGGGCGACGAACAGCGCCGCCAACCGGTACAGCTCCTCCAGCCCCAGCACCAGATGGCGCGGCAGAAAGGTCATGTCCTCGGCCATGCAGTACACGCAGCGAAAATCGCAGCGATCGGTAACCGACAGGCGCAGGTAGTCGATCTGCCGGCCAAAGCCGTCCTGCAGTGATATGTCCATCGTTTCTCCGATAGCTGGGCGGCCCCGACGCGGAGCGTTTGCAACTGCGGCCCCACGCTAAGGGTTCGATGTGGGAACTATCCACGATGGTGGCTGAAAAGACGCCGTCCACCCTGCCCATCCGCGACTGTTGCTATTGCACCAGCGGCGGATCGGCAACCTGCAGCTGATGCCGCGGATGTCCGCCCCGCGATCAGGGTTTCCAGATACTGGACCCTGCGCTCGTCTCCCCCATGGCGCGGCGATCTACACGGGCGCAGTTATGGACGCGACAGGCCAACCCGCACTGACACACCCTGTCATACCCGCGCAGGCGGGTATCCAGCGCCCCGCAACACCTGGGCTCACGCCTTCTTCCCGCCTTCGCAGGAATGACGGGGAACGACGGTGCGATGACCTTTGCGTATTTCGCGTAAGGATGGCGCCGGGCTCAGGCCCGGCGAGAACTGTTCCTCAGAGCGGGGCCTGCAGGCCCTTTTCCTTGCGCCGGTAGGGGAACACGTCGATTACCTTGCCGGCGCGAATGGCGGTTTGCAGGCTCTGCCAGTATTCGGCCTGGTAGAGGTCGCCGTGCAGTTCGTTGAACAGCCGGCGCAGGCGCACGTCGGCGAACAAAAAAGTCGGAAACTCCTCGGGAAACACGTCCAGGGGCGCCACCGAATACCAGGGTTCGGAGGCCATTTCGTCCTCCTCGTAGCGCGGCGGTGGAATCTTGCGGAAGTTGGCCTCGGTCAGCAGGCAGATTTCGTCGTAGTCGTAGAACACCACCCGGCCGTGACGGGTCACGCCGAAGTTCTTCAGCAGCATGTCGCCGGGAAAGATATTGGCCGCCGCCAGCTGCTTGATGGCCAGGCCGTAATCCTCCAGCGCCTCGCGCACCTGGCCCTCTGTGGCGCTTTCCACGTACATGTTCAGCGGGATCATCCGCCGCTCGGTCCAGCAGTGGCGGATCAGCACGATATCGCCATGCACCTCGACCGTGGCCGCCGCCACTTCCAGCAGCTCGGCCAGGCACTCGGGCTCGAACTTGCTCAAGGGGAAACGGAAATCGGCGAACTCCTGGGTATCGGCCATGCGCCCGACCCGGTCGACGCTTTTCACCATGCGGTACTTCTCGATCACGGTATTGCGGTCGACGTTCTTCGAGGGCGAAAAGCGGTCCTTGATGATCTTGAACACGGTGTTGAAGCCCGGCAGGGTGAACACGCTCATGACCATGCCGCGCACCCCCGGGGCCATGATGAAGCGGTCGTCGGTGGTTGCCAGGTGGTTGATCAGCGAGCGGTAGAATTCCGACTTGCCGTGCTTGTAGAAGCCGATGGAGGTGTAGAGCTCAGCGATATTCTTGCCGGGCAGGATGCGCTTGAGAAAGCCTACGAACTCCGCCGGGATCGCCACATCGACCATGAAATACGAGCGGGTGAAGGAGAAAATGATCGAGACTTCCGACTCGTCGGTGATCAGCGCATCGACCTGGATACCCAGGCCTTCGCGGTGCAGCAGCGGAATCACCAGCGGCCACTGCTCGTCGCGGGTGTAGATGCGCCCCACCAGGTAGGCACCCTTGTTGCGGTAGAGCACCGAGGAGAACAGTTCCAGGCACAGGCTGGGGTCCTTGCAGACCCAGTCCGGCAGGTTCTCGCGCAACTGCCCCTCGAGCCGGTTCAGGTCCCGCGGCAGGTCTTCATAGGGCACGTCGAAGCGGTAATCCTCGAAGACCTGCGCCAGCATGCCGCTCAGGTTGACCTGGGGAATGTAGCTGCGGGTCTGGGCCGCGCGCTCCTGGCTGCGCAGGGAGGGCCGGGTGGTGTGCACGAACATGCTGCCATCGCTGATGCAGTCGTGGCTGAACAACCCGCAGAAAATCGAGTTGAACCAGGTTTCCGCCAGTTCGTCGTCGAAGCGCAGGTCGATCAGGTTGATATAGGCGCTTTTCACCAGGGGCCATTGCCCGATATCCAGCAGCAGCTCGTCGCTGTAGGTCTGGCGCAGACGCTGGCCCACTTCGCTGACTTTTTCCTCGTAAAGGTTAATGCGCGCGGCCGAGGCCTGCTGGGCCTCCTGCCACTGCGCCTGCTCGAAACGCCCACGGGCGCCGTCGGTGATCTGGCGGAAATGCTCGCGATAATCGTCGAAGCCGTCGAGGATCAGACGGGCGATATCGGCGGCCGGCCATTGCTGTGGCATGAGAGAGCCTCTGCGGAATAAACGAAGGCCGAGCTTAGCCAGTGGCCGCGCGAAGGAAAAGCCGCAAGAACAGGAAAATCCGGGGGCGGTGAAAATAACCCCGTTGCGCTATGGTGATCGGCCGCGATAACCGGACCACCCTGCCCGAGCCCCCCATGAGACCCGTCGACTACCTTCGCCTGTTCGCCCTCGCCGCCATCTGGGGCGCCAGCTTTTTGTTCATGCGCATCATCGCCCCGGTGCTGGGCACCCTGCCGACGGCCTTCTTTCGCGCCTTTCTGGCGGCCATCGGGCTGCTGGTGATCCTGCTGCTGTTGCGCGTGCGCTGGGATTTTCGCGGCAAGCTCAGGCTCTGCCTGGTGCTGGGGGTGATCAACGCGGGGATTCCCTCGGTTATGTACTCGGCCGCGGCCCAGGTGCTGCCGGCCGGCTATTCGGCGATCTTCAATGCGACCACGCCGATGATGGGCGTACTGATCGGCGCGCTGTTCTTCGCCGAAGGCATTACCCTGGCCAAGGCCGGCGGCGTCCTGCTGGGGCTGATGGGCGTGGCCCTGCTGACCCGCATCGGCCCGGTGGCCTTCGATGCCCAGCTGCTGTGGGGCGCCCTGGCCTGCCTGATCGCCACCGCCTGCTACGGCTTCGCCGGCTTTCTGGCCCGGCGCTGGCTGGACAGCCAGGGCGGCCTGGACAGCCGCCTGGCGGCGTTCGGCAGCACGGCCGGGGCCACGCTGTTTATCCTGCCGCTGTTCGCCTACTCGGCGATCAGCCAGCCGCCGCCGAGCTGGGGCGGGTTGGACGTCTGGCTGTCCCTGGCCGGCCTGGGCCTGGTCTGCACCGCGTTCGCCTATGTCCTGTATTTTCGTTTGCTGAGCGATATCGGGCCGGTCAAGTCCATGACCGTCACCTTTCTGATCCCGCCCTTCGGCGTACTCTGGGGCGCCCTATTGCTGGGCGAACCGCTGTCCTGGGCCTACCTCTACGGTGGATCCCTGATCGCCCTGGCCCTGTGGCTGGTGGTCAAGCCCACGGCGCCGCGCAAGGATAATGCCCCACCCGCAGGCTAACCCGCGAAGCGGGCCAGGACCGAGCGACTGCCCACACGCGGCAAATCGCGCCCATTAAAAAAGCCGCTCGAGGGCGGCTTTTTTCAGGTCAGGCGCCGGCTTATTGCAGCAGCTCCTGGTCGCTGAACATGTCGCTGAACAGCATGCTGCTCAGGTAACGCTCGCCGGAATCCGGTAGGACCACCACCAGGGTCTTGCCCTGCATCTCCGGCTCTTCGGCCAGGCGCACGGCGGCGGCCATGGCCGCGCCGCAGGAGATGCCGCAGAGGATGCCCTCCTCGCGCATCAGGCGCAGGGCCATGGCCTTGGACTCCTCGTCGGTCACCCGTTCGACCCGGTCGACCATGCTCAAGTCGAGGTTCTTCGGTACGAAACCGGCGCCTATGCCCTGGATCTTGTGCGGGCTGGGCTTGATCTCCTCGCCCGCCATGGCCTGGGTGATCACCGGCGAGCCGGCCGGCTCCACCGCCACCGTCAGAATCTGCTTGCCCATGGTCTGCTTGATGTAGCGCGACACGCCGGTCAGGGTGCCGCCGGTGCCGACGCCGCTCACCAGCACATCCACGGCGCCATCGGTGTCGTTCCAGATCTCCGGGCCGGTGGTTTTTTCGTGGATCGCCGGGTTGGCCGGGTTCTCGAACTGCTGGGGCAGAAAATACTCTTCGGGGTCGGAGGTGGCGATTTCCATGGCCTTCTCGATGGCCCCCTTCATGCCCTTGGCCGCCTCGGTCAACACCAGCTCGGCGCCCAGGGCCTTGAGGACCTTGCGCCGCTCCAGGCTCATGGAAGCGGGCATGGTCAGGACCAGCTTGTAACCACGGGCCGCGGCGACGAAGGCCAGGCCGATCCCGGTATTGCCCGAGGTGGGCTCGACAATGGTCATGCCCGGTTTGAGTACGCCGCGGCTCTCGGCATCCCAGATCATGTTCGCGCCAATCCGGCACTTGACCGAATAGGCGGGGTTGCGTCCCTCGTTTTTCGCCAGGATGGTCACGCCCTTGGGCCCCAGGCGATTGATCATGATCAGCGGGGTATTGCCTATGGCTTGCGCGTTATCTGCATAGATGCGGCTCATGACGGTATCCTTCTGCGAGCGTTGCCGGAAACTGCAAAGCCTAAGACCGCGACGGGCATCAGTCCAGCGCCACGCAGCCACAGCGCGCGCTGGCGTACTCCGGGCTTGGGTGCCCCGGTCTGCGCGACCCGGGCTACGCGCCCCGATCTGAACCCTTGAGTGGCCCCCGGGGTCTGCTTCTTACACGAGAAAAGCGAAGCCAGCACAGATGAAGAAGCGTTACGGCATACCGGCCTGGACACTGCTCGGACTCGTCATTGCCCTGTTGGCATTGCACATCGCCCTGCCCTACCTGGTACGCGACTACCTGAACGACAAGCTGGCCGACATGGGCGACTACCGCGGCCATATCGAGGATGTGGACCTGGCCTGGTGGCGCGGCGCCTACCAGATCAACGGGCTGCGCATCGTCAAGGTCGAAGGCGACTTGCCAGTGCCGTTGGTCGCTGCGCCGCTGATCGATCTGGCCGTCAGCTGGAAGGCCCTGTGGGACGATCGCGCCATAGTGGCCGTGGTGGTGTTCGAACGCCCGGAACTGCACTTCGTCGACGGCGGCGCGGACGAGCAGGCTTCCCAGACGGGCCAGGGCACCGACTGGCGCGAGCAGCTGAACAAGCTGCTGCCCATGACCCTGGACGAGGTGCGCGTAGTCGACGGCCAGGTCAGCTTTCACAACTACCGTTCCGAACCGCCTGTGAACATCAAGGCCAGCCAGGTCGATGCCAGCCTGTACAACCTGACCAATGTCGCGGACGAACAGGGGCAGCGGGTCGCGCGCTTCGAAGGCACGGCTCAGCTGCTGGGCCATGCGCCCCTGGAAAGCACCGCGACTTTCGACCCCTTCAAGAATTTTCAGGATTTCTCGTTCAAGCTGCGTGCCACCGACATCGAGCTCAAGCAGCTCAACGACTTCTCCTCGGCTTACGGCAAGTTCGATTTCAATGCCGGCACCGGCGACCTGGTGATCGAAGCCAATGCCGAGAACGGCCAGCTCAGCGGCTATATCAAGCCCCTGCTGCGCGACGTGGATGTCTTCAACTGGCGCCAGGATGTGACCGACCAGGACAAGGGCTTCTTCCGGTCGGTCTGGGAGGCCCTGGTGGGTAGTGGCCAGGAAGTGCTGCAAAACCAACCCAAGGATCAGTTCGCCACCCGCGTTGAGCTCAGCGGCAGCGTGCAGCAGCAGGACATCAGCGCCTTCCAGGCCTTTATCGCCATTCTGCGCAACGGGTTTGTCGAGGCCTTCAGCACCCGTTTCGAAAGCAACCCCACCGAGGCGGACGAGCAGTAATCGGCCATTCAGTGACTGAATGACCGGCCTGCGTTCACAGGGGCGCCACCGGCGCGGTATAGTCGCCACTTTCCCACTATTGAACCGCGGGTGCTGGGTTTATTCCCGGCCGCTCCCTGTCGAGGATGTTCCGATGAAATTCGAAGGCACTCAGTCCTATGTGGCCACCGACGACCTCAAGCTGGCGGTCAACGCCGCCATCACCCTTGAGCGGCCGTTGCTGGTCAAGGGCGAGCCCGGCACCGGCAAGACCATGCTGGCCGAGCAGCTGGCCGAGTCCTTCGGCGCGCGCTTGATCACCTGGCACATCAAGTCCACCACCAAGGCCCATCAGGGCCTGTACGAGTACGACGCGGTCAGCCGCCTGCGCGATTCGCAGCTGGACTCTGACAAGGTCCACGACGTGCGCAACTACATCAAGAAGGGCAAGCTCTGGGAGGCTTTCGAATCCGAAGAGCGGGTGATCCTGCTGATCGACGAGATCGACAAGGCCGACATCGAGTTCCCCAACGACCTGTTGCAGGAACTCGACAAAATGGAGTTCTACGTTTACGAGACTGACGAGACCATCAAGGCGGTCAAGCGCCCGATCATCATCATCACCTCGAACAACGAGAAGGAACTGCCGGACGCCTTCCTGCGCCGCTGTTTCTTCCACTACATAGCCTTCCCCGACCGCGCCACCTTGCAGAAGATCGTCGACGTGCACTACCCGGACATCAAGAAGGACCTGGTGGCCGAGGCGCTGGACGTGTTCTTCGACGTGCGCAAGGTCCCGGGCCTGAAGAAGAAGCCTTCCACCAGCGAACTGGTGGACTGGCTCAAGCTGCTGATGGCCGACCATATCGGCGAAGCGGTGCTGCGCGAGCGCGATCCGACCAAGGCCATCCCGCCCCTGGCCGGCGCGTTGGTGAAGAACGAGCAGGACGTGCAACTGCTCGAGCGCCTGGCATTCATGAGCCGTCGCGCCAGTCGCTAAATGTCGGGCTGCTGCGCGTCGGCCATGCTGCGTTGGAATCCGGTTCGGACTGCTCATTTACAGACGTAAACTCCGCGCCCTCACCGGATTCCGCCTTGCCTGGCTCTAGCTCGCGAGCCCTTGCACCCAGTGATAGTACAGCCGGCGAGTTCGTAGGGTGGGTTAGCGAAGCGTAACCCACCAACCAGCCGCATGGCTGGCCAAAGCGATGCGGCTGACATCAATGGTGGGTTACGCCGCTGCGCGGCCTAGGCGGCCCCACCCACCCTACGGATATTCTTGAAGGAGCGGATATGCTGCTCAACCTATTCAATGAAATGCGCGCGGCCAAGGTGCCAGTGTCGGTGCGCGAGCTACTGGACTTGATCAACGCGTTGAAGCACAACGTGGTGTTCGCCGACATGGACGAGTTCTACTTCCTCGCCCGCGCCATCCTGGTCAAGGACGAGCGGCATTTCGACAAGTTCGACCGGGCGTTCGGCGCCTACTTCAAGGGCCTGGAAAACCTCAACCAGCACATCGAGGCGCTGATCCCCGATGAGTGGCTGCGCAAGGAATTCGAGCGTTCGCTTACCGACGAGGAGCGCGCCAAGATCGAGTCCCTGGGTGGCCTGGACAAGCTGATCGAAGAATTCAAGAAGCGCCTTGAAGAGCAGAAGGAACGCCACGAAGGCGGCAACAAATGGATCGGCACCGGCGGCACCAGCCCGTTCGGTTCCGGCGGCTACAACCCCGAGGGCATCCGCGTCGGCGACGCCGGCAAGCGCCAGGGCAAGGCGGTCAAGGTCTGGGACCAGCGCGAATACAAGAACCTCGACGACCAGGTCGAGCTGGGCACCCGCACCATCAAGATCGCCCTGCGCCGCCTGCGCAAGTTCGCCCGCCAGGGCGCCCAGGACGAACTGGACCTCAACGGCACCATCGACCACACCGCCAAGGACGGCGGCCTGCTGAATATCCAGATGCGCCCCGAGCGGCGCAACGCGGTCAAGCTGCTGCTGTTGTTCGATATTGGCGGCTCCATGGACGCCCACGTCAAGGTCTGCGAGGAACTGTTCTCGGCCTGCAAGACCGAGTTCAAGCACCTGGAGTATTTCTACTTCCACAACTGCGTCTACGAGTCGGTGTGGAAAAACAACCTGCGCCGCACCTCCGAGCGCATCTCGACCCAGGACCTGCTGAACAAGTACGGCGCCGACTACAAGGTGATCTTCGTCGGCGACGCGGCCATGGCACCTTATGAAATCACCCAGGCCGGCGGCAGCGTCGAACACTGGAACGAGGAGCCGGGCTATATCTGGATCAAGCGCTTTATGGAGAAGTACAGGAAGCTGGCCTGGATCAACCCCTACCCCAAGGACACCTGGGGCTACACCGCCTCGACCAATATCCTGCGCGAGCTGGTCAACGAGCAGATGTATCCTCTGACCCTCAGCGGCCTGGAAGAAGGCATGCGGTTTCTCTCCAAATAAACCAACGGGCCCGCAGGGGCCCGTTTTTTTGTCACGCCTAGGGCGCCCCGCGCTCAGGGCGCTGCCGGTGCCTCGACCTCACGCCAGTTGCTGTCCGGATCGAAACGGCTTGTGGCCGTCGCCAGCTGTGCGCTGTCCGGCCCCAGGTCCGCCTCGAACACCTGACCTTCGTGGCTGATCATAAAGCTCATCACGCCGCTGTCAGCGTATACGACTGGCCAGGCAATCAGGGCGAAGCCGCGGCTCATGTTGTCACCGAGCCGGTAGTCATAGGTGCCGCCCGGCGCCGAGGCACCCTGGGCGCTGAGAATGCGGTAGTGGTAGCCATGCCACTCGCCCTCGGGCAGTTCGTCGCCGAATAACGGGCCAAGCGGACTTTCCTCGATACCCGGCTCCTCCGCCCAGTACAGCCCATCGTACTGGCCATCGCTGCTCATGAATTTTTCCGCGTACTCCAACACCCCGTCGCCGTCACGGTCGATCTCGGCGTAGTCCATCTGGGCATCGTGATAGGCCAGGGCCGCTTGAATGACGGCCAATTCATTACGGCCGATACGCCGCGCACGGATCTCTTCCCCCCCGGCCTTGGCATCGAAGGCCCAGCCATCCTTGCCCTGGACAAGCGGCAGAGGGAAGGTCCAGGGCGTGCGACCGACCACCAGAGCGACACGCCCCGGCGCGGCGGGCTGGATCAGGGTTTTCTCCCGATAGAGAGCGAGAAAGGCCTCGACGTCCTCGCGGTCGATGTCGCCGACAGGGATATAAACCTGCCAGTCGGTGCCCAGCAAGGCCGCCAGCCGCTCGGCATCGCTCTTTTCGCTGCCCAGTGCGGCCACCAGCGCCTCGACGGCGGCATCCGGGGTAGGGTAGGCCTGTTGCGCCTGCGCGGCCGGGGCCAGAACGGCCAGCAACAGGATCGAGAACAAACGGAATCGAGCAATCATAGTGATTCTCCTGTCAGCGGCGGCCGCCGCTCCGGGACGGTGCCCGGGAGGCGCGTTGCACCGTCTGGCCGCCGCTACGCGCCGCTTGCGGTTGGCTGGCGGTGGTCCGGCTGGTCTGGCTGGCCTGGCCGCGACTGGCTTGTACGCGCGACTCCGAGGGACTGCGGGCACCGGTGAAGGCATTGTCGCGGGTTGCCTGCGTGCCGGCCTGCTGCTGGCGCACCTGCTGGCGAGCTTGTGGGTTGCTTTGCGCAGCACCCTGGCGTGCCTGCGCGTCCCGGGTCGAGGCCTGGGCCCGCTCGCGAGCCTGATCCCGGGTCGCGACCTGGGCCCTCTCAGGAGTCTGCGCATCCCGATTGAGCGTGCGGCTCGGATCACGGTCGAGTTCGCGAGTCGCGGCCTGGGCCCGCTCACGGGCCTGCTGGTTGCTGGTGGCCGGCGCCTCGATGCCACGCTGCTCCAGTGATTGCCGGGCACGTTCACGCTCGGCACTGCGCGCCGCCTCGTGACCACGGTAGACATCACGCTGCTCGCTGCCCTCCAGGCGCCGGCCGTATTGCTCACGATTAGCGCTGTCGCGGTAGGGCACGCCGTCGCGGTTGATCGCATTGTGTTGCCAGTTGTTCTGGTTGGCATTGATTTGCCGGTTGATGTTGATGTTGTTGTAGCGATCGATGTCAATGTCGATGTCGTTGTTGCCCCAATCGCAATCGCCCCAAAGCGAATCGATGATCGCCACGCCCGTGCCGAAGGCCAGACCGGCAGCCAGCGCATTGCCTAAGGAGTAGCCCGGCGGCGGCGGGTAATACGCGGGCGGTGAAGACGGATAAGGCCAGGTGCCGTAGACCACATTCGGGTTGTAGCTCGGCACATAGACCGTCTGCGGTTGGGCCGGCTCGATGACAATAATCGGTGCGGCGGCCGGTTGCACCACCAGGGTCGAACCGGCCGGTGCCGGAGCAGGCTCGGCGGGAGACACAGTCACGCGTTGCTGCTCGTTGGACTCGAGATAGCCGGCGGCTTGCGCCTGCCGCCGCAGACGTTGCACCGAGTCCATCACGGCGTCGGACTGGGCCAAGAAGGCATCGCCTACTCGTTGCACCCAGACTGGGTCCTGTCCCATGGTGGCCAGCGCCGATGGAAAAGCGACCAGCGACTGCACGCTCGGATCCCAGGGCTGATCCGCCACCTGGCGCACCGCGACATCACCGCTGCTGTCCGGATGCGCCTTGGACCAGGCCACGGCATCGGCGACATCGCCCGGATAGGTTGCGGCCATCAACACCTGGGCCAGTAGCGCGTCCGGATACAGGGCCAACGGCGCCAGCATCTGGTCGAGCTCCTCCGGCCCGAATAGGGTATTGGCGGTCGCCGACATTGGCACTGGCACGGGCACGGCGGCTGGAACAGGCGCCGGCGTTGGGGCCGCAGCCGTTGCCGCAACCTCGGCAACAGGAACGGCGTTAGCCTTCACCCTGGGGGGAACATCCTGGTCCCGACAGCCCGACAAGGCCAGCACGGCGAGCAGGATAATTAAACGATGGCACACATGCATGACGCGCCTCCATAAAGCGGGGCTAAACGCAGGGCCAGGCCCGAAGATCGTGCACCGGGTTAGGAGGCACAGCGATCTCATTCAGCCTAGAGCCTGGTGACGTTTCACGCTAACCCAAAGAGCAAACTCATGCTCCGCATCAGACCTCTCGCACGACTGGATACCCGCCTTCGCGGGTATGACGAAGTCTATCCCCCACTATTTCCAATGCCGGTCGGCTACACGCTTGCTGCGGCCCAGGCCGAACAGGGCGCCGATCAGCAGCAACAGGCTTTCCACCAGCCAGGCCAGCAGCAGCGCGCAACCGATGCCCCAAGCGATGGCTTCGGGCGCCAGCAGCACCTGATAGCGGTAGGCCGCGTGGGTTTCGGCCAACAATTCGCTGTCGGCATTCAGCCCTACATGCAAGGCACGGGTATACCAGGGGCCCTGCAAGGCCTGCCATTCCAGCTCCCAGCGTGTGGAGCGCTCGAGCAGCAGGTTCAGGCTGTCAGCATCGCTGCGAAACACCGGATCGTCGCTGATCCGGTAATGCGCGACCAGGGCCTGCAGGTCACCCTTGAAGAAGCGCTGGGCGGTGTCGCGAAAGCCCTGCAGCCCTTGCTCGGACTCCAGGCGATGGGCCTCGACCCGGTCGGCGTAATTCTGGACAAACCCTGGCACCTGAACGCCCAGCAGCAGGCCCAAAGCAAACAACCCCAATCGCAGATAGCTTCGCAGCATGGCCCTCTCCTTTTCTGTTCTTATTTTCTTCGTTGACTATCGCCTACCCAGCCCTCTCGAAACCTCGGTGCGCGCGACGCCTTACGGACAGCGCCCGGTGCCGGCACTCAATGCCACAGCCGCTTTTCGTTGCGGATCAGCCTGTGGGTGCGGCCATAGCCCAGGGTCCAGCCGGCCCCCAGCAACAGCAACTCCACCAGCCAGGCCAGTAGCAGGGCGCAAGCCAGACCCCAGGCGATGGCCTCGGGTGCCAGCAGCAACTGGAAGCGGTAGGCCTGGTACACCTCATCGAGCAAGGCGCGATCTGCCGCCACGGCCAGGTGCCAGACCTGGGCATGCCAGGGGCCCTGCATGCGCAGCCACTCGCTCTCCAATCGATCGGCCCGCGCCACCAGGTGCGCGATATTTTCGGCATCGCCGAGCATGACCGGGTCCGCGCTGGCGCGGTAATGGACGACCAGCGCCTGGAGGTCGTCGTTGAAGAAGCGCTGGGCGGTCAGGCGAAAGCCTTGCAGGCTCTCTTCCGCCTCGCTGCGATGCGCCGCCACGCTCTGGGCGTAATCGTCGATAAAGCCGGGCACTTGCACGCCCACCAACAGGCCCAGGGCAAACAGCGCCAGGCGCAGGTAGCTTCTTAGCATGGGCGCACGCGCTCCCCTAGACCGCTCAACTGCGCCCCCGGACCAGGCATTCGCCGCGACGCCACAGGCTCCATTCACCCGGCTGGTAGAGCGTCCAGGTTTCGTTTTCGGTCAAGGGATCGGTGGCCAGCACCGTCACCACATCCTGGGGCGTGGTTTGAGCATGGAAGTCCACGGTCATGTCCAGATCCTTCAGGCGCGCGGCGCCGAAGGGCGCGCGCCGGGTGATCTGCGCCAACTTGGTGGAGCAATAGGCAAACAGCCAGTCACCGTCGCTGAGCAGGCAATTGAACACCCCTCGCTGGCGGTATTCGGCGCAGGCCCGCACCAGGATAGGCAGCAGCGCCTGCACCGGCACCGGCTCCGGAAAGGTGGTGCGGACCTGATCGAGCAGGTCGCAGAACGCCGCCTCGCTGTCAGTATCACCCACCGGCCGGTAGAACCTCGCGGTCGGCTGGAAGTCCGCCAGTTGACCGTTATGGGCGAAGCACCAGTTACGCCCCCAGAGTTCGCGCACGAAAGGGTGGGTATTGGCCAGGCAGACCCGGCCGACATTGGCCTGGCGAATATGCCCGATCACCACTTCGCTCTTGATCGGGTAGCGCTGCACCAGCTGCGCCACCTCCGACTCGCTGCTCGCCCGCGGGTCCTGGAACAGACGCAGGCCGCGTCCCTCGTAGAAACCGATGCCCCAGCCATCGCGGTGCGGGCCGGTACGTCCGCCGCGTTGCATCAGCCCGCTGAAGCTGAAGACGATGTCGGTGGGTACATTGGCGCTCATGCCCAGCAGTTCGCACATGGTTCAGGGCACTCGCTGCAAAGAATGGCCCGGCCAGGGGCATGGCGCTTGCGCAACGCGGCAACGCGGCAGGCCCTCAGGCTGCCGGCGGCGGACAATGGTGCTGGACAAAGGCTCCATGGACTCTCCTCGATCGCCAATACGGCATGCTGAACGGCGGGCTTGTCCGGTGCAAGCACCCGTGCGAGGCCGGACGCTCTTACAGGCGTGGCTCGATGCGCGCGCCGCGGCGGTTATTATCGGCCCGTTTGTCGAGGACATAGTCATCGTCGTCATCTGCCGCCATGGCATCGCGGTCCATGATCTCGCGCAGGGTCGGCTCGTCGTCGCCGATCGGCGCAGCAAAGGGCTGACGAGCCCGCAAGGCGCGCTCGATGGGCCAGCGCACGGCCACGAACACCAGGTACAGGGCCAGGGCGATCAAGCCGTAGAGGGCCAGGTCCGCCACCGCGCGCCAGGCGTTGTTGCCGACTTTTAGCAGCATGTCCATCGCCGTGATGGCAACGGCCGGGGCGAACCGCTCCTTGGCCGGATCGACGATGGTGGGCGTCAGCAACAGCACCGCCATCACCACGCGCAGCGGTTCGCGCAGGTAACGCCACATCCAGCCGGTCAGACGAAACCCCACCAGCAGACAACCCAGGGCCGCAACCGCATACAGGGACCAGGCGAGCAGATAATCGTGATCAGTCATAAAGTAGGGGGCATGGCGGGGCTGGCAAAGGGGCGCTTATGATAACGGCTTTTCGCCGCTCCGGCGCCCCTGCCGTGATCCGCCGCCCACCTTGCCCACCGCCAGGGAATCCCATGCCGCACAGCCTCACCCCAGCTCCCGTCGCCACACGCGAAGCCGGCACCGACCCCTACCGCTGGCTGGACCAGCGCGACAGCGCGCCGGTACTCGACTACCTCAAGGACGAAAACGCCTACCTGGAGGCCCAGCTGGCCGACCAGGCGCCGCTGCGCGAAAGCCTGTTCCAGGAAATCAAGGGGCGCATTCGCGAAACCGACCTGTCGCTGCCCTCGCCCTGGGGTCCGTACCTCTACTACCAGCGCACCACGGCGGGTGACGAATACCCGCGGCACTACCGCTGTCGGCGCCCGGCCGATGACAGTCTGGTGGTGGACGAAGCGAGCGAACAGCTGCTGCTGGACCCCAATGCCCTGGCCGACGGCGGTTTTCTCGCCCTGGGCGCCTTCAGCATCAGCCCCGACCACGCCCGCCTGGCCTACAGCCTGGACACCAGCGGCGAGGAGATCTACCAGCTGTACGTCAAGGACCTGGCCAGCGGCGTGATCAGCGCCCTGCCCTTCGAAGACTGCGACGGCAGCATGACCTGGGCCAACGACAGCCGGACGCTGTTCTTCGGCGAGCTGGACGATACCCACCGCCCGCACAAGCTCTACCGCCACAGCCTGGGCGAAGCGGACGCCGACCTGGTGTTCGAGGAAGCCGACGGACGTTTCTTTCTCAATTGCTACCGCAGCAGCTCCGAGCGCCAGCTGGTGCTGCTGCTCGCCAGCAAGACCACCAGCGAAGCCTGGGTACTGGATGCCGAGACGCCCCGCGGAGCTTTTCGCTGCGTGGCGCCGCGCGAGGACGGCCACGAGTACAACCTCGACCACGGCAAGCTGGACGGCGACTGGGCCTGGCTGATCCGCAGCAACCAGACCGGGATCAACTTCGCCCTGTTTTGCGTGAAAGAATGCGCAGGCAACGTCCCCGAACGCAGCCGCTGGCAGCCGTTGATCGCCCACGACGACGCGGTGATGCTCGAGGACATCGGGCTGAACAGCCGCGCGCTGATCCTCAGCCTGCGCCAGGGCGGCTTGCCGATCATCGAAGTGCACGCCCAGGGTCAAGCCGCGGCCCGCGTGCAATTGCCGGACGCCGCCTACAGCCTGTACGTACAGGACAGCCTGGAGTTCGATAGCCCGGTGATCCGCCTGCGCTACGAAGCCCTGAACCGTCCGGCCCAGGTACGCCAGCTGCACCTGGCCAGCAGCGAGCAGATCGTGCTGAAACAGACCCCGGTGGAAGGCCCGTTCGACCCCGACGCCTATGTCAGCCAGCGCCTGTGGGCCAGCGCCGCGGACGGCACGCAGGTGCCTATCAGCCTGGTCGCCCGCCGCGACGTGCTGGGCCAGCCTGCCCCGCTCTACCTCTACGGTTACGGCGCCTACGGCGAAAGCCTGGACCCCTGGTTTTCCCACGCCCGCCTGAGTCTGTTGGACCGCGGTTTCGTCTTCGCCATCGCCCATGTGCGCGGCGGCGGCGAGCTGGGCGAGGCCTGGTACCGCGCCGGCAAGCTGGAACACAAACGCAACAGTTTCCACGACTTTATCGCCTGCGCCGAACACCTGGTCGCCGCCGGCTACACCCGCCCAGAGCAGCTGGCGATCAGCGGCGGCAGTGCCGGCGGCCTGCTGATCGGCGCGGTGCTCAACCTGCGTCCCGAGCTGTTCGCCGCAGCCGTGGCCGAGGTGCCCTTCGTCGACGTGCTCAACACCATGCAGAACCCCGAGCTGCCGCTGACCGTCACCGAATACGACGAATGGGGCGACCCCGGCGAGCCCGAGGTCTACGCGCGGATCAAAAGCTACGCGCCCTACGAGAACGTCCGCGCCCAGGCCTACCCGGCGATCCTCGCCGTGGCCGGCTACCACGACAGCCGCGTGCAGTATTGGGAAGCCGCCAAATGGGTGGCCAAGCTGCGCGCCAGCAAGACCGACGACAACCTGCTGCTGCTCAAGACCGAACTGGGGGCCGGGCACGGCGGCATGAGCGGGCGCTACCAGGCCCTGCGCGACGTGGCGCTGGAGTATGGTTTTTTGCTGAAGGTACTCGAGCGCTCTTGAACCCGACGCGCGCGACCGGGTCCGCAGTGTGTATCGGGCCCGGTTGTTACACTGAAGCTGTCTTTGACCTGAGATCGAGAAGTGCCCATGCCCGAACCCGCCCACCTGATCGGCGCCATCCGCGACATGCTGATGGACTGCGGTCTGTTCGCCACCCTGCTGCCGGCGGAAGCCCATACCGCGGCCGGCTATTTCAGCATCAGCAGGATCGAGCGCGACGCGGTGATCTTTCACGAGGGCGATGCCGGTACCTTTATGTGCATCCTGCACCAGGGCAGCGTCTCGGTGCGCAAGACCACCTCCAGCGAACAGACCGTGGAGTTCGCCACCCTGCGCCCGGGCCGAGCCTTTGGCGAAATGGCGGTGCTCGACGGCGAGCGGCGTTCGGCCACCTGCGTGGCGGCCACCGAGTGCACGCTGCTGATCCTGGCCCGCGACTCCCTGGACAAGATGCTGCAGGACGCTCCGCGCCCCGCGGCCAAGGTGATCCGCGCCATTGCGGTGGCCCTGTCCAAACGCCTGCGCATGGCCGACGGGCAATTGGTCGATCGGCAACTCTAGTCAAGCTTTGCGCGTAACCCCCTACTCGTGCCGGTCCTGCGGCGGCGCGGGGCTTTTCGCGGCCTCGCGGCCCTTGTCCTGATCAGCGCGCTGCCGTTGCTGCTCCAGCAGGGGCAAGGGCTGGTCGCGCGGCGGGTGGGCCGGCGGGCGCGCATCGCGGCTGCCGGGCAGCAGAGGCGGATGGTTTACCGGCGCCGGCACCGAACGCGGCTGCACCTGGGGGTAAGGGGACGGCGTGGCGGTACCCGGCGAACCGTTCGAGGCCGGTTGCGCGTGAATGGCACCCGCCCCGAGGAACCCGGCCAGAACCAGACCACAAGAACAAAAGAGCGGAACAAGGGACTTCATGGACTACCTCCGCGATAACGCATGAACCGACAGGACTTGGGCCCTGTAATCGGCCATTGGTTGCCCCGCCGGCTGCAAAGGTCGCGTAGAAGGGATTAAACTGCGGCCTTAACACGCCGCACACCAGGTGACGACATGACTTCGGCAAAACCGCCCGCCCACACCGCCAAGCTGGACAAGATTCTCGCCGAGGCCCAGCGCAGTCGCGAGGAAGGCTACCGCGACAAGGCCCTGAAGATGTACCCGCATATCTGCGGCCGTTGCACCCGGGAGTTTTCCGGCAAGCGCCTGAGCGAACTGACCGTGCACCACCGCGACCACAACCACGACAACAACCCCCAGGACGGCTCGAACTGGGAGCTGCTGTGCCTGTTTTGTCACGACAACGAACACTCGCGCTACACCGACCAGCAGTATTTCAGCGAAGGCTCGACCGCCAGTCCACAGGGGCCGAAATCGACCCACAAGGCCTTCGCCGACCTGGCGGCCCTGCTTAAACCCAAGGCCTGAGCACGCCCCAGCCTCGCGGTGACGAGCGAGCGGTAAAGCATTGGCTGTGGGCCGCTGACGTGAAGTCCGTATAATCGCGGCTCCGCTTTATCCCAGGGCACGCGCACGTGGCGAACAGAAGGTACAGCTGCATCGGGTTGTTCAACCCGAAATCCCCGGAAAACGTCGGCGCGGTGATGCGCGCCGCGGGCTGCTACGGAGTCAATTCGGTGTTCTACACCGGCACTCGCTATGCCCGCGCCCAGGACTTCGTCACCGACACCAAGAAGGTCCACCAGGACATTCCGCTGATCGGCATCGAGGACCTGCAGGCGATCATCCCCCTGGGTTGCACCCCGGTGGCCGTGGAGCTGGTGGAAGGCGCCCGCTCGCTCCCCGATTACACCCACCCGGACCGGGCCATCTACATCTTCGGCCCCGAGGACGGCTCCCTCAGCAAGGAGGTGCTGGCCTGGTGCGAGGAGGTGATCTATATCCCTACTCAGGGCTGCATGAACCTGGCCGCCACGGTCAACGTGGTGCTTTACGACCGCCTGGCCAAGGGCTTGAACACCAAATCCGGCCCGCAGTTTCGCTAGAGCCTGTCGACACCACCCGCACGGCCGCGCCGGTACCGGTTTTGAGATCAGACCCGGCATGAGACGCGCCTCCGGGTGGTTCACAACGAGCGGCGAGTAATCGGCTATCGCATCAAAACAGCTCCGGCCCTACGAGTTGCGCGAATAAACGCCCCATTCGGCGTTGCGAAACGTGGCAAGGGAATGACCATTGCCTGCGTTCCACGCCTTACCTGGGACCCTTCCTCGCAGCAACGCGACTCGCGATAGGGTTGTCAACAAACCCTAGTAAACATCCATAGCAGGCGCCGCTGGCCCAGTATGCCGAACCTCGGAGAGGTAAGCCGGTCGCAGGCTAAGGGTGCGGCAGTATGGGTGCCACTGGCTCGCCACTGCCGCCCCCCGCTCGGTCTTTTCACCCACAAAAAGGATTTTGTGCGATGAACACCATGAAAGAACTCCTGCTGGAAACCTGGTGGATGCTCGCGCTGCGCGGCGTCAGCGCCCTGGCCTTCGGCGTGCTGGCACTGTTATGGCCCGGCATCACCCTGGTGGTACTGATCGCACTGTTCGCCGCCTACGCCCTGGTCAGCGGCGTACTGGCCCTGCTGACCGCCTTCAAGCAACGTCGACGCAGCCGCGACTGGTGGCTTTTTCTGCTCCTGGGCCTGGTCGGTCTCGCCGCGGGCGCCATCGCCCTGTTCCACCCGGCCCTGACCTTGCTGGTGTTGATTCTCCTGATCGGTGCCAATGCCCTGATCGGCGGCGTGCTCGACATCATCGGCGCCATCCGCCTGCGCAAGCGCATCCACCATGAATGGCTGCTGATCCTCGCCGGCCTATTGTCGGTCGCCTTCGGCCTGCTGATGCTGCTGTTTCCCGGATTCGGCGCCCTGGCCCTGGTGTGGATCGTCAGTTTCCATGCAACCCTCTATGGCGCCCTGCTGCTGGCGCTGGCGTGGCGAGCCCGCCGCTGGCCTCGGGCAACGACCGAGCAGTCTTAGCCGCCGACCCGGTACCGTTTTCGCCAGGGCCTTTTTCACACAATGCCTGGTTGAGCGCTGGCAACTGCGGAAAGCTCATCGTCGTTCCCGCGCAGGCGGGAACCCAGGAGCGACGAAGCCTCTGGATACCCGTATGCGCGGGTATGACGGGTGAGTTGGTGCGGGCGGGACGAGCAAGCCATCCCTGACCCAGAGCAGTTTCGACGAAGGAGGTCTTCGCGGGACCAGGCCATGGGCAGATAAGATGCAATGGCTCGAGTGGTCGCGTATCCAGGTCCGGCTGAACAGATCGCTACCGAGGCAGTCAGTTAGTGGGTCATGCATTTTCCGGAGAGTACCCGATGATCAGCGCACCTACCCCCATCCGCCTTATTCCCCACGCCCCTCGCATGCAATCGTCCTGGCAGAATGTCGAAGGCTGGGAGCGCGCCCTG
Source organism: Pseudomonadota bacterium (assembly GCA_040385585.1). Lineage (GTDB taxonomy): Bacteria > Pseudomonadota > Gammaproteobacteria > Pseudomonadales > Pseudomonadaceae > Aquipseudomonas. The sequence goes on along the minus strand of JAZKHB010000026.1, from coordinate 21,008 downwards.
TCACTTGCCGGGGGCGTCCTGATGATGGGCAAGGGCCTGCGCCGAGGTGGCGTCAGTGGCTTGGTGCAGCTGGCCATGGGCGGACTGGTATTGGCGCGCGGCGTCAGCGGTCACTGCGCCACCAAACAGCTGATCAGCGACCAGTACGCCGAAATGGCCGATATCCGCTTTCAGCTCGAAACGGCCGGGCGCAAGCTTGCGCAACTGCAGGCCGCGGCCCATGGTGGCAGCGCCACCTGAAGCGTGCCGGCCCTTATGAACGGGGGCCAGGGGGCACACAGTTTCCAACGGCGCCCCCCGACAGCGCGCCTTCTCGCGGTAGCCGTCGAACACCTGGTACAGGGCATGGATCATCAGCCGGCCGGGCGCACGTCGCTCAAGGCGTCGCTCAGCTCGATCAGGCCATCGCGGCGATGGACAGGCCAGCGGCCAGGGCCAGCAACAGCAGCACAGCGTCCACCGGGTAATGGCGGGTCTGCCGTACCTCCCAAAGGGTATGGCCAATGATCGCGGCCACTTCCAGGGGAAAAGCCAGCTCTAGCACGGCCTGCGGCGGCAACGGCAGGCCGAGCAACCCGCCGCGCGTGTCTGACGCCCGCACGACGACTGGGTCGAGAGGGATCGCAAAGCCCGGCCTGCAGCGCGGCAGGCCGTGGAGCGGACACTACCGCTGGCGAGGGTCCTGCAGGCGGATCAGTGGGTCACCGTGGACCAGTCGATCAGTTCCAGCTGCCAGGTGGCCAGAATCAGCAGGCCGAAGGCGATGCGGTACCAGGCGAAAACCGCGTAGCTGTGGTTGCCGATAAACCTGAGCAGCACCCGCACGGCGATCATGGCGAAGATAAAGGCGGTGACGAAGCCGATGGCGAACACCGCGAAGTCGCCCGGCTGGAACAGCTCGCGGTATTTGTAGACCGAGTAGGCCGTGGCGCCGACCATGGTCGGCATGGCCAGAAAGAACGAAAACTCGGTGGCTGCCTTGCGCGACAGGCCGAACAGCAGCCCGCCGATAATGGTCGCCCCTGAGCGCGAGGTGCCGGGAATCAGCGCCAGGCACTGGGCGCAGCCGATCTTCAGCGCCTGCTGCCAATGCATGTCGTCAACCGTTTCGGCCTGCACCGCATGGGCGCGCCGCTCGGCCCAGAGGATGATCACCCCACCGACCACCAGGGCCGTCGCCACAGTAATGGGGTTGAACAGGTAGTGGTGAATGCTATCGGCCAACAGCACCCCGAGTACCACCGCGGGAATGAAAGCCACCAGCAGATTGGCGGTAAAGCGCTGCGCCTGGGGCTTGCGGGGCAGTCCGACCAGCACGTCGAGGATCTTGCGCCGGTATTCCCAGATCACCGCCAAAATGGCGCCGAGCTGGATGATGATATTGAAGGCCTTGGCCCGCTCGCCGCCGAAACCGATCAGGTCGGCAACGATGATCTGGTGGCCAGTGCTGGACACCGGCAAAAATTCGGTCAGGCCTTCGACGATACCCAATATCAGCGCCTGGATGGCGGTCCACAGTTCCATGTCACTCCTTGCAGCCATGCGCGGCCTTGCTCAATTAAGCGGTCATAGCAGATCGCCTTGACCGAAACCGGTCAAAGCGCCTTACTGAATGGGGTATGAAACAGGGTGAGGTCGCAATACTCCTGGAGGAGCAAGGTCGGCGGCATTCGTCGCTTACTCGGCAAAAACCAGTCCCCGGGGAGCTCGACAGCCCATACAAGCCCTCATGTTTGCCGCTGACGGGCCGAAATGCTAACAGACAAGATGGCGCTTTCGCAGCTTGTAAGACCAGCCCCTGGTAGTGATCGGGGCATTGGCGAGCGATACAGACCAATAAGAAGCCGGAGTTCTTATGCACAACTTGCGCAACTTCCCCATCAGCCGTCGCCTGGGCTTGATCATCGTCGTCTCCCTGTTGATGCTGGCCATGCTCGGCGGCTTGATGCTGCAGCAGCTGTATGGCGCACTGCTGGCCGGCAAAACGGAAAAAACCCAGCATGTGGTCGAAAGCAGCATTGGTATCCTCAAGCATTTCCATGCCCTGGAAACAGCCGGCAGCCTGAGCCGTGAAGCGGCGCAGCAGCAAGCCATGTCATTGATCGGCGGCTTACGCTACGGCCAGGGGGAGTACTTCTGGATCAACGACCTTACGCCGACGATGATCATGCACCCTATCAACGCCAAGCTGGTTGGCCAGGATCTGTCCGGCTACAAGGACCCGGACGGCAAGGCCTTGTTCAACGAATTTGTCCGGGTGGCCAAGGCCCAAGGCGCCGGATCGGTGGATTATCGTTGGCCCAAGCCGGGCGCCAGCGACCCGGTGCCGAAGGTCTCCTACGTCGAATTGTTCCAACCCTGGGGCTGGATTCTCGGATCGGGCGTGTATCTCGATGACCTGCAGGTCGAGTTTCGCGAGCAGGCATTGCGCGCCCTCGGTATCGCCTTGGGCATCGCCCTGCTGATGACCCTGCTGGTGACCCTGATCAGTCGCAGCATCGTTCGACCGCTGCGCGATTCGGTTGATGCCATGGCCAATATCGCCAGCGGCGAAGGCGATCTGACCCGTACCCTGGATACCCAGGGCCGCGACGAGCTGGCTGAGCTGGCCCGCCATTTCAACGCCTTCACCGCCAAACTGCGCCAAGTGATCGGACAGTCCTTGCAAGCCGCCGCCACCCTGACGCAGTCGGCCCAGGCCTTGGGCGGGAGCGCCACCCAGGCTCAGCAGCACAGCCAACAGCAGGCGCAACAGATGGAACTGGTTGCCACCGCGATAAATCAGATCACCCAGGGCGTGCAGGATGTGGCGAAGAACGCCGAACAGGCCTCCAGCGAGGTGCACACCGCCGAGCATCAGGCCCAGCAAGGGCAGAAGAACATCGATACCAGCCTGCAACAGATCGCGCACTTGTCCGGCACCATCGACAAGGCCGTCGACGTCATCGAGAAGCTGGCTGGGGAAAGCACCCAGATCGGCGGCGTGCTGGAAGTCATACGCTCCATCGCCGAGCAAACCAACCTGCTGGCCCTGAACGCGGCTATCGAAGCGGCCCGCGCCGGAGAGCAGGGTCGAGGCTTCGCCGTGGTGGCCGACGAAGTGCGCCTGCTGGCCCAACGCACCCAGCAGTCCACCGCCGAGATCCACAGCATGATCGAGCGCTTGCAGAGCAACTCCGAAGCGGCCGTGAAAGTCATCAACGACAGCAGCCAGGCGTCGCAACTGACCGTCGAACAAGCCCGCCAGGCTGGCGAAAGTTTGGTGCTGATCAGCCGATCCTTGCGTAATCTGACGGGGCTGAACGCCAGTATCGCCAGTGCCACGCTGCAACAGGCCCATGTGGTGGAGCATATCAACCAGAATGTCACCCAAGCCGCAGGGCTGGCGCACGACAACGCACGGGAAGCCGAGCAATCCAGCGGCGCCAGCCAGTTGCTCAACACCTTGGCCATAGAGCTGAACGGATTACTAGGTCAATTTCGCGTATGAGGGCTGCATGAGCACCATGGAACATCAGGAAGTCGACCTGAGCCGACCGCAAAACCAAGACCTGATCTGGGATTTGGACAGCATCGCCCGGCGCGAGCTGGCCGAGCGCTTTATCCAGCTGTTCGAAAACCGTCTGTGTGTTTATTCCGAATCGGTGCGCCAGCTTTACACCAACTACAACCTGCACTTCCCCAAGGATCAGGGCCGCAAGATGGTGGTGCTGCCCAACCCTTACGCCTTCCACGACACCCTGCACGGCATCGATGCCTTCGCCATACGCAAGACCGGACTCTGTGTCTTGCCCGGGGTCGTATTGGGTAAACCCGGCTTGTTGCTGACCACCGAAATCGGCAAAGGCAACCCGGCGCCGCGGACCATGGCCTTCAAACCGGCCCTGGCGCAGATCATCAGCAACCAGAAAAAAATGGGCGATGTGTTCCTGCCCGTTCTGATGAAAGGTGATTTGCGCGAATTCGACCAGACCATGCCGTATATCCACCTGCACCGCCTGCAGGTGAATAAACTGACTCATCTATCAACCTTCGAGCGCGACGACATCCAGCAGTCCATTACCCGCAAACTGCTGATCCTCTACCGTCAGGCCGACAGCCTGGTGTGCTGATGGCGTGAACCAGCGCCGAGCACCTCGAAGTGCTCGCGTCCCTGGGCTCTTACCTGTCCCGTGCACGCCTCGTATCACCCCTGAAACAGCCGTAAATTCTCCTTAAATCCTCGCGCCACCTGGCTTAAACCCCGCAGGCAGGGCTCGCTTGCCTCTCCGCCCTGTATCACCAACGAGACAGTTGCCAGCAAAGTCAATCGCACTGCCCTTCAAGCCCTTGATTCCATTGACCATAACAAAGCGGCACGGGTCCTGCTCCAGGCTGGCGAAACAGCCAACGGTTGGTCATCGCCCAGGTCGGCAAGCCCTGGGCACTTTAGGGAGGGAGGGATATGCGCCTGTTCTGGGTCGGAATACTCGCACTGTACAGCCCACTGTTGCTAGCCGAGGCGGACCCGCCTCGCGCTGATGCCCAGATCCAGGCCAGCGGCCAGGCCTATAACGGCCAATTGATGCTCAATCAGGCTGCCGGAAATGGCATTCAACAAGCCAACGGCCGGACCATCGCCCTGGGTACGGGGACACAAGCCACCGTCGAACTCGAACAGCGGCGCGGCGCGATACCATCCAAAGCCATGGATATTTCGGCCTCGGCGCGCATACGCGGCGCCGCCTTCAGTCAGGGACGGGGCGTGTTGGGCATCAATCAGAGTGCGGGCACGGGCAATCAGTCCAGCAACGGTTTTCGCCTGGTCTGGGGCACCCTCCCAGACCCCCTGGAGGACAGCATGCTCTCCCACAATGCTGCGCCTCTTACGAACTCCGAGGCAGCGGTACCTCACCGCGGCGAGCGCCTGGTCGAGACTGACGATCAGGCATTCGCCGCCAGCCGTGGCGTGGTGCAGTTGAATCAGAGCGCCGGAATTGGCAACTACAGTGCCAACCGGCTGAGCATCCGGGTCGTGGAATAACCCGGTGCCAAGCAAGCCCTTCACTCTATGGAGACACCTGCCATGAACCTGTACCCACGCCTTGCACCCCTAAGCCTTGCCCTGACAAGCCTGCTGTCGGCCAGTGCGTTCGCCACCGAGACCCAAGGCCCCTCCCAGGCCGGGACCGATATGCTCGGGACCCGGGCCATCGTCAACGACAGCCAGACGCTGCGGTCGAACGAGGTCCATAACGGCCAGACTTACAACGACGCCAGCGTGGTCAATTCCATCAACGGTATCGCCGGAAGCAATACCGTCAACGTCGCCGCTGGCGACACCAATCAGCAAGCCAGCGCAGGCGCCCTGGCCAGTGCAGACGCGCTGTTCGTACTCGGCATTCCGCTCAACGCCGTGGCCCTCGCCGATATCACGGTCGAACAACGCGCCTCCAGCAACCCCTTGCACAACTACGGCGTCGAGAACACGGCTAACTTGCTCGGCTCGTCCAATAGCAGCACCGGGAATACCGCCTTGAACCTCGTGTCCGGCAATTTCAACCAGCAAAAGAACGACTATGCCGTGGCCTACTCGCAAAAAGCCTTGAGCGTCACGGCCAAGGTCAAAGTGGTGCAAAGCGCCAGTAACAACCATACGCACAATGCCATGCCAATGACCGAGACCGACAACAGCGACCTGACCGCGTCGGCCAGTGGTTACCAACCCCGGCTGATGCCGACCTACAACAGCGCCGTGATGCTCGACTCGCTGAACAACACCGCCGGCAGTGTGGGCGTGAATATCGCCGCGGGCGGCGGTAACCAGCAAAGCAATGCCCTGGCCATTTCGGCGGGCTGCACCGCCTGCCTGCAGGCTTTGCCGCAGTAAACCCTGGTAAAGGGAGCAGGCTGGCCTGCTCCTCTTCAAGGCCTGTTGACCTTTCGTTGCGACCGCGTCGGAGCCGGTTTTTCAAGCGGGGTCAGGCAAGAGTCGCGAGGTGTGTCATTTACTACAAGGCGACGGAAAACGCCGCCGCACCCAATCATAGAACCCAGGGAAGGCCTATGTTCCGCTACCTGCTCCTCGGCGTTTCGCTTGGCCTCGCGCTACCCAGCGCCGTTATGGCCAAGCCCCCCAAGCCTTTCGCCGTATTGCCCGGTGGCGCTCTGGCCTATAAATCGGTCGTAAGCCTTCGGGAGCGGCGTTTCATGAATCTGGTCGAGCAACGTACCGATTTCAGTTGCGGGGCCGCCGCCATGGCCTCGCTGTTGAACGGTGCCTACGGCATGCAGCTGGACGAAGACAGCGTTATCCACGGCATGCTCGCCGAAGCCGACCCGGACTTGGTGCGCCGCCAAGGCTTCTCCATGCTGGACATGAAACGCTACGCCCAGACCCACGGCCTTCGCGCTCGAGGGTACCGCCTGCAGGCAAGCAGCCTGGAAGGCCTTCAAGTACCGACCCTCGTGCTGCTCGAGACACGCGGCTACAAGCACTTTGTCCTGTTGTTACGCAGCGCCGCAGGCTGGGTGTATATCGGCGACCCGGCTCTGGGCCATAAAAGGATGACCCTGGCGGCCTTTGAGCAAGGCTGGAACGGTATCGTTTTCGCCGTGATCGGCAATGGCTATGACCGCACCAATAGCCTGCTGCAGCCACCGGAACCCTTGACGGCACGTCACCGCCTGAATCGCTTCCGTCCGGTGGAGGATGCCGAATTGATGGAGTTCGGCTTTATCCAGAGCGATTTCTTCTAGCGCAACACTGCCGGGCGATACGCCCCCGGGAAACGCGATGAAACTCATAGCCCTGCTACTCGCCAGCCTGTCGATGCTGCAAGGCGCTGCCCTTGCCCAGGACCGCTTCGTGTCCATCGAACTGAGCGATGCGGAACTGGCGCAATTACGCGGCCGCTACACCTTGCCGGACAGAATCATCAGTTTTGGCCTGACCATGAGTTCGTCCTGGCAGGACAGCGCCGGCCAGGTGATCGGCGCTTCGCTGGCCTTGCAGCTCGGCCATGCCCAGGTGCAACCGCTATTGTCCGTCACGCCAATTGACCAGGCCGGCACGGGCACCCGCGCCGCCACTAGCACTGGCAGTATCACCGGAGGCGCAGGACTGCAGAGCATCCAGGGCCTGACGCAGAGCCTGCGCACCGCCGGCGATTTCAACCAGGGCCTCAACGACCTCAGTATCGAATTCACCCAGGACAAGCCCGCGGCAGCCCAGGCCTCCGGTTTACCCTGGGTCAATGGGCAAGGTTTCAGTAACCCGGCGGGCACCGTCAGGGCCATGGCCGTCGATGGCGGCCTGCACCTGGTCCTGCAGGCTAGCCACGACCAAGGCTTCGCTCAGCAACAAATAGGCGCGCGCGGAGTGGCCCAGCACGCCACGATCCTCGGCGCCTTTAACCGGGTGTACAACACCACCCGCCTGCAAATAGCCTTGCGCGACAGCCTCAACCCGGGACTGGGCGCGGCGGCCATGCCCACCCTCGAGGTACTCCGGCCCGCTGGCTATTGAGCTAGGCTGGGGTTCTCTCAACTCGACAAGGATGTCCGTAATGAGGTTTTTCTGCTTTGCCTTGCTGCCCTTGAGCCTCGCCGGCCCAAGCCTTCAAGCCCAGGAATCCATCCCGCCCCTGCAGCAACAACTGGAGCAGATGCAACGCGCCTACCAGGCGCAGCAGCGGGCGATCGCGGTGCTGGAACAGCGCCTGCGCCAGCTCGAAGGCCGCTCCGCCGCGGCACCCACGGCACAGGCACAGGCACAGGCACAAGCCGACAATGCCAGCCATCAGGGCTACGGTAGCGCCTTGACCCAAAACACCCAGCCGCCCCCCAGCGTGGAAAACCTCTACCAGGAAGCGACCGGTTTTTTCGGCGACGGCAACTTCAGCCTGGAACCCAGCCTCACCTACAGCCATTACGACTCCAGGCAACTGTTCCTGAATGGCTTTCTGGCGCTGGATGCCATCTTCCTGGGCAATCTGGGGGTCGACCAGATCGATGCGGATACCTTCACCCTGGACCTGACAGGGCGTTACAACTGGGACCAGCGCTGGCAAGTGGACCTGAATCTGCCGCTGATTTACCGCCAGACCCAGTACAAGTCCGCCGGCGCCGGCGGCTCCAGTGCGCAGATCAGCGCCGAGACCGTCAGCAGCAATCCCCGGCTGGGGGATATCAGCGCCGGTATCGCCTATAAATTCCTCGACGAAGCCGAAGGCGTACCCGACGCTGTGTTCAGCCTGCGGATCAAGGCGCCCACCGGCATCGAACCCTACGGCATCAAACTCAACGAAGTACCCGGCAACAGTAATCTGAAAGTGCCCGACGAGCTGCCGACCGGTAATGGCATCTGGTCGATCACCCCTGGCGTTTCGCTGGTCAAGACCCTCGATCCGGCAGTGGTCTTCGGCAATCTGTCCTACACCCACCACCTCAAGGACAGTTTCTCCGATATCAGCACCCAGGCAGGCGCCAGGATTCCCGGCGAGGTCGACCTGGGCGACTGGGTCCAGTTCGGCCTGGGGACCGCCTTTGCGCTGAATGAACAGATGAGCCTGTCCCTGTCCTTTTCTCAGCTACTGAGCCAGAAAAGCCGTCTAAGAACCAAAGGGCAACCCTGGCAATCGATCACCGGAAGCGACGCCAATGCCGCCTACTTCAATGTCGGCATGACCTACGCGGTGAATAACGACCTGACATTGGTGCCCAATCTGTCCATCGGCTTGACGCCCGAGGCGCCCGACTTCAGCTTCAGCCTCAAACTTCCCTATTACTTCTGACCCTGCCCGCTTAGGGCTGTGTGCAGCCGGGCATAGGGCGTTGCTCACCCTATCCGGTGCTTGTGCAGTAGCCTGTAAAAGGTCGGGCGTGAGATGCCCAGCTCGCGTGCGGCCTGACTGCGGTTACGGGCATGGAGGGCCAAGGCATCATCCAAGGCCTGGCGTTCGGCCTGGAACAGGTATTCGCTCAGGTGGGCCAGGGTCTGCTCGCAGTCCATGGTTTTTTCGAGGCCTAGGTCGGCGGCCTCGATCTGTACGTTTTCGGCCAACACCAGGCCACGGCGCACCCGATTGACCAGTTCGCGCACGTTTCCGGGCCAGGCATGCAACAGCATGGCGGCCATGGCCGATTCACTGAAACAGTGGGCACGGCGCACCGTGTCGCCGCTGAAGATCCGGGAAAAGTGGCGCGCCAGCAGCGGGATATCCATGCGCCGCTCCCGCAGGGGCACCGTCTGGACCTGCAGTACATTGAGCCGGTAATACAGGTCCTCGCGAAAACGTCCCTGCTCGATTGCCCGTTCCAAGTCGATATGGGTGGCCGCCAGGACCCTGACATCGACAGCGATCGAGGTACTGCTGCCTACCCGTTCGATATGCATTTCCTGGAGAAAACGCAGCAGATTGGCCTGTAGCTCCAGGGGCAGGTCACCGATCTCATCGAGCAGCAGGGTGCCGCCATCAGCGGATTCGATGCGACCGATCTTGCGTTGGTGAGCCCCGGTGAAAGCGCCCTTTTCGTGACCGAAAAGCTCGGACTGAATCAGGCTTTGCGCGACGGCACCGCAGTTGAGCGCCACGAAGGGGCCAGCGGAGCGCCGCGATTGCCGGTGCAGGCTTCTGGCTATGAGCTCCTTGCCGGTGCCACTTTCGCCCCGAATCAGCACCGGCGCATCGCTGGCCGCCAGTTTGCCTATCAGCCTGCGCAAGCTACCGGTGCTAGGGCTCTGGCCCAACAGACCATGGGGATCCTCATCGACCTGCACCTGGCCGCGCAGGCGCGCCATGCCATAGGCCCGCCCCAGGGCGACCTGCAAGCGCGGTACATCGAAGGGCAAGGTATGAAAGTCGAAGCACCACTGCGCGATAAAATCCCCCAGACCGGCCTGCCCCAGCATCCCTGGACTGAGGATGGCAATCCACTGGGTTGGGCTCTGCCCGAGCAATGGCCTTAGGCTTAATGCATGCTGCAGACTGTCCAGGCGCACCAGGCCGACCTCGCCACCGCGCTGCAATGCCTGGTCGAGGGGGCTGCATTCGACTCGCCAGCCGTCACGCTGCAGGTGAGGCCGCAACGCCCGGCATTCGGCACAGGGGTCGATCATCAAGACGCGGCGAACCGTTGAGGGGGTAAAAAAAACGGACATAGGCCATCCTTGGCGTTGGTGATAGGGAACTACCGGTCATAGGGAGTATCGATGCATTCGAATCACCCCGGCAGGTGAAAGCCACCTGTTATCGCACAGTGCGTCGATCCGGACAGCGCCCACGCGACAGGGGCCGTGTTTAAATGCAGGCCAACTGTCAGGCCCGAGGAGAAGCCCGAATGACCTGTTGTGGAGTCGAGATCAAAGGCAGTGACGCGGTACTGGCGCTCGCCACCCAAAACGGCGCGACCATCGAGCACCTGGCCGTGCCCACCAAGAAAATCACCCTGGCCGACGACGACGAGGCGGTTAACGTCAAGGCGTTCCGCGCCCAGCTGGAGGCATTCGTCCAGGCCCACCGGATCGAGCATATCGCCATCAAGAAACGCGGCAAAAAAGGCGAATTCGCCGGCGGCCCTACCACGTTCAAGATCGAAACTATCTTCCAGTTGCTGGAGGGCTGCACGGTCACCCTGCTGGCGCCCCAGACCATCAGCGCCACGCAGAAGAAACAGGCCTTCGCGCTGCCCGCCTCACTGAACAAATACCAGCACGAGGCCTTTCTCACCGCCTGCACGGCCCTGGTCAGAAGCTCGAACTGACCGGGTACGACGCGCGACTCACTCCACCCGGTTGGCCCTGGGAAAGCGTGCGGCAAACGCGGCCGGCATGGGCACGACCCGGGCGCTGGGGTAATCGAAGAACACAAACCCGGACTTGGCCAGCGCCAGTAACCTGCCGTCTGCCGGGCGGCTGATGCGAAAGGTGATATCGCCGCCGTAACGGTTGAAATCCATCAAGCCCACCTCGAACAACAACTGATCACGGGCATGGGCCTCGGCCTTATAGGTAGTGGCCAGATCGGTGACGATAATGCCCACTCCCCGCTGGCTGGTCTCTTCGATACCGAACTCGAACAGGAAACGCGCCCGGGCCTCGGAGATCATGGAGATCATCGAGTCGTTGCCCAGGTGATTGGCTGCGTTGATATCGGTGACCCGCACCGTCAAATGGGTGCTGTAGCAGAATTGCTGGTCGGGCAGGTCGAGGGTCAGGCGGGCCATGGGCGATCTCGTCGAAGACTGGGAGTCTGGAGTCTACCGATCCCGCCCGGAGGTGGCCGAGTTATCCACCCGGCGAATAACGGGCCTATCAGCGATGCAGGCCATTCAGATGGTAGAAGGTCACCCGACCGCCCTCGTTGCTGGGCCCCTCGTTATCCTGGATATAGGCACCGGCCTTGAAATACAGGTGTTGCTTGCCCCAGTAGCCGCTCAGCTGCCGGTAATGCGAGCCATCGTCACCGTCGGTGAGAACCCTGATCCCCAGTTTTCCGGTGGGCGTCAGGCGCAGCTCGTAGCTGAAGCGCTCGTTGAGCTCCACGTTTTCCGCCAGCAGGATGTTCTGCACCGTCGTGTCGCCCGGGCGGTTACGCAGCAGGGCCTCCAAGCGTCCGACGCCGCGCAGGTAATGGTATTGCAGCTTGAGCAGGGGATCGTTCTCGCTGCCTACTTCGTCCTTGCTGTGGATCTGGCCGATGATGATCTTGCCCTTGCTCGGCACCTGGTTGACCGTCATCACGGCATTCAGGTAGCTGTCGGAGCTTTGCAGTTTCCAGTAACTCAGCCGACCATCGGACTGGGTTTCACGCAATTCGCTTCTCGGGTATTTGGCGCTTTCGGTCACTGCGCCCTGGACCGGCACCCAGAAAATAATGCTGCCGTCGGACTGCTTGCGAAAGTACTGGCTGTCGTAGCCATTATTCAAACGAGCCGTGCCGATCAGGGGAGCGGATTCATGGGTGGGAACCGTCAGGTTCCAGGTGGTGAGATCGATCATAGAAGGGTTCCTGGCGCCACTGCCGGCGCCTCCATGTAGCCTGAAAAAGAGTAAGGGACCTGGGTCCGCTTGATATTTCCTTGATATCAATCGATGAAAACGGCAGTCATGTTGAGCGATTGAACGATTTCGTTCACTGTTATTGGTCGGAAAAACGCTCTAGCGTGCGGCTTTGTGAGTCGGTCGATGTTCAGAGGGGTCGATTCAGGGCGATCCACCCCACGTAATCGCTGCTCATGAAGAAAACGCCCCATCAGCGCGCGTGTCCGCGATGCAACGCCCCGTTTTGCGCCATTCACAGGCCGTCATTCGCGCCTGGAGGGTGCGCACCCCTGAAAAAGCCGGCCGGGCGGTCTTGGCTCGGCTTTTGCTTAGATTCCGTTACCGGTAGCCAAAGGCGGCTGCCCCCTCACGACAAAGACGTCGCATCACCCCGCTCCCGGAGCGATCAGGTGACGCGGCGTTTTTTTTCGTCTTGCTCCAGCGACTGGAGCGGTGGACGGCCCGCGATCCGGACGCCCGCCTGTAATGCTCAACCCTGCTGCGGCTTCGGCCTCAGGGCACTGCGCCACAAGCGCAGCGCCTCCCCGGTGGAATCTGCGCGCCGTGCCCACGATCACGGTGTGCTGTTCCGGCCGGGTCCCCTTGTAAAGCTGAGAGGTGCTCGATGAACACAAGCTTCTGGAAATCCGGCCACACCCCTACCCTGTTCGCCGCCTTTCTCTATTTCGATCTAAGTTTCATGGTCTGGTACGTGCTCGGTCCATTGGCGGTGCAGATCGCCACCGACCTGGAGCTGACCGCCCAGCAACGCGGCCTGATGGTCGCCACACCCATCCTGGCCGGCGCCATCTTGCGCTTTTTCATGGGGCTGCTGGCCGATCGCCTGTCACCCAAGACTGCCGGCCTGGTCGGCCAGGTGGTGGTGATCGTGGCCCTGTTCTGCGCCTGGAAGATCGGCATCACGACCTACGAGCACGCGCTGCTGCTGGGTCTGTTTCTCGGCTTTGCCGGTGCGGCTTTCGCCGTGGCCCTGCCCCTGGCCTCCCAGTGGTACCCGCCGCAGCACCAGGGCAAGGCCATGGGCATCGCCGGTGCCGGCAATTCCGGCACCGTACTGGCGGCCTTGTTCGCACCGGGACTGGCCGCGCTGTTCGGCTGGCAGAACGTCTTCGGCTGGGCGTTGATTCCGCTGCTGGGCGCCCTGCTCGTATTCGCCCTGCTGGCCAAGAACGCGCCGAATCGGCCGCCACCCAAGGCCATGGCCGACTACCTGAAAGCACTGGGCGACCGCGACAGCTGGTGGTTCATGTTTTTCTACAGCGTGACCTTCGGCGGCTTTATCGGCCTGGCCAGCGCCCTGCCCGGCTATTTCAACGATCAATACGGCCTGAGCCCCATCACCGCCGGTTATTATACTGCCGCTTGCGTCTGCGCCGGCAGCCTGATGCGCCCCCTGGGCGGTGCCCTGGCCGACCGCATCGGTGGTATTCGCGCCCTGCTGATCATGTACACCCTGGCCTCACTGAGTATCCTGGCGGTGGGTTTCAACCTGTCCAGTTCGGCCGCGGCCTTGACCCTGTTCGTCAGCGCCATGCTCGGCCTGGGTGCCGGTAACGGCGCGGTGTTCCAGCTGGTGCCTCAGCGCTTTCATAAGGAAATCGGCGTGATGACCGGATTGATCGGCATGGCCGGCGGCATCGGTGGCTTCTTGCTGGCCGCCGGTCTTGGCACCATCAAGCAGCAGACCGGCGACTATCAGCTGGGCCTCTGGCTGTTCGCCAGCCTCGGCGTGTTGGCCTGGTTCGGCCTGTACGGGGTCAAGCGCCGCTGGAGAACCACTTGGGGGTCGGCAGCCATGACCGTCGCCCGGGTCTGACTGAGCGCCGTAACACGCCAGGGCGAAGCAACCGCCCTGGCGCTTTCAGACGACTGCGTACGCCGCCACACGAGCGATCCCTATGAGCTTGCACCTGCGCTTCGGCGAAGCCACCGCCACCGGTCCCCGGGAGGAAAATCAGGATGCCCTGCGCATCGTGACACCGGCACCGGCCCTGGCGGCCAGCAAGGGCTATCTGTTCGCCCTGGCCGATGGCGTCAGCCAGTGCGCCGACGGTGGCATGGCCGCCCGCGCCACCCTGCAGGCGCTGGCCCTGGACTACTACGCCACGCCAGAGACCTGGGCCGTGGCGCAGTCCCTGGACCGTCTGCTAAGCGCCCAGAACCGTTGGCTGCAAGCCAACGGCGGTGGCCAGCCGCTGCTCACCACCCTGACCGCCCTGGTGATTCGCGGGCGGCGCTTTACCCTGGCCCATGTCGGCGACTGCCGCGCCTACCGCTGGCAACGGGGCGCGCTGGAGCGCCTGAGCGAGGAGCATGTCTGGGAGCAACCGGGGATGCAGCACGTACTCACCCGTGCCCTGGGCCTGGACCAGCACCTGGTGGTGGACTATCTGGAAGGCGAACTGCAGGAAGGCGATGGTTTTCTGCTGGTCTGCGACGGCATCTGGTCGGTGCTGGGCGATGCCGGTATCCAGCGCATCCTGCTGGACGAGGATGACCCCAGCGCTGCAGCCCAGGCCCTGGTCCGCGCGGCCCACCTGGCCGGCAGCCAGGACAATGCCAGCGCCCTGTTGGTACGGATCGACAGCCTGCCCCAAGGCGTGCTGGCCGATACCCTGGCACAGCTGGCGCAGTGGCCGCTGCCCCCCAGGCTGCGCGAAGGCCAGGCATTCGAAGGGTGGCGGGTCGAGCGCCTGCTGGCCGAGTCGCGCCAGTCCCTGGTCTACCGAGTGCGCGATGCCCAGGACCGGCGCTGGCTGCTTAAGACCCTGCCCGCCAGTCGCCAGGACGAACCTCAGGCCGGCCCCGCTCTATTGCTGGAGGAGTGGTTTTTGCGCCGCGTCGCCGGCCGACATTTCCCCGAGGCCCATCCCCTGCCCCAGCGCCAGCACCTGTATTACGTGCAGCGCGAACACGCCGGCCAGACCTTGGAGGAACATCGCCGCCTGTCCGGCCCGCTGGGCCTGCCGGAGTGGCTGGACCTAGCGCCGCGCCTGCTCAAGGCCGTGGGCTTGCTGCATCGGCGCAATATCCTGCACCGCGACATCAAGCCCGACAACCTGCTGTGGGGCGACGATGGCGAACTGCGGATGCTGGATTTCGGCCTGGCCTATTGCCCCGGATTGTCCCGGGACGAAGCTCATACGTTACCCGGCACGCCCAGCTATATCGCCCCGGAAGCTTTTGCTGGCGCCGCTCCCGACCCGCGACAGGACCTCTATGCCGCGGGCGTGACCCTTTATTACCTGCTGACCGGGCACTACCCCTACGGTGAGATCGAGGCCTTCCAGCACCCGCGCTTCGGCAGCGTTGTCGCGCCCAGCCGCTACCGGCCCGACCTGCCCAGCTGGCTGGATGACAGCCTCAAGCGCGCCGTGGCAGCCGACCCGGCGCAGCGCTACGAAACCGCAGAGGAATGGTTGCTGGTCCTTGAGCAGGGCGAGCGCCAGGCCCTGAGCGTGCGCCCACGCCCGCTACTGGAGCGCGAGCCGCTCAAGGTCTGGCGAACCCTGGCCTTGCTGTCCCTGCTGGCCAATCTGGTACTGCTGGTGGTGCTTTTGTAGGGTAAAACCGCGAGGGCCGATCCATCCAGACTGCCATTGCCCCCGCGCACCGTTACAGCGCAAGCCGCATTAAAGCTGTGCAGAAATGCCGCGGCACCTCTTGATCAAAACAGCGCGAGCCGCGAATCATCGAGCCTTCAGCAAGTTGGCACGCCGCCTGCTTTAGGCTTGACGACATTACATAAAAGCGCAGCTTCCAACGATGAAGGCTGCGCTCGCCCAAGACGGGATCAGGACAAAGGCGTCCTCGCTGGCTTACCAGCGGGACGCCTTTTTTGTTTTTGTTGTGCAGTGTCGAGCCTGCGCCGGACCCCGGCGACGGGTTCGACCCAGGGTTGCGGAGACAGGCATGAAGAAGCTCAAGCTGGTAATGATCGGCAATGGCATGGCCGGAGTAAGGACGCTGGAAGAACTGCTCAAGCTCGCCCCGGACCTCTACGAGATCACTGTCTTCGGGGCCGAACCGCACCCGAACTACAACCGCATCCTGCTCTCGCCCGTGCTGGCCGGCGAGCAGGCTTTTGAAGACATCGTGCTCAATGACCTGAAATGGTACGCGGACAACCGCATCACCCTGCAGCTTAACCGCAAGGTGGTCGAGATCGACCGGATCAAGCGCCGGGTGCTCGCCGACGACGGCACCGTCGCCCACTACGACCGCCTGCTGATCGCCACTGGTTCCACCCCCTTTATCCTGCCGATTCCCGGCAAGAACCTGAAGGGCGTGATCGGCTACCGCGACATCGCCGATACCCAGACCATGATGGACACCGCCAAGACCCACAGCCACGCCGTGGTCATCGGCGGCGGCCTGCTCGGTCTGGAGGCCGCCAACGGTCTGAAACTGCGCGGCATGCACGTCACCGTGGTGCATATCAGCGACTGGCTGATGGAGCGCCAGCTGGACCCGATCGCCGGCAAGCTGCTGCAGACCGCCCTGGAAAATCGCGGTCTGGAGTTCAAGCTGCCGAAAAGCACCGCCGAACTGATCGGCAACGAAGATGGCCGCGTCTGCGCCGTGCGCTTTACCGACGACGAAGTGATACCCGCCGACCTGGTGGTGATGGCCGCGGGTATCCGCCCCAACACCGAACTGGCGGAAAAAGCCGGGATCCCCTGCACCCGCGGGATACTGGTCAACGACACCCTGCAGACCTTCGACCCGCGCGTCTATTCGGTCGGCGAGTGCGCCAACCACCGGGGCACCGCCTACGGCCTGGTGGCGCCGCTGTTCGAACAGGCCAAGGTCTGCGCCAATCACCTGGCCCAGCTCGGCTTCGCCCGCTATCAGGGCTCGGTGACCTCGACCAAGCTCAAGGTCACCGGCATCGACCTGTTCTCCGCGGGCGAGTTTATGGGCGGCGAAGGCACCGAGACCATTACCCTGTCGGACCCTATTGGTGGCGTGTACAAGAAGCTGGTGATCAAGGATGACATCCTGGTGGGCGCCTGCCTCTATGGCGACACGGCCGACGGCGGCTGGTATTTCCGCCAGGTGCGCGAAAACCACAACGTCAGCGAGATCCGCGATCACTTGATGTTCGGCGAGAATGCCCTCGGCGATACCGGTCACCAGGGCGTGGAAAAGACCGCCAACATGCCCGACAGCATGGAGGTGTGCGGCTGCAACGGGGTGTGCAAGGGCACCATCGTCAAGGCCATCCAGGAAAACGGCCTGTTTTCCGTGGACGACATCAAGAAGCACACCAAGGCCGCCAGCTCCTGCGGCTCCTGCGCCGGCCTGGTCGAACAGATACTGATCAGCACCGTGGGCGGCGCGGCGGACGTCAAACCCAAGAGCGAAAAGGCCATCTGCGGCTGCAGCGACCTGAACCACGGCCTGGTGCGCAAGACGATCCGCGAGCAACACCTGACCAGCATCCCGGCCGCCATGGCCTTTATGAACTGGAGCACGCCCAACGGCTGCGCCACCTGCCGCCCGGCGCTGAACTACTACCTGATCTCCACCTGGCCGGGCGAAGCCAAGGACGATCCACAATCGCGCTTTATCAACGAGCGCGCCCACGCCAATATCCAGAAGGACGGCACTTACTCGGTAGTGCCACGCATGTGGGGCGGCGTGACCAACGCCGCCGAACTGCGGCGCATCGCCGACGTGGCCGACAAGTATCAAGTGCCCATGGTCAAGGTCACCGGCGGCCAGCGCATCGACCTACTGGGCATCAGGAAAGACGACCTGCCAGGCGTCTGGAAGGACCTGGACATGCCCTCCGGGCATGCCTACGGCAAATCCATCCGCACGGTGAAGACCTGCGTGGGCAGCGAGTTTTGCCGCTTCGGCACCCAGAACTCGACGCAGATGGGTATCGACTTGGAGCACGCGCTGTTCAATATGTGGTCGCCGCACAAGGTCAAGCTGGCGGTCTCCGGCTGTCCGCGCAACTGCGCCGAGTCCGGGATCAAGGATGTGGGCATCATCGGCGTGGATTCCGGCTGGGAGCTGTACATCGGCGGTAACGGCGGGATCAAGACCGAGGCCGGCGAATTCTTCGTCAAGGTCAAGAGCGCCGAAGAGGTCATGGAATACAGCCTGGCCTTTCTGCAGCTGTACCGCGAAGAGGCCTTCTACCTGGAGCGCACCGTCCATTACATGCAGCGGGTCGGCATGGAGCACATCAAGAAAGGCGTGCTCGAGGATGCCGAACGGCGCCGGGCGCTGCATGCGCGACTGCTGTTCTCCCTGTCGTTCGAGCAGGACCCCTGGCAGGAACAGCTGGCCAAGCCGCAGCTGAAGAAGGAATTCGACCGCATCGCCCTGCAGCAACTGGAGGAGCAAGCATGAACTGGCTGGATATCTGCGACCTGGAAGAAATCAACCCCCTGGGTTCGCGCATCATCGCCGGACCCAAGGGTGATATCGCGCTATTCAGAACGTCCGACGATGAAGTCTTCGCCCTCGACGACCGCTGCCCGCACAAGGGCGGCCCGCTGTCCCAGGGTCTGGTCTACGGCAAACGCGTGGCCTGCCCACTGCATAACTGGCAGATCGAGCTGGCCAGCGGCGAGGCCGTGGCGCCGGATATGGGTTGCGCGCACCGCCATGAGGCCAAGGTGGAAAACGGCCGGGTGCTGCTGGCACTGAATGCTACCGGCGAGTGCGCCTAACCTGTGGACCGGATCCTTGCGGATACCCACCCAGTCACAAACGGAGTCGACATGAGCCAGTCCACCCAGATCACCGCGTCGACCTGCTGCTACTGCGGCGTGGGCTGCGGCGTGCTGATCGAGCACGACGGCGAACGCATTCTTGGCGTCGAAGGCGATCCGGCGCACCCGGCCAACTTCGGCAAGCTGTGCAGCAAAGGCTCGACCCTGCATCTGACCGGCGACCTGGACGCCCGCGCCCTCTACCCCGAGCTGCGTCTGGGCAAGGGCCTGGCCCGCGCACGGACGGACTGGGACAGTGCCCTGGAGCATGCCGCCACGCGGTTCGCCGAAACCATTCGCGAACACGGCCCCGACAGCGTGGCGTTCTATATTTCCGGCCAATTGCTGACCGAGGATTACTACGCCTTCAACAAGCTCGCCCGGGCGCTGGTCGGCACCAACAATATCGACAGCAATTCGCGCCTGTGCATGTCTTCGGCCGTGGTCGGCTACAAGCGCAGCCTGGGGGCGGACGCCCCACCCTGCAACTACGAGGACATCGAACAGAGCGATTGCGTGCTGATCGCCGGCAGCAACATGGCCTTCGCCCATCCGGTCTTGTTCCGCCGCCTGGAAGAAGCCAAGGCCAGGCGCCCGCAGATGCAGATCATCGTGATCGATCCACGGCGCACCGACACCTGCGAGCTGGCCGACCTGCACCTGGCGATCCAGCCGGGCACGGACGTGGCGCTGTTTCACGGCATCCTGCATATCCTGATGTGGGAAGGCTGGATCGACCGCGCCTATATCGACGCCCATACCGAGGGCTTCGATGCCCTCAAAAGCCTGGTACGCGACTACAGCCCGCAGATGGTCAGCGAGCTGTGCGGCATCAGCCAGGAGCAGCTGCAGAGCTGCGCCCGGCTGATCGGCAGTGCGCCGAGCTTCCTCTCGCTCTGGTGCATGGGCCTTAACCAATCCAGCGCCGGTAGCGCAAAGAACAGCGCGCTGATCAACCTGCACCTGGCCACCGGACAGATCGGCAAGCCGGGCGCCGGCCCCTTCTCACTGACCGGCCAGCCGAACGCCATGGGCGGACGCGAAACCGGCAGCCTGGCCAACCTGCTGCCCGGCCACCGCGAGGCGGCCAACGCCGAACACCGCGCCGAGGTCGCCGGCTACTGGGGCGTGCCGGGCCTGCCCGAAAGCAGCGGCCTGAGCGCCGTGGAGCTGTTCGATGCCGTGCATGCGGGCACCATCAAGGCCCTGTGGATCGCTTGCACCAATCCGGCGCAGTCCATGCCGGATCAGGCCAAGGTACATGCCGCCCTGGCCAGCTGTCCGTTCGTGGTGGTGCAGGAAGCCTTCTTCACCACCGAGACCTGTCGCTATGCCGACCTGTTGTTGCCCGCTGCCAGCTGGGGCGAGAAGGAAGGCACGGTAACCAATTCCGAGCGGCGCATCAGCCATGTGCGCCGCGCCGTGCCAGCTGCCGGTCAGGCCCGTCCAGACTGGGCCATTACCACGGATTTCGCCCGCCGCCTGGAAACGCGCCTGCGCCCCGGTCAGCCGAGCCTGTTCAACTTCGCAGACCCCCAGGCCCTGTTCGACGAATACAAGGGCCTGACGGCACGGCGCGACCTGGACCTGTCCGGACTGAGCTACGCCATCCTCGACCAGCGCGGCCCGCAGCAATGGCCCTTCCCGGCCGGCGCCGTGGCTGGCACGGCGCGCCTGTATGGCGACGGGCGCTTTCCCACCGAATCGGGACGCGCGCGCTTTCAGGCCGACCCCTACCGCGCCCCCAAGGAAATGCGCGATGTCCGCTACCCCCTGACCCTCAATACCGGGCGCCTGCGCGATCAGTGGCACGGCATGAGCCGCACCGGCACCGCCGCCCGGCTGTTCGGCCATGTGGAAGAAGCAGTGCTGAGCCTGCACCCGGACGAGCTGCGCCGTCGGCGCCTGGTGGAAGGCCAGTTGGTGGCGGTTAAAAGTCGCCGCGGCCGCTTGGTCTTACCGGTGCAAAGTGACAACGGCGTGCGCACGGGACAAGCCTACCTGCCGATGCATTGGGGTGATCGTTTCCTCAAGGGACTGGGCACCAACGTCTTGACCTCGCCCGCCTTCGACCCGCTGTCCAAGCAACCCGAACTCAAGCACGCCGGCATCGAAGTGGAGAAAGTCGACCTGCCCTGGGAGCTGTTCGCCCTGGTGGAGGGCGAGGTGCAGAAGCGTTTCGAGGCCCTGCGCCCGCTGTGCGAGGGCTTTGCCTACGCCAGCCTCGGGCTGGC
>JAZKHB010000025.1:0-3198 GCA_040385585.1 Pseudomonadota bacterium | reverse complement strand
AAACTGTTTGCCCGTGCCGGGCGCGCGTTTGCAATAGGCGTCACGCTGGCCGCCGCCGCGCCGGTGATGGCGCAGGGGACCATGGAGCTCAAGATCATCGCGCCGGCGGCACCTGGCGGCGGCTGGGACGGCGCCTCGCGTTCGCTGCAGCAGGCCATGGTCGCAGCAGGCGCGGCCAAGAGCGTTCAGGTGATCAATGTGCCGGGCGCAGGCGGCACGGTCGGCCTGGCGCAGTTCGTCAACAGCGCCAAGGGCGATGGCAACCAGATGATGACGATGGGCATCACCATGCTGGGGGCGATACTGACCAACAAGGCGCCGGTCAACCTTGACAGCGTTACCCCGATCGCACGGCTCACCGCAGATCCACTGGTGATCGTGGTGCCGGCCAACTCGCCCCACAAGACGATCAAGGACCTGGCTGCCGTCATCAAGGCAGACACATCCAAGGTGGTCTGGGCCGGCGGTTCAGCCGGCGGCGCCGACCATATCCTGGCCGGCCTGGTGGCGAAAGCCGCGGGCGGCGATGCGGCCAAGCTCAACTATGTGCCGTTCTCCGGCGGCGGCGAAGCACTCGCGGAGATGCTGGGCGGACGCGTGACGGCCGGGGTGTCCGGGTATAACGAGTTTGAAAGCATGATCAAGTCCGGCAAGCTGCGGGCGCTGGCCGTGGCCTCGGGAAAAAGGATCACCGGCGTGGATGTGCCGACACTCAAGGAACAGGGCCTGGATGCCGAACTGGTCAACTGGCGCGGCATCGTCGCTGCTCCCGGCATCAGCGCACAGCAGCGCACTGCGCTGTCGGCGGCGGTCGAGAAGACCGTGAAATCAGCCGAGTGGGCCAAGATCCTGAAGGCGCGCGGCTGGGACGACGCCTACCTGCCGCCTGACCAGTTCGCCGCATTCATGAAGTCCGACCAGGCCCGGGTCAAGGACATCCTCACCTCGATCGGCCTGGCAAAATGACCGGCGGCGCTGAACACACGGCGCCTGCGTGGCGGGTGCCGCTCACCGTCGGCATCATCCTGCTGGCGATCGCCGCGGTGACCCTGTTCGAGTCGTTCAAGGTTGCCTCGGGTGTGGGGCCGGGTGTGGGCCCTTCGGCTGCCATGAAGCTCGTCGCGGCGCTGCTGGGCGCGCTGGGCATTGCCCATCTGGTGCAGGCCGCCGGCCTGTTGCGACAGCGCGTGGCGCTGGACCCGGACGAAAAGGTCAACCCGCGCTCGCTGGCCTGGGTACTGGGCGGCCTGGTGCTTCAGATCGTTGCGCTGTCGTTCGGCGCCGGCTTTATTATTTCGTCGACTATCCTGTTTACGGCGACGGCCTGCGGCTTCGGCCGATCGATCAGGTCCATGGGCGCGATATACGGCCTGGTGCTCAGCACGGTGGTCTATATTTTCTTCACCAAGGCGCTTTCCCTGTCGTTGCCGATGGGACCGCTGGAACGCCTTCTGGGCTAAGGAGACGACATGGAAACGCTTTCACTGCTTGGAGACGGCCTCTGGGTCGCGCTGCAACCAGGCAATCTGCTGTTCGCCGGGATAGGCGTACTGCTTGGCACCCTGGTCGGCATCCTGCCGGGCATCAGTCCCTCGCTGACGGTGGCGCTCTTGCTGCCGGTGACGTTCAAGCTGGACCCGACTGGCTCCATCATCATGTTCGCCGGCATTTACTTCGGAGGCATGTATGGCAGTTCAACCACGGCCATCCTGATCAACACGCCTGGCGAGGCAGCGTCAATCGCCACTGCAATCGAGGGATACAAGATGGCCCTGAGCGGGCGCGCCGGCCCGGCGCTGGCCACTGCCGCGATCGGATCCTTCGTTGCCGGCACCATCGCAACCCTGGGCCTGGCCTTGCTGGCGCCCTGGATCGTTGACCTGGCGGTGCAGTTCGGCCCGTGGGATTACTTTGCGCTAATGGTGGTCGCCTTCGTCACGGTGTCGGCCACCTTCGGCAGCTCCGTGCTGCGCGGCCTGACCAGCCTGGCGCTGGGCCTGTTTCTCGGGCTGATCGGCATCGACAAGCTGACCGGGCAGGTTCGCCTGGCCTTCGACGTACCGGCCCTGATGGACGGCATATCGATCACCACGCTTGCGGTCGGCCTGTTCGCCATGGGCGAGGCGCTCTACGTCGCCTCGCGCTTTCGCGGCGGGATCGAACGCATCGAGGCGGTGCGCGGCTCGCTCTGGATGACCAGGGAAGACTGGAAAGCCTCGTGGAAGCCCTGGCTGCGGGGAACCGCGCTTGGCTTCCCGATCGGCGCCCTGCCCGCTGGCGGCGCCGAAGTGCCTACCCTGCTCTCGTACACGCTCGAGCGCAGGCTTGCAAAGAATCCGGAGCAGTTCGGCAAGGGCGCCATCGAGGGCGTCGCCGGCCCGGAGGCCGCCAACAATGCATCAGCGACCGGCACCCTGGTCCCCTTGCTGGCCCTGGGTCTGCCCACCTCGGCCACCGCCGCGATGATGCTGGCCGGCTTCCAGCAATACGGGCTGGTGCCCGGACCTTTGCTGTTCACCACCAACCCCGAGATGGTCTGGGGCCTGATCGCCAGCTTCCTGGTTGGCAATCTCATGCTGCTGGTGCTCAACCTGCCGCTGGTGGGCCTGTGGGTCAAGCTGCTCGCCATTCCGCAAGCGTGGCTGTACGCAGGCATCCTGGTGTTCGCCGCGATGGGAACGCTGGCGGCGAACCCGTCGGTGGTCGAGCTGACGATGCTGGTGGTCTTCGGCCTGGCCGGGTACCTGATGCGCTGCTGGGACTATCCGGTTGCGCCCATGATCGTCGGCCTGATACTCGGTCCGATGGCGGAAAGCCAGTTCCGCAGGGCCTTGCAGGTCAGCCTGGGTGACTCGCTGGTGTTCTTCAAGCACCCGGTGTCGGCAACCCTGCTGGTGATTGCTGCCTTTGCGCTTCTGGCGCCGTTGCTCTTCAAGGGCCTGCGGCGCTTCAGGGGCAGCGACGAATAGGACTGTCGGGCAAGGAGCCAGGCGCGGACGGCACGGCTACTACGCCTGTCTCAGCCCGGCTTGATGTTCTGGTTCATCCGGAAGAAGTTGGTCGGGTCGTACTTTTTCTTGAGCTCCACCAGCCGGTTGTACGTCGCACCGTAGGCGAACTCGATGCGGTCCGACTCGTCCTGCGAGAGAAAGTTGATGTACGCTCCCGCGCTGGCGAACGGCTGCGACTTGGCGAAGA
>JAZKHB010000024.1:48516-101763 GCA_040385585.1 Pseudomonadota bacterium | reverse complement strand
GCACCGCGATCTGCTGGCGTATTTGGTGCGGCGCCTGTTGGAGAACGGCGCCAACTCCTCGTTCGTCCACCAGCTGGTGGACCCGAGCATTCCGGTGGAGTCGCTGATCGATCATCCGGTCACGCAACTGCGCCAGTTCGCCAGCCTCGCCAACGACAGAATCCCCCTCCCGCCGGCCCTGTTCGGCCATGCGCGGACAAACTCCCAGGGTCTCAATATGAATATCCAGCAGTCCATGGACGCGCTCGAGCTCGCCTACCAGCCGCACCTGTCCCGCCAGTGGTCCGCCGCCCCGGTGATCAACGGTCAGCGCCTGAGCGGCAGCGCCCAGCAGGTGCATTGCCCCTTCGCCTTGCAGCAGGTGGTCGGCAGCGTGCAGTTCGCCAGCGCCGCCCAGGCGGCCCAGGCGCTGGACGGCCTCGCCGCGGCCTGGCCGCGCTGGAACGCCACGCCGGTGACCCAGCGCGCGGCGATCCTCGAGCGGGTCGCCGACCTGCTGGAAAGCCACCGCGGCGAGCTGATGGCCCTCTGTACGCTGGAAGCCGGCAAAAGCCTGCAGGACGGCATAGACGAGGTGCGCGAGGCGGTGGACTTCTGCCGCTACTACGCCCAGCAGGCCTGCCTGCGCCTGGGCCGTGAAGAGCTGGTCGGCCCGACCGGCGAACGCAACGAGCTGTTCCACGAAGGCCGCGGCATCTTCGCCTGCGTCAGCCCCTGGAACTTCCCGCTGGCCATCTACCTGGGCCAGATCGCCGCGGCGCTGGTGGCGGGCAATTGCGTGCTGGCCAAACCGGCCGAGCAGACCAGCCTGATCGCCGCCCGTACCCTGGAGCTGCTGTTCGAAGCCGGCCTGCCGACGGACGTGATCGCCTTCCTACCCGGCGACGGCGCCACCCTCGGCGGCGTGTTCTGCCGCGATGCGCGGGTCGCCGGGGTGTGCTTCACCGGTTCCACCGACACCGCGCGCATCATCAACCGCCAGCTGGCCGACAAGGCCGGCCCGATCGCCGCGCTGATCGCCGAGACCGGCGGGCAGAACGCGATGATCGTCGACTCCACCGCGCTGCCCGAGCAGGTGGTCAAGGACGCCGTGCAGTCCGCCTTCACCAGCGCCGGTCAGCGCTGCTCCGCCCTGCGTGTGCTCTACGTGCAGGCCGATATCGCCGAACGGGTGCTGGAGCTGCTCAAGGGTGCCATGGCCGAGCTCAAGGTCGGCGCCACCACCGAGCGTTCGAGCGATGTCGGCCCGGTGATCGACGCCGAGGCCAGGGCCGGCCTGCTGGCGCATATCGACCGGCTCAAGGGCCAGGGCAAGCTGATTGCCGAAACCCCGCTGCCGGCCGGCTTGAACGGGCATTTCATCGCCCCGGTGGCGTTCGAGATCGGCGGCATCGCCGAGCTGGAAAAAGAACAGTTCGGCCCGATTCTGCACGTCGTGCGGTTCCAGGCCCAGGAACTGGACCAAGTGGTGGCCGCGATCAATGCCACCGGCTACGGCCTGACCCTGGGCGTGCACAGCCGCAACGAGGAAACCGCCAAGCGCATCGAGGCGCAAGCGCGGGTCGGCAACCTCTATGTCAACCGCAACCAGATCGGCGCGGTGGTCGGCGTCCAGCCCTTCGGCGGCTGCGGCCTGTCCGGTACCGGACCCAAGGCCGGCGGTCCCAGCTACCTGTTGCGTTTCGCCAACGAACGCACCACCTCGGTGAATACCACCGCGGTGGGCGGTAATGCCTCGCTGCTGTCCCTGGGCGACGCGCACTGAAGCACGCCGGCGGTTCGCCGGTTTTATCAGAGGGTTTTCAAAGCCCCGGCCACAGCGCTCGCCATAAGCGGGTGCACCTTGCCATCGAGGGCGCGGAATACCCCGTCGCCGCAATAACAACAAATGAGAGGGGAGACCCCCAATGACTGCTAGTACCCCCATGCTGATCACCTTCGTCGTGTATATCGCGGCCATGGTCCTGATCGGCCTGATCGCCTATATGCGCACCAAGGATTTGTCCGATTACATCCTGGGCGGTCGCAGCCTGGGCAGCTTCGTGACCGCGCTGTCGGCCGGTGCCTCCGACATGAGCGGCTGGTTGCTGATGGGCCTGCCGGGTGCCGTGTACATGTCCGGCCTGTCCGAAGGCTGGATCGCCATTGGCCTGATCGCCGGTGCCTACCTGAACTGGCTATTCGTCGCCGGTCGCCTGCGGGTGCAGACCGAGCACAACGGCAACGCCCTGACCCTGCCGGACTACTTCACCAACCGCTTCGAGGACAGCAGCAAAGTGCTGCGCATCCTCTCGGCCCTGGTGATCCTGCTGTTCTTCACCATCTATTGCGCCTCGGGCGTCGTGGCCGGCGCCCGTCTGTTCGAGAGCACCTTCGGCCTGTCCTACGGCACAGCGTTGTGGGCCGGTGCCGCGGCGACCATCGCCTACACCTTTATCGGCGGTTTCCTGGCGGTGAGCTGGACCGATACCGTGCAGGCCACCCTGATGATCTTCGCCCTGATCCTCACCCCCATCGTGGTGATGATCGCCACCGGTGGCGCGGATGCCACCTTCGCCGCCATCGAACTGAAAGACGCCGCCCACTTCGACATGCTCAAGGGCGCCAGCTTCGTCGGCGTGATCTCGCTGATGGCCTGGGGCCTGGGCTACTTCGGTCAGCCACATATCCTGGCGCGCTTCATGGCGGCGGATTCGGTGAAATCCATCCCGGCGGCCCGGCGCATCTCCATGACCTGGATGATCCTGTGCCTGGGTGGCGCGGTGGCCGTGGGCTTCTTCGGTATCGCTTACTTCGCGGCGCACCCCGAGGTCGCGGGTCCGGTGGTAGAAAACCCCGAGCGGGTCTTTATCGAACTGGCCAAGCTGCTGTTCAACCCCTGGATCGCCGGTATCCTGCTGTCCGCCATCCTGGCGGCGGTGATGAGCACCCTGAGCTGCCAGCTGCTGGTCTGCTCCAGCGCTCTGACCGAAGACTTCTACAAGTCCTTCCTGCGCAAGGGCGCCAGCCAGACCGAACTGGTCTGGGTCGGTCGGGCCATGGTGCTGCTGGTGGCCCTGGTGGCGATCCTGATCGCCTCCAACCCCGAGAGCAAGGTGCTGGGCCTGGTGTCCTACGCCTGGGCCGGTTTCGGTGCCGCCTTCGGCCCTGTGGTCATCCTCTCCCTGCTGTGGAAGGGCATGACCCGCAACGGCGCTCTGGCCGGCATGCTGGTCGGCGCGGTCACCGTGATCCTGTGGAAGAACTACTTCGGCTGGACCGGCCTGTACGAAATCATCCCGGGCTTTATCCTGGCCGGCCTGGCCATCCTGGTGTTCAGCCGCCTGGGCCAAGGCCCGTCGGCCTCCATGCTCAAGCGCTTCGATCAGGCCGAGAAGGAGTTCCGCGCCGCCTGAACCAGGGCGCCGCATGCGGTGCCCTGCTGAATCAAGCCGACCGGGTCGCGCGCAAGCGGGCCTGAGTCGCCCTAATCCTGGCTGCAGCCGGTCGTCTGCAGTCGGGTTGTCGAGCCGGGACTTCGTGTCGGCACTCGGCTCGACTCCCACGACGACCATCCAGTGCTTTTTCCGGTCCACACCCTCGGGTGTAGGGCCGGTTTTTTTTGGCCTGAAACGCTCTTTTTTCAAGGCGCTCTTGGGCGAGCCGAACTTTTTTATCGAATCAGGGACCCCATAGGGGTCAGCCGCGGTCTTGTCGGAAAACGCGACTGGCGCACATTTCGCTGCGCGGCGATGCTGGACCATCGGCCCCGAACGCCCGCGACCCTGCCTTGCAGGGGTTGCGCTCGGGTATGGATACCCTCAGGAGGACATTTGCTATGGAAGCGACCGTGGTTCACCAGGCGATAGTCGCCACCCTCGAACGGCTGGAGCATAACCTCGACCTGCTGATCACCAGCAGCCAGCCCAGTACCGTCGGCCATGCCCTGACCCAGGCCGTATTGGGGGTCAGCCCCCATCTGTTGAGCTCCCACGAGTACGCCGCCTTGCTCGCCGGACTGCGCGTGCTCTGCGCCGGCTATCGCCTGGACGACGCGCAGTTCCAGCGCCATGTGGGCATGAGCCGCTCCGAGCTGGGCAGCCTGGTGCAGAAACTGCAACCGCCCGCCGAGCAGATACTGCGCAACGGCCGGGCCCGGTCCGCGACCTAGTTGCTCAACCGCCGTACCTCTGCGTCAGGCATGCCCGGGCATCACCGCGGCCAGGTCGATGCGCCGCCAGCGGGCCTGGGCAAAGCTGTAGAGGGCGAAGCTCAGCAGCCCCAGACCGATGGCCAGCAGCAGCCAGGTGCCGGCGGGCAGGCCCTGCAGGGCCTCCAGTGCTTCCTCGAGGCCCGGCGGGTCGGTAGGCCGGTAGCGTCGGCCGCCGAAGAACAGCAGGGCGGCGATGATCAGAAAGGCGCAGCCGCGGGCGGTCAGACCGATGCGCGAGAGCGGACGCACCCAGCGCATGACCTGTTCGTCGGCCTGGAAGTACCGGGTAAAATCCAGCGTCCAGGCCTTGATCAGATGGGCGACGCCCACGCCCAATGGCACCAGGGCCACGGCATAAACCAGCAGGTTGGCATGGTCCCAGGCCAGCAGCCGTTGCAGGCCGTCTTTGCCATTGCCGCCTGAGCTGTCAGTGCCCAGTCCGTCAAGCAGCAGTCCCAGGGTAAAGAGCGCCAGCAGCAGGTGAGCAGCGGCACTGCCCAGCAGCCCGGTACGGATCAGCAGCCCCTTGGGGTCGCGTCCATGGCTGTCGGTATCGCCCAGTGCCTGGGTCAGGCGCCAGGCACTGAAGCAGAACAGGCCCAGCAGAATGATCCACAGCAACAGGCTGCCGAAACGTTCGCCGAGCATGCTGCGCAAGGCCCCTTCGGCGCCGACCGCCTGGCCCGAGCCCAGGGCCGCGGCGATCGCCAGTCCGCCGACTATCACATAGACCAAGCCCCGTGCCGCATAGCCGCCGCGGGCCAGCCAGGTCACTCCACGATTCACCGTCATCGGTACTGCCTCGTTGTTCTTGTCGTGTAAATAGAGGCAACAAGGCGCGTGGGAGTTCAGCCTGTGTCGGTGGCGCGCTTGTGGGGAACCGGATTCGCACCCGGTTCGGATGCGGTCGACCCGGTAGCCGCGCTCTGTCACCGGCCAGTGACACACCGTTTGTTCCCGTCCGCGGCTCGCTCTGTGATCATTGGCAAAAACCAGGGACGCGCCCATGAACACCTCACAACATCCGGTCCAGGTTCCACTGCTCCTGGGCATGATGCGCCTGCCCGATTACCCGGAACTGGCCACGCCGCAGGCGCTGCTGGGGTTTATCGAGCGCTGCGTGGAGCACGGGCTGCAGGGCTTCGACCATGCCGATATCTACGGCATGGGCAACTGCGAGTCGCGTTTCGGCGAGGCGCTCAAGGGCCGGCCGGCGCTGCGCCAGCAGCTGCAGCTGATCGGCAAGGCCGACATCGTGCACGCGGTCCAGGACCGCTCGCGCTGGCAGGTCAAGCATTACGACAGCAGCGCCCGCTACTTGAGCGAAGCGGTGGAAGCCTCGCTCCAGCGCCTGGGTGTCGAGCGCCTGGACGGCTTTTTGCTGCACCGCCCCGACCCGCTGATGCGGGCCGACGAAACCATCCGCGTGTTGCAGGAGCTGCTCGCCAGCGGCAAGGTCGGCTGGCTCGGCGTGTCGAATTTCCTGCCGCTGCAGTGGCAGGTCCTGGCCCGGGAGCTGCCCCTGCGTTGCAACCAGATCGAGTTGTCGCTGATGAACCAGCAGGCGGCCTGGGATGGCCAGCTGCAGGCGCTGCAGGCCCAGGGCATGCAGGTGCTGGCCTGGTCGCCGCTGGCCGGCGGTGCCTTTGCGGCGCCCCTGCAGCAGGCCCTGGCCGCTGTGGGCGAGGCGCTCGGGGCCACGCCCAATCAGGTCGCCCTGGCCTGGTTGCGGCGGCTACCCGGCGCCCCGGTGCCGGTCATCGGCAGCCTGCGCTGGGCGCGGATCGAGGAGGCCCTGGCCGGCCAGGCGCTGCAGCTGGATGCACCGACCTGGTTCTACCTGGCGCAAGCGGCGCGGGGCCAGCGGGCGCCCTGATTCGCGCCGATCGCTGCAGCTGATGGGACCGGTGGATCGGACAAGCGGAATGTTAACGCGGCACTCGGGTCAGCCCAGAACGCGCCCCTCGGAATTTCCCGGCAGGGGGCAGCACCGGGAGGATCGACCATGACGCTTCATTCACTCCATAACGCGCTGGTGGTGGTCACCGGCGCTTCCAGCGGCATCGGCCGCGCGGCGGCCCAGGCCTTTGCCCGGCAAGGGGCCCGGCTGGTGCTGGCGGCCCGCGACGCCTCGGCGCTGGGGGATGCCGTCGGCGAGTGCACGCGGCTCGGCGCCACGGCCCTGGCCGTACCCACCGACATGACCGACAGCCAGGCGGTTGAGCACCTGGTGACGACGGCGGCGCGATTCGGCGACGGCCGTATCGATATCTGGGTCAACAATGCCGGTGTCGGTGCGGTGGGTCGCTTCGAGCAGACGCCGCTGGAGGCCCACGAGCAGGTGATCCAGACCGACCTGCTCGGCTACCTGCGCGGCGCCCATGGCGTGTTGCCGTATTTCAAGGCCCAGGGCGCGGGGGTGCTGATCAATACCCTGTCGATCGGCAGCTGGCTGGCGCAACCCTATGCCGTGGCCTATTCGGCCAGCAAGTTCGGCTTGCTCGGCTTTAGCCAGGCGCTGCGCGGCGAGCTGGTGGACTGGCCGTCCATCCATGTCTGCGATGTGTTTCCCGCGGTGGTGGATACGCCGGGATTCCGCGATGGCGGCAACTACGCCGGGGTGGCCCTGCGGCCGCCACCGCCGTTGTACGACCCGCGCCGCGTGGCCCGCGCCACGGTCAAGCTGGCGCTGCGGCCCAGGTCCACCTTGACGGTGGGCGCCAGCGCGGCCCTGGCGCGCTGGCTGCGTTGGATGCCGCAGGTGGAGATGTTTTCCGGTCGCCTGACCGGCTGGGCCCTGGATCAGGCCCGTCCGCGCGCCACGTCCTCGGGCAACCTGTTCCATCCCCCGGTCGGCGAACGGCGCATCGACGGCGGCTGGCGCAGATCCCGCCCCAGTCCCTGGCTGCTGGCCGGCACCGCGGCGGCGGTGGGCCTGGGCTGGTGGTTGCTGAGGCCGCATTCGCAAGCCGGGCAGGCTGGGCCGTCCAGCTCCGTCGCTGCCGAGCCGGTGCCCGAGGTTTGACTGCAGAGTTGGAAGCCACAGGCCTGATCGGCGAACAGGGGATTCCTCATCCCCTGTTTTTCCCGACTGCGCTACACGGCCCGACCTACGCGCCCCGACCCAACAATCTATGGCCGGAACACCGCGCGCAGGCACTGCTGCGTCTTGTCCTTGAACATCGCATAGCCCCCGGGTGCATCCTCCAGGCTCATGGGATGGGTGAGCAGGTAGGCCGGGTCCAGTTCGCCGCGTTGGATATGCTCGAACAGGCGGCGCACATAGCGCTGCCCGGGTTGCTGCCCGGAGCGCAGGGTCAGGGCCTTGTTGACGATGGCACCCATGGGGAATTTATCCAGCAGGCCACCATAGACGCCGATCACCGACAGCGTGCCGCCCTTGCGGCAGGCGCGAATCGCTTGGCGCAGCACATTGCCGCGCTCGGTGTGCAGGCGCAGCAGTTGCTTGGTCTTGTCGTAGGCCTGGTCCAGGGTGGTGCCGTGGGCTTCCATGCCCACGCAGTCGATGCAGCGGTCCGGCCCGCGACCGCCGGTCAATTCCAGCAGGGCGTCGTGCACATCGGTGGTCTGGTAATTGATCGGCACCGCGCCGGCGCGCCGTTCGGCCAGGTCCAGACGGTCGGTAAAGCGGTCGATGGCGATCACCCGCTCGGCGCCCAGCAGGTAGGCGCAGCGGATGGCCATCTGGCCGACGCCGCCACAGCCCCAGACGGCGACGGTGTCGCCGGGCTGGATATCCGCTAGCTCGGCGGCGTAGTAGCCGGTGGGCGCCGCATCCGAGACGAACAGGGCCTGCTCGTCGCTGATGCCCTCGGGCACCTTGAACAGGTTGACGTCGGCATAGGGCACGCGCACATAGGTGGCATGACTGCCGGCGAAACCGCCAAAGGCGTGGCTGTAGCCGAAGATGCCGGGGGCGGCCTGGCCGTAGGCGAGGTCGGTGGCTTCCGGGTTGGGGTTGGAGTTGTCGCAGCAGGAAAAATCCTCCTGCCGGCAGAACTCGCAGTGGCCGCAGGCGATGATCGAAATCGCGACGACCCGATCGCCGCGCCTCAATCCGGTGATCGCCGAACCGATCTCCACCACCTCGCCCATGAATTCGTGACCGATGATGTCGCCGGCTTTCATGGTCGGTACATAGCCATCCAGCAGGTGCAGGTCCGAACCGCAGACCGAGGACAGGGTGACGCGCAGGATGGCGTCCCGCGGGTTGACGATCGACGGATCGGCGACCGTCTCCACCTGCAGATGATTGGGGCCTTGCCAGGTCAGGGCGCGCATCAGGACAGCCCTCCGTCGCGGGTGTTCGGGTCGGCATTGGCCACAGCAGCATCCGCCTCCCGGTTGAAAGCCTCGCCGGGGCTGTCCGGCTGCCAGGCCAGGCGTCGGATCTCCTCGGCGGCCATGCGCTGGGTGGCGATCTCGCCGGTTTCCAGCAACTGCTTGAGGCGGCGCAGGTCGTGGCCGATTTCATGGCCGGACAGTTTGCCGAGCAGGGTGGCGGCCGCGTAGCCGAGCCGGCCGAACGGTGGGTTGCAGGCCAGCACCAACTGCAGCTCGGTGCCGCGGCCATGGGGCGCGTCCCTGAAGTGCAGGCTGGCCTTGTGCGCCAGCCGGCTGCCGGGCTCGGTGCTCCAGATCAGCTGCTCGGGTGCCTGTAGTTCTTCCAGGCGTGCCAGCCAGTGCAGGGTACGACCGCCCGGACCGCTGGCACTGAAGCGCAAACGGCCATCGCCCAGGGCTTCGACGCTCTGCACGCGGCGCAGGAAACGCGGCAGGTTCGCCGCGTTGCGGCAGAAGTCGTACACCTCCTGGCGGGGTTTGTTCAGGGTGATGGTGCGGGTCAGGACCTGGGCATTGCGCCAGCCGTAGGTCTGCTGCAGCTGCTGCTCGAATGGGCTGGGGGTCAGGGCCTGCTTGACCTGGCATTTTCCACTTATGCCGCGCCAGGTTACCAGGCCGCCCAGGGCCAGCTGCAGCCAACCGCCCAGGCCGCCACGGCGCAGGCCGTTGCCCAGGAGGAAAAAACCGCCCAGCAGGGAGAGGGTACGTTCCACGCCCTGAACATTGGGTTGGGTCAGGGCCTGTTCGGATCGGTGGGTCGCCACCAGGGGGTGCGATGCGTTCATCGGGGTCTCCGGCATGGGTGAGCTTATAGGGGCCGACTCCGCCCCCGCAGACTCGTTCCGGACCCTGGCCGCGGCACCGACGAGTGCGTTGCGTTCGTCCGTCCAGTTGTTGGAACCCTGCCGCAGGGAGACTGCCTATCCCGTATCCCCCTTGCTCAGAGTCGATGCCCATGCAGTCCAGTCTTCAGTCCCTTCAGGCCCTCCCGCGCCCCGTTTATTCCTCCGTTGCTTCGGGCGACAGCGCCCGCTCGCTGTACCACCGCCTGGTGGGCCAGGACAGCCTGGAACTGGCGCCGAATGCCGAACTGCGCCGGGCCGCGCGGCACTTTCTCCAGGCGCGCCTGCAGCAGGCGCGGGCCTTGCCCTGCGAGTTGCCCACGGACATCGCGGCGCTGCCGGCCTGGATCGAAGACAACGTCGCCCGGGTCGGCCGGTGCTATCAGGAGTACCTGGCTGCCCGTCAGGCAGGCGAGCCGCGGCGCTATTTCCCGAGCCGGGTGCAGGCCCTGCATTTTCTGCGCGCCGTGGCGCCGACCAAGCTGGTTGACGGTGCCTGGCTGTACGGACTGGTGCCGCACTGGCGGGATGCGCGTTTCACACCGCTGATCCGTATCTACCTCGAAGAGCTGGGGGAGGGTGTGCCGGACAAGAACCACGTGCTGCTGTACCGCCAGCTGCTGGCGGCCCAGGGCTGCGAGGACTGGGACAACCTCGACGACGAGCATTACGAACAGGGCGCGATCCAGTTGGCCCTGGGCTGCGCGGCCGAGGATTTTCTGCCCGAGCTCATCGGTTTCAACCTGGGCTACGAGCAGTTGCCGTTGCACCTGCTGATCACGGCCTTCGAGCTGGGCGAGCTGGGTATCGATCCCTATTACTTCACCCTGCATGTCACGGTCGACAATGCCGCCAGCGGTCATGCCCGTCAGGCCCTCGAGGGGCTGCTGCAGTGCCTGCCGCAGCTGGGCGACAGGACGGCCTTCTATCGCCGCGTGGCCGACGGCTACCGCCTCAACGAGCTGGGTGTCAGCAGCTTGGCGGTGATCCAGGGCTTCGACCTGGACGAGGAAGTCGTCGCCGTGCTGAGCCGCAAGAGCGTCCAGGGCAGGCAGATGCACGCGCAGGCCTGCCGGGTAGCCGGGCGCACGGTCAACGACTGGCTGTCGGACCCCCGGCAGATCCCGGCCTTTCTGCACGGCCTGGAAGCGCAGGGCTGGATCAAGCGCCATCAGGACCCGCAGAACAGCCGCTTCTGGCAGCTGATTCAGGGCCCCAAGGCGCAGATGTTCGGGGTCTTCAGTGCCTACGAACAGGCGGTTATCCAGCACTGGATCGCCGGTCGCTGGCAGGCGCCCGAGCCCGCCCGGCGCGCGCGCCCCCTGCGCGGCATCGCGGTTCAGGGCTTGAGGCCCGAGGGACCCTGCCGCGCCACGGACTTCAACAGCGAAGAGCGTCTGCTGCAGCAACGGCTCGCCGCGCTCCCGCAGCGCGAGGCGCGCCTGGACGCGTTGAGCCCCTGGCTGTCTCCCCGTCATCACCACAGCCCGGTGGGCCTGCTGGCCACCCGGTTGTTCGGCCAGTTGCTGAAGACCACCGAGTACGCACACCAGGACATTCCATGACCGATCTGACCTTGCAATCCTTCACGCCACGGGGCGCCAGCGTGCCCTTGGCCCTGCGGCCCGAAACGCCGCGTACCCCGGATGCCGCCCTGCTGGCCCTGGCGCGCGCGCTGCAAGCGGCGGGTTACCGCTTCACCACGGTGACCCCGGCCACCCATGATCGGGTCAACCGTCGCCCCGGCAATCAATGGGCTATTGAACCGTCCGGTATCTTCGGCTGGAGCCGGCCCTTTCGCGTCGAGCAGCTGGCCCCCGAATGGCTGGTCCTGATGCGCCAGGCCGAGGTGCTGGAGCGCTATCAGGACGGCTGGCTCAGCCGGGTGCGTTTTTCCAGCCTGGGTCGGCAGCTGTTCGTTCATTCGGCCTATCCCACCGCCGAGACCGATGCGGTGTTTTTCGGCCCCGATACCTACCGGTTCGCCCAAGCCATCCAGGCGCACCTGGCTGGGCGCCACGGCGCGCTGCGCCGCGCCGCCGATATCGGTTGCGGTGCCGGCCCGGGGGCCGTGCTGATCGCCCAGGCGCAGCCGACCGCCGAGGTGCTGGCCTTGGATATCAACCCCCAGGCCTTGCGCTTTACCCGGCTGAATGCCGAGCTGGCCGGGGTTGCCGGAGTGCAGGCCCGGCACAGCGACCTGCTCTCGGCCGTCGAGGGCGACTTCGACCTGATCGTCGCCAACCCGCCCTACATGGCCGACCCGGCCCAGCGCGCCTACCGCGACGGCGGCGGTGAACTGGGCGCCGGATTGTCCCGGGCGATCGTCGAGGCGGCGTTACCGCGGCTGGCCCCCGGCGGCAGCCTGCTGCTGTACACGGGGGTGGCCATCGTGGCGGGGCGGGACCTCTTCCGCCAGGCCATCGCGGCGCAACTCGACGCCAGCGGCTGGCGCTGGACCTACCGCGAAGTGGACCCGGACGTCTTCGGCGAGGAGCTGCAGGAGCCGGCCTATGGCCAGGCCGAGCGCATCGCGGCGGTGGTGCTGGAAGTGAAGCGGCCCTAGGGCCGTTTCACCTTTTATTCATCCGTCATTCCCCGTCATTCCTGTGAAGGCCGGAAGCAGGCAAGTATCTAGACGCCTCGCCGCACCTGGGTTCCCGCCTTCGCGGGAACGACGATGACCTTGCCGGGCTACCGATAGTGCAACCTTGGCTGAAGCGTTTTCGGCCTGGCCAGCCATAGGATCTCACCCGCAAGCCGCCAGGGTGCTATGTCTGTTTTCAGACTTACTCGAATCCTAAGAGGCGCCCAGGTCCAGCTGGTCGATGGCTTCGATCAGGGCTTCCAGGGTCACCGGCTTGCTCAGGTGCCGGGTAAAACCGGCGGCCAGGGCTTTCTGGGTGTCCTGGGCGGTGCCGTAGCCGGTCAGGGCAATGGCCGGTGTCTGGGTAAAGCGTGGCAGTTGGCGCAACGAGCTCATCAATTGATAGCCGTCCATAACGGGCATGCCGATATCGGACAGGATCAGGTCGAAGTCGGTATTTTGCACCACGTCCAAGGCCTCGGCGCCCGAAGCGGCACTGGTCACCTGGGCGCCCTCCATTTCCAGCAGCATGCGCAGAATCTCCAGCACATCGACGGAATCGTCGACTAGCAGTACCCGCAGGTGCCGCAGCTTGCCTAGCTGCAGAGGGTCGTCGTCCTGGGTCTCGGCATAGGGCAATTCGTACAGCGGTAGCCACACACTGAAGATCGAGCCCTGGCCCAGGCCTGGCGACTGGGCCTGTACCCGGCCGTCATGGGCTTCGGCCAGCTGGCGTACCAGCGCCAGGCCGATGCCCAGTCCGCTTTTGTGACGCGGCGAGTGCTGGGTGCCGGCCTGGCCGAACATGTCGAACACGATGGGCAAGGCGGCCGGGTCGATGCCCTGACCGGTATCCGCCATGTCCAGCCGCGCCATGCCGTGCTCGGCCTCGTGGCTCAGGGTCATGCTGACCTCGCCGCCGGCCTCGGTGAACTTGATCGCATTGCTCAACAGGTTCCAGATGATCTGCTCGATACGGATGGCATCGGCATCCACCACCAGGGGTTCGTCGCCTTCGGGTACCCGCAGGTGCACCGTCAACTGGCTGGCCTCGGCTTCGGCCTGCAGCACCCCGACAAAGGCCGCCAGGACCTTTTTCAGGTCGATCGGCGCGCGGTTGAGCTTGAGTTTGCCGGTGCGCAGGCGCGAGAGGTCCAGCAGGTCGTCGATCACCCGCGCCTGGCTGCGCACCGAGGCCACGATGCTGCGGGTGGCCCGGTTGGCCACGGGGGCGCCGACGACGACGGGCAGGCGCGCCAGCAGTTCGGCGTTGAGCTGGATCAGGTTGAGCGGGTGCTTGAGCTCATGGGACATCACGGCGAAGAACTCGTCCTTGAGCTGGTTGGCGGCCTGGGTCTGTTCCAGGCGGTTTTCCTGGGCCACTTCCAGGTGCTTGCGCTGGGTCAGGTCGCGGGCGATTTTCGCGAAGCCCTGGGTGCTGGCGTCGGACGCGCCTGCGGCTGAGCCCTCCGGCACCGCGTTGCGCAGGGGGGTGACCACTCCGCTGCAGTAGAAACGGCTGCCGTCCTTGCGCTGGTGCCAGCGCTCGTCCTCGGCGCGGCCCTCTTCCTGGGCCCGGCGCAGTTCGGCCTGAGGCGCGCCGTTTTCCCGGTCCTCGGGGACGAAAATCAGCGCGCTAGACTGGCCCAGCGCTTCCGCCTCGCTGTAGCCGAACATCCGTTCGGCGCCGCGGTTCCAGCTGGTGATCAGGCCCTCGGGGTTCAGGGTGAGGATGGCGAAGTCCTCGGTGCTCTGGGCGACCAGGCGCATCAGTTCCTGGCTGGCGCGCAGACGGATTTCGGCCTCGCGGCGGCGACTGATGTCGATAAAGGTCAGGCCGGCCCCTTCCACGCTTTCATCGGTGGTGCGGTAGGGCACCAGCCGGGCGATATACCAGCGACCGTCGCGGCTCTGCACCTCGTGCTCGACGGTGCAGAGCAGCTCCAGGGTGCGCCGCACATCCGTGGCCAGGTCGTCGTAGAGCAGGCGGTGGGTGATGTCCAGCAGCGAGCGGCCGGCATCCGTGGGTCGGATATTGAAGATCTCCGCGGCACGCGGGGTGAACCATTTGATGCGCAGGGTGCGGTCGACGAAGACCGTGGCGATGTCGGTGGCGGTGATCAGGTTCTGCAGGTCTTCGTTGACCTTGCCGGTTTCCTCGACCCGCGCCTTGAGCTCGTGGTTGACCGTGATCAGCTCTTCGTTGATCGACTCGAATTCTTCCTTGCTGGTTTCCAGCTCTTCGGTGATGGAACGCAGCTCTTCGTTGATCGCCTGCAACTCCTCGTTGGAGGCCTTGAGTTCCTGGGTCGAGGTTTCGGCCTGCTCGATGGTGTCCTGCAATTGCTGTTTGGTGTACTGCAGCTCCTGCTCCAGGTGCTGCATGGCCGGGTTCTGTTCGGCGTTGGTCAAGTCCTTGCCTTCACTGCCCAGGCTGTCCTCGACTTCGTCGAACAGCACCAGCAGCAAGTCGGTCTGGGCATCGCGGAAAGGCCGTACCACCATGTTGATGTACACCGAGGTCCCGTCACGATTGAGCTGCACCCGCCGCGCCTCGACGCTGCGCCCCGAGTGGCTGGCCTGGAACAGGGCGGTGCGCAGCTCCAGGCGCAGCTTGGGATGCACCAGGGTCAGCAGGTTGTGGGAGGGCTCGCCGCCGGCATAGCGCAGAAACTCTCCGGCGCGCTCGGACAGGTGGACGATCTGCGCGTCGCGGTTGACTATCACGCTGGGCGGCGCGTATTGCTCCAGCACCCGCTGATGCACCTCGGCCAGTGGCGTGCCTTGCACGCGCACGGCCTTTTCCAGGACCACCGGCGCCAGGCTCTGGAAGCCCTCGATCGGCACGCTGGGCGCCTTGCGCAGCTGGCTGTGGGCCGGCGTGGCGCGGTAGAGGCGGTTCTTCTTGTCCACCGCGCTAAACAGCTCGGGGCAGGCATCGGCCGACTCCGAACTGCCGAGAAACAGGTAGCCGCCCGGGCAGAGGGCGAAGTGGAAGATCCGCAGGATCTCGCGCTGGACATCGCGGTCCAGGTAGATCAGCAGGTTGCGGCAGACGATCAGGTTGAGTTTGCAGAACGGCGGGTCGCGCAACAGGCTGTGCACGGCGAACAGGACCTTCTCGCGCAGCTCCTTCTTGATCCGGTAATGGGTCTGCTCTTTGCTGAAGAACTGGCGCAGGTGCCGGGGCGTCACATCCGTGACTATGGCGTGGGGGTAGAGGCCGGCCCGGCCGATGGCGATGGCCTGTTCGTTGATGTCGGTGGCGAACACCTGAAGCTTGCTCGGTCGCTCGCACAGCTCGGCCTGCTCGCTGAGCAGCATGGCCAGGGAGTAGGGCTCCTCGCCGGTCGAGCATCCGGCCGACCAGACGCGGATCTCCTGATCGCTGGTGCCGCCGTTGCTGAACAGCTTGGGCAGGACCTCGCGCTCCAGAGCCTCGAAGGCCTCGCGGTCGCGAAAGAAATTGGTCACGCCGATCAGCATGTCGCTCAGCAGATCGGGTGTCTCCTCCGGATGGGTTTCGAGAAAAGCCTGGTAGGCCGGCAGATCGGCCACGGCATTGACCTGCATGCGCCGCTCGATGCGGCGCAGCATGGTGGCACGCTTGTAATGGCTGAAATCGTGGCGGGTGCGGCTGTGCAGCAGGTCGATGATCGCGCTCAAGGCCTGCTCGGCCGCCTGGGCCTGGTCGGGGTTGATCGGCGGTTTGACCTTGACCAGTTCGACCATGTCCTGGGGCAGCCAGATGACCTGGGCATTGCGCCAGAGCTCCAGCAGTTTTTGCGGCATCTCGACCACCGGCAGCACCAGGTCGACCTGGCCGGTGGCGATGGCGCTGCGCGGCATGTCCTCGTACTCGGCGTCCTCCGGCGCCTGGGCCAGGGTCAGGCCGCCCTGTTCCTTGATCCGCGCCAGACCCACCGAGCCATCGGTGCCGGTGCCGGTCAGCACGATGCAATAGGCCCTCTCCTTGTGCACGTCGGCCAGGGTGCGGAAGAACAGGTCAATGGCGATATGCCGACCGTGCAGTGGGGCGGCATCGCTGACCCGCAAATGGCCGTCGTACATCGTCAGGTTGCGGGTGGGCGAGATGACATAGACGTGGTTCTGCTCGATGGCCACCGACTCGGTGACCTGCAACACCGGCATCCGGGTCTTGCGCTGGAGGATCTTGTCGGCATTGCTTTCATGGCGCGGGGACAGGTGCAGGATCACCACGAAGGCCATGCCGTTATCGGCGGGCATGTGCTCGAAGAAACGCCGCAGGGCCTGCAGGCCACCTGCCGAGGCGCCGATGCCGACCACCGGAAAATCCAGCTGGCTGGGTAGCGTATCGGGGAGATTTTGAGGCGACGAGGCCTGTTCGGTGGTGCTGCCCATGCCATTCCCTTGATCATCAATCGACGACATTCGTAGCGTCGTCTAGTAACGATTGCGGCCGGTAAACAAGGTTCAACCCGCGTGTGGGCCCCCTGGCGGGTTGTTTTGTTCGCGCTTCAGGCGGGGGCGCCATGGATCAAGGCCACGGCGCGCAGGAAGGCCTTCGCACCAGCGGGCAAACGAGCGGCGTCTCACGGGATCCGGTTCCGGTTCTGGAAGTGTTCGGGCAGCCAGGCCTTGGCGCCCGGGTCGTCTCAGATACTCTGGCGGAATTTCTGCCATTTCTGTTGCCAGCTCAGCAGCCAGGCCGGTGTCGCCTGGCCGGTGCCGGCGGCTCGCAGTCGGGGGTGCTGGCGCATCACCTGTTCCAGTCGCTGCTCCTGGGTCGGCTCCAGGTCGATAAACAGCAGGTG
Organism: Pseudomonadota bacterium; assembly: GCA_040385585.1. Classification (GTDB taxonomy): domain Bacteria; phylum Pseudomonadota; class Gammaproteobacteria; order Pseudomonadales; family Pseudomonadaceae; genus Aquipseudomonas. The sequence goes on along the minus strand of JAZKHB010000024.1, from coordinate 84,981 downwards.
CTTGCCCTGGCGCAGCTGTCGAAGGAAATGCCTGAAATGCCGGTTGGGCCGGCGAAAGCCGAGGATGCCGCCTTCCCAGGCGCCGAAGCCCAGCAGCACCAGCGCCAGCAGCACGAAGGGCGACCAGCCGGCGCGGGTTTCGGTCCAGCCCGCCAGGTAGGGGATCAGCAGGGCCAGAACGGCCATGACCACCCCGACCAGCGCGCCGCGTAAACCGAAGGGCACTAGGTCCTTTTTCATCAGGGACGGCACGGCGTTCAGCCGATGCTGGGCCAGCTCGGCGTCCTGCTCGCTGATCACATGGATCTGCCCGGAGCCGATGCCCAGGGCCTGCAATTCCCGTTCGACCCGCTCCAGCTCGTCCAGGTCTTCGCTCAGGTAATGGTGCCGCTTCATCTACCACCTCCTTGTGTCCCGCGTGTCCCGCACGAACTCCAGACTTGCCCGCTTCATGGCCATACTGACTGGAGGCGACTTTAATCGTTCGCGCCGGTCCTCCTGCGCGGGCCTGTTCTCGCGGGACGCGGCGCAGCCAGTCGATGGGTTGCAGGAACCCGCCGCCTGGTTCGTCGCCCGGTGTGCGCTGCCTGTCGCCCAGGATGCACCTCGACACAGCCTGTCAGCGCTGCCCCTTTGCCCCGTGACGCCGCTGCACTAAGCTGCCGGGCTATTTCCCCTGTTTTCGAGGCCCGCGTGACCGACCCCACGAAGAACCCGCTGCACGGCGTCACCCTGGAGGCCATACTCACCGAGCTGGTGGCCCAGTACGGGTGGGACGGGCTGGCCCAGCGCATCGATATCCGTTGTTTCAAGAGCGATCCGAGCATCAAGTCCAGCCTGACCTTTCTGCGCAAGACGCCTTGGGCGAGGGAAAAGGTCGAGGCCCTGTTTATCAAGCTGCGCAAGGCCCAGGCCAAGGGCTGAGCGGCGCTGGTTTAGCAGGCCGTTGAAAAATGTAGGCGAGGCAGCCGAGACAAGGCTAAGCGCCCCCAGCAAAAGCAGCCGAGGAAGCGACTGGGGTCGCATTCGACTTTACGAGCTGTAAATGAGCATTCCGAGGGTGTTTTTAACGCCCCGATCTTTTACTAGAGAGGGGCAACGCAGGTAGTTTTTCAACAGCCTGTTAGTTAATCCGGGATTCGAGGAGTACGGTATGCGCACTGACAAATTGGGGATCTGCTGTGGACTGCTGCTGGCCTGTGCCAGCCTCTCGGCGCATGGCGCGCCGGCTTGCGTGGCGGATTCGCCCGTGGCCACGGCGCAGCTGCTGCAGGCCGAGCAGTATTTTTTCTATGTCGAGCCCGATCCGGCGAAAGCCCTGATCGGCCCGCGCTTTCTGAAGATATTGCGGGCCGAAGCAGCCTGCGCCGAAGCAGAGGGTGGTCTGTGCAACATCGGCGCCGATCCCTGGCTGAGCGCCCAGGATGGTGAAATGGGTCAGCCGCTGCGCTTTAACGAAGCGAGCAATGACGGCGCCAAGGCCGAGGTGGTGCTGGCCTACCCCTTCGTCCTGGACCCCGAGCAACCGGGAACCCAGCAGCAGGTGCGTCTGGCGTTCGTGAAAAACGCCGGCTGCTGGCAACTGGACGACCTGGTCAGCCCCGACGGTCAGTCCCTGGCCAAACAGCTAAGCCCGTAACAGGGCTGTTTGGGCGGATGACATCGCAAGGGTGGATGAAAAAGACGTCATCCACCCTACACCGTTCAGCACAAGCTTTTTGACCCGCTAATGCCGGGGTCAGAGGGCTTATCCGCGGTTTGCCCGCGCAGCTTCAGCGCGGCTCGTGTTGCGCCGGTCGGGTGCGCAGCGGGGTCAGCAGCCCCGACAGGCCGTTGTGGTCGATCTCCTGCATCAACGCCAGCAATCGGCCGATCTCGCCATTGGGAAAACCTTCCCGGGCGAACCAGTTGAGGTAGGGGCCCGGCAGGTCGGCGATCAACCGGCCCTTGTATTTGCCGAAGGGCATTTCGCGGGTGACCAACAGCAGCAAGTCTTCGGGTTGCATGGGGGCCTCGTGGGTCGGCCTGGTCAGGGACGTGGTTGTGTACTGTGGCGTTCGTGGACCCAGGTTTCAATCCTCGGGTGCGTCTTGAGCCCCGGGCGGGGCAGCGGTTATGGTGCGTGCAGCCTGCCCCCGGAAATACCTATCCCATGACCCTCAGTATCGTGATCCCGGTCTTCAATGAAGCGACCCAGCTGCCCGAGACCTTGGCGCGTCTGGCAGCGCTGCGCGCGCGCGGGGTGCAGGTCATAGTCGTGGACGGCGGCAGCACGGATGGCACCGCCCGGGTGGCGGGTGTGGAGTGGCTGCAAAGCGCGCCGGGCCGGGCCCGCCAGATGAATGCCGGCGCCGCCCGCGCCCGGGGCGAGGCGCTGCTGTTTCTGCATGCCGACACCCACCTGCCGGCGGAGGCCGACCGGCTGATCGCCCAGGCCCTGGATACCCTGCACTGGGGCCGCTTCGATGTGCGTATCGCCGGGCGGCCGCGGTTGCTGGCGCTGGTGGCCTTTATGATGAACCTGCGCTCGCGCCTGACCGGCATCGCCACTGGCGATCAAGGTATTTTCGTGCGGCGCAGCACCTTCGAATCGCTTGGCGGCTACGCCGACCTGCCGCTGATGGAGGACATCGAGCTGTCCGCGCGCCTGCGCCGGGTTTCACCTCCAGCCTGCCTGAAAGGCCCTGCGATCACCTCCGGCAGGCGTTGGGAAAGCCGCGGCCCGTGGCGCACCATTTTTCTGATGTGGCGCCTGCGCTGGGCCTATTGGCGCGGTGTGCCGGCCAGCAGGCTGGCCGAGGAATATCGCTAGCGGCTGTAGGGTGCAGCCGGCTCTTCAGGCCTGGGCGTGCGCGCAAAGCGTGCCCATGACCAGCTGACCACCTCGTGCCCGCGAATGCGGGTACCCAGGCGTTGGAGACATGGCCCAGCCGGCAAGATAGCCCGGACAAATGCAGCGTAATCCGGGATGCCGCGGCTCGGAAGCCGCACAGGCAGCTCGAGCCCTATTGTCGTTATTACAAAAGCCGCGCCTGGGGCACCCCCGGAGGAGGTTGGCACTGGCTGCTGCCTGCCGGGTCCAGGTAGGGCTGTAGCAGCGGCGCCATGCCCTTGAGCACCTGCACCGGCAAGGCCGAGGTGAAGCGGAAGTTCTCCGCGGCGCGCCCGGGGACGAAGGCGGTGAGGGTGCCGTAGTGCCGGGGACCCAGGTAGAAGACGAAGGTGGCGGTGCGGTTGACCGCCCGGGAGCTTTGCAGTCGTCCGCCCGCACCGACGCTTTCGATGCGGTTGTCGCCAGTGCCGGTCTTGCCGCCCACCGTCAGTACCTGGCCGTCGGACAGCGTAAAGGCGCCGTGCAGGCGCCGCGCGGTGCCGCCTTCGACCACCTGGGAGAGTGCCTCGCGCAGGGCCGCGGCGACTTCCGAGGGCAGTACCCGTTGCGCCTGGTCGAGCTCGCGGCCTAACAGGGTTTCGTAGGGCGTGTCGGCTGCGAAATGCAGGCGGTCGATGCGCACGTTGGGTTGGCGGATGCCGTCGTTCTGGATAATGCCCATCAGTTCGGCCAACGCGGCGGGACGGTCGCCCGAGCTGCCGATGGCGGTGGCCAGCGAGGGCACCAGGTGGCCGAAGGGGTAACCCACCTGACGCCAGCGCCGGTGGATATCGAGAAAGGCTTCGACCTCCAGCATGATGCCGATGCGACTGTCGCGCGCGCTCTTGTGGCGGGTCTTGAACAGCCAGCCATAGACCTCCTGGCGCTCGTCGTGGCTGGCGGCGACCGCATCGCTGAAGCTGGCCTGGGGGGTTTGGACCAGGTAGCCCAGCAGCCAGAGCTCCAGGGGATGGACGCGGGCGATATAGCCCTGGTCGGGCAGGCTGTAGGCACCGGGGGCGTATTTGGCGTACAGCTCGGCGATGCGCTTGTCGCCGAGGGTTTCCTGGGGCAGACGGGTGCGCAGAAAGGTGGCGAAGGTCACCAGGTCGGCCTGCGGCAGCAGGTAGCGGTGCACGGCGGCCAGGCGCACCGAGGTGTGGCGCAGGCCGTTGAGAAAGGTCTCCAGGCGCTGCTGCTCCGGTTGATCCTGGTACTTGCGCCAGAAGCGCAGCAGAAAGGTGGTGCCTTCCCGGTCGGCAAAACGGCTGAGGTAGTCCTGGCGCCGCGGGTCCTTGTCGTCCTTGAGCAATTCCGCGCTATTGCCTGGGGCCTGGTAGGTGCTGTAACGCACCAGGTCGCGCATCAGGCGGATAAAGGGCAGGTTGATCGACTCGCGCAGGGACTCGCGCAGTGTCGGATTACGGCCATCGTCCTCACGGCGGAAATTGTTGAAGCGGTGCATGCCGCCGCCGGTGAAGAAACGCTCGGCGGGGCTGGCCGAATAGCGCCGTTCCAGGGCGGCCGAGAGCATGGCCGGCAAGTCGGTGCCGGGCTTGCCGAGCAGAAAGTCGATGGCCCAGCGGGTCAGGCGGTCCTGGCTGGCCACTTCCACGGCGCGCAGTGCGCCGGGGCTTTGACCTGCATGCCGCTGGTGCAATTCGGCGATGACCTGCAGGTAAGTGGTCAGCACCCGCAACTTGGCGGTGGAACCCAGCTCCAGCTTGCTGCCTTCATTGATATCGAAAGGCTGGTCGGTGCTGTCGGTCTGCACCCGCACCTGGCTGCCGGCCGCGGTACGCTCGAACAGGGTGAAGCTGTAGCGCACCTCGGCGGTTTTCTCCGCCGACAGCAGACGTTCGCCGAACAGCCCGATCTGTTCGGCGAAGACCGGGTCTGCAAGGCGCCGCAGGTAGGCGCTGGCGGCCTGTTGCAGGGCTTCGTTGAGGGTGCTGCGGGCGCTCAGGTCGAGCCGGTCGAGATCGTACAGCGGCAGGTTCAGCAGCCGCGAGAGGCTCGAGCGGGCCACGCTGATGCCCTTGTTGCCCTCCACCGGTTGCAGGTTCGGCTGCAGCTGCCAGTCGCGGTACTGCAGTGGCTGGGCCAGGGCGGCGTCGCGCAGCGCCGTGTTGATCAGCCCGCCGCCGGCCAGCAGGCGGATATGGCTGTCGGTCAGCGCGGCCAGGTCCGCCCGGCCCTGGGCCAGGTAATAGGAGGGCCGGCGCTGGGCGATCATCAAGGCCAGCACCTGGCGCAAGGCTTGACCGCGCTCGCCCAGGCTGGCCTGGGGAGAACCGGCGGGGTCGAGCAGGCGATTGACCGTGGCGAAGTCGGCACCGAACCAGATGCGCAGGCCATCGGCCAGGCCGTGCACTTCGCCATGCCCGGGGGCGGCGGACAGCGGCACGCTGTTCAGGTAATCGCGCACCACGTTTTTCCGTGCCTGCTGCGTCCGCGAGCCGCCCTGATAGGCACGCACGCTGGCGGAAACCATTTGCCGCAGCTTTTCCCGCGCGGAGTGGGTCATGCCGTCGGGCGAGTGGCGGTATTTTTCCAGCTGGGTGGCCAGGGTACTGCCGCCGGCCGACTGGTTCTGCACGTCCAGCGCCTTGCCGACCTGGGTGAGCCCGGCCATTACGAAACGTGGCCAGTCCACCGCCGGGTTGGCCTGGGGCGGCTCGGGATCGAGCAGGTGACGGTTTTCGATAAACAGCAGGCTGGCGACCACCAGGGGCGGAATGGCCTCGAAGCTGGGGTAGATCTGCTGCGGGTACAGGACCTGATAAAAGGCCGTGCCGCGACAATCGCTGATGCTCAATCCGGCCTGGTTCTTTTCCGGGTAGGGCGTGAAGAAGCCGCGCTGGCTGTAATCCAGCAGGGCGGGGGAGAACCGCGCCTGTTGCTGGACAAGGAAATCGCGCTGGGTCAGGCGTTCGAGCATCTGCGGCAGGTAGGCGTAGCCCAGGCGCTGGTCGAACGGGCCATGGCCGGGGTAGTGGATCGACGAACTGGGCCCGGGTTGCACCCGCCAGGTCAGGGTGCTGGCGTAACGGCTGAGTGTCTTCGACTGGAAATGGGCGGTGCGCAGCTCGAAAGCCAGCAGCAGGGCGGCGGCTATCAGCAGTACGATCAATAGCCACCAGAGGGTTGTGCGCAGCACACTGGATTTTTTAGCGGACTTCAGAACTATCACCTGTTCAGTGCTCGACACCAGGGCCGTTTCGCTTGAATCGGATCGCAAAAATGCGCCCATAATCCTCTGCCTCGGCTCAGTGTTCTTGTCCAAGCTTAGTGGCTGGTTGGGAAGTCGTGGGTATTTTGCAGACCGAAAAAGCCTGAACGGCTACCCGAACGGGTGCCCGTACGGGTGCCCTAAAAAAGCTGGGATAGGCCCATCCAGCCTGTCTCGAACAGCACATGCGGATCGTGATGGGGTCCGTTCGGGAGGCGCCATGCAGTTGCTGCTCAATATCGATGTGCCGGATCTTCAAGCCGCCGTGGCGTTCTACAGCCAGGCCTTCGGTTGGCAGCCGCGTCGATGGCTGTTTGCCGGCGAGGTGGTCGAACTGCAGGCGCCGCAATTGTCCATCTACCTACTGGCCCAACCGGCCGGCGGCACGGCCTTTGCCGGCGATACCGAGGGGCGCCGCTACCAGCGGCACTGGACGCCGCTGCACCTGGATCTGCTGGTCGAGGATCTGGAGTCGGCGCTGGACCAGGCGCTGTCGGCCGGTGCGCGGCTGGAGGGCGAGATCCGCCACACGGCCTGGAGCCGTCTGGCACGTTTGAGCGACCCGTTCGGCCACGGTTTCTGTTTGATGCAATGGCAAGGGCGCGGCTATGACGAAGTGGCCGAGCCCTGATCGATAGAGGAGGTACTCGCATGTCCAGCGCTAACACTAACTTGATGCCCTGCCTGCGCTACCGCGATGCGCCGGCGGCCATCGACTGGCTCTGCCAGTATTTCGGCTTCGAGCGGCACCTGGTGGTGCCCGATACACAGGGCGGGATTGCCCATGCTCAGCTCAGGTGCGGCACTGGCCTCTTGATGCTCGGCTCGACGGACGAATCGGCATACGGCCGGCTGATGCGTCAGCCGGATCAGGTCGCAGGCTGCACCCAGAGCCTCTACCAGGTGGTCGGCGACGCCGATGCGCGCTATGCCAGGGCCAAGGCCGGCGGTGCCGAGATCGTTATCGAAATCAGGGATGAGGATTACGGCGGCCGCGGCTTCACCTGCCGCGATCCGGAAGGCCACCTCTGGAGTTGCGGTACCTACGATCCCTGGGCAGGCGCACAGGCATAATCCATTGCACAGGCAGGGAGACGCAGATGAGAACGCTGGAATTGGCCGGCACCCAGGTGTCGGTGATCGGCCAGGGCACCTGGCGCATGGGCGAGGATGCCGACCAGCGGCGCGCGGAAGTCGCCGCGCTGCGCCAGGGCATCGAGCTGGGCCTGGGACTGATCGACACTGCGGAGATGTACGGCGAGGGCGGCGCCGAAACGGTGGTGGGCCAGGCCATCGCCGGGCTGCGCGACCGGGTGTTTCTGGTCAGCAAGGTCTATCCGCATAACGCCAGCCGGGCCGGGGCGATGGCGGCCTGCGAGCGCAGCCTCGCGCGGCTGAAGACCGAGACGATCGACCTCTACCTGCTGCACTGGCGAGGTCAGTACCCATTGGCGCAAACCCTCGAAGCCTTCGAACGGTTGCGCGAGCAGGGCAAGATTGGCGCCTGGGGGGTGTCCAACTTCGACCAGGACGACTTGCTGGAATTGACCGCGCTGGGGATTGCGGGCTGCGCCACCAACCAGGTGCTGTACAACCCCGAGGCGCGGGGCATCGAGTTCGACCTGCTGCCCTGGCAACAAGGCCACGGCATGCCGTTAATGGCCTACTGCCCGCTGGGCCAGGCCGGGCAGCTGCTGCGCCACCCGGCCCTGGGCGAAGTGGCTAAGCGGCATGGGGCCACTGCGGCGCAGGTCGCCCTGGCCTGGGCCCTGCGCGAGCCCGGGGTGATCGCCATCCCCAAGGCCGTCGACCCCCAGCACCTGCGCCTGAATGCCGAGGCGGCGGCCCTGGTGTTCGACACCGAGGACCTGGCCCTGATCGATGCGGCTTATCCGCCGCCCGCCCGCAAGCAGGCGCTCGAGATGGTCTGAGAGGCGCAGGCCGAGCCAGCGGAACCCTGCGTGCGTGGGCTCAATCGACGATAAACAGTCGGGCGCCCGAGGGCGTGGAAGAGCGGTGGGCTTCGGCCTGGTCGGCGACCTGGTAGCTCATGCCGGCCGTCATCACGAAGCGGCGGCCGTCTTCCAGCTCGGTGTGCAGCTCGCCTTCCAGGCACAGCAGGATATGGCCTTTCTTGCACCAATGGTCGGCCAGGTAGCCGGGCGTGTAGTCGACCATGCGAACCCGCACGCTGCCGAATACCTGGGTGCGCCAGGAGGCCGTGCCGCTGTCGCCAGCATGCTCGGTGCGTTCGATCTGGCTCCAGTCGGTGGTACCGAAGGGGATGTCGCGAATCTCCATTGCGCGCTGTCTCGCTCTACGTTCGGGCGCACCAGGCTACTCGATTTCGACCCGGTTTCTTCCGGCTTTTTTACCCCTGTATAGAGCCCGGTCGGCTCGGTCGATGCATTCCTCCAGGCGCTCCCCCTCGCGGTACAGGCTCACGCCCAGGGTCAGGCTGACCGCCACGGGGGTGCTGCCAAGCTGCAAGGCAAGGGCCTGGACCTCGGCGCGAATCCGCTCGGCCACCTCGCGCGCCTGCGGCAGGGGACTGCCGGGCAGGATCACCAGAAACTCCTCGCCGCCCCAGCGCGCCACGGTGTCCTGGCTACGCACGCAACGACGCAGCACTTCGGCGACCGCTTTCAGCACCCGGTCGCCGCCCTCGTGACCCTGGGCATCGTTGATCGCCTTGAAATGATCGAGGTCAGCGACCATCACCGAAAGAGGCGCTTGGCTGCGGCTGCGCTGGGTGATCTCGTAGGCGGCCACTTCGATGGCATAGCGGCGATTGAACAGGCCCGTGAGCGAGTCGGTCGTGGCCTGTTTCTTCAAGCGGTGCTGGGCGACGGCCACGGCACGGATCTGCAGGTAGGCGAGGTAGGTGAGCATGGCGAAGACGATGCTCAGGTTGGCGCTGTGCAGTATCACATTGGCCGTCGCGCTCACCGGCTGCACCGGCTCGAGCAGCAGCTGCGTCAGCAGGTACAGCCCCAGGTAATAGGCCCAGAGCGCGACCAGGGCGATGATGGCGCGCTTGCTGGTGGTGCTGGCGATGGTCAGTGGGATAAAAGGCAGCATGTAATAGTACAGGCCGCCTTCCCAACCCAGCATCAGAATGCCCAGGGTCGAATGGCCCAGCACTTCCAGCCAAATCAGCGCCACCGCCAGCTTGTTGCGCCGCCGACGCAGCAACTGGTAGGCAAAAAAATAGAGGGCCACGCTGAGCACATTCACCCAGCCGAGGATGGGCGAGCCGAGCCAGTGAAACAGGAAGAACAGCAGCACATCGATGCCGGCCGCCACCTGCACGCAGCGCTCCATCAGCAGCCAGAACGCCCGCCGGGAGGCGTTCTTGGAAGAGCTGCTGTCGGGTAAGGGAGCAGGCAAGCTGGCGGTCATAGGCGGGCCGTACTTCTGGATCGGTCACCCCAGCTTAGGGCCTATTGACACTACCCGCACGGCCGCGCCGGAATCTGTTCCGATAGCGGCCCCGGATAACCCGTTACTGGCTGACCTTGTCCAGGCGCACGGTCCCGGGCGGTTTCGCCAGAAGGTGCTCGGGCAGGTCCAGCAGGTCGTCGTCGAAGTTTTCCAGGGGCGCCGGGCGGCGCTCGAAGCGCGCGCCGAGCACCAGCATGCAGGGGGTGAGCAGCAGGGTCAGCAGCGTGGCGAAGCTCAGGCCGCCGGCGATGGCGCTGGACAGTTGTGTCCACCACTGGGTCGATGGCGCACCGAAGCCCAGGCTGGGAGCCAGCAGGTCGACGTTGACCCCCAGCACCATGGGCACCAGGCCCAGCACGGTGGTCACCGCGGTCAGCATCACCGGCCGCAGGCGCAAGCTGCCGGTTTCCAGGGCGGCCTCGCGCGGCGCCAGACCCTGGCGGCGCAGCTGGTTATAGGTGTCGATCAGGATGATATTGTTGTTCACCACGATCCCGGCCAGGGCGATCAGGCCCATGCCGACCATGACGATGCCGAAGGACTGGCCGTTGAGCAGCAGGCCCACCAGCACCCCGGCGGTGGACAGCACGATGGCCGAGAGCACCAGCAGCGCCTGGTAGATGCTGTTGAACTGGGTCACCAGAATGATGAACATCAGGAAAATCGCCACGCCGAAGGCGGTCATCAGGAAGGCTGCGGCCTCGCGCTGATCGGCGTCTTCGCCGGCGAAGGTCAGGCGGATACCCTCGGGAATCTCGCCCATGGCCTGGCGCAGGGCCTCGAGTCGCTCGTCCAGGCGCGCGCCGTCGGCCAGATCGGCCTGCAGGGTGATGGTGCGGTTGCCATCCACCCGGCGCAGGGTGCCGACCTTGGGGCCGGGCTGCAGGTCGACGAAGTTGGACAGCGGCACCTGGCCGCTGGCGGTCTTGAGGGTCAGGCGGCCGAGTTGGTCCAGGGAGCGCCAGTCGACCGGTACCCGCACGCGGATGTCCACCTCGTCGATGGCGTCTTCCGGGCGATAAGTGGCCAGCTTCAGGCCATTGGTGACCATCTGCACCGCGTTGCCCACGCTCAGCACATCGGCACCGAAACGCGCCGCGGCCTCGCGGTCGACCTTCAACCGCCACTCGATGCCGGGCAGGGCGCGGTCGTCTTCGATGTCCTTGAAACCGCCGAGGTCCTGCATGGTGCCGCGCAGCTGCTCGATCCATTGCCCGGTCCGGGCGTTGTCCTGGCCGCTGATCTGCAGCTTGACCGGCTTGCCGCCGCTGGGACCCTCTTCCTGCTCGCGAAACTCCAGAACCACGCCGGGGATATCGGCGCTGCGCGCCTGCATATCGGCGAGTATCTCCCGGGCCGGCCGCCGCTGGTGCCAGTCGACGAACTGGAACTGCAGGGTACCGGCCACGTCGGCGCCCAACTGGCCGTCCGGCTGGGCCAGGGAACGGGCATACAGGGCCTTGACCTCGGTCATGCCGAGCAGGCGCGCTTCCACCTGCCGGAGCAGGGCGTCTTTTTCCTGTATCGACAGATCGCCGCGGGCACGCATCCAGATCTGCGCGCTTTCCGGTTCCACCTCGGGGAAGAACTCCACCCCGTGGTTGTAACGGCCGTAGCCGACATAGATCAGCGCGATGAGCGCCAGCATGCCCAGCAGGGTCAGGCCCGGGCGGTGCAGCAATTTGTCCAGCACGCCGCGATAGGCACGGGCGCTGCGCCCGGGTTGGCTCGGTACAGGCGGCGGTTGACCGCCGGTCACCCCGCCGAGCACCGGCAGAAACACCAGGGCCATGGCCAGGGAGGCCAGCAGGCAGAGGATCACCGTGGCCGGCAGGTATTTCATGAACTGGCCGACCACGCCCGGCCAGAACAGCAGCGGCAGGAACACCACCAGGGTGGTGGCGGTGGAGGAAATCACCGGCCAGGCCATCCGGGTGGCGGCATTGGCCCAGGCCTGGCGTCGGGTCTGACCCTGGTGCAGGTAACGGTCCGCCAGTTCGGACACCACTATGGCACCGTCCACCAGCATGCCGGCCACCAGGATCAGGCTGAACAGCACCACGGTATTCAGGGTGAAACCGAGCATCCAGATCAGCAGGATGCCGGTCAGAAAAGCCCCGGGAATGGTCAGGCCCACCAGCAGCGACGAGCGCAGGCCCATGGTTGCCATCACCAGGATCAGCACCAGCACGATGGAGGTCAGCACGTTGTTCAGCAAATCGCCGAGCATGCTCTCGACCTGCTGGGACTGGTCCATGATGTAGCTGACCTGCAGGCCCTCGGGCAACAGCGGCTGGGCCTGGGTCATCAGTGCCTTGACCTGCTCGATGGTCTCGATGATATTCGCGCCGCTGCGCTTGGCCACTTCCAGCACCAGGGCCGGCTGGCCGTTGATCCGCGCATAGCCGGTGGGGTCCTTGAAGGTACGCTGGATTTTCGCTACATCGGCAAAGGTCACCACGCTGTCCCCGACCACCTTGATCGGCAACGACATCACATCCTCGAGGTCCTCGATGACTCCGGGGACCTTGAGGGTCAGGCGCCCGGCGCCGTTATCCAGGCTGCCGGCGGCCACCAGGCGGTTGTTGCGCGAGACCAGGTTGAACAATTCGTCGTAGTTGATGCCGTAGCTGTCCAGCACTTGAGGGTCTACAACGATTTCCAGCAAGTCCTCGCGTTCGCCGCCGATCTTCACCGAGAGCACCTCGGCGATGCCTTCGATGTTTTCCTGCAACTGACGGGCGACATACTGCAGTTCGGCTTCGGCCAGGGGCCCGGACAGGCCGATCGAGAGCACCGGGAACAAGGCCACGTTGACCTCGTTCACGCTCGGCTCTTCCGCTTCCTCCGGCAGTTTGCTGCGGGCGGTGTCGACCTTTTCCCGCACATCGGCCAGGGCCAGCTTGGCGTTGAAACCGGCGTCGAACTCCAGTGTCACCGAGGCATGGCCCTCGCTGGACATGGAGCGCATTTCCTTGATGCCCTCCAGGCTGCGCAACTCCTGCTCCAGGGGCCGGACCAGCAGGCGTTCGGCATCTTCCGGACTGATGCCTTCCAGGATCACCGAGACATAGATGATCGGGATGCTGACATCCGGGTTGGCTTCCTTGGGAATGACCGCATAGGCGCCCATCCCGCCGATGATCAGAAATGCCAGGACCAGCAGAGTGGTACGGCTGCGGTCCAGCGCCGCGGCGATCAGGCCGTGCATCTTAACTGCCCTCCTTGGCCAGCTGCGTCTGCACCTGCTGGCCCGGCGCGACGAAGCCCTGGCCCTGGGTGATCAGGGCCACCCGTGGCGGCAAGCCGCTGACCCAGGCACCCTGCTCGTCGACGCTGATCAGTTGCACCTCGTTGAACTGCACCTGCTGCTGATCGTCGACCCACTTGACCCCGTGCCGGCCGCTGGTGTCCAGGCTCAGCAGGGCCGGCGACACGCGATGGGCCATGGCTTCGCCGGTCTGGATGTGCAGGGTGGCGCTGGCTCCAGTCAGGCGCAGGGACTCGGGATTATCCACCCGCACCTCGACCCGGAAACTGCGCGAACCGGGGTCGGCGGCGGCGGCGATAAAATTCAGTTCGCCCTGCAGTTCGCGGCCGTCGAGCAACTGCACCCGTACCGGCTGATCGAGACGCAGTTGGGTCACATCCTGCTGGGGAATATGCGCGCTGACCTTGAGCCGACTGATATCCACCAGGGTCACCAGGCTCTGCCCGGCCTGGACGAACCCCCCCAGTTCGACCTGACGGTCGTCGTAGACCCCGGCGAAGGGCGCCGTGATACGGGTATGGGCCAGTTGCAGACGGGCGCTGTCGAGTTCGGCGCGGGCCTTGGCCAGCTCGCTTTCCAGGCGGATCAGCTCGTTGGCCGAGAACAGCTTGCGTGCGTGCAGGCGCTTGGCCGCGGTGACATCGGCCTCGCGCTGGCGCACATCGGCTTGCGCACGCGTGACCTGCGCCGGACGATTGTCCGGCGACAGGCTGAGCAGCAGTTCCCCCTGTGCCACCGGGTTGCCCTTGTCCTTATCCAGCCCCACCACACTGGCGCTGATCTGGGCGCGCAGCTCGACCCGCCGCCAGGCTTCGACCTGTCCCTGTACCACCTGCTGGCGCTGCATGGGACTGGCCTGCAGCCATTCGATCTGGACCTTGGTCAGGCCCTGTGCGGAGGGTGGCTGATCGGCCTCGACTGTGGTCTGGGCGCGAAACAGCGAGCCGCTGAGCAGCCAGAGCACCAACAGCAGGCTGATGGCGACGGCGATCAGCCAGGGGCGTTTGGAGAGTTGACTGAGCATGGTCGATTACTCGTGGGGAAGGGGTTGAGCGGGCAGATCGGCCGCCTGGCTGCGCAGACCGGCAATGATGAAATCGGTCACGCGGTCGAAGTACTCGTCCAAGGCGATGGGCTCGGCCCAGTGGGCGAAACCCCCGGAAGCGATCCGCGCCATGACGCCGTTAACGCAGGCCTCCACGCCCCACAGCAGGTTCTGGCACATGGCCGGGCTCAGCCGATGACCGTCCAGGGTATCCCTGAGCAGTTGCCCGAAGAGCACTTGGTAGTCCTGCTCCAGCGCCAGGAACTGCAAGCGGTAGGGTGCGTCCAGGCGCTCCTGGAACGCCGGCCGGTCGCAGTGCAGGTAGAGTTGCGTCTGGAGGGGGTTGGCCAGCATCTGCTCGAAGGACCAGCGGATCACCTGGTGCATGGCCTGTTGCGGTGCATGGGTGGCCTGGATATGGCGCAACTCGGCCAGGTTGGCCCGGCTCAGGTCGATTACCAGGCGCGCATAGAGCGACTCTTTGCTGGGGAAATGCTTGTACACCGTGCCCTTGCCGATACCGGCGGCGATCGCCACCTCGGCGATGGTGACGCGGTCCCAGGGCTGTTCGCCGAAGAGCCGCTGCGCGGCGTCGAGAATGGCGGTTTCCCGTTGTTCGAAGTGCTGGTCCTGCAGGCGCATAAGTATTCAGCTTTCTAGAGATTGTGACCGGAGGTCATGCTATGACTGTCGGTCACGAGTCGCAATGACTCAGTTGTAACAGGCCATGCACGCCACCCTTGGCATCAGGAAGGAACTGATGCGTGAACCTGATCAATTGTTCCGCGCCCGGTGGCGGGCTAGACTGCCGGTCATGAATAGCTTGCCCCGTCTCTGCCTGGTTGTGCTGCTGGCCCTGGTTCTGCCCTTGCAGAGCCTGGCGGGTACGCTGCTGGTTGCCGAGCCCTGTCCGATGAGCCAGGGCGCGCCACACGCGAGCGACTGCTGTGACGAGGCGGCGATGCAAGTCGGCGGTCAGCTGTGCCCGGATATGAGTAAATGCCCCAGCGTTGGCCTGCCCTTGCTCGAGGACTATGGGTTGAAGCTCAAGCTGTTGCCGGCCGCCGCCGACCTCTCCTGGTATAGCCAGGCCGAACCCCTGTCCCGACCCTCGCTTGCGCCCTGGCGTCCCCCTCGCGCCTGATTCCCGTCCCGTTGTGAACTCCGCCATGCCCCTCAGGTAAGCGGCGGTCATTGCGTGCTCCCCTGCGCGCGATATCGACAGGAATCACCCGTATGTTCCGTTTGCTTTCCTTCTCCGGTCATTGGCTGGTCGGGGCGCTGGCCACTCTTCTGTTCAGCCCGCCAGCCATGGCCCTGACCCTCGACCAGGCGCTGGCTCTGGCCGAGCGCGAGGCACCTTCGTTGACGGCCCAGGCGGCCAAGGTGCAGGCCGCGCGCCATGCCACGGTGCCGGCGGGCGAGCTGCCCGACCCTAAATTGACCCTCGGCGTGCAGAATCTGCCGGCCGAGGGCGATGACCTTGGCCGTTTCGACCGCGATTCGATGACCATGCAGATGATCGGGTTGATGCAGGAGGTGCCCAGCCGCGCCAAACGCCGTGCCCGGGTCGAGGTGGCCGAGGCCGGCGTGCTCAGCGCCGCCGCCCAGGAGCGGGTCGAGCGCCTGCGGGTGCGCCGGCAAACCGCGCTGGCCTGGATCGCGGCGCTCGCCGTGGAGCAGAAGCTGGCCCTGTTCGCCACTCTCTACGTGGAGAACGACCTGCTGGTCAAAGCGGTGCGCGCCAGCATCGCCGGCGGGCGCGGGCAGCCCGCCGACAGCGTCACACCCAGGCAGGAGGCGGCCTTGCTGGCCGAGGCCGAGGATCAGTTGTTGCAAAGCCGCGCGCAGCAGCGTGCGGCCCTGCGGCGCTGGATCGGCCCGCGCGCCGAAGAGGCCTTGTCCGGCCGCCTGCCGAACTGGCCGGTGGATGCCGAGCATTATCGGCACAGCCTGCAACGTCATCCCGAACTGGCATTGTTCGCACCCATGACCGAAGCGGCCCAAGCGGAGGTGAGCGAGGCCGTGGCGGACAAGCAATCCGACTGGAGCTGGGAGGTGGCCTACCAGAAGCGCGATCCGGCCTTCGGCGATATGGTCTCGCTGCAAGTGAGCGTCGATCTGCCGTTGTTCCAGGACGCCCGGCAGACCCCCAGGATCGCCGCCAAGCAAGCCATGCTTAGTCAATTGCAGGCCGAACGCGAGGCCGCCGAGCGCGAGCATGCCCAGCAGCTGGCCGACGATCTGGCCGAGTACCAGCGCTTCGATCGCGCGCTGCGCCGCAGCCAAACCCTGCTGCTGCCGCTGGCCGAAGAGAAGGTGGCGTTGACCCTGGCGGGCTATAGATCTGGAGCAAGCGAGCTGGCCAGTGTGATCGCCGCCCGGCGCGAGCTGATCGAGACACGCCTGAAACACATCGACTTCGAACAAGGCCGCGCCTCGGCCAGCGCCCGCCTGCATTTCGTCTACGAAGAGGTGAGCCCATGAGTGCTCGAGTGGCAAAAACCCTGCTGTTGGCCACGCTGGTGTTGGGAATAGGCGCGGCCGGTGGTTACTGGTTCGCCCAGCAGTCGATAAGCGCCGCCCATGGCCCGGCCAGCGCCGAGAAGGGCGCCAGTGCAGCAGAGCAGCCTAAGGTGCTCTATTGGTACGACCCCATGGTGCCGCAGCAACGATTCGACCAGCCGGGCAAATCGCCCTTTATGGATATGCAACTGGTGCCGCGTTATGCCGACGAGGGGGGCGACAGCGCCGCCGTCAGCATCGATGCTAGCATCACCCAGAACCTTGGCATGCGCCTGGCTTCGGTGACCCGCGGGGCACTGGCCAACAGCCTGGAGGCGGTCGGTACCCTGGCGTTCAATAGTCGCGATATCGCCGTGGTGCAGGCGCGTACAGGCGGTTTCGTCGAGCGGGTCTACGCCCGCGCCCCCGAGGACCTGCTCGAGGCAGGCGCGCCCCTGGCCGACCTGCTGGTGCCCGAATGGATCAGTGCCCAGGAGGACTATCTAGCCCTGCGCGATGCCGGTGACCCCGCGCTGCTGGCGGCGGCGCGCCAGCGCCTGCGCCTGGCCGGCATGCCGGGGGCGCTGATCGCCCAGTTTGAGCGCAGCGGCAAGGTGCAGGCGCTCTGGACCGTGACCAGCCCGATCGCCGGGGTGCTGCAGCAACTCGAGGTGCGCGAGGGCATGACCTTGGCGGCAGGCGCGTCGCTGGCGACCATCAACGGCGTGCGCAGCGTCTGGCTGGAGGTGGCGGTGCCCGAGGCCGAAGCCTTGGGCCTGCATCGAGGCCAGGTGGTCGAGGCACGCTTACCGGCCTTTCCCGGCGAAGTGCTCAGTGGCAGCATCGAGGCCATCCTGCCCCAGGCCAACCTGGACAGCCGTACCCTGCGCGTACGGGTCGAGCTGGACAATCCCGATGGCCGCTTGCGCCCGGGCCTGACCGCCCAGGTACGGCTGGTTCGCTCGGCCGAGCGCGACGCGTTGCGGGTGCCGAGCGAGGCGGTGATTCGCAGCGGCCGCCGCGCCCTGGTGATGCTCGCCGAGGGCGAGGGGCGTTTCCGCCCGGTGGAAGTGCGCCTGGGCCAGGAGGCCGCAGGCAGTACCCAGGTACTCGAAGGGCTGGAGGAGGGCCAGCAGGTGGTCGCCTCCGGGCAGTTCCTGCTCGATTCCGAGGCCAGCCTGCGCGGTATCCGGGCCCAGGAGTTGGGCGTGCCAGCGGCCGAGGTCAAGCTGCCGCCGGTCCTGCATGAGGCCGAGGGACGGATCGATGCCCTCGAAGCCGATGGCGTGATGCTCACCCATGGCCCGTTCAAGACCCTGGGCATGCCGGGCATGAGCATGCTTTTTCCGGTGACCGATGTGGCGCTGCTGGAGGGCTTGAAACCCGGCGATCGGGTGCGGGTCGGGGTGCGTGCCGACGATGACGGTATGCGCATCGAGCGCATCGAGCACGTATCGACGCCGCATAAAGGCCATCAGGAGCCGCAGCCATGATCGCCGCCCTGATCCGCTGGTCGGTGGCCAACCGTTTCCTGGTGCTGCTGGCCACGTTGTTCGCCACCGCCTGGGGCGTCTGGTCACTGCAGCACACGCCGATCGATGCGCTGCCGGATTTGTCCGATGTGCAGGTGATCATCCGCACGCCCTATGCGGGCCAGGCGCCGCAGATCGTCGAGAACCAGGTGACCTACCCGCTGGCCACCACCATGCTCTCGGTGCCGGGGGCGAAGACCGTGCGCGGCTATTCGTTCTTCGGCGACAGCTTCGTCTATGTGCTGTTCGAGGACGACACCGACCTCTACTGGGCGCGCTCGCGGGTGCTGGAATACCTCAGCCAGATCCAGAGCCGCTTGCCGGCCAGCGCAAGACCGGCGCTGGGGCCGGACGCCACCGGAGTCGGCTGGATCTACCAGTACGCCCTGGTCGATCGCACTGGCACGCATGACCTGGCGCAGCTGCGCGCGCTGCAGGACTGGTTTCTCAAGTTCGAACTCAAGACCCTGGCCAACGTCGCCGAGGTGGCGACCATCGGTGGCATGGTCAAGCAGTACCAGGTGCAACTCGATCCGATCAAGCTGGCCAGCCTGGGCATCACCCAGGCCGAGGTGACGGACGCCATCGGCCGGGCCAACCAGGAAACCGGCGGTGCGGTGCTGGAGCTGGCGGAAACCGAATTCATGGTGCGCGCCTCGGGTTATCTGCAGAGCCTGGACGACTTTCGCGCTATCCCGCTGCGCCTGGGTGCCGGCGGCGTGCCGGTGACCCTCGGCGAGGTGGCGCATATCCAGCTGGGCCCGGAGATGCGCCGCGGCATCGCCGAGCTCGACGGCGAGGGCGAGGTGGTCGGCGGCGTGGTGATCCTGCGCAGCGGCAAGAACGCGCGCAGCACCATCGCCGCGGTCAAGGCCAAGCTCGAGGCACTCAAGGGCAGCCTGCCGGACGGGGTGGAGATCGTCACCACCT
This sequence comes from Pseudomonadota bacterium, assembly GCA_040385585.1. Classification (GTDB taxonomy): domain Bacteria; phylum Pseudomonadota; class Gammaproteobacteria; order Pseudomonadales; family Pseudomonadaceae; genus Aquipseudomonas. The sequence continues at coordinate 66,150 of JAZKHB010000024.1, read as the reverse complement.
ACGACCGCAGCCAGTTGATCGACCGCGCGGTGCGTAATCTGGGCGAGAAGCTGGTGGAAGAATTCCTGGTGGTGGCGTTGGTCTGCGCGGCCTTTCTCTGGCACCTGCGCTCCTCGCTGGTGGCCATAGTGTCCTTGCCGGTCGGCGTGATGATCGCCTTTGCCGTCATGCAGCAGCAGGGCATCAACGCCAATATCATGTCCCTCGGCGGTATCGCCATCGCCATCGGCGCCATGGTCGACGCCGCGGTGGTGATGATCGAGAACGCGCACAAGAAGATCGAGGCCTGGCGCCAGAAGCACCCCGGCGAGGCGCTCAAAGGCGAGCAGCATTGGCGGGTGATCACCGACGCGGCGGTGGAAGTCGGCCCTGCGCTGTTCTTCTGCCTGCTGATCATCACCCTGTCGTTTATCCCGGTGTTCACCCTGCAGGCCCAGGAAGGCCGGCTGTTCGGCCCGCTGGCCTTCACCAAGACCTATGCCATGGCCGCGGCCGCGGGGCTGTCGGTGACCCTGGTGCCGGTGCTGATGGGCTACTGGATTCGCGGGCGGATTCCCGACGAGGCGCGCAACCCGCTGAACCGCGGGCTGATCCGCGTATACCAGCCGATGCTTGACGCGGTATTGGCGTGGCCCAGGACGACCTTGCTGGTCGCGTCCCTGGTATTTCTCAGCACCCTGTGGCCGCTGTCGCAACTGGGCGGCGAGTTCCTGCCGCCGCTGGACGAGGGCGATCTGCTCTATATGCCTTCGGCTCTGCCTGGCTTGTCGGCGCAGAAGGCCGCGCACTTGCTGCAGCAGACCGACCGGATGATCAAGAAGGTACCGGAAGTCGCCCATGTGTTCGGCAAGGCCGGCCGCGCCGAAACCGCCACCGACCCGGCACCGCTGGAGATGTTCGAGACCACCATCCAGTTCAAGCCGCGCGAGCAATGGCGCGCCGGTATGACCGCGGAAAAACTGCTGGAAGAGCTGGACCGGGTGGTACGGGTGCCGGGGCTGACCAATATCTGGATACCGCCGATCCGCAACCGCATCGACATGCTCGCCACCGGGATCAAGAGCCCGATCGGGATCAAGGTCGCCGGCAGCGATCTGGCGCAGATCGACGCCGCCACCCAGGCCATCGAACAGGTCGCCAAAGGCATCCCCGGGGTGAGTTCAGCCCTGGCCGAGCGCTTGACCGGCGGACGTTATATCGACGTCGATATCGACCGGGCGGCGGCGGCGCGCTACGGCCTGAATATCGCCGATGTGCAGGCGATCGTCTCCAGCGCCATCGGCGGCGAGAATGTCGGCGAAACCATCGAAGGGCTGGCGCGTTTCCCCATCAGCGTGCGTTACCCCCGGGAATGGCGCGACTCCCTGGGCGGGCTCGAGCAGTTGCCGATCTACACCCCCCGGGGCAGCCAGATCACCCTGGGCACAGTGGCGACAATCAAGGTCAGCGACGGTCCGCCGATGCTCAAGAGCGAGAATGCGCGGCCCTCGGGCTGGGTCTATGTGGATGTGCGCGGCCGCGACCTGGCCTCGGTGGTGGCCGACCTGCGTGCCGCCATCGAGGCGCAGGTCCAGCTGCAGCCGGGCATCAGCCTGAGCTATTCGGGGCAGTTCGAGTTTCTCGAACGGGCCAACGCGCGGCTCAAGCTGGTGGTGCCGGCCACCCTGGCGATCATCTTCGTGCTGCTCTACCTGTGCTTCGGCCGCCTCGGTGAGGCGCTGTTGATCATGGCCACGCTGCCGTTCGCCCTCACCGGCGGGGTCTGGTTTCTCTACCTGCTCGGCTATCACCTGTCGGTGGCCACCGGGGTCGGCTTTATCGCCCTGGCCGGGGTGGCGGCGGAGTTCGGCGTGATCATGCTGCTCTACCTGAAGAACGCCTGGGCCGAACGCGAGCAGGCCGGTGAGCGCAACGAACCAGCGCTGCTCGAGGCAATCCGCGAGGGCGCGGTGCAGCGGGTGCGACCCAAGGCCATGACCGTGGCGGTGATCATCGCCGGCCTGCTGCCGATTCTGTTGGGTGGCGGCAGCGGCAGCGAAGTGATGAGCCGCATCGCCGCGCCCATGGTCGGCGGCATGCTCAGCGCGCCGCTGCTGTCGTTGTTCGTGCTGCCGGCCGCCTATCGCTTGATGCGCAGGCGTAACCTGTAGCCTGGATAAGCCTTGGCGCAATCCAGGAGCGGTTTTGCGGCGAAGATCGCTCCCCGGATTTCCGTAAGAGCGGCCTTGGCCGCGGTGTTCTTGTTCCGGCGCTGCGGCGTCGGTTCAGCGCGCGGCGCTGACCCCTTCCAGGTTGGCGAAGGAGGTGTCCTTGGCCGTCAGCAGGAAGTCGCGCATATAGGGCGCATCGAGCATATCGGTGCGCACGCCGGCATACAGGGTGGCGAACAGGCCCTTGTCGCCCAGACGCTTGGCGGTGACATAGCCGCGGCTGCTGTATTCGTGCAGCGCCCAGTTGGGCAGGCCGCAGACGCCGCGGCCGCTGGCCACCAGCTGCATCATCATCACCGTCAATTCCGAGGTGCGCACCTGGGCCGGTTCCACGTCGGCCGGTTCGAGGAAGCGGGTGAAGATGTCCAGGCGGTCGCGCTCCACCGGGTAGGTGATCAGCACCTCGCTGCTCAGGTCCGTGGGCACCACGAAGGGCTTGCCGGCCAGGGGATGCTGGTTGGCCACGGCCAGCAGGGCCTCGTAGGTGAACAGCGGCACATAGGTGATGCCGGCCAGCTCCAGCGGGTCGGAGGTCACCACCAGGTCCAGGTCGCCGCGGGCCAGGGCCGGCAGCGGGGCGAAGGAAAACCCCGAGGCCAGGTCCAGCTCCACTTCCGGCCAGGCATCGCGGAACTGGTCGATGGTCGGCATCAGCCACTGGAAGCAGCTGTGGCATTCGATGGCCATATGCAGGCGGCCGGCGGTGCCGCCGGCCAGGCGCGCCAGGTCGCGGGCGGCGCCGCGCAGCTGCGGCAGTACCTGATCGGCCAGTTGCAGCAAGCGCAGGCCGGCGCTGGTAAAACGCACCGGCTTGGTCTTGCGCACGAACAACTGCATCCCCAGGCGTTCCTCCAGTTCCTTGAACTGGTGGGACAGGGCCGACTGGGTCAGGTGCAGGCGCTCGGCGGCTTCCACCAGGCTGTCGCTTTCGCGCAGGGCATGCAGGGTTTTCAGGTGACGCATTTCCAGCATGGGGAAACCTCGCGTTCAGGGGGCGGGCACGGAGAGACAGGGTGTTAGTGCCTGCCGCAGCGCAGCGGAGTCGACGGGCAAACGAAACTCGGCGGTCAATCCCGGCTGCCCGGACTCGGCCGCTGGCAGCGAGAGGTGCAGCGTCTCGCCGCGCGCCGCGTCGCTCAGCCAGTCGGCCAGGTCCGCGGCGGCGGGCGTAAAGCCGAAGGCGAAGACGCTGCCTACCTGGTAGCGACCCGCCTCGCGGTACGCACCGTTGATGGGATACGTCCGGCCCGGATGGCCGGCCAGTGTCAGGCTCAGTGGTCCGTGACGGCTGGCGTCCGGGCCTTCGAAGGCGTCGACGGAAAAACCCAGTTCGGCAGCGGCGATTTGCAGCTCGAGGCCAGGGGCGCGTGCCGGAGCATGGCAGCTGAGCATCAGCGTGACCTGGCTCTGGTAGGGCGCGACACGGGCCAGGCCGGGCAGGCGCGCGGTCAACAGCGGGCTATCGGACTGCGGCTGCTCCACCAGCCACAGCGGTTGCTCCGCTGAGACCACCGCAAGCGTGGCGGCGAGGGCGCCTGGGCTCAGGACGCTGATCAGGCACCAGGAAAAGCTGCGAAGAAACCGGTTATGCTGCATGAATAATACTTGTGTTGATCTGAAGTAGGCTGAGTTTGCCTCATGTGGTTGTGCCTGTCGACAATGCAGCATCATTCGATTGGAGCGCTGACATGGCACTGGCACACACCCTTGGATTCCCCCGTATCGGTCGCGACCGCGAACTCAAGAGAGCCCTGGAAGCCCATTGGAAGGGCGAGCTGGACCAGGCCGGCCTGCGCGCCGTGGGGTGCGACCTGCGCGTCGCCCACTGGCAGGCGCAGAAGGACGCCGGCATCGCCTTGCTGCCGGTCGGAGACTTCGCCTGGTACGACCAGGTGTTGACCCACTCCCTGGCCCTCGGCGTGGTCCCGCCGCGGTTCCAGCCCGTCGACGGCGTTCCCACCCTGGACACCCTGTTCGCCATGGCCCGTGGCCGTGAGGGTGCCGCCGACGGTTGCTGTGGCGGGGGGCATGCCCAGGCGTTGACCAAATGGTTCGACACCAACTATCACTACCTGGTCCCGGAATTCAGCACCGACCAGCATTTCAAGCTGAGCTGGGAGCAGCTGTTCGAGGAAGTGGACCAGGCCCATGCCCTGGGTCACAGGGTCAAGCCGGTGCTGATCGGCCCGCTGACCTACCTCTGGCTGGGCAAGGTCAAGGGTGGTGCAACCGAGGCGGCGGACTTCGACAAACTCGACCTGCTCGAGCGCCTGTTGCCGGTCTATGGCGAGATATTCGGGCGCCTGGCCGCCCAGGGCGTCGAATGGGTGCAGCTGGACGAGCCGATCCTCTGCCTGGACCTGCCCCAGGACTGGAAGAACGCCTTCGAGCGCGCCTATCACCTGCTGCAGGGCTCGCCCCTGAAAAAGCTGCTGGCCACCTATTTCGGCGGGCTTGAAGACAACCTGGGGCTGGCGGTGACCTTGCCGGTTCAGGGCCTGCACGTTGACCTGGTCCGCGCCCCCGAGCAACTGCCGCTGCTGCTCGACCGCCTGCCGGCCTACAAGGTGCTGTCGCTGGGCCTGGTCGATGGCCGCAATATCTGGCGTTGCGACCTGGACCGGGCCCTGGCGCTGCTGCAGCAGGCCGCGCAACGCTTCGGCGACAACCTTTGGGTCGCCGCTTCCTGCTCATTGCTGCACAGCCCGATGGACCTGGCCCGGGAAGAGCAGTTGGATGACGAGCTGAAAAGCTGGCTGGCCTTCGCCGTGCAGAAATGCGCAGAAATCGCCCTGCTGGCCCGCGCCGTCACTCAGCCCCAGGCGCCGACGGTACTGGCCGCCCTGGCCGAGAGCCGCGCGGCGCGGTCGGCCCGCGCCGATTCGCCGCGCATCCACAACCCCGCGGTGCAGGCGCGGCTGAACGCCGTCACCGGCACCGACAGTCGGCGTGCCTCGCCCTTCGCCGCGCGTATCGGCTCGCAGCGCGCGCGCCTGCAATTGCCACTCTTTCCCACCACCACCATCGGCTCCTTTCCCCAGACCGCGGCGATCCGCCAGGCGCGCCAGGGCTTCAAGCAAGGCAGGCTGTCCGAGGCCGCCTACACCGCGGCCATGCAAGCGGAAATCCGCCATGCCGTCCAGGTACAGGAGCGCCTGGGACTGGACGTGCTGGTGCATGGCGAGGCTGAGCGTAACGACATGGTCGAGTACTTCGCCGAGCAGCTCGACGGCTATGCCTTTACCCGCTTCGGCTGGGTGCAGAGCTACGGCTCGCGCTGCGTCAAACCGGCGCTGATCGTCGGCGACCTGAGTCGGCCGCGGCCGATGACCCTGGACTGGATCGGTTATGCCCAGGGCCTGACCGACAAGGTCATGAAGGGCATGCTGACGGGCCCGGTGACCCTGCTGATGTGGTCCTTCGCCCGGGACGACATTCCCCGCGCGGTGCAGGCGCGGCAGCTGGCGTTGGCGATTCGGGACGAGGTGCAGGACCTGGAGGCGGTCGGGATCAAGATCGTGCAGATTGATGAAGCGGCTTTTCGCGAGGGGCTGCCGCTGCGTCGGGCGCACTGGCAGGGTTACCTGGACTGGGCAACCGAAGCGTTTCGGTTGTGCGCCTCGGGCGTGCGCGACGAAACGCAGATCCACACCCATATGTGCTACAGCGAGTTCAATGAGGTGATCCAGTCCATCGCCGCCCTGGACGCCGATGTCATCACCCTCGAAGCCTCGCGCTCGGACATGGAGCTGCTGCGGGCCTTCGAGGCCTACGATTACCCCAGCGACATCGGGCCGGGGGTCTACGACATCCACTCGCCCCGGGTACCGGACAGCGCCGAGATGGTCGCGCTGATCGACAAGGCCGCCCGGCGACTCCCCGCCGAACGCTTGTGGATCAATCCGGACTGCGGCCTGAAAACCCGCGATTGGGCGCAAACCGAAGCCGCGCTGGTCAATATGGTGGCCGCGGCCCGGCAGTTGCGCCGCCAGCAAAGGTAGGTCGTGGAGAGGGGCCCCAGCGTTGCATGCGCCCATGAACTGACCACTGGCCTGGAGAACGTTGCCGCCCCGACTTAGCGGCGGCTACCCAGGCAAAGTCACGACCGCCGGGCAGTATTCATCAAATTGTCACTGTTGTGTGGCAGCGCGCTTGAACAACCCTCTTCAGACTTGCGCCTCAATGGGGTTCTGTTTGTGGGTGTTTCAATGCGTACTTTACTGCTGCTCGCCGCCGTGCTGTGCGGCTTGCCCGCCTGGGCGGCCGAACGCTGCGAGGTCGGAGGGCCGACCCTGACAGCCGAGGTGGGCGAGCTGAGCCTGGCTTACCAGAGCACCGGCCGGGACTCCGATCCCGCGCTGCTGTTGGTAATGGGCCTGGGGGGGCAGCTGATCGACTGGCCGGACGAGGTGGTGGCCGCGCTCTGCGAGCAGGGCTTCCGGGTGATCCGCTTCGATAACCGCGACAGCGGCCTGTCCACCTGGCACCAGCCGGCACCGGCGGTAAACCTGACCTACGAGGTGCTACGCCACCGGGTCGGCCTGTCCATCGACGCGCCTTATCATTTGCGCGACATGGCTGGCGATGCCCTGGGGCTGATGGATGCCCTGGGTGTGCAGCGCTTTCACCTGCTGGGCGTGAGCATGGGTGGGATGATCGCCCAACATCTGGCCGATCGCGTACCCGAGCGGGTACAGAGCCTGACCCTGTTGATGACCAGTTCCAGCGCCGCGGGCCTGCCCCCGCCCAGCGCGGCGCTGCTGGAGTTGCTGGCGCGGCGCGAGGCGGCCGATCGTGGCCTGGCCCTGGAGCAACAGGCCGATCTGCTCGCCGCCCTGGGCAGCCCGCGGGTGGAGGACGAGCGCGAGGCGCTGTTGCGACAGGCTCGCGCGTCCTATGACCGGGCCTTCAATCCCGCGGGAGTCGAGCGCCAGCTGCTGGCGATACTGGCCGAGCCCAGCCGGGTCGAACTGCTCAACGGCTTGCGCCTGCCGACCCTGGTGGTGCACGGTACCGCCGACCCGCTGCTGCCCGCCATGCATGGCGTACATGTGGCGGCGCATATCCGCGGCAGCCGCCTGGTCTTGATTCCGGGCCTGGCCCACCGCTTTCAGGTTGCGTTCAAGGCACCCTTGTTGGCGGCGGTGCTGCCGCACTTGCAGGCCCAACGCCAAGCCGGGCAGTGGGCGCAGCTGCAGGACGGCGGCGCGCCGGGTGGCGCTCCGCCGGGTTAGCGTATTTCTCCTGTTCCTGTTGCGAGATATCGGGCGGCGCAGGGTTTCGCCGGACAACGGCTCTACGCCAGCCTACGGGCCTCGTCGAGGCACCGCGGTGTAGGGCAGCCTGATAGGCGGCGCCTGGCGCTGCGCCGGACTTAGGCGGCGTCGACATTGCCCGGGCTGCGGGGTGCCAGTGCATCCAGATACTGGTTCAGGCGGGCTTGTTGCGCAGGGGTCATAAATAGCCCCAGCTTGCTGCGGCGCCAGAGGATATCGGCAGCGTCCACGGCCCATTCCTGAGTGCAGAGATAATCCACTTCCCGGGAGTACAGGCCACCACCCAGGTCCTCGCCCAGATCGTCCAGGCCGGTGGCGCCTTCGAGCAAGCGCCAGCTGCGGCTGCCGTAGCAACTGGCCCAGCGGCGGGCGACGGCGCTGGGCAAGCCGTCCAGGCGTGCGCACAGAGCCTGCACCAGAGCCCCTTGACTGACCAGGTCTTCCCCGCCGGGCAGGGGCGCGGTGGCGGTCCAGCTCGGGCGCATCTTCGGAAAGAAGGGCGCCAGTTGCGTCAGCGCCGATTCCGCCAGCTTGCGGTAGGTGGTCAGCTTGCCACCGAAGACCGAGAGCAGCGGCGCCTCGCCCTGCTGGCCGGACAGCGACAGGGTGTAGTCCCGGGTAATAGCCGAAGGCTCGTCGGACTCGTCGTCGCACAGCGGCCGCACGCCGGCGAAGCTGTGCAGGATGTCCTGGCGGCTCAGTTGCTTCTTGAAATGTGCATTGACCACCTGCAGCAGGTAGTCGGTTTCCTCTTCGCTGATCGCCACCTGGGCCGGGTCGCCGACATATTCGCGGTCGGTGGTGCCGATCATGGTGAAACGATCCAGGTAGGGAATGGCGAAAACGATGCGCCGGTCTTCGTTCTGCAGGATAAAGGATTGCTCGGTATCGAAGAGTTTGGGCACGATCAGATGGCTGCCCTGAATCAGACGGATGCCATAGGGCGACTTCTGTTTGAGGTCGTCCTTGATAAAGCGCGCCACCCAGGGGCCCGCGGCATTGACCAGGGCGCGGGCGCGGATCGAGTAGCGGCTGCCGTCGGCGCGCTCCAGGTCTATATCCCAGAAACCCTTGCTGCGCCGGGCGCTGATGCAGCGGGTGCGGGTGTGCACGTGGGCGCCTTTTTCCCGGGCGGCCATGGCATTGAGGACCACCAGGCGGGCATCGTCTACCCAGCAATCGGAGTATTCGAAGCCGTGGGTGATCTCGTCTTTCAACGGGCTGTCGGCGCCGAAGCGCAAGCTGCGCGAGCCGGCCAGCTTCTCGCGCTTGCCCAGGTGATCGTAGAGAAACAGACCGGCGCGAATCATCCAGGCCGGGCGCAGGTGCGGGCGGTGCGGCAGGATAAAGCGCATGGGCTTGACGATATGCGGCGCCTTGGCCAGCAGCACTTCGCGCTCGGCCAGGGCTTCGCGCACCAGGCGGAATTCGTAATGCTCGAGGTAGCGCAGGCCGCCGTGGATCAGTTTACTGCTGGCCGAGGAGGTGTGTTGCGCCAGGTCGTCCTTCTCGCAGAGAAACACCGCCAGCCCACGACCGGCCGCATCGGCGGCGATGCCGGTGCCATTGATCCCGCCGCCGATCACGGCGAGGTCATAGACTTCGGAAACTGGGGTGGGGTGGGAGCGCATGGCAGGCCTCGTATAGTCGAAAGTGAACTTTGTATGTTCGATTTCGAAAAATACTAGCTCAATGCTTCGCCCTTGGCCAGTCCGTTATGGTTTTTCTGACCGAGCAGTTCACATTGTTAGGTTTTGCCCCCCGCTTCTGCCAAGTCGAGGGAGCCGGGATAGGGCGCTGCCGTGCTCTTCTCGATCAGGCCAGTTCCAGCTGCACCTTGTGCTGGGCCAGCAGCTGGACGATGGCGGCGGGCGGAGCGCAGTCGGTGAATAGCCTGTCGATCAGCCGCAGGGAGCCCAGGCGTACCACCGCGTTGCGCCCAAACTTGCTCGAGTCGGCCGCCAGGAACACCTGGCGCGCATTGTCGATAATGGCCTGGGACACCCGCACTTCCTGGTAATCGAAGTCCAGCAGGCTGCCGTCCTCGTCGATGCCGCTGATGCCCATCAGGGCGAAGTCCACTTTGAATTGCTGGATAAAATCCACGGCGGCCTGGCCGACGATGCCGCCGTCGCTGCGCACGGTGCCTCCTGCGACCAGCACTTCGAAGTCGCTCTTGTCGCTGAGTTGGGCGGCCACGTGCAGGTTATTGGTGATCACCTTGAGGCCGCGGTGGTTGAGCAGGGCGCGGGCAATGGCCTCGGTGGTGGTGCCGATGCTGATAAACAGCGAGGCGTGATCGGGTATCTGCCGGGCAATGGCCTCGGCAATACGCTGCTTTTCCTCGCGCATCAGCCCGGCCCGCATGGTGTAGGCGGTGTTCTGGGTGCTCGAGGCCTCGCTGGCGGCGCCACCATGGGTGCGGCGCAGCAGGCCGAGCTCGGCCAGCTGGTTGATGTCGCGGCGAATGGTTTGCGGCGTGACGTTAAAGGCCTGGGCCAGTTCGTCGATGCTGACATAGCCGCGCTCGCGGGCCAGGTCGAGAATGTTCTGCTGCCGGGGGGCTAGGCTCATAGGGGGTTCCTTGAAATGCGCGGCAGTATACCGCCAGTCCAGGGGTGGTTTGCAGGTCGCGTGATACGCAGGCCATGACATCGATTGCGGGTTGCGGCGCTTATCTGGTGGTCGGTTACTGCCTGCCGTCGATTTTTCGGCTAAGGTACGCCCACTTCGACCGCTAACTTTCACATTCGAACATGACCCCAGCCATCGATTTGTTGAATAAAGCCCGCGCCGCCCACCGGGTGCACAGCTACAGCCACGACCCCAAGTCGGCCTCCTATGGCCTGGAGGCGGCGGAAAAGCTCGGCCTGGAGCCCGCACGGGTGTTCAAGACCCTGCTCGCCGCCAGCGAGAAGGGCGAGCTGCTGGTGGCGGTGGTGCCGGTGGCCGGCAGTCTGGACCTCAAGGCCCTGGCTCAGGTCGCCGGGGTGAAAAAAGTCGAGATGGCCGATCCCCAGGCCGCCCAGCGCGCCACCGGTTACCTGCTCGGCGGCATCAGCCCCCTGGGACAGAAGAAACGCCTGCGTACTTTTATCGATGCCTCGGCGCAGTTGCACCCGACCCTCTATGTCAGCGCCGGGCGGCGTGGCCTGGAGGTGGAATTGAGCGCCGAACTGCTGGCCCTGCACACTCAGGCGCAGTTCGCCGTCATCGGCCGGGGCTGACGTCCCGTCTCCATAACAACAAGGAAACCCCCATGACCCAATACCTGCTCGCCATCGACCAAGGCACCACCAGCAGCCGTGCCATCGTTTTCGACGCCCAGGGTTTGCCGGTGGCGCGGGCGCAGCAGGAGTTCCAGCAGTATTTTCCTCAAGACGGCTGGGTCGAACACGAGGGCGAACAGCTCTGGGACAGCACCCTCGAGGTCTGCCGCCAGGCCCTGGCCGAGGCCGGGCTGCAGGCCAGCCAGATCGCCGCCATCGGCATCACCAACCAGCGCGAAACCACCCTGGTCTGGGATGCCGAGAGCGGTACGCCGATCTACCGGGCTATCGTCTGGCAGGACCGGCGCACCGCGGATTACTGCGCCGGCCTGAAGGAGGCGGGCCACGAGGCCGCGGTGGCGGCTAAGACCGGGCTGCTGATCGACCCCTATTTTTCCGGCACCAAGCTGCGCTGGATCCTGGAGAACGTACCCGGCGCCCGTGCCCGGGCCGAGCGTGGCGAATTGCGCTTCGGCACGGTCGACAGCTTTCTGCTGTGGCGCCTGACCGGTGGGCGCTCGCACAAGACCGACGCCACCAATGCCTCGCGCACCCTGTTGTTCAATATCCATACCCAGCAGTGGGATGCGGAGTTGCTCGAGCTGTTCGAGATTCCCGCCGGCCTGTTGCCCGAAGTGCTCGATTGCGCCGCCGACTTCGGCAGCACCGAAGCGCACCTGTTGGGCGCCAGCATCCCGGTGTTGGGCATGGCCGGCGACCAGCAGGCCGCGCTGATCGGCCAGGCCTGTTTCACCCCCGGCAGGGTCAAGAGTACCTACGGCACCGGCTGCTTTATGATTCAGAACACCGGCAGCACGCCGGTGGCTTCGAAGAACCGTCTGCTGACCACGGTCGGCTACCGTTTGAAGGGGCGGGTCACCTACGCGGTGGAGGGCAGCATCTTCGTGGCCGGCGCCGCGGTGCAGTGGTTGCGCGACGGGATCAAGCTGATCAGCCATGCCCGCGAGACCGAAGCCCTGGCCGAACAGACCGGCGATGCCTGCGGGGTGTACCTGGTGCCGGCCTTTACCGGCCTGGGCGCGCCCTACTGGGACCCCAAGGCCCGCGGCGCGATCTTCGGCCTGACCCGCGACACCGGGATCAAGGAGATCGTCACCGCCGGGCTGCAATCGGTCTGTTACCAGACCTGCGACCTGCTCGAAGCCATGCGCCAGGACGGCGCGGCGGCGCCCAGCGCCTTGCGCGTGGATGGCGGCATGGTGGAAAACAACTGGGTCATGCAGTTTCTCGCCGATATCCTCGGGGTCAGGGTGGAGCGCCCCGAGGTCACCGAAACCACGGCCCTGGGCGTGGCCTACCTGGCCGGGTTGCAGGCCGGTATCTACCGCGACCTGGAGGAGGTCGCCAGCCACTGGCACCGCCAGCAGCGCTTCAGTCCGAACATGAGCACCGAGCACCGCAGCACCCTTTACGCCGGCTGGCTGGATGCGGTCAAGCGGGTACGCAGCGCCGGGTAGAGCCGCTTCACGCGATGCCTTCCCTGGCTTTGCAAGCGCGAGCCTGGCAGGGGGCGCTGAGAGCCTGCAATCCGGGGAGTCGATGCTTGCACCCTACTTGCCGCGAAGGCGGCAACTCAGGTGCGCGATGTTCTGAATACCCGCCTGCGCGGGTATGACGGGGCAGGGCTGTTCAGGGCCTGTTCACAGTATCCGCGTGGCCGCGTCGGATAAGGCGTTCTACGACACCGGGCATGGCAGGGAAATCCTTGGGAAATGCTCGAGTGACGGTAGGCCGCACCGGGCTCAGGATCCGGCCTGCATCAGGCCTTCATAAGCCTTGGTCAGGTCGTTCATTTGCCAGAGCAGGGTCTCGGTGGTGGTGCTGATGACCGTGGGCACGTAGCGCGAGTCCGCCGAAAGGCGAAAGCCCGCCCGGGAAAAGCGCCACTGCGCCTCGGCCTGCTTGAGCGCCTGGGCGATGGCCGGGGTGTTCTGTTCGGCGCCTTGCAGGTTCTGCAGCGCCAGCTCGAACTCGTCCACCGCCTGCTGGAATTGCCCCTCCAGGTCGCTGACCGGCAGGCGCCAGCTCAGGGCCACATAAAGCTTGGCGATGCGTTGGCTGAGCATGCGCTGGCGGCCGCTGCGGTTGACCAGTTGCGCGCCGGAGTTGCCGGCATGCCGCTCGATCAGCTGCACGACCTGTTCGCTCTGGGCCAGCAGGCGATCGCTGAGTTCCAGTACCTGGAGTGCCTGCTGCTTGTCCGGGGGCGACAGCGCCAGTTGGCGGTACAGCTGCCAGGTCTGTCCGGCGTCGCTCAGGGCCGTGCGAATTTCAGCGCTGGGCGCATAGGCGTTCAGGGCCAGGTAATTGCTCTCGAACTTGGCCACGCTCTGGTCGAGCTGCTGGCTGGCCACTTCGGTACGGATTTGCGCGCCGAGCATCAGGTAGCTTTTAGCGATGCGCTGGCTGAGCATGCGTTGCATGCCCGAGAGGTTCATGGCTTCGGCTGTGTCGATAGCGGCCCAGCTCGGGAATGCAAGCACGGCGAGGCCAAGGCCCACTGCCAGGCCTTTGAGGGTTTTTTTCAGCATTAGCATGTCTCCAGAAAGCGCGCGCCCCCAGGGCGCGCACCCACGACAGGTAAAGGTAGGCGACCCGATCAGTAGCTGTACTGCAGCTGGGCCCAGAGCTTGTCGGTGTCGACGGCGAAGTCGTCGGCATCGTAGTGGGCGAATTTCACCAGGCCGACCAGGCCCTTGACCCCGGGAATGGGGTGGGCGTAGGACAGGTCGATCTCTTCGCCATACCGGCTGCTGCCTTCCTCGGCGCGGAAGTCGTGGTACCAGGCCTGCAGGCTGCCACCCAGCAGTGGCAGGGTGGCCCCGACATAGGCGTCCTCGACGCCGGCCGCCGGGGTGGTGAGGAAGATATCGGCCCAGCCCTGGAAGGCGTGCTTGGTCGCCAGCGGGGTCTGGAAGGCGCGGTTGCCCGGGCCTTCGTCGCCGCCCAGCACTTCGTAGCCGGCCTTCAGTGCCACGCCCTTGATGGTGTAACCGAGCTCGGCGAGGTAGTAGTCGCTGTCCAGCTCCAGGGGGTTGTCGGCATGGTCCTTTTGCTGGGCGTATTCCAGGGCGTAGCTGACGCCCTGGACCAGGCCGTTCAGGCGCAGGCCGGTGGTCTGGCTCGACTGGCTGCCGGCCAGCAGGTTGTCCAGGCCAAGCTGGTACTGGTATGCGGTGAGGGTCAGTTCCGGCATCAGCACGTACTGGGCATTGAGCAGGTGGCTGTGACCCTCGATATTGGCAGGGTTGGCGGCCGTGTCGTAGCGGCCGTTGCCCGGGCCGAAGATGGTGTTGATATTGTCGATGTAGGCGTAGCTCAGGGTCAGGCCGTCCAGGGGCTTGAGCTGGGCCAGGGCGCCGTCGTAGGTCTGCTCGTTCTGCCGCCAGGCCACGCCGCCGACGAAGCGCTGGTTGTCCAGGTTGATGCGCTGGCGGCCGAGCACGGCGCTGCCGTATTGGTGGTCGTAGCGCACCAGGGCCTGGTTGACCTCGCTGCCATCGGGGTCGGCGACCACCGAATACTCGCTTTGGCCGTTGCGGGTTTCGTTGTAGGCGGCATCGCCGACGCGGCTGACGTTGTCGGCCTCGACCAGGGCCGAGAGGCCGTACCACTTGCCGCTCTGGAAGCCGACGCGGGTGCGCAAGGTCTGGGCGTTGGCGTGCTTGAGGGCGTTGTCTTGGTCGACGTGCTCGTAGCGGTAGCGGGCGTCGAAGATGGGTTTACCCTGGGTAATGAGGTTGCCGAGGTTTTCTTCGGCGGCCAGCGCCAGGGAAGGTGCCGTGAGTGCCAGGGCCAGCAGGGTGCGATTGAACGAGTGCATGGGATTTTCCTTAAAAGCCAGAATCGAAAAAAAAACGCCACGGCATCCCAGGCTTCCTTGGAAGCCGCGAGAGGCGGTGACGTCGTTGTCGGTTGTGGCAGACACGCCGTTGTGCTGACCGGGGCTGGCATAGCAGGCGGCGTGCCATGTTGATCAAGTAGTTGATTCTTATAATTATTATCGGTTTTTAGAGGCGACTTTGGTGCCTGGGCTGCACCGTGCTCGCCCGTCCAGGCGGGTAGCCGTGCGGCTATGGTGCGCTCGCGAGCCTGCGCCCCGGTGCCGGGCCTAAGGGGGCATGGCCCGACAGGCCGCTTTTACAGCTTTAAAAGCCAGGAGGAAAAACGCTGAATCCGGCCCTTGCTGCTGTTCGGTCCATGGTCCATGGTGCGGGCGGATGGGCATCGGCCATGCCGTGGAGCGGCCGGTCCCGGCTGGGCTGAGAATCCCCACTGCGGAAGCTGTGGTTGACTGGCTATACTGCGGCCACCGTCATGCAAGGAGCGCCCATGCAGCCTTCCCACAATCAGCTGTTGCGCATCCGTCGCACCTTGCTGGCCAGCAGCGCCTCGCTGTTGCACCTGTTGTTGTGCTGGCTGGCCTATGCCGCGGGCTTTATGAAGCTGGCCCTGCCCGGCATGCTGGTGTTGACCTTCGTGGTGCTGGCCAGTTGCGTGGTGATGCTGCTGCTGATGTGGCTGAACCTGAACCTGCGTTTCCATGACCCCAGCATGACCCTGCCGCAAATGGGCTGGGCCATTGCCCTGGTGTTCGTCACGGCGTACTTCGCCGAGAGCCAGCGCTTTCTGTTTCTGATGATGGTGTTGATGGTGTTGATGTTCGGCGCCTTCTACCTGAGTCTGCGCGGCTTTCTCAAGATCGGGCTGTTCACCGCTCTGTGCTATGGCGGCCTGATCGCGGCCTTGGTGTACAGCGGCGCGCCCATCGCGCTGCGGGTCGAGTTGATCCAGGCCATGGCGTTCTTCGTCCTGCTAGCCGGCATGTCCATGCTGGGGCTGGAGATGAGCGTGCTGCGTCGAACCCTTCAGGCGCGCAACAAGGACTTGAACCAGGCGTTGGAGCGCATCCAGCAGCTAGCGATCACCGATGAGCTGACCGGCCTGTACAACCGCCGTTTCGCCAGGGACCTGCTGGCTCAGCAGAAAGCCCTGGCGGACCGTGGTACCTATGGCTTCGTGCTGTGCATGATCGACCTGGATCTGTTCAAGGCGGTCAACGATCGGTACGGGCATGCCGGTGGCGACGCCGTGCTGTGCCAGCTGTCGCGCTTGCTGGAGCAGGCCATACGGGATGTGGACTTCGCCGCGCGCATCGGCGGCGAGGAGTTCCTGCTGGTGCTCTCGCGCACCGATATCGCCGGGGCGCTGCTGGTGCTCGAGCGCCTGTGTGCGCACCTGATCGAGGTGCACTGGCAAGATTGCCCGGACCTGCGCCTGACCCTCTCCGTGGGCGTCAGCGCCTACTGCCCGCAGGAACCCTGGGAAAATGCCCTGCAGCGCGCCGAACGGGCACTGTGTCAGGCCAAGGAAAACGGGCGCGATCAGGTGGTGGTGCTGTGACGGCGCACGCCTGACTCGCCCAAGCTGACCTGGGCGGCGACGCTGCCGGGGACCGGAAAGACCACCAGATGATCGGCCGCCACGCGGATGCCCACGGCTTCGCCCGGTAGGTGATCGGCATGGCTGGGGAAAATCGATTCCAGCTGGCTGCCAGTCGTCAGCTGCAGGCGGTACAGGGTGGCCGCGCCGAGAAAGGTCTTGCCGACGATCAACGCCTTGAGCGGGCTGTCCGGGGCATAGACGATATCGTCCGGGCGCAGCAGCACGTCCACCGCGCTGCCCGTGGGCCAGGTATAGGCGCGGTTGCCACGGATCAGACCCAGCTCGGTCTGCACCGAATCGGGGCTCAGCAGCTGGCCGCGGATAAAATAACCCTGCCCGATAAAGCTGGCGACAAAAGGCGTCAGCGGCTCGTGATAGAGGTTGTAGGGCGTGTCCCACTGCTGCAGTCGGCCTTCGTGGAAGACTCCGATATGGTCGCTGACGGCGAAAGCTTCCTCCTGGTCGTGGGTCACCAGAATGGCACTGGTGCCGCGTGCCTTGAGGATCTCGCGCACTTCCTGACTCAGGCGTCGGCGCAGCTCGCCGTCGAGGTTGGAAAAGGGCTCGTCCAGCAGCAGCAGCCGCGGTTCCGGTGCCAGCGCCCTGGCCAGCGCCACCCGTTGCTGCTGGCCGCCGGACAGCTCGTGGGGGTAGCGCTTGCCCAGGTTGCCGAGTTTGACCAGCTCAAGCAGCTCGGCGCCGATCTGCTCGCGCCGGGGGTGCTGGCGAATGCCGAAGACGATGTTCTGCACCACGGTCAGGTGAGGGAACAGTGCGTAGTCCTGGAAGACCATGCCGATGCGGCGTTTTTCCGGGGCCAGGGTGAAGTTGGCGCGTGATATCACCTGGTCGGCCAGTTGGATCTCGCCTTCGAGTACCGGTTCGAAGCCGGCAATGGCGCGCAGGGTGGTGGTCTTGCCGCAGCCAGAAGGCCCGAGCAGGCAGCCGATATCACCGGTATTGAGGTGCAGGTTCAGGTGCTGGACCACGCGCTGTGCGTGATAACCGCAGCTCAGGTCGCGCAGGTTCAGCAGCAGGGGCTGGCTCATGCGTGGTGGTACGCCGGTTCGACCAGGAATTCCAGCAGCGCTTTTTGCACGTGCAGGCGGTTCTCGGCCTGGTCCCAGGCCACCGAGCGCGGATCGTCCAGCAGGTCCAGGCTGATTTCCTCGCCACGGTGGGCCGGCAGGCAGTGCATAAACAGCACCTCCGGTGAGCCCAGGTCGAGCAGGGCGCGCGTCACCTGATAAGGGTGGAACAGCTTAAGGCGTTCGGCGATTTCCTCTTCCTGACCCATGGAGGCCCAGACATCGGTACTTACCAGGTGGGCACCGGCCACCGCCTCGCGCGGGTCGCGCACGACCGTCACGCGACCCTCGGCCTTGGCTATAAAGGCCGGCTTGGGCTCGAATC
>JAZKHB010000024.1:0-48506 GCA_040385585.1 Pseudomonadota bacterium | reverse complement strand
TCGAATCCGGCGGGGCAAGCCACGCGCAGTTCGAAGTCGAATTGCAGCGCCGCTTCTATGTAGGAATTGCACATATTGTTGCCGTCGCCTATCCAGGCCACGGTCTTGCCCTTGATGCTGCCGCGCTGCTCGACGAAGGTCTGCATATCGGCCAGCAGCTGGCAGGGGTGCAGGTCGTCGGACAGGCCGTTGATCACCGGTACGCGGGAGTGGGCGGCAAATTCGCGCAGGGTCTCGTGGGCAAAGGTGCGGATCATCACCGCATCGAGCATGCGCGACATCACGATCGCCGCATCGCCGATGGGCTCGCCACGGCCCAGCTGGGTATCGCGCGGCGAGAGAAAGATCGCCTGGCCGCCCAGCTGGATCATCCCCGCCTCGAAGGACAGCCGGGTGCGGGTGGAAGCCTTCTCGAAGATCATCCCCAGCACGCGGTTTTTCAGCGGCTCGAACAACACGCCGCGGTTTCGCAGGTCCTTCAGCTCGATGCCGCGACGAAGCAGGCCATGCAACTCCTCGGGCGTGCAGTCCATCAGCGAGAGAAAGTGCCGTGCGCTCATTATCAATACCTTAATTACAGCAGGGCGCAGGTCCGGGGGTTAGGCAATAACGGGCTGGACCTGCGGCTGGGGGCCGCACGTGGCGACGAAACGGGGAAGACGCGATCTTAAAGGAAATGTCACGTCTGACCAATGGGTTGAGCACCGTGGCGGTAGCCTGTGAGCGGCCTGGCCGGGACGCGGGCCATGCATACTGCATCAAGGGCTCGCCGAGCCAACGCAGCTCACTCGGGGTGGGCAGTTGTACACTGTCGGCCACGGGGTTGGCAACGCAGCCCGACAGACCGGTCTGCCTGCCTGCGCTACACATATATTGATATTACTTTGTAAGGTTTTCAGTGGCCAAAGCCCGCGAGACAACCTAGAGTCAAAGGCGGACAACGGAAGTTCAAGTAACCTGTTGGTTCAACCCTTGGCCTCTCACAACGCGCTCGGCTGGGGGTTGGCATTTTTCGAGACCTGGCGGCTTGCGTGGGCGCCTTTGCTCACGAGTAGCCCCGGTCCGTATTTTCTTGTAGGGCCTGTTCGGTGAATCCCGAAGGAGGGGGTTCGAGCTGTAGCGAATCAGGATGTTTGGATCCAAACGCCTTCAGGCCGGTCCCGGGTCGCGTTCCATACGCAGGTACCCGGGGCCGGTTTTTTTATGGGCGCGCGGTCATCGGCCAACCTGATGCCCACTGATTCATGGGGCGAACCCTTCTGGTGCGCCACCGGGGCAGCGACCATAGTAGGGTTTGCGGCGGCCCGGACGGCCGCGACGAACCAGTCCAAGAGGCCAGGCCATGACCAAGACCCTACACCACCGTGCGTGCCATCTCTGCGAAGCCATTTGCGGCCTGACTCTGGAAACCACCCTGGCCGAAGACGGCAGCGAGCAGATCCTGTCGATCAAGGGCGACCCCCAGGACAGCTTCAGCCGCGGCCATATCTGTCCCAAGGCCGTGGCCCTGCAGGACATCCAGCACGACCCCGACCGGCTGCGCCAGCCCATGAGCCGTATCGGCCAGCAGTGGCAGGCCATCGGTTGGGACGAGGCCTTCGCCCTGGTCGCCGAGCGGCTGAGCGCAATCCAGGCGCGCCATGGCAAGAACGCGGTGGCGGTCTACCAGGGCAACCCCAGCGTGCACAACTACGGCCTGAGCACCCACAGCAATTACTTTCTCGGCCTGCTCAAGACCCGCAACCGCTATTCGGCGACCTCGGTGGATCAGCTGCCCCATCACCTGACCAGCCACTTGATGTATGGCCACGGCTTGCTGATTCCGATCCCGGACATCGATCACACCGACTTTATGCTGATCCTGGGCGGCAACCCGCTGGCCTCCAACGGCAGCATCATGACCGTGCCGGACGTGGAGAAGCGCCTGAAGGCCATCCAGGCCCGTGGCGGCAAGCTGGTGGTGGTCGACCCACGGCGCAGTGAAACCGCTGCAATCGCCGACCAGCACCTGTTCGTTCGCCCGGGCCAGGACGCGGCGCTGCTGCTGGCCGTGCTCAATACCCTGTTCGAGGAAAACCTGACCCGCGCCGGCCACCTGCCGGTCGAAGGGCTGGACGACGTGCGCCAGGCCATAGCCGGCTTTACCGCCGAGGCCATGGGCCCACGCTGCGCCGTCCCGGCCGAGGTCATTCGCCAGCTTGCCCGGGACTTCGCCGCGGCCGAGAGTGCCGTGTGCTACGGCCGCATGGGCGTCTCGACCCAGGCCTTCGGTACCCTGTGCCAGTGGCTGGTGCAGCTGATCAACCTGGTGACCGGTAACCTGGATCGGGTGGGCGGGGTGTTGTGCACCGAGCCGGCGGTGGATCTGGTCGGCGCCACGTCCGGTGGGCACTTCAATGTCTGGCAGAGCCGCGTTTCCGGACTGCCGGAATACGCCGGCGAGCTGCCGGTGTCGGCCCTGGCCGAGGAAATGCTGACGCCGGGCGAAGGGCAGATCCGCGCCCTGGTGACAGTGGCCGGCAACCCGGCACTGTCCACCCCCAATGGCCGGCAACTGGAGCAAGGCCTGGAGGGCCTGGAGTTCATGCTCAGCATCGACTTCTATATCAACGAAACCACCCGCTACGCCGATCTGATCCTGCCGCCCACGGCACCGCTGGAGCATGATCACTACGACACCACTTTCAACCTGTTCGCCGTGCGCAACGTCACCCGCTTCAACGAGGCGGTATTGAGCAAGCCCGAGGGGGCGCTGCATGACTGGGAGATCTTTATCGGCCTGGCCAAGGCCTTCGCCGCCAAGACCGAGGCTGTGCTGAAACCGACGATGGCGCCGCAGCAGATGATCGATGCCGGCCTGCGCATGGGCCGGTATGGCGATAGCAGCCCGCACAAGCTGTCCCTGGCCACCCTGCGCGAGCACCCCCATGGCCTGGACCTGGGGCCGCTCAAGGCCAACCTGCAAGGGCGGCTGAAGACCGCCAGCGCCGCCGTGCAGGCCGCTCCCGAGCTGTTGCTGGCCGACCTGCAGCGCTTTGCCGCCGAGTCCATGCCCGAAGCCGGCGAACTGCTGCTGATCGGCCGGCGCCATGTGCGCAGCAACAATTCTTGGATGCACAATTACCACCGGCTGGTGAAGGGCAAGCCGCGCCACCAGTTGCTGATGAATCCGGCGGACCTTAGCAGCCGCGGCCTCAGCGAGGGCCAGCGGGTCCGGGTGCGCTCGCGGGTCGGCGAGCTGGAAGTGGAAGTCGTCGGGAGTACCGACATGATGCCCGGCGTGGTCAGCCTGCCCCATGGCTGGGGCCACGGCCGTCCCGGGGTGCAGATGGGCATTGCCCAGGCGCAGCCGGGCGCCAGCGCCAACGACCTGACCGACGAGCGCGCACTCGACCGATTGTCCGGCAATGCCGTACTCAACGGGGTTCCGGTCGAGGTCAGTGCGGCATAAATTCGGTAACAGGTCAGGTGAGCGGCGTGCCGGGTTTGCGTTACAATGCCGCTACCCTGCCGACCTGCTAGTCGGAACGTTTAGAGCCGAGGTGTGCCATGGATATTATCGAAACCATCAAAGAGCAGATCGCCAGCAACAACGTGCTGCTGTACATGAAAGGCTCGCCGAATGCCCCGCAGTGCGGCTTTTCGTCCAAGGCGGCCCAGGTCGTGATGGCCTGCGGCGAGAAATTCGCCTATGTCGACATTCTGCAAAACCCGGAAATCCGCGCCAACCTGCCCAAGTACGCCAACTGGCCGACCTTCCCCCAGCTCTGGGTGGGGGGCGAGCTGGTCGGCGGCAGCGACATCATGGCCGAGCTGTTCGAAAAGGGTGAACTGCAGGCCCTGATCAAGGCCTCGACCAGCAAGACCGATGCCTGATCGCGTCCTGTGAAGGTTGAACGCTAAACCCGCCTCGGCGGGTTTTTCGTTTTCAGACACCGGTGTCATGATCCTTAGCCCGGATTTTTTGAACCTGCCGAACTGACGGCGCCAGCCTTGCCTCCGATCTGGATGGCTTACCAAGCCCCGTGTGCGCACCCCTGCTTCAGGAGCCCTTATGGAAACCGCAAAACCCGCACTGATCCGCGAAACCTTCCCCGTCGGGCCTTTGCAGTGCAACTGCACGATCATCGGCGATCCCGTGACCAAAAAGGCGCTGGTGGTCGACCCCGGCGGTAATCCGGAGCTGATCATGGCGCGTCTGGAGGCCCATGGCTTGAAGGTGGTCAGCATCATCCACACCCATGCCCATCTGGATCACTTTCTCGCCTCTGGACAGATGAAGGAGAAGACCGGCGCCACCTTGCATCTGCATAAGGAGGACCAGTTTCTCTGGGATAACCTGGAGATGCAGTGCGGCCTGTTCGGGGTGCCCTATACCCCGGTACCGGCACCGGACCAGTGGCTGCAAGACGACGAGGCCCTGGCGTGCGGCTGTGGGGTGGCCCTGCACACCCCGGGGCATACGCCGGGCTCGATGAGCTTTTGGTTTCCCGAGGCAAAGCTGCTGATTGCCGGCGATACGCTGTTTCGCCGTGGCGTTGGCCGCACCGACCTGTGGGGCGGCGATTACCCGACTTTGGAACGCTCGATCAAGCAGCGCTTGTACAGCCTTGACGAGGAGGCCACCGTGGTGACCGGCCACGGCCCCGATACGCGGTTAGGGGACGAGATGCGCGAAAACCCCTTTATTCGCGCTGGCGCTTGACCCCGCTGGGTCCGGCTTGGCTATCTGGGAACTTAATCCGCCTGTTCAGACTCGAAAATGCAGGCGAAAAGCTGCAAAAACCTATAAAAAACCCGAATTCAACAAGGAATTACCCATGACGACGTGTCGACATCTGGTTTTTGCAACAGCCGTCCTGACCTTGGTCGGTTGCACCACCAACCCTTACACAGGGGAACGTGAAGCTGGCAAGGCAGGTATCTATGGGGGTATCGGTGCGGTCACGGGCGCACTGATCGGTGCGGCTACCTCGAGCAAGAAGGATCGGGGCAAAGGTGCGCTGATCGGGGCCGCGGTCGGTGGCGCCGCCGGTGGTGGCTACGGTTATTACGTCGATACCCAGGAAGCCAAACTGCGTCAGACCCTGCAAGGCAGCGGCGTTCAGGTACAGCGCAATGGCGATGAACTGAAGCTGATCATGCCCGGCAATATCACTTTTGGCAGCAACTCGGCCGATATTTCCAGCGGCTTCTACTCAACCCTCAATTCCCTGGTGCTGGTATTCAAGGAATACAACAAGAATGGTATCGCCATTGTCGGCCACACCGATAGCACGGGCTCCGTGCAGCTGAACCAGGACCTGTCCAATCGCCGTGCCCAGAGCGTGGCGTCCTACCTGGGTGCCAACGGTGTTGATCCGTCGCGAATTTCCGCTTTCGGTGCCGGGCCTAGCCAGCCGATTGCAAGCAATGCCAACGAAGGCGGTCGGGCGCAGAACCGCCGTGTCGAAATCACGCTGCGACCCCTGTAGGTTTGATCGAGCCCTGGCACTGCGAACGAGACCTCCCTCGAAGATCTCGTCGCAACTGTCAGCCTTACCGTTGGTCAACTCCTTTGTACTACGCCTTTCGACAGTCGATTCCTGACTAAACTGCTCAACGATAGCTCGTTCGGGCTGTTGCTAATCCCGGGCCTGGATAACAGGTACCGGCAGTGGATTAGGAGTGGGCATGGACGGAAAACCGGTTTTTCAACCGCGGACAACCTGGTTGCCTGTGCTGGTCACGCTGAGCCTGATGGCGATTCTGGGCGTCCTGGTAGCATGGCAATGGCAAGTGCTGGAAAGCAGCCACCAAAATGAACATGCCCGGCGCTTCGCCTTGTCGGTGGACGATATCGAGCAGAGCATCGTCGAGCGCATGCGCGCATATGAAGTGGTTTTGCGCGGTATGTCCGGCCTGCTGGTGGGTAGCGACGAAGTCTCAGCCGAGGAATGGCAGCGGGCCAGCGAGCAACTGCACCTCCAGGACCGTTATCCGGGTATCCAGGCTCTGAGTTGGTCACGGTATGTGTCAGCCGCTCAGTTGCCCGGCTTTCTGAGTCGGGAGCATCGACTGGGGCGTCCGGACCTGCAGGTTTTTCCGCCAGGCGAGCGCGCGAGCTACCTGATTGTCACCTATATCAACCCCTTGGATTGGCGCAATCGCCGGGTGCTGGGGTTCGACCTGCTCAGCGAGAGCCGGCGTCGCGAGGCGTTCGAACAGGCCCGTGATACTGGCGAGGCCGTGCTCAGTGCGCCCGTGCGCCTCAAGCAGGAAACCGAGCAGGATACCCAGCTCGGGGCACTGCTTTACCTGCCGGTCTATCGCACCAATCTCATGCTCGACACCCAAAAGGCGCGCGCGGCGGCCTTGCTGGGAACCGTGGTCGGTAGCTTTCGCTTGCATGATCTGCTGCGGGGCATCCTTGGGGCCAAGGCCGAGTTGTACCGGCTGGAACTGGTCGACAGTGCCGAGAGCGGTCGCTCGCTTTTCAACGGTGGGTCTATCCAGGCGTCGCGTTTCCAGCTGACCCGGCAGTTGCCGGTCTTCGGTCGAACCTGGCATCTTACGGTCAGCAGTACCCCGGAATACGAGCGCAGGGTAGACAGCAAGCGTCTGACCATCAGCCTCTGGGCCTCGCTTTTGGCCGCCGTACTCTTGGCGTGCCTGGTGGGCGGCTATTTCTACCTTCGCGAGGGAACCCTGGCCAACAGCCGGCTGCTGGCCGAGCGTTTGCGTGAGCGCGAGGAGCGTTTCCGGCTGGTGGTGGAAGCTTCGCCCAACGCCATCGTACTGGTCGACAGCGCCGGGCGGATCGCCATGGTCAATCGCCAGACCGAGCTGATGTTCGGCTATCCTCGCGCCGAGCTGCTCGGCGAGCCGGTGGAAATGCTCTTGCCCGAAGCCTTGCGGGCCGCCCACGTGGGCATGCGCCAGGGCTTTCAAAAGGCCCCCGAACCCCGGCAGATGGGTGGCAACCGCGAGCTCTTCGGCCAGCATCGCGATGGCCGGTCGATTCCCCTGGAGGTTGGCCTATCGCCGCTGCGCAGCGGCGATGACCGCCTGGTGCAGGCCGTGATCATCGATATCAGCGCACGCAAGGCGGCCGAGGAACGATTCCGTCTGGTGGTCGAGGCGTCACCCAACGCCATCGTGCTGGTGGACAGCGAGGGGCGGATCGCCATGGTCAATCGCCAGACCGAACGCATGTTCGGCCATCCACGCGCCGAACTGCTCGGTCATGCCGTGGAAAAACTGTTGCCCGAATCCTTGCACAAGAACCATGCGCACCTGCGTCAAGGATTTCTGAAGGCTCCCGAACCGCGGCAGATGGGCAGTAACCGAGAGCTGTTCGGCCTGCACCGGGACGGCCATCTGATACCGCTGGAGGTCGGCCTGTCGCCGCTGCGCAGCGGCGATGACACCCTGGTGCAAGCGGTGATCATCGATATCAGCGAGCGCAAAGCGGCCGAGCAGCGCCTGCGCGAGCAGGCCGATCAATTGGCCCTGGCCAACCGCTACAAGTCCGAGTTCCTGGCCAATATGTCCCATGAGCTGCGTACCCCGCTCAACAGCATCATGATCCTCAGCGAACAGCTCTCACAGAACCCGACAGGCAACCTGAGCGAAAAGCAGGTCAAGCATGCCAGCATCATGCACCGTGCCGGTGGCGATCTGTTGCAGCTGATCAACGATGTGCTGGACCTGGCCAAGATCGAGGCCGGGCGTATCCAGCTCAAGCTAGAGCCCCTGAATCTGCATGATCTGTTGACGGAGCTGGACGCCAGCCTGCGGCCCATTGCCGAACTCAAGGGCTTGCGGTTGTTGACTCGCCTGACGCCGGCCGTGCCGGCGTTGATCAGCAGCGACCGTGGCCGGCTGCAGCAAATCCTGCGCAACCTGCTGTCCAACGCCCTGAAGTTCACCGAGAGCGGAGAGGTGGAGCTGGCGATCGACTGCGCGCCGCCGCGCTTGGAGGGGGGGCCGGAAACCTTGCATATCCTGGTGCGCGACACCGGCATCGGCATTGCTCCCGAGCAACATCAGCAGGTATTTCAGGCCTTCCAGCAGCTGGACGGATCAACCCACCGGCGCTACGGCGGCACGGGGCTCGGGCTGGCGATCACCCGTCAGTTGGTCGAGGTGCTGGACGGGGATATCGAACTGGACAGCGCCCTGGGTCAGGGCGCGCGGTTTCTCGTGCGCTTGCCGGTAGTGGTGGTGGTGGGCGAAGTGCAAAAGGACAGCTACTTGCTGCCTACGCTGGACACCCGCTCCCGGCCAATGGAGGGCAAGCGGGTGCTGCTGGTGGACGACGACATCCGCAATATCTACGCCATGAGCGCTCTGCTCGAAGAACTCGGGGTCGAGGTCACGCCTGCCCAGGACGGACAGCAGGCCCTTGCCTGCGTCAGCCAGGACGCATTCGATCTGATCTTGATGGACATGGCCATGCCGCTGATGGACGGCTACACGGCGACGGGCCTGCTGAAGCAGGAACACGGCTGTGACACGCCGATCATCGCCTTGACGGCCCATGCCATGAAAGGTGATCGCGAGCGTTGTCTGGCCGCGGGCGCCGACGATTACCTGGCCAAGCCGGTGGCCCGCCAGGAGCTGCTGGACCTGCTCAACCGCTGGCTGAACGATGTGGAGGGACCCGATGGCACAGGCACGACTTAAATCCCGGACCAGCGAGCAGATTTTGCTGGTGGTGGACGATCGCGAGGAAAACCTGATCGCCATGGAAGCCCTCCTGGGCGAGGGACCCTGGCGGGTGCGCACGGTCGCCTCCGGCGAGGCGGCCTTGCAATGCCTGCTGGACGAGGACGTTGGCCTGGTGCTGCTGGACGTGCAGATGCCGAACATGGACGGCTTCGAGGTGGCGCGTCTGATGCGTGGCAACTCCCGTACCCGCTTCACCCCGATCATCTTTCTCTCGGCCATCGCTCATACCCCGGAGGCGGTGCTGCGCGGTTATGCCAGCGGTGCGGTGGACTTTATCCTCAAGCCCTTCGACCCTCGGGTGTTGCAGCACAAGATCGACACCTTGCTGACCCATGAGCGCAATCGCCATGACCTGCAGCTGCTCAATCGGAAACTGGACAGCGCCCGCGCCTTCAATGCCTCGGTACTGAACAATGCCGCCGAAGGCATTCTGGTGGTCGACGATACTGGCCAGATCAGCTTCGCCAATCCGGCCATGGCGCGCATGCTCGGCGCCAGCGTGACCGAGCTGCAAGGCACCGCGCTGCTCAGCTACCTGCATGCGCCGGCCATGGCGCCCGACTGGCGTGCCTCGGACTTCTATCTGCACTGGAAGCGGGGTGAGACCTACCGTCTGCACGATGCCAGCCTGCGGACCCACGCCGGCCAAGTGGTTCCGGTGGCCCTGTCCAGTTCGCCTTTGCCGCAGCTGCAGCGGGCCATGGTGGTGCTGGCCCTGGACATGTCGGCGGTGCGCACCCTGCATGAGCAACTGGAATCCCAGGCCATCACCGATGCGCTGACCGGTCTGCTCAACCGCCGGGGCTTTCACCAATCCCTGGAGACGGCCCTGGCGCGGGTCGATCGCAGCGGTAAGCGCATGGCTA
This sequence comes from Pseudomonadota bacterium, assembly GCA_040385585.1. Lineage (GTDB taxonomy): Bacteria > Pseudomonadota > Gammaproteobacteria > Pseudomonadales > Pseudomonadaceae > Aquipseudomonas. The sequence goes on along the minus strand of JAZKHB010000024.1, from coordinate 38,928 downwards.
TTCTCTACATGGACCTGGATGGCTTCAAGCGGATCAACGACTCCCTCGGCCATGCCGCCGGCGATCAGATTCTGCGCCAGGTCGCGGAGCTGCTCAAAACCAGCCTGCGGCCCTACGATGTCGTGGCGCGCATGGGCGGCGACGAGTTCACCGCCCTGCTCGACGCCCTCGATCAGCCGGACGACGCGGCACGGGTAGCGGAAAAACTGATCGAGTTGATGTCCGAGCGCCACAGGATCGACGGTATCGAGGTCACCGTGGGCGCCAGCATCGGCATCGCCTGCTATCCCGAGTGCGGGCAGACGGTGGAGGGGCTGATGCGCGCGGCGGACATGGCGATGTTCGAGGCCAAGCGCGCGGGGCGCCAACAGTACCGCTTCTTCTCGCCGGAAATGAACGGACGGGCCCGCTCGCGGCTGATGCTGGAGGAAAGCCTGCGCAGCGCCATCGAGCAGCATGCCTTTTCCCTGGTCTATCAGCCGCAGATCCACCTCGAGAGCGGGCGGCTGCGTGGCTTCGAGGCCCTGCTGCGCTGGCAGCATCCGGTGGCCGGCAATGTGGCGCCCAGCGTCTTTATTCCACTGCTGGAGGAAACCCGGTTAATCAACCGCCTGGGGCACTGGATTTTCGAGCATGGAGTGCGGCAGTGCTGCGCCTGGCGAGCGCAGTTCGGCGAGGCGCTGGTGTTAAGCCTGAACGTCAGCCCGGTGCAGTTCGGCATGCCGCAACTGGTCGAGGACCTGCGACTGTTGCTCGAGGCGCATGGTCTGAATCCCCGACAGCTGGAGGTGGAGGTGACCGAAAGCGCGTTGATGCAGGACCTGGACACTACGCGCAAGCAATTGCGCCAACTGCGTGCCCTGGGTGTGCGCATCGCCATCGACGACTTCGGCACCGGCTATTCCTCCCTGGCTTACCTGCGGCATTTCGAACTCGATACCCTGAAGATCGATCGGCTGTTTATCGCCAATATGCTGGAGTCCCCGCGGGATGCGGCGGTGGTCAGCACCATCATCGAACTGGGGCGCAATCTGGGGCTGGAAGTGATAGCAGAAGGGGTTGAGCAGATCGAACAGCGCGACTGGCTGGTCGAGCACGGCTGCAGTGTGATGCAGGGTTTTCTGGTGGCCCAGGGGCTGTCGGTGGCCGACGCGCAAACCTTTCCCCCCGAGATCGACTGGGCGCTGTTTCGCGGCGAGGGGTGAACGACCTATCCGCCTTCTTCCCGCCTTCGCAGGAATGACCAGGAATGACCAGGAATGACGAACAATGACGGGGTAGGTCGAACCCGGAAGCGGATCAGTCCCGGGCGGCGGGCTGGAATTGCTCGTGCAGGCGCCCCAGTTCGGCGTCCTTGGCTTCCCACAGCTGATTGACCCATTGCTGAAAGGCCAGGCGGTAGGGCTCGTCCTGGTCATAGTTCCTGCCGATAAATTCGGCGGGGATGGGCTGCTGGTGGACGCGCACGACGATCTGCTCGATGCCGCCGGACAAGAGGCTCCAGAAACTCGGATTGCCCTGCGGGTAGTGGATGGTGACATTCACCAGGGCGGTCAGTTGCTCGCCCATGGCGTCCAGCACGAAGGCGATCCCGCCGGCCTTGGGCTTGAGCAGGTAGCGAAAGGGCGAGCCCTGCTGGTCGTGCTTGGCCTGGGTGAAACGGGTTCCCTCGAGGAAGTTGAACACCGACACCGGGTTGGTCTTGTAGCGCTCGCAGGCCTGGCGGGTGGTGGCCAGGTCCTGGCCGCGCTTTTCCGGGTGCTTTTTCAGGTACTCCTTGCTGAAACGCTTCATAAAGGGGAATTCCAGCGCCCACCAGCACAGGCCGATCACGGGCACCCAGATCAGCTCGCGCTTGAGAAAGAACTTCAGAAAAGGCGCGCGGTGGTTGAGCTGGTATTGCAGCACCAGGATATCCACCCAGCTCTGGTGGTTGCTGGTGACCAGGTAGGTGTGGTGCATGTCCAGGCCTTCGAGGCCCTGCACATCCCAGCGGGTGCGCTGCACCGCGTCCATCCAGGTCTTGTTGACGCTGATCCAGCTCTGGGCGGACCAGTGCATGGCGACATTGATCACCCGCCGCGCGGCCTGAAACGGCAGCAAGGCCTTGACCAGGGCGCCGATAAACAGCGGCCAGCAGAAGATCAGGGTGTTCACCGCCAGCAGCAGTGTGGTGATCGAGCCCTTTAGCGAGGCAGGCAGAAGACGCAGCATGGGGGCAAGGGCCTCCAACAAGGGGACGGTGGGGCCGTCCGGGATCGTTATCAAGAGAGGTCCCGCATGCGAGGTGCATGCGGAGCCGGCGGCACAGGTTAACCGGTGCGCGATGAACTGCAAGCCCAGGCAAGCGACCGGTTATTCCGCGACCTGCTCGGGCAGGGCGGCCGACTGGATCGCGGTCAGGGCGATGGTGTAGACGATATCGTCGACCAGGGCGCCGCGCGACAGGTCGTTGACCGGCTTGCGCAGGCCTTGCAGCATCGGACCCACGCTCAGGCAATTGGCGCTGCGCTGAACCGCCTTGTAGGTGGTATTGCCGGTGTTCAGGTCGGGGAAGATAAACACCGTGGCGCGCCCGGCCACGGTACTGTTCGGCGCCTTCTGCCGGGCCACGCTGTCAATGGCCGCGGCGTCGTACTGCAGGGGGCCGTCGAGCAGCAGGGACGGGCGCTTGGCGCGGGCCAGGCGCGTGGCCTCGCGGACTTTTTCCACTTCCTCGCCGCTGCCCGAGTCGCCGGTGGAGTAGCTGATCATGGCGACCCTCGGCTCGATGCCGAAGGCGATGGCCGAGTCGGCGCTCTGCAGGGCGATTTCCGCCAGTTCCGCGGCCGTGGGGTCGGGGTTGACCGCGCAATCGCCGTACACCACCACCTGGTCGGGCAGCAGCATGAAAAACACCGAGGACACCAGCTGGTAGCCGGGGGCGGTCTTGATCAGCTGCAGGGCCGGGCGGATGGTGTTGGCGGTGGTGTGTATGGCGCCGGATACCAGGCCATCGACCTCGTCCAGCGCCAGCATCATGGTGCCCAGCACCACGGTGTCCTCCAGCTGGGCGCTGGCCATGGGCGCGTTCAGGCCCTTGCCCTTGCGCAGCTCGACCATGGGCGCCACATAGCGCTCGCGGATCAGGTCCGGGTCGAGGATTTCCAGGTCGGCGGGCAATTCGATGCCCAGGGCCCGGGCCACGGCCTGCACCTCTTCGGGTTTGGCCAGCAGCACGCAGTGGGCGATACCTCGGGCCTGGCACAGGGCGGCCGCCTGCACGGTACGCGGCTCGCTGCCTTCGGGCAGGACGATGCGCTTGTTCGCCGCCTGGGCCCGTTGCACCAGTTGGTAGCGGAAGGCCGGCGGCGACATGCGCAGCTCGCGCACGGTGCCGCAACGCTGGCGCAGCCACTCGTAGTCCAGGTGGCTGGCGACGAAGTCGCTGACCTTCTCCGCGCGTTCGCGGTCGTCCACCGGGATTTCCTTGTTCAGGCGATTGAGGTTGGTCGCGGTGTCGTAGGAGCCGGTGCTCACGGTCATCACCGGCAGGCCGCTCTGCAAGGCGCCGTGGCACAGCTCCAGGATCCGCGCGTCCGGGGCGAAATCGCTGCACAGCAGCAGGCCGGCCAGGGGCGTGCCGTTCATCGCCGCCAGGCTGGCGGCCAGGATAATGTCATCGCGGTCCCCGGGGGTGACCACCAGTACACCGGGTTTGAGCAGTTGCACGGTATTGGCCACGGCGCGGGCACAGAGCACTATCTTGAGCATGCGCCGCTGTTCGTAGTCGCCGGCATTGAGCACCCGCGCGCCCAGAAGATCGGCGATGTCGCGGGTGCGCGGGGCGTTCAGTTCCTCCAACCAGGGAATGCAGCCGAGCAGGCGAAAGTTTTCGGTCTTGAGCACCGGCGACAACTCGCTGAGCCGCGCCTTGAAGGCCTCGAGGCCGTCCTCGCTGCGCACCTTGTTGAGTATCACGCCCAGTACTTTGGGGTCTTGTGGCCCACCGAACAGCTGCGCCTGGATATCGATGCGGTCGGACAGCTCGCTCAGGGCCTCGTTTTCCGGCGCCGAGACCAGGATCACTTCGGCATCCAGGCCCTTGGCCAGGTGAAAGTTGATCCGCGCCGCATAGCTGGCCTGGCGGGTCGGCACCATGCCTTCGACTATCACCACGTCCTTGCCCGTGGCGGCCTGGTGATAGAGGCTGATGATTTCTTCGAGCAACTCGTCGAGCTGGCCGTCGCCGAGCATGCGCTCGACCTTGGACAGGGACAGCGGCCTGGGCGAGTCCAGGCCATGGGTACGCGCGATCAGTTCGCTGGAACGCTCCGGTCCGGCATCCCCCGGGTGTTGCTGCGCGATGGGCTTGAAGAAACCGACCTTCAGCCCGGCCCGCTCCAGCGCGCTTACCAGCCCCAGGCTGATGGAGGTGAGGCCGACGCCGAAACCGGTCGGCGCGATAAAGAAGGTGTGCATGGGATTTCCTTAAATGGCGGGTCGCGGCATCTGGGGAGGCTCTTCGATCACAGCGTCAAGGCTGGGGCTGCAACAGCGCCAGGGTGTCCAGGGCAATCTGCCGTTCCTCGTTGGTCGGCACCACCAGCACCCGTGGGTGCCCATAGGCCTGGATGGGCCCGGCAACGCCGCGAATGCAGCGGGCATTGGCCTCCTTGTCCAGGCTGAGGTTCAGCAGGCGCAAGTGGGCCACGGTCTTGCTGCGGATCAGGGGCGAATTCTCGCCGATGCCACCGGTAAAGATCAGTCCGTCCAGCTGGGGCAGGGCGCAGCTCATGGCCGCCAGGGACTTGGCCAGGCGGTAGCAGAATACCTCGATGGCCAGGGCGGCGCCGGCATGGCCCTGTTCGCGTGCCTGTTCCAGGCTGCGCATGTCGTTGGACAGGCCGGACAGGCCCTTGAGGCCGCTGTCGTGGTTGAGCATGTGTTCGACCTGCTCCAGGCTCCAGCCCAGGGTGCGGGCCAGGTGACCGTGCAGGTTGGGGTCGACGTCGCCGCTGCGCGTGCCCATTACCAGGCCCTCCAGCGGGGTCAGGCCCATGCTGGTGTCGCGGCTCTGGCCGTTGACTATGGCGCAGGTCGAGCAGCCGTTGCCCAGGTGCGCCGACAGCCAGCTGCTGTCGCCGCTGGCCAGGCCCGCCAGTTCCGCTGCGCGGTGGCTGACGAAGCGATGGCTGGTGCCGTGGAAGCCATAGCGGCGCACCCCGTGCTCGCGGTACAGCAGCTCCGGTACGGCGTAACGGAATGCATGCTCGGGCAGGCTCTGGTGAAACGCGGTGTCGAACACCGCCACCTGGGTCAAGGTGGGGAACAGCTTGATCGCCGCTTCGATGCCCAACAGGTTTGCCGGGTTGTGCAGCGGTGCCAGCGGCGCGGTACGGCGAATGGCCTCCAGCGTCGGAGCATCGAGGCGGCTGGCGGCGGTAAAGTGCTCGCCACCGTGCACCACCCGGTGGCCGATGCCGTGCAGCTTGCCGCCCGCGGCGGTCTGCACCAGCGGCAGGAGCTGGGCCAGGGCGGCGCGATGGTCGCCGTTGGGGATCATCAGGCTGTCCTTTTCACCGCCGCGCTGCCAGTGCAGCACGGCGTCGTGACTGCCCAGGCGCTCGGCCAGGCCGCTGAGCACGAACTGCGAATGGGCTTCGTTGACCAGGGCGAACTTGATCGACGAACTGCCGCAGTTGATCACCAGAATATTGCGTGCGGGCATTGGGGCTCCTTGTTGCAGCTGATCGTTAGGTGACGGCCGGCGGTTCGGGGGGTGTCGGCGCGGCCCAGCCCCGCGCGCACCAGCCGCAGACGAAGGCGCTGCCCAGGCGGGCCCGGCGTTGTTCCGGGTCCTGGACCCAGGGCCGCGACTGCCATGGAGGCTGATGGCGGACATGCTGGGTATGGCCACAGGACAAGAGTGCCACCCAATCGCCCGTTTCGTCCTGATGGAAATCAAGCAGGCGCGTGAGGGGCCGTCTGTCCACGGCTGGTTCGCTTTCAGTCGAGGCCTTGGTTAAACTTGCCCGTTCTTCTTTCTTATGCAAAAGGTCTCGCCCCATGCTGATCGCCGCCAATAAGGCCGTCTCCATCGACTATACCCTGACTAACGATGCCGGTGAGGTGATCGACAGCTCCGCTGGCGGCGCGCCGCTGGTCTACCTGCAAGGCGCCGGCAATATTATCGCTGGCCTGGAAAAGGCCCTCGATGGCAAGCAGGTCGGTGAAGAGCTGACGGTCACAGTCGAGCCCGAGGAGGCTTACGGCGAATACAGCGCCGAGCTGGTCAGCACCCTGAGCAGCGCCATGTTCGAAGGCGTCGACGAGCTGGAAGTGGGCATGCAGTTCCATGCCTCCGGCCCAGACGGCAGCATGCAGATCGTCACCATCCGTGATCTGGACGGCGACGACGTCACCGTCGATGGCAACCACCCCCTGGCCGGTCAGCGCCTGACCTTTCAGGTCAAGATCGTTGCCATCCGCGAGGCCAGCGAAGAAGAAATCGCCCACGGTCACGTGCACGGCGAAGGTGGTCATCATCACTGATTCAGCTAGCCGGCAGCCGTCGGCTAAATTAAGCTGAACCCGTGAAAAGGCGCCTCAGGGCGCCTTTTTTTCCGTTGCGTACTCTCTACGATGAACAAGGAGTCTGTCATGAGTGCCTTTCACGACCTCAATCTGCGCGCGCTGGATGGCAAGGAACTGCCGCTTGCGCCCTTCAAGGGCCAGGTGCTGCTGGTGGTCAATGTGGCTTCCAAGTGCGGCCTGACCCCGCAATACGCCGGCCTGGAAACCCTGTACCAGACTTACCGCGACCGCGGTTTCAGCGTGCTGGGGCTGCCCTGCAACCAGTTCGCCGGGCAGGAGCCGGGCAGCGAAGCCGAGATCCAGACGTTCTGCAGCAGCACCTACGGGGTGACCTTTCCGCTGAGCAGCAAGCTGGAGGTCAACGGTCATGAACGCCATCCGCTGTACCGTCTGCTCGCGGGGGAGGGGGCCGAGTTTCCCGGGGACATTACCTGGAATTTCGAAAAATTCCTGGTCGGCCAGGACGGTCGGGTACTGGCGCGCTTCAGTCCGCGCACATCCCCCGATGACCCCGCGCTGATTCAGGCCATCGAAAAAGCCCTGGCCTGAAGGGATGCGCGCCGCCCTGGCGCGCAGGTAAACAGCAGTCGCTGCAGCGGTGCCTGCATGCTTCTACAGCCTGCCATCACTGGCAGGCGTATTCCTATGCCGGCCATGGCCCAGTGGCTTATACCCTGAGCTCTGCACCCCAGCCCGTGAACAGCGCTCGAAACAGGGCGAAGCCTTACCTGCTTAATCACGGTGATCAATAGTACTGGGTGAGCGAGACGACCGGTCATATGCTGGCGCCATGACTTCAAGCATTCGACTCGACAAGCGTGACCTGATCCTGGCCAAGGGCGCCCAGCTGATGACCCGTCGCGGGTACCACGGCACCGGCGTGCTGCAGATCGTCCAGGCCGCGGGGATTCCCAAGGGCTCCTTCTATCACTACTTCGCCAGCAAGGAAGACTTCGCCCTGCAGGCCCTGGATCATCTCTACGAACCCCGGCTGAGGCGTTATGCACAGGCCCTGGGCGATTCTGCAGAGACTCCGCGGGTGCGCATCCTGGCGCACTACGGCGAGCTCGTGGCGCATTTTTCCCGCCAGCACAGCCCCGAGTATCACTGTTTTATCGGCAGCCTGAGCTTCGAGATGGCCGAGCTGTGCCAGCCCATCGGGCATCGGGTGGAAAGTATCCTGCAGCGCTCGGTGGCGATCCTTTCCGAGTGCCTGAACGCCGCCTGCCAGGCCGGCGAGCTGGACCGCGACACCGACTGCGAGGCGCTTGCCGAATTTATCGGCAATGCCTGGGAGGGCGCGTTGATGCGCATGAAGGTCGGCGCCAGTGCGGCGCCACTTCGGGTCTTCCTCACCCAGCTGGAGCGTCTACTGACGCCGCGCTGAGCCTTCACTGATCGATTTATTCGACGGCGAGACGACCGCTCGCCTGTCCTCTGTTGAACCACCAAGGAGCATCGCATGCCCGTTCAAGCCCTGTTCAAACCCTTCCGCCTCGGCAACCTGGAACTGCCGACCCGTGTGGTGATGGCGCCCATGACCCGCTCCTTTTCCCCGGGCGGCGTACCCAATGCCAAGGTGATCGAGTATTACCGGCGTCGCGCCGCCGGTGGCGTGGGCCTGATCGTCACCGAAGGCACCACGGTCAATCACTGCGCCTCAAACGGTTACCCCAACGTGCCGCGCTTTTTCGGCGAGGACGCCCTGGCTGGCTGGCAGCAGGTGGTCGAAGCGGTGCACGGCGCGGGCGGCAAGATAGTGCCGCAGCTCTGGCACGTGGGTAATGTGCGCAAGCCGGGCACCGAGCCGGATGCCAGCGTGCCGGCCTATGGCCCCAGTGAGAAGATCAAGGACGGCACCCTGGTGGTGCATGGCATGACCCAGCAGGATATCGACGAGGTGATCGCCGCCTTCGCCCAGGCCGCCAGGGACGCCCAGGCCATCGGCATGGACGGGGTGGAGATCCACGGCGCCCACGGCTACCTGATCGACCAGTTTTTCTGGGACGGCAGCAATAAGCGCACCGACGGTTACGGCGGCTCGCTGGCCAACCGCTCGCGCTTCGCCATCGAGCTGATCCAGGCGGTGCGAGCGGCAGTCGGGCCGGATTTCCCGATCATCTTCCGCTTCTCGCAATGGAAGCAGCAGGATTATACGGCCCGCCTGGTGCAGACCCCGGAAGCCCTGGGGGATTTTCTCAAGCCGCTGTCGGATGCCGGCGTGGACATCTTCCACTGCTCGACCCGGCGTTTCTGGGAGCCCGAATTCGAAGGCTCGGACCTCAACCTGGCCGGCTGGACCCGGCAACTGACCGGCAAGCCGACCATCACCGTTGGCAGCGTCGGCCTGGATGGCGAGTTCCTGCAGTTTATGGTCAATACCGACAAAGTCGCTCAGCCGGCCGACCTGGGCGCCTTGCTCACGCGGTTGAACAATCAGGAGTTCGACTTGGTTGCTGTGGGCCGTGCCCTGCTGGTCGATCCGGATTGGGCGATCAAGGTGCGCGACGGACGTCAGCAGGACATCCTGCCTTTTAGCCGCAAGGCTCTGACCAGCCTGGTCTGAGCATTGCGCTGATTGCGGGCGCCTTACCCCACTTTTCGAGCCCCGACCTGTCGGGGCTTTTTCGTCCAGTCAAACCCATTCGATCTGTTGTTATCGAGGGCCTTCGTGTAGCAAGACGTATAAATTATATGTCGCGCGGTATGGATTTCATTGCTCAATAATAGGCTGGATTTTAATATTAAATTAATTCTATTTTAATATTTTTTGGTTGATTCTGTATCTATTTGCTTACAGGTTTTGGTCTTGTAGATGTGATATGAAGAGCCCGTGAAATAAATCTGAACAGCATTCATGTCGTCAGGTCAGTGAGAGAGCGTTGTAGTCACCCTGTACGCTCTTATTGTCAAGAGGCCTCGATATGAACCGACTGATCAAATGCTTTTTCCTCGCTGCTGTTTTATTTCCAGCTGTGGCGCTTGCCGTACCTACGGCCGGCGATCAGGAAATCACCCTGAGCGGCGCCGGCAGCAGCGATAAAGAGTTCGATAATACCGTATTTTCCGTGCAAGGCAGTTGGGGGCAATACCTGGGTGATTCGTCGCTCTGGGGGCTGCGGCAAACAGTCAACGCGCGGGACCAGGAAGGCGAGAGCGTGCAGTTCGACGGCTCGACCCGACTCTTCTATGACTACCACTTCGGCAATGGCAATACGCGCCCCTTCGTGGGGTTGAGTGTGGGTGGCCTGTATGGCGAACAGGTCGATGAAACCTTTATGGGGGGGCCGGAAATCGGCATCAAGCACTGGTTGCAGGAAAGTACCTTTATTACCGCGATGATGGAATATCAGTTCCTGTTCAAAAGCGGAAGCGATGCGCAGGATCGTTATGATGATGGCGCTTTCTTCTACAGTGTTGGCCTGGGTTACAACTTCTGATAAAGGTCAGGGTAACGGTGCCCGTTCCGGGTGCCGCACCTTCGGCGGTTTCAGGCAGCCGTGCCTTCCATAGCGCCGTGCCGTGCTTGAACTCGCATCAAGTTGCAACGGGCATTAAGAATTAGCTGACGAGGACAGGCAATAAGCGGCCAAGCGATTTGACGAGTTCGCAGGGCGATCGCTTAATCTCGGACCTTGGTCGCCCGCCTAACGCGTCTGACGCTATGCGTTCAAGGGGTGGGACGGCGCGCAGGCGCGGGCCGTTGATCCTGCAGTACCGCAGCCACTTCGCAGGCCTGCTCCTGAGTACTGAAGGGGCCGGCGATGTCCTCACCTTGTTCGGTGCAGATCCACCAATCGCCAGAGGTTTTCGCTTGGATGCTGTAGCCATTTACGCTTTTTGCTTGCTTACCAGCGGTCATCTATCGAGGTCTCGTGGAGGGCTCGGGTACCAGTCTTCGGCAGTGGCGAAGCGGCATTCCAGGCAGAAGGGTTAGGGTTGCTGCAACAGGTCCGTGACAGTCCAGGCCTCTAGCATGCTGTTCTCGGCTTGGGCTGTCACGAGCCGTATTTTCTCAGTTCAGTCGCCGGTCAGGCGCATAAGGCTGCGGTACTCAGCGGGCAGAGGTTCCCTGGGCCTGTTCGCCGCGCTCCCTGACCCAGAACAACGTCGCGCCGGCCACGGCGGCGGGCATCATCAGGACGTTCAGGCCCGGCACCAGCAGGGCCAGGTAGGTGATACCGCCGAAGCTCAGGCTCTGCCAGCGCTTCTTCCGCAGCCAGGCGAGCATCTCGTCCCAGCTGACCTTGTTGTTATCGGCCGGGTAGTCGATGTACTGCACAGCCATCATCCACACGCCGAATAACAGCCAGAGCGGTGCAGCAATGATATTCACCACTGGGATAAACGACAGGATCAGCAGACCGATGGCCCGCGGCAAGAAATAGCCGAGCTTGCGCAACTCGCGGCCCAGGGTGCGGGGCACCATGGCGATCAACTCGCTCCAGCGAAAGGGCGGGAAGGAATCCTCGCCACGCACCACCACTTCGACCTTTTCCGCCAGAAAGCCGTTGAAGGGCGCCGCGATGATATTGGCCAATAGAGTGAAGGTGAAAAACACCATCAGGAGCACCAGGACGACGAACAGTGGCCAGAGAATGTAATCGAGAAAGCTCAGCCACTGCGGCAGGTTGGGCATGAATGCCTCGACCCATACGGAAAACTCGCGCAGGGCGAAACCGATCAGCGCCACGAACAGCAGCAGGTTGAGCGTCAGCGGCAACAGCACGAACAGCCGCAAACCGGGGCTGAGAACCAGTTTCAGGCCTTCTCGCAGATACTGCGGGCCGGACAGTGCAGGAGCGGACATGGCAGTCACCGGGAAATTGAAATCGCGCCGACCATACCGACTTTACCCTCAGGGGAAAAGCCCTATTGCTTGTGGGTTAATGTCTGGAAATGACCGAGCAGGGCCTGTAAAGCCTAATGTTTCGTTGGCATGCTTACCAAGTGCCCTTATCGAACCCCCCGCGCCTACAGGGCGGCAATCCTCGATCGCCATGCATCTTGTTGTAGCCCTCGACAATTTTTGATTGGCTCGCTTAAAGCCAACACCTCTCTCAGTTGGCGATGAAGTTTGGAGTTCAGTGGCATCAAGGCGATCAAGGGGAAGCAAAGTTGGTTGCATCGATGACTCTTTTTGCCGTTAGCGGATGATGCAGAGTGTGGGCAGGGTAAGTAGAAAATATTAGATAATAAGCCTGGCTTAGACTCGGTGGTCCAAAAACTCTCTGGATATACGTGCGTTTAAATGGCGACTGCAGCCGTGATGCAGATGCCGGTTGTCATGGTTTCAGAGGCAACGGCAGTGCCTGTAAAAGAATTCTAAGTAATATAGCTTGGACAAGGCGAACATGGCGCCAGCGAGTAAAAGCAGCATGACCTATATGTTTTTTGAGTCCTCGGCCTGTGTATTGGAAAAGCGTTTAGGGAAGGTGCCGAGTTTTTGTTGAATGCTGGATTAGGCGAGGCGTCAGGCTGGATGCTTACTGGGCATGATCGCATGCGCGTTACGTGCAATCGGGAAAACTCGGGTGTGATGCGGTCGGCTCGCCATGGAGTCATAGCTTTGGCTGATTGATTGGATTGATAACCCTAATTTCAGCTATTAGCAGCCAGGGGTTAAGGTCGCTGCATTCACTTTATGGGTCGGTGTATCGGCCATCATCAGGAGCTACCCATGTCTGCAACCCGCCACGCTCGCGTGATTATTCTCGGCTCCGGTCCGGCCGGCTATAGTGCCGCCGTCTATGCCGCCCGGGCCAACCTCAAACCCCTGTTGATCACGGGCATGCAGGCCGGCGGTCAGCTGACCACCACCACCGAAGTCGACAACTGGCCGGGCGATGTCCATGGCTTGACGGGGCCGGCGCTGATGCAGCGCATGCAGGAACATGCCGAGCGCTTCGAGACCGAGATCGTTTTCGACCATATCAATGCAGTGGATCTGGCCGGCAAGACCTTTACCTTGCAGGGTGACAGCGCCACCTACAGTTGCGATGCCCTGATCATTGCCACCGGCGCCAGCGCCCGTTACCTGGGCCTGGCATCGGAAGAGCAGTTTATGGGCAAGGGTGTATCCGCCTGCGCCACCTGCGACGGCTTCTTCTACCGTAACCGCGCGGTGGCGGTGGTCGGTGGAGGCAACACGGCGGTGGAAGAGGCGTTGTACCTGGCCAATATCGCCAGCACTGTGACGCTGGTGCACCGTCGCGAGACCTTTCGCGCCGAAAAAATTCTGATCGACAAACTCCATGCGCGGGTTGCCGAAGGCAAGATCGTGCTCAAGCTCAATGCTGCTGTGGAAGAGGTGCTGGGAGACAAGCTGGGGGTGACCGGCGTGCGCCTGAGGAATAACGATGGCAGCCTGGACGAGCTGAAGGTCGACGGTCTGTTCGTCGCCATCGGCCATACGCCCAACACCTCGCTGTTCGAGGGGCAGCTGGCATTGAAGGATGGTTATCTGGTGGTTCAGGGCGGACGTGACGGCAATGCCACCGCTACCAGCGTGGCGGGTGTTTTCGCGGCGGGCGACGTGGCCGATCACGTCTACCGTCAGGCCATTACCTCCGCCGGTGCCGGCTGCATGGCGGCCCTGGACGTGGAAAAATACCTCGACGGTCAGTAAAGGCGGTACGGGTTGCCATCGGCAACCCGTAACTCGGGGCTTATTATTTCGGGACGATCAGGATCTTGCCGTCGCGTTCGCCGCTGGCGGCGGCTGCCACGGCCTGCTTGATCTGGCTGATGTCATAGGTGGCGGCCACGCGGGCTTTCAGCTTGCCGCTGGCGATCAGTTGGGTCAGCTCACCGAATACCTTCATCTGCTGCGCCGGGGTGGCCAGGCGAAACCACTTGGCCAGCCAGAACCCACGCAGGCTGACGTCGCGAAAGACGAAGGACGAGGGGGACACCTGGCAAGGTTCACGGCTCATCATGCCGTAATTGACCAGCACCCCCGCATCGCTGAGGCAGGCCGCCAGGTGGTCGGTGGCCGTGCCGCCTACCGCATCGATACCCAGGCGTACCGGCGCGCCAGCAGTGGCCTCGCGCACCCGCTTGTGCAAGTCCGGGCCATCCACCAGCACCACATCGCCACCTTCGGCCTCGACGCCCGCGATCGCCGATTCGCGGCGCACCACATTCAGGGTCTTGAAGCCGCGCAGCTTGGCCAGCTGGATCAGATAACTGCCAACCCCTGAGTTGGCGGCGTTCTGGATTACCCAGTCGCCAGGTTGCAGGTCGACGAATTCGCTGAGCAGCAGCGAGGCGGTGGGCGGATTGACCGTCATCATCGCCAGTTGCTGCGGATCGGCTTCCGGCAGGGGGATGAGTTTCTTGGCTTCGCTATTCAGATGGCTGACCCAGGTACCACACCCGACTGGCAGCAGGACCAACTGACCGGTTTTCAGGTTGCTTACCTCGGGCCCCACTTCTTCCACGCGACCCACCCCTTCGTTGCCACCGATAGCCGGCAGCGGCGGCAGCATGCCGTACTCACCGGTCAGGGTCAGTACATCGGACGGGTTGATCGGTGCGGCGAGTACCTTGACCCGTACCTCGCCAGCGGCCGGGGCGGGCAGCCGCAGGTCGACGGCTTCGATCACATCCTGCGGCACCGGGCCGCGCTTTTCGTACTGGGCTTTGAGCATGGGCTTCTCCTGGGAAACTGAATTCGGTGCGTCGAGTCTAGCCCGGCGTTGCACTGCCGGGGCTAATCCCCCTGCATCCATGTCGATGATGGCGGCGGGGGCTGGCTCAGCAGCCGATGCTCAGTCTTTGGCGGGCTCCATCTCCTCTGCGGCCTGCTCCAACTCCAGCAGGCGTTGATCGTAGACCTGGCAGTCGGTTTCCAGCGCCTGGGAGGAGGTCTTCGGTTTTTGGTCCTGGAATTCTTCCCGTAGGCGGGCAGCGCGTTGCGGATCGCGCTGGGTGATTTCGGTGATCCTGGCGGCTACCTGTTCGGCCTTGGCGGTGGCTTCTTCTACAGTACAGGCCAGCGCGCTGCCATGGCCGACCAGGAGCAGCAGCGCGGTGCACAGTGCGGGAAAGATCTTCATCGGCAAACCTCTTGGGAAAATGGCTTATAGGGTTGATTACTCCGTCTGAAGCTAAGTTCAGCCGGAGATTCAACGCACCCGATCGAGGCTCTTGACCGCCAGGTCCAGCGCTTTCTGCATGTCCAGGCGCGCCGAGTAACCGATGTCCTTGTCGTTGAGGTCGAAGTTGCGCTCCGAGGGCAGGATGGGCGCCGTGAGGTCCTCGGCATCGGTGGGTTCGAAGTCCTCTTCCTCGCCCAGGGGCATGGCACTGCGACGCAGCAGCATGCGTAACTGAGCCGGTTGCAGGTCGGGGTTGATCGACATCAATGCGGCCACCAGGCCGCTGGTCAGGGGAGTGGCATAGGAGGTGCCGCAGTGCGTGGCGCCCTGATCGTGCTCATGTAAGGTCGAGGCCTGGACACAGGCGGCAGCGGTGATGTCGACGCGCATATCGATATTGGAACTGCTGCGCTTGACCACGAAGGCCGGGTCGTCCACTGCCACGTCCGGATGCTCGCTGCGTTGATGGCCACCCACCACGAACAGCTGATCGGTAATGAATGAAGAAGGCAGCCGGTACTCGTCGGCTCCCGAGAAGGAGGCGCCGTTGCCCGCCGAATTCACCACCACCACGTCGGGATGTTCGTGGCGCAACCACAGAAAGAACTCTTCGAGCAGTTCCTCGTAGCCACTCATGGCCAGACCGGACCGGACCAGCGAGTCCACTTCATCGCCCTGAATGTTCTTGGCGCCGATACGGTGAATGCCCCAGCTCCAGTTGAGCACCCGCACGCCATCTTCCACCAGGTTGACCGAGGCGGCGATATTGGCGGTGATACCGGCATCGGAGTTTCTATCCACTATGACTTCGAAACCCGGCCCGGCGCCGTCCAATCCGCGTAGAAAGCCGGTATTACCGCCCTGGTTCCAGCGCGCCGCCATAATGCCCGCAACCGTCGAGCCATGCCCCTCGGGACTCGGTGCGTCGCGGGCATAGAGGCGAGTATGGGGCAGGCCATCGGCGCGGCGAGCCGCGCCCAGGTAGTCCTGAAAGTCGGGGGCGTCAAAATCGACGGCGCGCTCGATTACGCCGATTCGCACAGGCGTCGTGCGGATCTGCGACTGGCTAGAGCCGATGCGCCGCTGGTAATAATTGACCGCATCGAGAAAGCGATTGGCTGCCCACTCGTCTCCGTTAGGTACAGGTGATGCCCGAGTGGGGCGTGCGGACCTATCGTTCTCCTCGGCTGCCGACTCTTCGATGACGACCGCATCCACGTTGATTTCGCTTCCCAGGCGCAATACCAGAGCATCGCGTTCGGTAAGGTTCTTGGCCGGTAGCCGCAGCTGATAGGTGTTGAGTGGGGGAATGGCGCCGACCACGGTACCGCCGTATTTCTGCGCCAGCTGTCGGGCTACCACCAATCCTTCGGCATTTTCCTCGACGATCAGGCTGACCAGATCGACGTAGGTGGTCAGCCCCTCCATGTTCTCCGCCACTTGCCCAGGGCTGGCGGCCAGCACGTGGCTGGTTTTGAGCGAGAGCCAGACCGGGTTGCTGGATTGGCCGTTCTGCTCCAGCCAGAGAGGAGCGCTCCGGTATTGGTCACTGGCCAAGCGGATACGAAGCTGTTGCTTCTGGCGATCCAGTGCGGATTCGGGCAGTTGCTGACCATCGAGCATAACCCGCAGTGTCCCTGCTTGGAGACCTTGGGTAGAGATACAGAACAGCAGCGATCTGTGTTCGAGGATGTCGCCGCAACGCTGTACATGCGTCAGACGCAGGGATTCCGCCGCCGCTACTGTAGGACTGGCTAGGGTCAGTAACAGACAGGTCAAAAGAAAAAAACGTAAACCAGGCATAAGGCGAGCCTTTGGAAAGGGTAAACGAAACGAAACAGGATGCCGGTCTGACTGGGATCGGCGGATGGCGTTCAGACGATCTGAGGCCGCAATTCGTAACGAACCTTAATTGCGCATCAGAGGTCCCAAGCTTTGAGGGTCAGACTCTTAGGGAATGATCCAACGTTCGGTATTGCGCCGAGCGACAGCGCTGCGGGAGAGAAGGCATGAGTTACAACTGGGATCTTATCGAGCGGTTGTTGCATGAAGTCCAAAACAGTGCCGGAAAGCATTTCGCCCCACGGGCCTACGCCGAAGAGTTAGCCCAAGAGCTGGAGCGTGCCGGTGAACATATCGGTAACCTCGATCACCTCAAGGCTGAAGCCGCCGGCTACGAATCACAGTTGCTGAGCGCCGGGTTTATCGCCCCGCGTCCCGAAGAAGACGGTGGGAATGGCGAGAACTTCGTTCTAACCGAGCGCGGCGCGCAGCTGTTGAGCATGATCGACAGCAGCTTTCCCGGCGACGAGCACCCACGCGAATGGCTTGATAAGCAGGGTGAGGCGGCGCTGGTGCCGGAAATCTTCGATGAGCTTGCCGCCAAGGCTGTGCTGGTCTAGGGACGACTGGGTGGCAGGCTATTGGAAGCTAGATCGCTCAAGTGGCATTTAAACCCGACTGAGGCGTGGCGATTCAAGGTGTTGCTTTACGCTGCGTAAATGCGCTTTTGCGCCTTGGCTAGCTATCGCTAGCAGGGTGTTTCGGCTGATTAGGGCGTGGCTCGCAGCACGTCGGCATGCCAGGTCGGTAAAGGCTACCTCAGGTTTTATACTTAAAGCGTCTTTTGCTCTGCGCTCACAGGCTATGCTGCTACAGGTTTCGTAGTTGCAGCTAAGGAAACGGCATGCACAGATGGCTTATAGCCTTGATGTTGTTCGGGCTGGCCTGGGGGGCAAATGCGGCGTCTTTCCGGGTGGGCTTTGGCACGCACAAGCCGCCTTATATCTTTCAGAGCGAAAGGCGCGGCCTGGAGTACGACACGGTGGAGGCCGCGCTGCTCAGTTCCGGTTACCAGATGGAGGCCTATTTCGCCCCTATGGAGCGCTTGCACCTGATGCTGCGCCGCGGTGAAATCGATTGTATCGCCACCACCAATGAGCTTAGCGGCGTAGCGGCGTACTACTCCGATGTGTATATCCATTACCACAACGTGGCGGTGGCCTTGGCCGCCCGCAACTACCGTATCCAAAGCATCGCCGACCTGGGGCGCTACTCGGTCAGCGCCTTTCAACGGGCCCGTTTTCTCTTAGGCCCCGAATTTAGCGCCATGGCTCTGGCCAATCCGAATTACCGCGAGGAGGCGCAGCAAATTACCCGTAACCGCCTGCTCTTCAGCGGCCGCATCGATGTCATCGTGGGAGATGAACGGGTTATCCGCTACCTCAGCCGCGAGGTGAGCGACTTGGTGGATACCCGACAGGCACTGAGCTGGTACCCCCTGTTTGCACCGACGGATTACCGTTTGGGGTTCCGCTTTCAAATCCAGCGCGATCTTTTCAACCGTGGCCTGGCCGCTATTCGAAAAAACGGTGACTACCAGGCCATTGAGCAGCGCTATGCCGAGTACTGAGGCGCATTACAGGGCCAGCCAGCGTATGACGAGAAACAGCAGCAAACCCAACGGGCCGAACATCAGTGTCAGCAGGTAGCAAGGCAGCAGTGCCCAGTGGCTCAGGCCCAGCAGGGCGCCCTCGCTGCGGATATAGAGCCCGACCATCAAGTCGAATGCGAGAATATGGACCCAGCCTGCCAGTGCGGCGGTCGGGTTGCGGAACAAGGCCAGCACCCCCTTAAGCGTGAAAAAACCAGGCCGGCCGTCCCCTGGTTGTGGCTTCTGTCGCATCGCCGCCTGCAACAAGTAGCCGTAGATCAAGGCCAGCAAGACCACCACAAGGCCCAGTACCCATTCGTCCGTCCAGGCCCAGAAGGGCAGGCCTACCAGCATCAGCCAGCCGAGCAGTGCGGTCAGGGTCGAGAGTGTGAAACACAAGCGCAGATTGGGCATGACAGCCTCAGGGTCTTGGTATGAATTGCCAGCATAGAGCAGCGGAGTCGCTGTGGGGGCAGGGGAGCCCTCGCTGAATAGCAGGGTATCAGTCCGGTAGCGGTGCTCGGTGTGCACGCCTGGGGCTGAATGTTTGGGCACTGTCCGAGTCACACCCCCTGCAACAGGCGGTTATACGACGGCTAGTGCAGATCCAATTGAAGGACTGCATTGGGTTATGGGGGCATGCGGGAGCAGCGCCACGGTGGCTCGTGCAATCCATCGGGGACACGATTCACCTGCATCAGGGCGACATGGATGGCGCCTGCGGACCTTACTGCCCGGTGAGGGTGATGCTGGCGCGCAATCAGCTGATCCGCGGCCCTGCCCGGGGGTAACACCTTGATGGCGTTGCTGGCCGAAGTCAGCGACAGTCGGCATAGGATCTTGAAGAACTATGGGCTGGAAATCATACGCCAGACACGTCTGCACTCGAGTCGTGACCTGCCCGTGTTGCCGGGCTTTCATGGGCACCAGGACAGCGAGATTCGCCATTGGGAACGGGCCTGGAATGCCCTGATCAGCACCGGGGCCAACGGCTCGCGTTTCGGTTACCGTTATATCAATCCGCAAGGTACCTGGGTCGTGGCTCACAAGGAAAAGCTGGCAAGGAAAAGCTGGCGCTATCCTGAGCGAGCTGACCTGGGTGAGAGGCTGGCAGTGCTAGCGAAATGAAGGAGCGATGCATGGGGTACCTGACCCGCTTTTCCCTGTTCCTGGCGGTCGTATTATCGACGCCGTGTTGGGCCTTCGAGGGCCTGAGGTTTCCCAGCGAGCACGGCATGCTCAGCGTCGTGCCAGTGGTGAAGGGTTTGGCGCATCCCTGGAGTCTGGCGTTTTTGCCCGATGGCAGCCTGCTGGTCACCGAGCGCCCGGGTCGCTTGCGTCATGTCACGCCCGCGGGCGTGCTCTCGGCACCGCTGGAAGGGCTCCCCCAGGTCTATACCCAGGGGCAGGGCGGGCTGCTCGATGTGGCGCTTTCGCCGACTTTCAGCGAAGACCGCTGGGTCTACCTGTCCTACGCCGAGACCGGGGACGGTGAATATGCCGGCACCACTGTGGGTCGCGGCAGGCTGTCCGCCGATCAGACCCGCCTGGAAAGGTTCGAGGTGATTTTCCGTCAGACGCCCAAGCTGTCCAGCGGTGTGCATTTCGGCTCGCGCCTGGTGTTCGACCGTCAAGGCCATCTGTTTATCGCCTTGGGCGAAAACAATCAGCGGTCCACCGCCCAGGACCTCGACAAGCTGCAAGGCAAGCTGGTGCGTATCTACCCCGATGGTCGCGTACCCCTGGACAACCCCTTAGTAAAGCGTGCGGGTACGCGCCCGGAGATCTGGTCGTATGGCCATCGCAACCAGCAAGGCGCTGCGTTGAACCCCTGGACCGGCGAGGTCTGGACCCACGAGCATGGCCCGCGTGGGGGCGATGAGATCAATATTCCCCGGCCTGGCAAGAACTACGGTTGGCCGCTGGCCACTCACGGTATCAACTACTCGATGCTGCCCATTCCGGAAGCCACGGGCAGGACGGCACCGGGTACCGAGCCACCCCTGCATGTCTGGGCCAAGTCGCCAGCGATCAGCGGCATGAGCTTCTATGCATCCGAGCGTTTTATGCCCTGGCAGGGCAACCTGTTTATCGGCGCGCTGGCCCAGCGCGCCCTGCTACGTCTGGAGCTGGAGGGGGATCGAGTGGTGCACGAGGAGCGCTTGCTAGAGCAGCTGGAGGCTCGAATCCGCGATGTCCGGCAGGGGCCGGACGGTTACCTCTATGTGTTGACCGATGCGGCGGACGGCGAGCTGTTGCGGCTGGGCCTGGACGGCCGGTAGCGCGCAGGAGTCGCCTATTGGGTCAAGGCTTTTTGTGCCTCTGCTTCTGCCCGCTGGGCCGCCAGCATCTCCGATTCTATGGGCTCGCTGACTACGCTGAAGTCGGTGATCTCTATGGTGCCGCGGCCCTGTCCCAGCAGATGGAAAGAGAAGGCCTTGCGGGTGTCGGGATTGTCGAAGTTAAAGGTGATCTCGATCGACTTGCCGGCTTTCAGCGTGGGCAGCTCTGGAATGGCGACCAATACTTCGCGGTCGTAAGCCTTGGTTTTAAGTTGCAGCGTTGCGCCCTGCTTGCCCATGCGAATGGCTCGGACTTTCAGGCTGACCCGAGTGTTAGTGCCTTTGGGCAGCTCCAGGTATTGCGCGCCGATCAGGTTATCGGCCCAGTCATCGCTGCTAGCTGTTTCCTTGAGCGTGATCCGCTCCTGGGTTGCGAACTGGTAATGTTGGCCGATCTGCCCGGTCAACAGTGACTGGCTCAGCAGCTCCGCCCGCTGGGCCATGATGCGCGCCGGCTTGCCGCTGAAGCGCCCCATGTAGCGGGCACTGTCTGCGATAAAACCTTCGCTGGCATAGCGCCGGCAGACCTGCTGAAAATCGCATTCGGTAAAGGTGCCCTTACCGTCATGCTGACGCAGCAGGCCATTGGTGTAGGAAAGAATCTCGCGCCCTGTGCTGTAGTCGCGAAACAGCGAGCGCCCGGACAGACTGGTGGGTACCGGCAGATCGAAATAATCCAGTACCGAGGCACTCAGGTCCAGGTGCCCGTAAATCCCGCGCTTGAGGGCGGGCAATGCGGCCTGTTCGGGGGCCAGCACCAGGTTGAAGCCCCAGGCCGAGGCCAGGCGTACCTCTTCGATACCGTGTGATTCGTCCGATGTCACGATGACCAGGGTGTCTTTGAGCACGCCCTGTTTTTCCAAGCCGACTAGAAAATCGGCGACCGCATCGTCCAGATAACCGATGGCGGCGCCCTTGGCCGTGGCATGACTCGCCAGATAAGCGGGTGGCGCCGAGTAGGGTTGATGCGTGCCCACGGTCAGCAGGGTCAGCATCCAGGGCTGCTTTTGCCGACGCAGCTGTTTGACGTAGCCCAGGGCGCCTTCGAAGTAAGCCTTGTCATCCATGCCCCAGGGAAATTCCAAGTAAGGCTTGTTCTTGAACCAGTCACGCCCCAGGGTCTTGCCGAATCCCATATGCGGCATGATCTTGTCCTTGGCCATAAAGCGCAGCCCGGCCCCTTGCAGGAAGTGCGTGCTGAAGCCCTGCTTGCGCAGCTGTGCCGGCAGGCACTCGAGATTGCGTACCTGGTTATTCAGCAGCTCCACGCCTTTCGGCGTACCGCTGTCGAACTTGTCGTAATCGCCGCAAAGCATGGTGTACAGGCCGCGTATGGTCTGGTGTGCATGCAACACATAGTCGGGCGTGTTCATGGCGCGTTGTGCCCATTGGCCGAGCCGGGGCATCAGGTCTTCCTGGTAACGGCTGCCGGTAGCCGCCCGGTTGGGGGCCAGGTAGGCGCCGGGAATGCCTTCAAGTGTGATGATCAAGACGTTGCGCGCCTTGCCCGCGCCCTCGAACAGCTTGCTGCCGTTGAGGTCCAGCTGGGTCAGGCTGGCGATATCTGGCGGCAGGTCCGGGCTGTCGCCGTCCAGCCAGTCTTCGACCTGCAGCTGGCCGCTATTCATGGCTTCAGCCAGGAGCTTGTGCGGCAAGTTGAATTGCTTCCACTGATCGGCTTCGCTGGGATTGAAGTACTGATTGGCCGCGTGACCGAGCAGCAGCAGCACCGGCAGGGCGTACCAGTAAGGTGAAAATCGGGTGGCTGGGACTTGGGCTTTGCGGAGTTTGCCCAGCAGGTAGAACAGCACGCCAGCCGTCAATACCAGCCCCAGCCAGGGATAGGTCAAGCCACTGCCCTGGGTCGAGAGGCTGAGAAATTGCGGATCCGTCAGGTACTTGAGGTCGCTGGCTTCAGGCATGCGTCCAACCGCGCCGATCAGTTCGGCGTTGCTCAGGGTGAACACGCACCACACCAACATCGGCGGCAATGCCAGCCACAGAGGACGGTTGTGCAGCAACAGCATTAGCAGCGTGCCGATCGCCAGGTCGGAGGTGTAACCGAAACCGTCCGACCAGCCCAGCCAGTACCGGCTGAGCAAGGGGATCAAAATGAACAAGCAACCAAGGGCCAGAAACGAACCATCAGGGTGCTGCAGCCAGCGGCTGAAAGGACGCACGGAAGCTCCTGTGAAGACGATAACGATAAAAAATAGAGATGCAGGCAGGCTTGCGCCCCACCTTGACATGATTTTGAAACAACAACCTGCTAGTAGCCAGGGGGTGAGGGCAAAAGTGAAAAATAAATAAAAGAGGGCAGGCATGCGGAAGGAGCGGCAGGATGCATTCAAGCCGTGCGGGCTGCGACGCACTCGCTTTGCGCGTGCATGCGCGTGAGCGGGCCGTGATCGGAGATGAACCGGTCGCTAAAGCAGTGGGGCGGCGAGGGGGAAGGCTGGGGCGGGAGATTCAGACGGGATAGGTTCGAGCCTTGGCGCTTTGCTCGTTGCGATCAAAGCGCGTACGGGTGGCTGCGGAAATTACTTCTTGCCCAGAGTGATCTGCTTGGAGGTACCGAATACCTGGCCGCTCACACCTTTAGGGATTTCCTGGATCTCGCCGCCGGATTTCAGAAATGCAGCCACTTGCTCGTCGATCGAACTATGGGTTTCAACCGCTGGGGCTGGTTTCTTTTTCATCGCTGAGGCTTTAACGCGCATGACGGCCATGGACCTGTACTTAAAATAAAATATGGCCACGCATTGTACACAAAATATCCAGCCAAGGCTTGCGGTAATTGGCCGCGCCCTGTTTCAGATCGTCGGAATCGATCATGAATGCCTGGTATTCAAGCCAGTTCCTTGTTTTGGCAAGGAATTCTTCAAGCGTCTCTGTGCCCCATGCCGCATCGGGTCGATCCGCTGCGCCGGCT
The DNA here is from genome assembly GCA_040385585.1 of Pseudomonadota bacterium. Taxonomy (GTDB): domain Bacteria; phylum Pseudomonadota; class Gammaproteobacteria; order Pseudomonadales; family Pseudomonadaceae; genus Aquipseudomonas. Next base: position 15,543 of record JAZKHB010000024.1, on the reverse strand, counting down.
TTCGAGTTTCCGCGAATTGTGCCATCTACCGACGCTTGCAGGGCAGCTCGCGGGGCCCGGGGGCGCCGATCTCGGGTAGAATGCCCAGCAGGCATTCAAGGTAGTGAACATGGCACTGATCGGGCGTTTTAATTCTTTGCAGGTGGTGAAACACACCAATTTCGGACTGTACCTGGACGGCGGGGCGGAGGGTGAAATACTGCTGCCCAATCGTTATATCCCCAAGGATACGCCCAGCGAAGTCGAGGACTGGTTGAATGTATTCATCTACCTCGACAGCGACGATAAATTGATCGCGACCACGGAAAAACCCAAAGTCCAGGTCGGTGAGTTCGCCAGTCTTAAAGTCTTGGAAATCAATAGCATCGGTATTTTTCTGGACTGGGGGTTATCCAAAGACTTGCTGTTGCCGTATTCGGAGGAAAAGCGCTCGCTGCAAGCCGGTGACTATTGCGTGGTGCATGTCTACCTGGACAAACACACCCGGCGGATTACCGCGACCGCGCGCCTGGACCGCTACCTGGACAACAGCCCCAGCGCCTACCAGGCAGGGCAGGCGGTCGAGTTACTGGTGGCGGAGCCGACCGACATGGGCTTCAAGGCCATCATCAACAACCGGCATTGGGGCCTGATTCACAAGAACGAGATATTCAAGTTCGTGCGGGTCGGCATGCGCGAGCAGGGTTACATCAAGGAAGTGCGACGCGACGGCAAGATCAGCCTGTCGCTGCAGCCAGTCGGTGCCCAGGCCGCCGACGCCCTGCACGACAAGATCCTCGGTTTGCTGCGGGAAAAACAGGGCGTGCTGCTGGTCAGCGACAAGAGCACGCCCGAGGCCATCAGCGCCCTGTTCGGCGTCAGCAAGGGCAACTTCAAGAAGGCCATCGGTGCTTTGTACAAGCAGGGCTTGATCGTTATTGAAGACGATCGCATCACCCTGGCTTGACGGTTTCGGGCCGCCGCCGAGGCGGCCCCTGGCAATTGACAAATACGCCGAGGTTGGCTCAGATATTGAGCGGGCACTGGTCACGCCAGCGTCTCTTGTAGCCCTCAGCTCAGGGATGCCCCTTGTTTAGCCGTTGTAGCTCAGTTGGTAGAGCAACTGATTCGTAATCAGTAGGTCGGAGGTTCGATTCCTCTCAACGGCACCATTGAATTCACGGGCTGCGGAGTTGTCCCGCTAGGTGCATAACGTTGGGCGTAGCCAGTACAGCAGGGCGCCGTTGACCGCGCGCAGTCACCTAAGAAGTAAAACGGGTCGTATGCTATCCAGGGCAGCATGCAAGCTGCGCGTACGCCCCTCCTTGAATCAGCTATGTAAATAGCTGCGGGTGAAGCGGCGATGGTGCTGGATGAGGCTCGGCCCTTGTTCCCATCGTCATTCCAAGCCCTCGATCGCTGCCAGCGCGCTGTCTCCCGCCCAGCGCACCTGGTGGTTGGGATGCCCGCTGCAGTGTTGGGCCAACGCCTTCAGGGCAAGCTCGGGACGAGCGCTGATCGCACTCGCGACCGACTCGGCAAAGAAGTAGTAGGGATGATTGACCAGGCGCGCCAGCAAGTCCAAATCGGTCAGCGCCAGTGCCGGGATCAACGTATCGGCGATCTTAAAGTTCTCTTCCGTATCCGCGTCGAGCATGGCGTGAATAAACTGGCGAAGCCCGGTCTGATCCGCCAGTAGAGGATAGGGGCGCAGATGCATGTCGGTTAACCAGCACTCGTCCTTTTTAGCGCGCTTCACGGCGTCGAGAAAAGCCGGCAGGTCGGGAAAGGCGATATAGGCGCTGTCGTCGTGCTGCCAGAACAGGATGCTGCCGGTGAACGGCGCCCGCGTCAGGTAGAGGTGATGATTGCTGGTATTGCCGTCGTCGAGCACGATCCCGCCGAGCATGCGGATGACCGGGTCATCGAGTATCGCCAGGGTCAGCTCGGCCGACTGAGCACGGGTCAGCAGGCTGAGTTCAAGGTCGTACCGGTCGACGTTGGCCGGGTCGATCGGCTGGTCGAAGTAGGCCGCGAGCTCGGCGCTGGGCGTGGCCATAACGGTGGGCGCCGAGCCGGGTTTCAAGGTCGATCCGAACGGGTAGGTCATGACGGCGTCCTAGGGGTGGTAAGGGGCGACTCGTTCACAAAGTCCACTACAGCCCGCGCCGGAAACCATCTCCCTGCGTTTCGACGCGCATTTCTGGCACATTCTGCCGCAAATCAACCCGCCCGAGGCGATCAATGCTGTGCCTGCTTTTCCAGCAGCGTTTGCGCCGGTTGCCTCGGCGCCGCTTGCGGCGCGAAGCCTCGCGGAAACGTCGCAGAAGCATGGTCAGCCCTACGGCGGGCGACGCGCGTTATCCTCGCCCAGGCGCCGGGAGATCGATGAGCGGGACGGCTATCAGGGGGCAGCGTTATTATCCGGGTCAAGGCCATCGAAGCCATGGCGTGACGACGTGCCGTGCGTGGATAAGGTGATCCGCGCAGTTTACGGGGGCGGCAAAAAAATCCCCGGATAGCGGAAGAATTCAAAAGCAAGTCCCGGGGTGTCCAGGGCCCGGGCGCCGCTTAAAATCGGCTCATCGACCTTCTGGAGAGGCATCATGTCCAGTCACACCCCGATCCCTGTCCGTCCTGTCTGCGACGACCCCCGTTGGGCGGCTGTCGTGGCACGAGATGCCCAGGCCGATGGGCAATTCTATTACGCGGTCAAAACCACGGGTGTCTACTGCCGACCCTCCTGTGGTTCGCGCACACCTAAACCGGAAAACGTCAGTTTCCATCCGAGCACTGGCGCCGCCGAGCTGGCCGGCTTCCGTGCCTGCCAGCGTTGCAAGCCCGAGCAAGCACCGCTGTCCGAGCGCCACGCCGCGTTGATCGCCCAGCTGTGTCGGCAGATCGAAACGGCTGAAACGCCGCCCTCGCTTAAAACCCTGGCCCACAGCGCCTCCATAAGTCCCTCGCACCTGCATCGCCTGTTCAAGGCAGTGACCGGGGTGACCCCCAAGGCCTACGCCACCGCCCATCGCGCCAGCAAGGTGCGTCAGGAACTCGCGCGCCGCGGCAGCGTAACGGAAGCGATCTACCAGGCCGGTTATAACGCCAACAGTCGCTTCTACGAAGAAGCCGAGCACCTGTTGGGCATGACGCCCAAGCGTTACCGGCAAGGCGGGGTCGGTACGGTGATCCGCTTCGCGGTCGGTGAATGTTCCCTGGGGGCCATCCTGGTCGCCGCCAGTGAGCGCGGCGTGTGCGCCATCCTGCTGGGGGATGAGGCCGACGGGCTGGTGCATGACCTCGAGCGGCGTTTTCCCAGCGCTGAGCTGATCGGCGGCGATGCGTCTTTTGAACACTGGGTGGCCCTGGTCGTTGGCTTGGTGGAAGCACCGGGCTTGGGGCTCGACCTGCCGCTGGACATTCGTGGCACGGCTTTTCAGCAACGGGTCTGGCAGGCCCTGCGGGAGATTCCGGCGGGAACCACGGTGAGTTATTCCGAGCTGGCGCAGCGTATCGGCTCGCCCAGCGCCGTGCGGGCGGTGGCCCAGGCCTGTGGCGCCAACGCCCTGGCGATCGCCATTCCCTGCCATCGGGTCGTGCGGCACGACGGCGCGTTGTCCGGTTACCGCTGGGGCGTCGCGCGCAAGCGCGTCTTGCTCGAGCGGGAGGCGCAGGTATGACGGTCGCCAGCGAACTGGACGGCGCCTGGCCTGACGCCATGGATCAAGGGGCTTACCGGATCGATGAGCTTGCTTGGCCAGGCATCGGGCAGGCACTGGATACCAGCGGTTACGCGGTGGTGCGTGGGTTAGCCTCGGCGCAGGCGTGCGCGGCCCTCGCCGCCTGTTACGAGGATGACAGCCGATTCCGCAGCCGTATCGTCATGCAGCGCCATGGGTTCGGACAGGGGGAATACAAATATTTCGATTACCCGTTGCCTGATTTGGTGGCCTGTTTGCGAACCCGGCTGTATCCGCACCTGGTGCCGATTGCCCGGCGCTGGTATGCCTCGATGGCCATCCCGGTAGAGTTTCCTCTCGAGCACCAGGCGTTCCTCGCCCGCTGCCATGGCGCCGGCCAGCAGCGGCAGACCTCACTGCTGGTGCGCTACGGGGCGGGCGACTACAACTGCCTGCACCAGGACCTCTACGGCGAGCACGTCTTCCCCCTGCAGGCGGTGCTATTGCTCGCCGAGCCCGGACGCGATTTTAGCGGCGGTGAACTGGTGCTGACGGAGCAGCGACCGCGTATGCAATCGCGGGTGGAAGTGGTGCCGCTCAAGCAGGGCGATCTGGTGATCTTTGCCAGCCAGTATCGGCCGGTAGCGGGTGTCCGCGGCAGCTACCGGGTCAATATGCGTCACGGGGTATCGCGGGTCCGATCGGGCCAGCGCCATACCCTGGGCATTATTTTTCATGACGCCAGCTGATGGACGCGCCCTTCACCAGCCTACTGTCCTGCTGCATCCCACTGCCCAGGGGCTTTCGAACCGAGGATATGCTGGCGTTCCATCGGCGTGATCCGCAGCAGCTGGCGGAATCCGTCACCGCGGCCTCGTTACTCAAAGGGCTGCTCTGGCAGGGATTACCGGCCTGCCTGACGCTGGGTTTCCAGGCGGGGCAGGCGCAGGCGCACCTGCAGATCGACGGCCCGGCCTCTGGCGCCTGCCCAGCCCGGTTCGAAGCGATGGTGCGCCATATGCTCGGGTTGTCCCAGACGGTGGAAGCCTTCGAGCAGCGGTACCGCGGCCACCCATTACTGGGACCACTGATCGCCCGCCAGCCGGGCTTGCGGGTGCCCGTGGCGGCCACGGCGTTCGAGGCCCTGACCTGGGCGGTGACCGGGCAGCAGATCAGCGTTGCCGTGGCGGTTTCCCTGCGGCGCAAATTGATCGTTGCCGCGAACGTGCGCCACTCCAGCGGCCTGTTGTGTTATCCGGACCCGAGTCGACTCGCCTGCGTGAGCCTCGAAACCCTGCGCCAGGCAGGGTTCTCCGCCAGCAAGGCCGCGACCTTGCTGACCCTCGCCGGGCTCGTAGTCGAAGACCGCCTGCCGCTCGAGAGCTGGCGCCAGACGCTGCCCATCGAGGTGATGCGCGAACGCTTGCTAAGCGTGCGTGGCATTGGCCCCTGGACGGTCGATTACACCTTATTACGCGGTTTCGGCTGGCTGGATGGCTCGCTGCAGGGCGATGCGGCTGTCCGACGCGCACTGCAGCGACTGCTGGGCGCGTCGGACGCCATCAGCGAACGCCAGGCAAAAACCTGGCTGGCCGAATTTTCCCCCTGGCGAGCGCTGGTCGCCGCGCACTTGTGGGCGGCGGCCTCGAACAAGGCCTACTGAGCGCTGTAGCGCTGGCCGAGAAGCGGGTGCGGAGCTGCTTATGGGTACCGCTGCGCTCAATTGACGCGGCTCTGCCTGGCTGAGCGCATCCCACCACTCGAACCTGGGTCTGGCGTGTCTGGTAACAGATAGCGACTGAAGGCAGGGCGAAGCAAGGCTCTTAAGCGCGGGCAGTGTCTGGCGAAGGCGGCTCACCGTCTGCCCGTTACTCGCTCGAGTACGCTGGTCGCTGTAGGGGAGGCGTTGTAAATGCCGCGGTGGGCCGGCACTTGCCCGTCCTTTGCCTCTTGCTGAGGATAACCCTGCTGACCGCGAGGGAGGGACTGGACGCTTCGCGGTGGCTGCGGGCTGCCGACGGTCGCCGAAAATTTCTGCGCAAACTCCGCCCGAGCCTGGTTTGTCCGGGCCATGGCTTCCGCCAGTTGATGGATCGACTGCCGGGCCTTCTGAAATGCGTTCATTAGGGGACCTCGAAGTGAGCACACATAGTTCATCGCCTGGGCGAATGATCCTTCGCAAGGTCTGCCGCACAGGGTGATGGCGCATGAGGGCTTGTGCTGATAACAGGCCGGCACGGGTCCTGTCTCACTTGGAAAAACCTCGCCTGACACGCCTTTCCATTCGGCCAGTCGAGGCCGGGGCAGGAGGTTGAAACCAGGCCGCCCCTCTCGGGGCATCTGGTGTCCTCGGACGCTGCACCGCAGTACTCTGCGACGCTGCATTAAATTAACCATCAGTATGTATTTGGTCAATACCGATGATTTATTTTTTATTGATGGCGTATCGTTGCGCTTTGCTAGTTGATGGCATCCATGCCGAGCATTTCGCGAGGGATTTAGCACGGAACGGTAGAACCTGAATCAGCTGGAGCGCCAAGGGCTGGGACCGTGGGTGCCGGCGATAAGTGGATAGCCCTGTCGATAGGAGGAAGGCCAAGGCTCGCCAGTTTCGGAGGTTCGGAGGTTCGGAGGTTCGGAGGTTCGGAGAAGGGTGATGTTTCCCGCATTGCCAGGTCGCCTGGCCTAGGGCCTGTTGACATTAACCTCGTGAGTCGCGTTGCCGCGAGGAAGGGTCCCAGGCAAGGGTCATTCCCTTGCCCAGTGTCGCAACGCCGCATGGGGCGCTTATTCGCGCAACCCGCAGGGCCGGATTTGTTTTGATGCGATAGGTTATTACTCACCGTTCCTTCATGAGCACTCGACGGTGCGACTCATGCCGGGTCTGGTTTCAAAACCGGTACCGGAACAGCTTCCGGCGCGGCCGTGCGGGTAGTGTCAACAGGCCCTAGAGCTTCTGCGCATTCCAGACCAGCAGCACCTTGGCATGTATGGCAATGTCCGCAGTCGGAACCACTCGGTCTTTGTGCTTGGGGTTGTCGGAAATCAACTCGAAATGCTCCAGGTCATGCAGCTGAAGGCGCTTGATATAGAACAGGTCGTGCCAGGTGATGAGGTACACACCGTCGCCGACGAACTCGGTGATGCCGCGATCGACGATGACCGCATCCTTGTCGTTGATCGTGCCCTTCATGCTTTGGCCCCAGCCGGTGAGGATGGCCAGACTGGTCGCGCTGGTGTACTGCACGCCCTTGTCGCGCAGCAGGGATTGGCTGATGACCAGGTGCCTGATCGCCTGGTTGTAGTCGGGTGGCAGCTGGCCGTGGCCCATGACGTCACGGGTTTCGTATTGCGGGATCGGCAGCTCGTCTTCCTTGAGGCGCTGATCAGCGAGATCGGCGCTGACGACATAGCGGTAGGGCGCCAGACTTTCGGCAACCGCCAGCGCGATCGTGTTCTGGGCGGACTCGTCCAGGCGCTTGCCGGCGTGCTTGCGAAGCATCTCCAGGATCTTTTGAACGGCGCCCGAGTCGCCGGTGGGCGGGCGCACGATGCTGGTATTTTCCGGCTCGCCTTTCCCGCCAAACGCACTGCTGGCCAGGCCTTCGATTTCGTCGGCGAGACGCGGACTGAAACGCCTGACCGGCTCCTGCAGCATCCGCGACAGGATCGCCGCGAACTGGGGGTTCAAGGGGTTTATGCCTTTGAAATAGAGGTTCACCGCAGCCGGCGTCATATTGGCGGCATCGGCAATTTTCTTCTGGCTGAGCTTGAGCTCGTGTTTTTTCGCCAGGAATAACGCATGCGCGGCTTGGCATTCAGCCATTCGGTCGGGGGGCAGGATTCGTTTCTTCGTCATCGAGCAAATCTATAACCATCGGTTAAAAGATAGAAGAAACCATTGGTATCGATTTGATATTAATCGATGGTTAATTTTCGTGCATCGCTTGCAGAGGCTCGAGCACAAAGCTGACGCCTCTTGCCCGTTTTCGGCCTGGCAAGGTCGAAGCGGGCGGTGCGTTGCAGTCCCGGTGTCAGTAATCGTTTTCGGTGAGGCAGGCGACCAGATCGGAGGCGAAACGCGACAGGGATTCGCGCTTTCGAATGCAGACCTTCAGATCCCGCTGTGCCCAAGGCTCGTCGAGTTCGACGATGGCCAGGGGCGTGCGCACGCTTCCTCCAGCGACCGCGCTGCGGGGCACCATGCCCAGGCCCACCCCGGCGCTGACCATTCGGCACACGGCCTCGAAGCTGCGGACCTGAATTCGTACTTCCAAGTGCCGGCCCAGCGCGGCGGCGGCGTTCATGGTGAAGGTATGAATGGCCGAGCCTGAGTGCAGCATTACAAAGGGGTACTGCAAGACTTCGGTAAACAGCGCGCTGGGCTGGTGGGCGATTGGGTGATCGGACGGTGCAATCAGCACCAGGCGGTCGGCGCGGTAGGGGATCAACTCCACTTCGGCACCCTCGATCGATTCGGCCACCACACCCACTTCCACTTCACCGCGCGCCACCGCCATCAGCACTTCCGGGCTGGTGTGCTCCTCCAGGGAAATACTGACCTGGGGGAAGCGTTTGAGAAACGCCGAGAGGTGGTCCGGCAGAAAGGTGTGGGTCGCGTGGGTATTGGCCCAGAGGCTGACATGGCCGCGCACGCCCTTGGCGTAAGGCGTGAGGTCGGCGTGCATCTGCTCGAGCTGGGCGAATACCTGGCGGGCGTGGCGCAACAAGGCCTCGCCGGCACGGGTCAGCTGGACCCCGCGCGCTTCGCGAATCAGCAGCGCGGTGCCAATCGATTCCTCGAGCGCACGCATCCGATGACTGGCCGAGGAGGGCGCCAGGTGCACCCGCTCGGCACCGCGGGTCAGGTTCCTGGCTTCGGCGATGGCGACGAATAGCCGTAAGTCGGTCAGGTCATAACGCATAGGATTGGTTGAATCCGAACGCTTAGTTAAGAATAAGCCAATTTTAAGCGGATCTTACTCGGGTAAGCATTCGGTTCAAGACAACTCTCTGGAATGCCCCCGTCATGCCCTGGAAAACCTGGTCGAACGAACGCATGGGCATCACCTTGGCGCTGCTCGCCGCCTTTGGTTTTTCCTTCAAGGCGATCTTCGTCAAATTGGCCTATGCCGCCGCGCCGATCGATGCGGTCACGCTGCTGACGCTGCGCATGACCTTTGCGCTGCCCGTGGTGCTGGGGGTCGCCCTGTGGATGGGGCGCTCGGCGCCGCCGCTGACGCGCAGGGATTGGGGGCTCTTGGTCGTGCTGGGACTGCTGGGCTACTACGGCGCGAGCATCCTCGATTTCGTCGGCCTGCAGTACATCTCCGCGGCACTCGAGCGCTTGATCCTGTTCACCTACCCGACCCTGACCGTGCTGATCGGCGTGCTCTTCCTGGGCAAGCGCCTGGACCGGCGCCAGGTCGGCGCACTGCTGCTGTCCTATGCCGGCATCGGCCTGGCGTTCGCCCATGACCTGCAGGTGGCGGGCGACAGCCAAGCCGTGCTGATCGGCGCCGCCTTCGTGTTCGGTTCCGCCCTGTGTTACGCGTTCTACAGCGCCGGGGCCGAGGTCGCGATTCACCGGCTGGGTACCCTGCGTTTTGCCGCCCTGGCGATTATCGTTTCAACCGCCGCCACGCAGCTGCACTTCGTGGGCACGCAGCCGTTTTCCGCGCTGATCCAACCCATGCCGGTCTACCTCCATGCGGCGGCCATGGCGCTCTTCTCGACGGTATTGCCGGTGTTCTGGCAATCCGCCGCCGTTCGCCAGATAGGTGCCGCGCGCACGGTTCTGATCGGCACCTTGGGGCCCATCCTGACCATTTTCTTCGGCTGGATGCTGTTGTCTGAGCCGCTGTCACTGGCACAACTGAGCGGTGCGGGTCTGGTGCTGGCCGGTGTAGTGCTCGTCTCGCGGCGCCCCCGGGTACCCGTCGTAGAGCCTTTGCCGCTTGCGCCCCTGCCTGCGGTGTCGCGATCTGGCGGGTTATAAGTGGGAGCGCGCAGTTCGTTAACCTGAAGGCGAGCGGTGGTGGTTGTCGCGATGCCGAGCAGGTGCGCTGCCCCAGAACAAGGACGATCCTGTAGCATCCCGCCAGGCGGGTATGGCCGGCGCGGCAGCCTGGATGAACCGGTGCGCCGCCGGCATCGATGCCCAGCCGATGCCGTACCCGAACCCCGCGAGGACCGCATCGCTTGGCCGAACCCTTGCGCGCCGCCACCTGTGCGTCTGGCCGTAAATCGCCCACCGCCGTTGTAAGCAGAGGCCATGGTTAGAAAAATCCTCCACATCGACTGCGACTGCTTTTACGCCGCCATCGAGATGCGTGACGACCCGCGCCTGGCCAACAAGCCCCTGGCGGTGGGCGGGGCGGCCGATCGGCGCGGGGTGATCGCCACCTGCAATTACGAAGCCCGGGCCTACGGCGTGCGTTCGGCCATGGCCTCGGGGCATGCCCTCAAGCTGTGCCCGGAGCTGGTGATCGTCAAGCCGCGTATGGACGCCTACAAAGCCGCCTCCCAGGAAATCCACGGCATCTTTCGCGATTACACCGAGCTGATCGAGCCGCTGTCCCTGGACGAAGCCTACCTGGATGTCTCGGACAGCCCGCACTTTGCCGGCAGCGCCACGCGCATCGCCCAGGATATCCAGCGTCGGGTCTCCAGGCAGCTGCATATCACCGTCTCGGCCGGCGTCGCGCCGAACAAGTTTCTGGCCAAGATCGCCAGCGACTGGCGCAAGCCCAACGGACTGTTCGTGATCACCCCGGCTCAGGTGGACGACTTCGTCTGCGCCCTGCCGGTGAACAAGTTGCACGGCGTGGGCAAGGTCACCGCCGACAAGCTCGCGCGGCTGGGGATTCTCAGCTGCCTGCAACTGCGTGACTGGGACAAGCTGGGCCTGGTTCGCGAGTTCGGCAGCTTCGGCGAGCGCCTGTGGAACCTGGCCCGGGGCATCGATGAGCGTGCGGTGCGCATCGACAGCCGACGCCAGAGCATCAGCGTGGAAAACACCTACGACCAGGACCTGCCGGACTTGCCCGCTTGCCTGGAGAAGCTGCCTGAGCTGCTGGTGTCCCTGACCACGCGCATGGCGCGGCTGGATGGCAGCTATCGGGTGGACAAGCCCTTCGTCAAGGTCAAGTTCCACGACTTCACCCAGACCACCCTGGAGCAGGCTGGGGCGCAGCAGGACCTGGACGGTTACCGTGAACTGTTGAGCTGCGCCTTCGCCCGCGGTGCCAAGCCGGTGCGGTTGCTGGGCATCGGGGTGCGCCTGCTCGACCTGCGCGGTGCCCATGAACAGCTGGAGCTGTTCGCGCGCTAGGGCCTATTGACATTAACCTCGCGAGTCGCGTTGCCGCGAAGAAGGGTCTCAGGCAAGGCGCGGAACGCAGGCAAGGGTCATTCCCTTGCCAAGTTTCGCAACGCAGTATGGGGCGCTTATTCGCGCAACCCGTAGGGCCGGACCTGTTTTGATGTGATAGACGATTACTCGCTGCTCGTTATGAATCACCCGGAGTCGCGTCTTATGCCGGGTCTGGCGTCAAAACCGGTATCGGCGCGGCCGTGCGGGTAGTGTCAACAGGCCCTAGAGCGCTTTCAGGAAAAGCCTGTCTGTCAGAGTAGCCCGGATAAGCGCAGTGCCATCCGGGGCGCCACGGCCCCGGACTGCGCCAAGGCTTGTCCGGGCTGCAACAACAGCCTGCCGCAAGATGGGCATAGTTAAGGCGAAAATGCTCTAGCAGGGCTTGGGAAAGGTAGATCCTATGTTTATCTGCCAGGCCTGCGATCTCGTAGGGTGGATCGGGGCGCATCGCTGGCGCTCTATCCATCCACCCCATCGCGATGGTGGATGAACATGATGTCATCCACCCTACACAGCCCGGGTAGCCCGGATAAGCGCAGCGCTATCCGGGACGCCTTAGCCCTGGCTCGCCGAACAGCATGCGGGGCAATCGCCTGGTGCCTTACCCGCTGAAGCGGCTTCCGACAGCTACCCGCGAGCGCCGAGTTTCGGTGTTGTGCAGACGCCTCAGTGCGTTTCGGGCCAGAGGCGCATCGGTTTACCTTCGGCGGGCCAGAGTTGCAGTTGATTCTGCGGCGAGAAGTCCCAGCGCTGGACCTTGCCGAGGGCCTCGAGAAAGCGTGCTTCCTGTTCCATCAGCGCCGGCGGGCAGAGTTTGCGGGTGCTGCCCAGTCGGCCGAAGCTCAACTGCTGGTCCTGCAACTGGTAGGGGCTGAACCAGTGGTTGCACCCGGCGCTGCCGTAGGCACGGCCTTCGGTGTCCAGGGTCAGGGTCAGGTGGCTGTTGTCGATCAGCGGGCGTTCGCCTATCCATTCCACCAGGTAGGTGCGTTCGCGCTCCAGCTGCACGGGCTCGGCGGCGCAGCCGAGCAGGCTGAGGCCAAGGGCGGCGAGGCCCAGAATACGGATCATGATGCCTCCTGTAGGCGGCACTGCGGGCAGAGGTGGCGGCCGGCCTTGCCACCCCAGCCGAGCTCCAGAAGCCGCGCTTCGGCGGCTGGCTTCTGGGCCTTCTTGCCCAGGCTGGCGTCGACTGCAAATTCCATATCCACCTGCGCGGCGCAGCTGTCGCACTTGACCTGCCAGTTAAGAATCGACAATTCGCCGAACACCGGGCCGCGGGCCACGGCGACCCACTGGCCGGTCGGGTTGATCAGGTGGCGGACCTTGTCCACCGTCAGGCGCAGGCACAGGTCGCGGCTGCCCTTGAGGGTGACCAGCAGCAGGTCATCGTTCTGGATCGAGCCGCCTTTGCCCGTGACCTGATAGCGGCCGGGCGCCAGCGCCCGGCATTCGATCAGGGTGTGGGCGGGGTTGAGCAGGGTGTAGCGAAAGTCGTGTTCGGCCATGGGTCCTCCAGATCAGCGCGAATGCTATCACGCGCCGCCCGGTACCTCATTCACTGTGCTGCTGGCGGCCCAGGCGGCGATATTGTCCAGGGTGGTGCGGGCGATGCCGGCCAGGGCCTCGTGGGTGAGGTAGGCCTGGTGCGCGGTGAGGATGACGTTGGGAAAGGTCAACAGGCGCGCGAGCACATCGTCCTGCAAGGGCCGGTCGGAGCAGTCCTCGAAAAACAGGTCGGCCTCTTCCTCGTCGACATCCAGGCCCGGGTAGCTCAGCTGACCGCTTTTCAGGGTCGCGACCAGGGCGCCGCGGCCGGTGTTGATCAACATAACGCCGGGTTTCATCTGCGGCAGGCGCGGTGCGCCGATCAGGTGATGGCTGCTTGCGGTCAGCGGGCAATGCAGGCTGACGATGTCGCTCTGGCCGATCAGCCGGTCCAGGTCAATCTGCTGGGCGCCCAAGGCGTCCAGGCCCTCGATCGGGCAGGGGGCGTGCACCAGCAGATGGCAGCCGAAGCCGGCCATGATCCGGGCGAAAGCCCTGCCGATCTGCCCGTGCAGGCCTGAACAACCCACGAGGACACCTCGACGAACGCCGTAGGCCAACCCGGGGCCGCTGCCCGGCGAAATCCAGCGCGGCGCCCCGCAGACGGGCTTTAGACCGGGTTCAGGCCTCGGAACTGCTCAGCGCCGCTTCCTGGGCCAGTTGCAAGATGGCGGCGTCCAGCTCGTCCAGGGCGATGCGGGACGCGGGATCGTCCTGCTTGAGCAGGGTTTCGCTGCGTTGGCAGGCGGCGCGCAAGCGCGGTACGCCGCAGTAGCGCGTGGCGCCGTGCAGGCGATGCACGCGCTCGATCAGGGCCAGGCGTTCGCCGCTGGCCCGTGCCTGGCTGATCGCCTGGCGGTCGGCGGGCAGCCCGGCGATCAGCATGCCGAGCATGTCGGCGGCCAGCTCGGCCTTGCCGGCGGCCAGGCGCAGGCCCTCTTCGGGGTCGAGCACCGGCAGCTCGTCCTGCGTGCTCCCCTGAAGCTGTTCGGGGCCGTGCTTGCGCAGCGCCAGTCCGGTCCACTTGAGCACCACTTGCGCCAGTTGCCGTTCGCTGATGGGCTTGCTCAGGTAGTCGTCCATGCCGGATTGCAGCAGGGCGCGCTTTTCGTTGGCCAGGGCATGGGCGGTCAGGGCGATGATCGGCAGCGCGTTGCCGTCACGCTCTGCCTCCCACTGGCGAATCGCCTCGGTGGTCTGGCGGCCGTCCATGCCGGGCATCTGCACGTCCATGAAGACCAGGTCGAAGGCCGTCTGCTGGACCATCTGCAGGGCCGCATAGCCGCTGTCGACGGCCGTGACCTCGGCGCCCATGTCGCTGAGCAGGGTCTGCACCAGCAGCAGGTTGGCCGGATTGTCGTCCACGCACAGCAGGCGCGGTGCGCGGCTGGCCAGGCTGGGGACGGCCTCGCTGCGCAGGTGCCGCGGACTGACCAGCTCGGTCAGGGCGCGTTGCATCTTGCGCGTGCAGGCCGGCTTGCCCTGCAACTGGCTGTGGGCATCGGGCAGGCACTCGTGGTACAGCGTCTGTTCGGTGGTGGGGCAGAGCACCAGGCTCTTGCAGTTGAGGCTGTCCAGGTCCCAGATGCGTTGGCTCAGGCGTTCGGGCGGCAGGTCCTGGGCGGTCACGCCCAGAACCGCCAGGCCGATAGGCGTGCGGGTGTGCAGCTGGGCGGCAACCATTTCCAGCAGGTTGTCCAGGTTGGCGCACTGCACCACTTCCAGGCCGCAGTCTTCCAGTTGGTGCTGCAGGGCCTGGCGGGCCAGCTCGTGGTTTTCCAGCACCGCCACCCGGCGCCCCAGTAGCGGCGCGCGCGGCAGGTCTTCGGCATCGTCGCGGGCCTTGGGCAGGCTCAGGCTGATCCAGAATTCCGAGCCCTCGCCCGGGGTACTGGCTACGCCGATTTCGCCGCCCATCTGTTCCACCAGACGCTTGGAGATCACCAGGCCCAGGCCCGTGCCGCCGGCCTGCCGCGACAGCGAGTTGTCCGCCTGGCTGAAAGCCTGGAACAGCGCGCGCAGGTCTTCTTCGGACAGGCCGATGCCGGTGTCCTGCACGCTGATGCGCAATTGCGCCCGATCGTCGCGGTCGTCCTCGAGCATGGCGCGCAGCACGATGGTGCCCTCGCGGGTGAACTTGATGGCATTGCTCACCAGGTTGGTCAGCACTTGCTTGAGGCGCAGCGGATCGCCGACCAGGGACAGCGGCGTGTCGCGGTAGACCAGGCTGAGCAGCTCCAGCTGCTTGGCATGGGCGGTCGGCGCGAGGATCGTCAGGGCTTCCTGCAGCAAGTCGCGCAGGTTGAAGGGGATGTTCTCCAGCACCAGCTTGCCGGCCTCGATCTTCGAGAAATCGAGGATCTCGTTGATGATGCTCAACAGGCTGTCGGCCGAGGTCTCGATTGTGTTCAGGTAGTCCTGCTGGCGCGGGGTCAGCTCGCTTTTCTGCAGCAGGTTGGTAAAGCCCAGGATGCCATTGAGCGGGGTGCGGATCTCGTGGCTCATATTGGCCAGGAACTCGGACTTGATGCGGCTGGCCTCCAGGGCCTCCTTGCGCGCGAAATCCAGCTCGATGTTCTGGATCTCGATGGTTTCCAGGTTCTGGCGTACGTCTTCGGTGGCCTGGTCGACGCTGTGCTGCAGTTCCTCTTGGGCGTTATGCAGCGACTCGGCCATGCGGTTGATGCCGGCGGCCAGTTCGTCCAGCTCGTGGCTGCCCAGCGGTGGCAGGCGCGTTTCCAGATGGCCGTCCTTGAGCTGCGCCACCCCGCGCTGGATGCGCCGCAGCGGCTCGTTGATCCCGCGGCCCATGCGCACGGCCAGCAGGGCGGTGACGATCAGGCCCGCGACTATCAGCCCCAGGCTGGCCAGCAGGCTGCGGTAGCCGCGCAGCAGGGTGCCGTGGTGCGATAACTCCAGCTCGACCCAGCCCAGCAGGCGGTCGCTGTCGCCGGCCGGCGG
>JAZKHB010000023.1:49988-55153 GCA_040385585.1 Pseudomonadota bacterium | reverse complement strand
AGTGCAGGCCCGGACAGCGGTGATGACAGTGGTCGAGGCGCTCTGGCTGGGCGATACCGATCTGCGACAGTGGACATCCTCGCAGCCAGCATCGCCGCCGCTGGGGGCGCGCATCACCCACGGCGCCCTGGGCGATCCGGCGCGGAGCAACGACCCTGTCCGGCTCATCCATGGACGGGCGCCACGTACCTTGTAACACCTGCCTTCGCCCTGTCCATGTCCCCGCGTATTGAAAAGCCCCGCGCACCGCCCCATCTCCCTTGCATACCCCACATGCAAGGTGTCGCATGAACGACCAGGTCATCGAAGAACAACTTTCCAGTGCCACCAGCCTTGTGCTGCCCGGCCAGCGCCTGCCGGACAAGCTGTATATCCTCCCGGTGCACAACCGCCCCTTTTTCCCCGGCCAGGTGTTGCCGGTGATCGTCAATCCCGAACCCTGGGCCCAGACCCTGGAGCGGGTGGCCAAGACCGAACACAAGAATCTGGCGCTGTTCTTCGTCGATCATCCGCAACCGGACGGCCAGACCTTCGACCCGGATCAGTTGCCCGAACACGGCACCCTGGTGCGGGTGCACAGCGCCGCCCAGGAAGGCGGCAAGCTGCAATTCGTCGCCCAGGGCCTGACCCGGGTGCGCATCCGTGGCTGGCTCAGCCGCAAGCCGCCGTACCTGGCCGAAGTCGATTACCCGCAAAGTGCCCAGGACCCGCGCGACGAGGTCAAGGCCTACGGCATGGCCCTGATCAACGCGATCAAGGAACTGCTGCCGCTCAACCCGCTGTACAGCGAGGAGCTGAAGAATTACCTGAACCGCTTCAGCCCCAACGAACCCTCGCCCCTGACGGACTTCGCCGCCGCCCTGACCACCGCTCCCGGCAACGAACTGCAGGCCGTGCTGGACTGCGTGCCGATGCTCAAGCGCATGGAAAAGGTCCTGCCGCTGCTGCGCCGGGAAGTCGAGGTGGCGCGCCTGCAAAGCGAACTCTCGGCCGAGGTGAACCAGAAGATCGGCAAGCACCAGCGCGAGTTCTTCCTTAAGGAGCAGCTCAAGCTGATCCAGCAGGAGCTGGGGCTGACCAAGGACGACCGTAGCGCCGACAGCGAGCAGTTCCGCCAGCGCCTGGAAGGCAAGACCCTGCCCGAGCAGGCGCGCAAGCGCATCGACGAGGAGCTTAATAAACTGTCGATCCTGGAAACCGGCTCGCCGGAATACGCCGTCACTCGCAACTACTTGGACTGGGCCACGGCCATGCCCTGGGGCCTTTACGGCCAGGACAAGCTCGACCTCAACCATGCCCGCGAGGTGCTGGACCGCCACCATGCCGGCCTGGACGACATCAAGGCACGCATCCTCGAATTCCTCGCGGTCGGCGCCTACAAGGGCGAGATCGCCGGTTCCATCGTATTGCTGGTCGGCCCGCCGGGTGTGGGCAAGACCAGCATCGGCAAGTCCATCGCCGAGACCCTGGGGCGCCCTTTCTATCGCTTCAGCGTCGGCGGCATGCGCGACGAGGCCGAGATCAAGGGCCATCGCCGCACCTATATCGGCGCCCTGCCGGGCAAGTTGGTGCAGGCGCTGAAAGAAGTCGAGGTGATGAACCCGGTGATCATGCTCGACGAGATCGACAAGCTCAGCAGCAGCTACCAGGGCGACCCGGCGTCGGCCCTGCTGGAAACCCTGGACCCGGAGCAGAACGCCGAATTCCTCGACCATTACCTGGACCTGCGCTTGGACCTGTCCAAGGTGCTGTTCGTCTGCACGGCCAATACCCTGGACTCGATTCCCGGTCCGCTGCTCGATCGCATGGAGGTGATCCGCCTGTCCGGCTATATCGCCGAGGAAAAGCTGGCCATCGCCAAGCGCCACCTCTGGCCCAAGCAGCTGGCCAAGGCCGGCGTGCCGAAGAACCGCCTGAGCCTGAGCGACAGCGCCCTCAAGGCCCTGATCGAGGGCTATGCCCGCGAAGCCGGGGTGCGTCAGCTGGAAAAACAGCTGAGCAAACTGGTGCGCAAGGCGGTGGTCAAACTGCTGGACGACCCGGACAAGGCCGTGAGCATCGGCCCCAAGGCCCTGGAAGGCTATCTGGGAGTGCCGGTGTTCCGCAGCGAGCAGGTGCTCTCCGGCACCGGCGTGATCACTGGACTGGCCTGGACCAGCATGGGCGGCGCCACCCTGCCCATCGAGGCCACGCGCATCCATACCCTCAACCGCGGCTTCAAGCTCACCGGCCAACTGGGCGAGGTGATGAAGGAGTCGGCGGAGATCGCCTACAGCTATGTCGCCTCCCACCTCAAGCAATACGGTGGCGACCCGGCCTTCTTCGACCAGGCCTTCGTCCACCTGCACGTACCGGACGGCGCCACGCCCAAGGACGGCCCCAGTGCCGGCATCACCATGGCCAGCGCCTTGCTGTCCCTGGCGCGCAACCAGGCACCGAAGAAGAACCTGGCCATGACCGGCGAACTGTCCCTGACCGGTCAGGTGATGCCCATCGGCGGGGTGCGGGAAAAGGTCATCGCCGCGCGCCGGCAGAAGATCTTCGAACTGATATTGCCGGAGGCCAACCGTGGCAACTTCGACGAGCTGCCGGACTACCTCAAGGCGGGCATCACCGTGCACTTCGCCAGGCGCTTTAGCGATGTGGCCAAGGTGCTGTTCAGTTAGGACGCAACGGCAGCGGTAGATCCTAGTTTATCTGCAAGGCCTGCAATCTCGTAGGGTGGATCGGCCAACCAGGCCCACGGCCCTTGGGCTATGCTGGGCGCTGTCACGCTTTCAAGGACCGCCCATGCACCCTGCCCGCCTGTTGTTGCCCGTTGGCCTGACCCTGCTCACCGCCTGCGCCCAACACCCTGCTGCCGTGACCCTGGAACAGCAGGGCAAGTGCCCGCTGTACCTCAACGGTGGACAAACCCTGATCCTCAGCCTGCCGAGCAACCCGAGCACCGGCTACCGCTGGCAGCTGCTGGACGCTGCCGCGCCAACCCTGCGCAGCTTGGGTCCGGAGGTGTACAGTGCCGAGGAAACGGGACTGGTCGGCAGCGGCGGACGCTCGACCTGGCGCTTCCAGGCGGCCGATGCCGGCGAGGCGCGTTTGCTGTTGCACTACCTGCGCCCCTGGGAAACCGGAGTCGCGCCGGCCGAGACCTTCGACTGCCTGATCCAGGTGAAATAGACGCACCCTGCACCGCCTACCGAGCCCGGGCCGTGCGGCGCGCTGTCGCGGTGACGGCGCTTTGGCTAAAATGCCCGCCTTTTCGTCCCAGTCTTCGGAATCCTCGTGAGCCAAGAACCCGACCGCCTGTTCGCCCAGCCGCTGCCCCTGGTCCAGGATTTCGCCTTTAACGAGGACGTGGCGCGGGTGTTCCCCGACATGATCAAGCGCTCGGTGCCGGGCTATCCGACCATAGTCGAGAATATCGGCGTCCTGGCCGCGCACTTCGCCCGGCCCCACAGCCTGCTCTACGACCTGGGCAGTTCCCTGGGCGCCGTAACCCAGGCCCTGCGCCGGCATGTGCGGACCGACGGCTGCCGGGTACTGGCGGTGGACAACTCCGCGGCCATGGTCGAGCGTTGCCGCGAATACCTGCATGCCCAGGATGCGATGTTCCAGGAGCTGCTGCCGGTGGAGGTGGTCGAGGGCGATATCCTCGCCCTGAGCTTCCAGCCCTGCTCCTTCGTGGCCTTGAATTTTACCCTGCAGTTCATCGCCCCCGGACAGCGCCTGGCCCTGCTCACCCGCATCCGTCAGGCCCTGCTGCCGGGCGGCGCGCTGATTCTCTCGGAAAAGCTGCGTTTCAACGATGCCGAGCAACACGGGCTGTTGACCGAGCTGCACCTGGCCTTCAAGCGGGCCAATGGTTACAGCGAACTGGAAATCGCGCAGAAGCGCAGCGCCCTGGAAAAGGTCATGTTGCCCGACAGCCTGGAAGAACACCGCGAGCGCTTGCTGGCCGCGGGCTTTTCCCGCGTCGTGCCCTGGTTCCAGTGCCTTAACTTCGCCTCCCTGGTCGCCCTGCCATGATCGACCTCACTCCGCTGGTCGAACACCTGCAAGGCACCCCGCTGGCTGGCTGGGCCGGCGGCCTGCAGCAGCAGCTGGACACGAAAATCAGTATCGGTCATGGCGACCTGCAGCGCTGGCAGGGCGCCCTGGATGCGCTACCGGCCCTGCGGCCCGAGCGCATCGAACTGCGTGAGCGCTTCGCCCTGGAGGGCGCCTGTGGCGAACTTGATCGCGCCCAACTGCGCCAGGCCTTGATGGGCCTGTCGCCCTGGCGCAAGGGTCCCTTCGAGCTGTTCGGCGTGCAGATCGATACCGAGTGGCGCTCGGACTGGAAATGGAGCCGTGTCGCCCCCCACCTGGATCTGCGCAACAAGCGCGTGCTGGATGTGGGCTGCGGTAACGGTTACTACCAGTGGCGGATGCTCGGCGCCGGCGCGCAAAGCGTGATCGGCATCGACCCCAACTGGCTGTTCTTCTGCCAGTTCCAGGCCCTGCGTCGCTACCTGCCGGACCTGCCCGCCTGGCACTTGCCGCTGACCCTGGAAGAGCTGCCTGCCAGCCTCGAAGGCTTCGACACGGTGTTTTCCATGGGCGTGCTCTACCACCGCCGATCGCCCATCGATCACCTGCTGGCGCTCAAGGACTGCCTGGTCAAGGGCGGCGAGCTGGTGCTGGAAACCCTGGTGGTAGAGGGTGATGCAAATACCGTATTGGTACCGGAAGACCGCTACGCACAGATGCGCAACGTCTGGTTTCTGCCCTCGGTGGCCGCCCTGGAGTTGTGGTTACGCCGTGCCGGCTTCAACGCGGTGCGCTGCGTGGATGTCAGCCTGACCGGGGTCGACGAACAACGCAGCACCGAGTGGATGCGCTATCAGTCCCTGCCGGATTTTCTCGACCCCAACGACCCCTCACGCACCCAGGAAGGCCTGCCCGCGCCGATGCGCGCGGTGCTGGTGGCGAGAAAGCCGTAGGACGGACTCGGGAGCGCAGCGGACAGTCCGCCATGGGCCATGACGGACGCCCTCGCGAGTACGCCCCACCCATCAACGCCGCGCGGCGGCCGCGACGATCAACTGCTTCATCTCCGCCACCGCCGCCTTGAAGCCGACGAACAGGGCATGGGCGACCAGGGCATGGCCGATATTCAGCTCGTT
>JAZKHB010000023.1:1780-49978 GCA_040385585.1 Pseudomonadota bacterium | reverse complement strand
GATCGCCGCCACCGCCTCGACGTTGTGGTAATGCAGGCCATGACCGGCATTGACGATCAGGCCGAGGTCCAGGGCATAAGCCACGCCGATTCGTAGACGCTCCAGCTCCTGGGCCGCCTCGGCCGGCGTCTGGGCATCGGCGTAACGACCGGTGTGCAGCTCGATCGCCGGTGCTCCGACCCGCTTGGCCGCCTCGATCTGCTGCTCGTCGGCATCGATAAACAGCGAGACCTCAGCGTCCAGGCGATTCAGACGCTGCACCGCCGCCTGGATACGCGCCTGCTGCCCGAGGATGTCCAGGCCGCCTTCGGTGGTGAGCTCGGCGCGGCTCTCGGGTACTAGGCAGATATGCTGAGGACGAATGCTCTCGGCAAACGCCAGCATCTCGTCGGTCACGCCCATCTCGAAGTTCATCCGGGTCTGCAATGCATCGCGCATGATCCGCACGTCCCGGTCCTGGATATGCCGGCGGTCTTCGCGCAAATGCAGGGTAATGCCGTCGGCACCGGCTTCCTCGGCATCCAGGGCGGCCTTGAGCGGATCGGGGTAACGGGTACCGCGGGCCTGACGCAGGGTGGCGACGTGGTCGATATTCACGCCCAGCAGGATGCGGGTGGCTTCAGTCACGGGGAGGCTCCTTCAGTGTCATAAACAGCTCGCGGCTGACCAAGGGTCGACCGCCTAAATGGGGGGCGAGGGCCTGACGCATCAGCCGCTTGGCGGCGGCCAGGGCGCCAGGCGCGGACCAGTCGGCCTCGGCCATGGCCAGCAGCTCGACACCTTGGAACACACCCGGCTGCAGATGCCCCACCGGTTCCAGGCCAGCATCGACGCGCAGACGGTACAGACCATCTGGCATCACGGGCAGGTCGCTGGTATCGCGATCCAGGGCGAAACCATAGCCCAGTTCGTCCAGCAGGCGCCATTCGAACGCACGCAGCAACGGTTCCAGAGCACGTCCGGCGGCCAGCGCTTCGAGGGTGGCGGCATAATGCTCGAACAACAGGGGCTGGGGATCTTCGGCGGGAAGCACGCGAATCAGCAATTCGTTGAGGTACAGCCCGCTGAACAGCGCCTCGCCGTGCAGCCAATGCGGGATACCAGCGCTTTCCATGCGCCCGACATTTTTCAGCTCGCCACGCCCGCGCAATTCGACTTCAACCGGCACGAAAGGTCGCGCCAGGGTACCGGCCTTGCCCCGGGCACCGCGCAGCACCACACGCAGACGACCTTGCGGGGTCAGCAGGTCCACCAGCGCGCTGCTTTCACGGTAGGCCCGGCTGTGCAGGACGAAGGCCGGGAGCGCGCTGTCTGGCATGGCTAGATGTCGGAGTAGCCCAGGGAGCGCAGCGCACGCTCGTCATCGGACCAGCCGCCCTTGACCTTGACCCAGAGGTTGAGCATGACCTTGGAGTCGAACAGTACTTCCATGTCCTTGCGCGCTTCGGTGCCGATGCGTTTGATCCGCTCGCCACTGTCGCCGATGATGATTTTCTTCTGTCCGTCGCGCTCCACCAGGATCAGCGCATGGATATGCAGGGTTTTGCCTTGCTGCTTGAACTGCTCGATTTCCACCGTGATCTGGTAGGGCAGCTCGGCACCCAGTTGGCGCATGATCTTCTCGCGCACCAGCTCGGCGGCCAGAAACCGGCTGCTGCGGTCGGTGATCTGGTCTTCCGGAAAGAAATGCTCGTTCTCCGGCAGATGGCGGGCGATCAACCCTTCCAGTGCCTCGAGGTTATGCCCCTGCTGAGCGGAGATCGGCACGATCTCGGCGTTGGGCAGTTGCTGCTGCAACCACTCCAGATGGGGCATCAGCTCGGCCTTGTCCTCGATGCGGTCGGTCTTATTGATCGCGATCAGCACCGGGCCTTGCACGTATTGCACGCGCTCCAGGACCATCTGGTCCTCGTCGGTCCAGCGGGTGCGGTCGACCACGAAGATCACCACGTCCACGTCCTTCAAGGCTGACGAGGCGGTCTTGTTCATATAGCGGTTGAGCGCTTTCTCGCCGTTCTTGTGCATGCCTGGGGTGTCGACGTAAACCGCCTGGATCGGCCCCTCGGTCTTGATCCCCAGCATATTGTGCCGGGTGGTCTGGGGCTTGCGCGAGGTGATCGCCAGCTTCTGGCCGAGAATATGGTTGAGCAAGGTGGACTTGCCCACATTGGGCCGGCCGACGATGGCAACGTAACCGCAGCGTGTTGCCGATGAATCAGTCATTGCCGTTCTCCACGCCCAGGGCGATCAGGGCTGCAGCGGCCGCCACCTGCTCGGCGATGCGGCGGCTAGCGCCCTGGCCCAGGGTCTTGTCGTTCAAAAGGGTGATCTGGCACTCAACCACAAAGGTCCGGCAGTGCGGTTCGCCCTGAATATCCACCACTTCGTAGCGCGGCAGTTCGCAACCGCGTGATTGCAGAAACTCCTGCAAACGGGTTTTCGGGTCCTTATTGGTATCGACCAGGGTCAGGCTTTCCAGCTCGGTGGTCAACCAGGCCAGTACGCGCAGGCGCGCCGCCTCCATGCCGGCATCCAGGTAAATAGCGCCGATCAGCGCCTCCAGGGCATCGGCGAGAATCGACTCGCGGCGAAAACCACCGCTTTTCAGCTCACCAGAGCCCAGGCGCAGGTACTCGCCAAGATCAAAACCCCGGGCCAGGATGGCCAGGGTCTCGCCCTTGACCAGGCGCGCGCGCAGCCGTGACAGCTGTCCTTCGCGGGCCAGGGGGAAGCGCTCGAACAACGCCTCGCCGGCAATGAAATTGAGAATGGCATCGCCGAGAAACTCCAGGCGCTCGTTATTGCGCCCGGCAAAACTGCGGTGCGTCAGGGCCAGGATCATCAGCTCCGGATCCTTGAAGGTGTAACCCAGCTGACGTTCCAGGCGGCTTAGCGATGCACTCACGGCATGCGCACGCTGAATTCTTTGTCGAAACGCACCACCATATCGATATTGCGAATCAGCGGCTCACGCTTCTCATATTTCAAATGCACCTGAAACTCGTTGTTCTCTACTTTGATCTTCAGAGCCTCTTTCAGGTCGAGATCAATAGCGTTGATCGTCATGCCTTTGTAAATGCGGTCCTGGAAATCGCCGATGGTGCGAACATCCTGAGCGCCTTCGGACTCGATGGAGTTAATCATTTTTTCCAGCGCCATATAATCCATATAGTGAGGCACCAGCTTGAAGGCAGCACTGGCAAAAAAAGCGACGACAGCCAGCAACAGCATCCAGCCCAACAACGACAAACCCTTCTGCGAACGCGCTACGACCATGATGGACCTCAATCTCTAATGACTTCGGATGCCCTAGGGGCTGTTCAACTATAGATGCAGACGGCAATCTGCCGTGCCGCCGACCAGATTCTTAATCCGATCAGTGAATCAGCCCCACACGGGAGAAATTTGGCAGGTTGCTGAGTTTGGGATCCGGCCAGCTCATCCAGATGGCGAAGGCCTTACCGACGATATTGCGGTCCGGCACCATGCCCCACTCGCCTTTTGGAATCTTGGGGTCGTTCCAGTAACGGCTGTCGTTGGAGTTGTCGCGGTTATCACCCATCATGAAATAGTGACCTGCCGGCACCTGCCACTCCTTACCCGGCTCCATGCGGTACCGGCTCATTTCCTTGCGAATCAGATGCTCTGCCGCCCCTAGCTTTTCCTGATACAGCACCACGCTTCCCAGGCTGGCGGGCTCTTCGCCGATCAATTGCTCGGCCACTGGCTGATCGTTGATAAACAGGCGTTTCTCGCTGGTGTAACGTATCCGGTCGCCCGCCAGGCCGACGACCCGCTTGATGTAATTGATATTGGGATCGCTGGGGTAGCGAAATACCATGACATCACCGCGTTGCGGGTCGTCTACCTCAATGACCCGGGTATCCAGCACAGGCAGACGGATGCCATAGGCAAACTTATTGACCAAGATGAAATCGCCGACTTCCAGGGTAGGTTTCATCGAGCCAGAGGGAATCTGAAAGGGTTCGATCAGAAAAGAGCGCAACACAAGAACAATGGCCAGCACCGGGAAGAAGGACTTGCCGTACTCCACCAGCAAGGGCTCCTTGTTCAACTGCTCGATCACTTGCGGGTCAGGCTCGTTGACTTTCCCGGTGTAGGTGACCAGTGCCGCACGCCGACGCGGCGCCAGCAAGATCAAATCGAACAGGGCTAGAAAACCACAGACCGCAACGGCGATAACGAGTAAAAGCGGGAAATTGATCGACATAAATTCCTGGAGTTCCTAGCCATCCAACCTGAGCACGGCGAGGAAGGCTTCCTGTGGAATCTCCACATTACCCACCTGCTTCATGCGTTTTTTACCAGCCTTCTGCTTTTCCAGCAGCTTGCGCTTGCGGCTGACGTCGCCACCGTAGCACTTGGCCAATACGTTTTTCCTGAGTGCCTTGACCGTCGTACGTGCGACGATCTGCCCGCCGATAGCTGCCTGAATGGCCACATCAAACATCTGCCGCGGGATCAGCTCCTTCATCTTCTCCGTCAGCGCACGCCCTTTGTAGTGGGCGTTATCACGATGCACGATCAGCGCCAACGCATCGACCTTTTCGCCATTGATCAGCACATCCAGTTTGACCAGATTGGCTGACTGATAGCGATCGAAATGGTAATCCAGCGAGGCATAACCACGGCTGGTGGACTTCAGCCGATCGAAGAAATCCAGCACCACTTCGTTCATCGGCAAGTCATAGGTCACCTGCACCTGGGAACCGAGGAACAGCATGTCGTGCTGCACGCCACGCTTCTCGATGCACAGGGTGATCACATTGCCCAGGTGCTCCTGGGGCACCAGAATACTGGCCCGCACTATCGGCTCGCGCATGTCTTCGACGGACGACAGATCCGGCAGCTTGGACGGGTTATCGACGTAGATGGTTTCCCCGGTCTTGAGCAACAACTCGAAGATCACAGTCGGTGCCGTGCTGATCAGATCCAGGTCGTACTCGCGCTCCAGGCGCTCCTGGATGATCTCCATGTGCAGCATGCCGAGGAAACCGCAGCGGAAACCGAAACCCAAGGCATCGGAGCTTTCCGGGGTGTACTGCAAGGAAGAGTCGTTCAGCGTGAGTTTTTGCAAGGCTTCGCGGAAATCTTCGAAGTCGTCGGAGCTCACCGGGAACAGGCCGGCATAGACCTGCGGCTGGATGCGCTTGAAGCCTGGCAACACATCGACATCCGGAGTCGAGCTCAAGGTCAGGGTATCGCCCACCGGCGCGCCATGAATATCCTTGATGCCGGCGATGATAAAGCCGACTTCACCGGCTTTCAGGTCGACCGTAGCGCTGTGCTTGGGATTGAACACCCCTACGCTGTCCACCAGGTGAATCTTGCCGGTGGATTTGACCAGAATCTTGTCGCCCTTCTTTACCCGCCCGTGGCGCACGCGTACCAGGGACACGACGCCCAGGTAGTTGTCGAACCAGGAGTCGATGATCAACGCTTGCAGCGGATCTTCGATATTTCCGGTGGGCGCCGGGATGGTGTGGACCAGGCGTTCGAGCACCTCGTCTACACCCAGGCCGGTCTTGGCGCTGCAGGCCACGGCATCAGTGGCATCGATGCCGATGATCTTCTCGATCTCTTCCTTGACCCGGTCAGGATCGGCCTGGGGCAGGTCGATCTTGTTCAGCACCGGCATGACCTCGAGACCCTGCTCGATGGCCGTGTAACAGTTGGCGACCGACTGGGCCTCGACACCCTGGCCGGCATCCACCACCAGCAACGCGCCTTCACAGGCCGCCAGGGAACGGCTGACCTCATAGGTGAAATCGACGTGACCGGGGGTGTCAATGAAGTTCAGCTGGTAGGTCTTGCCGTCGCGGGCCGTGTAATACAGCGTGACGCTGTGGGCCTTGATGGTGATGCCGCGCTCGCGTTCGAGGTCCATGGAGTCCAGGACCTGGGCTTCCATTTCGCGTTCTGACAGGCCGCCGCACATCTGTATAAAACGGTCAGCCAGGGTCGACTTGCCATGATCGATATGCGCGATGATGGAGAAATTGCGGATATGACTCAGGTCACTCACGGATCGACACTCACAATGGCCGCAGGCATATTGCCCGCCGAAAAATAGCCGTGAAGTGTACCCGATCAACGCTCAAGGCGTCACGCTCAGGCAATACGCACCAATGAAAAGGGCGGTATTCACCGCCCTTTTTATCGGCCTAAACCTTATTCAGCCAACTTGAAGGTGATAAAACTCGCCCGTCCTTGGCGTAACACCCGCATCGACACCGAGCGATTTTTCGGCAGGGCCTGCGCCACTTCGGTAAAGGTCTTGGCCGAATCGATGGCTTGGTTGTTAAGGTGGGTGATCACATCGCCCGGGCGCAGTCCGATCAAGGCTGCGGGGCCGTTCTGCACTTCCTTGATCACAACGCCGCCTTTCAGATCGAGGCCTTTTTTCTGCTCCTCGGTCAGCTCGACCACCGACACCCCCAGACGGTTACTACTACGCTCGGCGGCAGCGGCGTCTGCAGCCGGGATGCCTGCGTTCTCTTCCGGCAATGCGCCAATGGTCAACTTCAGGTTTTTCCGCGAACCGTCACGCACCACTTCCAGACTGGCAGTGCTGCCCGGCTTCAAGCCACCCACCAAGTGCGGCAAGTCAGCCGACATGATGATCGACTTACCATCCAGACTGAGAATCACATCACCGACCAGCAAGCCACCCTCGTCAGCAGGCCCACCCTCAAGCACCTGCGCCACCAGAGCACCGGCGGGCCTTTCCAGGCCGAATGACTCCGCCAGATCCTTGTTGACCTCCTGAATCACCACGCCCAGCCAACCTCGACTGACCTTGCCGTCGGACTTCAGTTGGTTGGCCACGTCCATGGCGACGCTGATCGGAATGGCAAACGACAAGCCCATAAAACCACCAGAACGGGTGAAAATTTGGGAATTGATCCCTATCACTTCGCCGTCCAGGTTGAACAGAGGTCCGCCCGAGTTACCGGGGTTGATCGCCACGTCGGTCTGAATAAAGGGTACATAGCTTTCATTGGGCAGACTGCGCCCCTTGGCACTGACGATCCCGGCAGTCACCGAGTGATCGAAGCCGAAGGGCGAGCCGATCGCCAGAACCCAAGCGCCCACTTTCAGATCGTCGGATTGACCCAATTTGACTATGGGTAAATTCGTGCCCTCGACTTTTAGCAATGCCACATCGGTACGGGGGTCCGCCCCGACCAGTTTGGCCTCCAATTCACTGCGATCGGATAACCGGACAATGATTTCATCTGCACCCGCCACTACATGGTTATTGGTCAGGACATAGCCATCAGCCGAAATAATGAAACCCGAACCCAGCGACTGCGCTTCACGCTGCCGGCTGTCGGGACCACGGGGAACCGGTGGAATACTGCGCTCGAAAAATTCGCGAAACGAAGGCGGCAACCCTTCAAGATCCGGCAGCGGCTGCTGACCGGGCGCCATCCGATCCGGCACGTTCTGTCGCGTACTGATATTTACCACCGCAGGTGAAGCCTGCTCGACCAGCTCGGTAAACTCCGGCAAAGCTGCACGCGCCCCAACGGATTGACCCAGGAACACCAAAGCGGCCAGCACGGGCAGGTAAGATTTCAGGCTAGGCATCGAGATACAGCTCCCATCCAGAAGAAAATAGTAAAACCAAGTGGAGAGGCGAGCCGTAGCACGCACCCTCGCGGCTGGGTAACTTGCACGAAACAACACCCAGCCCCTGCCGGATTCGCTTGCTCGATCAGTTGTTCAAGCGCTATCCGGCGAAGAAAAAGCAGATCGCTGAAAAGGCAATGGTCGGTCCGTGCGGCCTCGGGCATAAAGGCTTGTAAGAAACCTCTCAACCCTTCTACGCCACGTTTCACCGGATAGAACACCCAGAGTACCGACCGCACCAATTGAAAGGGCTTGGTAAAAGCCTGATCAAGCGGCCGTAACCAGTCCTTTCCTCGCAGATTGCCTATCTGAAGCCTGAAGCGAATCCATCCCTATCAGCGGTTCTCCAAGCTCGCCGCCTGCGCATGCGGCTGTGCGCTTGGCATCCCGGACTCAGCCTTCATTTGTGGAGCCTGCTGGCGAATATAAAACGGAAAACTCTGCTCATGCCAAGTAACGGACGCCGCATGACCGGAGTTCTGCAAGGGACTTTGCAAAGGCTGCTGGGCATCGGTGCTGTAGCCGGTCAATAGCGCAGCGCCTTGAGCAGGGGGCAGGGTCAGAACGGAGGGAGCCGCTTGTTGAGCCAATTGCTGACCCGCCAACTCGTCCTGATTGTAAAGACGCACACCAGCCAATACCGCTACCGTCACCGACGCCGCTACGGCCATGCGGCCGAGACCTTGCCAAGGGCTGCGGGTAACGACCTTGACCGGGGCCTGCACAGGCTCATCCGCCAGTGCCGCCGAAACAGCCGCAGCGATATCAAGATCAGGCAGCAGCAAGTCTTTGTGCATAGCCGCGCGAGCGACCTGATAGCGAGACCATGTCGAACGCAGTTGAGGATCATCACTGGCGGCGAGCAGGCGGCGCAACTCCAGCTCATCCGCTTCATTGTCCATCACGGCAGACAGCGATTCCTGCAGGGCTTCACGACTCATGGCGTTTCCTCTTTTGGCTAGCGTCGCTGTCTTAGACGCCCTGCAACAAGGGCTGCAGGGCTTTATCGATAGCTTCCCGCGCCCGAAAAATACGGGAGCGCACAGTACCTACCGGACACTGCATGACGCTGGCAATGTCCTCGTAGCTCAAACCGTCGAATTCGCGCAGGGTCAGAGCCGTACGTAAATCTTCGGGTAGCTGCTGAATGGTTCGATGCACGGCGGCTTCGATCTCATCTCGCAGCATTAAACGTTCGGGAGACTCGATATCCTTGAGGGCATGATCGCCATCGTAGAACTCGGCATCCTCGGCACTGACGTCACTGTCCGGCGGACGCCGGCCACGCGACACCAAATGATTCTTCGCCGTATTGATAGCGATGCGGTACAGCCACGTATAAAACGCGCTGTCACCGCGAAAATTCCCGAGCGCGCGGTAAGCCTTGATAAAGGCTTCCTGAGCGACATCCTGAGCTTCATGGGTGTCGTGCACAAAACGCACGATCAGACCCAGAATTTTGTGCTGGTATTTGAGCACCAGCAAATCAAATGCCCGCTTGTCACCACTCTGCACGCGCTCGACCAGTTGCTGATCTTCTTCCTGGGTTAGCATGCAAATTCCTCGGTCAATTCGCAGAGGTTATGCGCCAGCAAGTGATTCAGCTCGCCAAGGTAGACTCGGGTCTTGCGCAAAAGTTCTCCCCTCCAAGCAAGCATCCTGCAGACACGAATTTGTCCTGCATGGAATGACGCAGCACGGCGCATGGCCGCGACTGCATAAAGCGTTCTACCTTTGGTTCTGTGGATGAAAACCCAGGTGCGAACCGCAAAGGTCTGATCACGGCATGATCGACCTGACACCCAGCCGCCTAAGAAACCTTAAACCCTGAAAAAGTTCCTACGCAGCGAAAGTAGATCGTAAGCTCGCTATTGTGCCGTTCACCCCCTCTATATACTAGGGAAGCTTTTTTGCGGAATTTGACATGAGCCTCCATCACCACCATGACGTTCTGGTCATCGGCAGCGGCGCTGCTGGTCTGACCCTGGCCTTGACCCTGCCCGGACACCTGCGGATCGCCGTGCTGAGCAAAGGCGACCTTGCTAATGGCTCGACCTACTGGGCCCAGGGTGGCGTCGCCGCGGTTCTCGACGATACCGACACCGTGCAATCCCATGTCGAGGACACCCTCAACGCCGGCGCCGGTCTGTGCCGCGAGGATGCGGTGCGCTTTACCGTGGAACACAGCCGTGAAGCCATTCAGTGGCTGATCGATCAAGGGGTGCCCTTTACTCGCGATGACCAGACGGCTCGTGAAGACGGCGGCTTCGAATTTCACCTCACCCGCGAAGGTGGCCACAGCCACCGGCGCATCATTCATGCGGCCGACGCTACAGGTGCGGCGATCTTCAACACCTTGCTGGCTCAGGCCCGGCAACGACCGAACATTGAGCTGCTCGAACAGCGGGTCGCCGTGGACCTGATCACCGAGCGCAAGCTGGGCCTGGCAGGCACTAGCTGCCTGGGGGCCTATGTACTCAATCGTGCCAGCGGCCAGGTCGACACCTTTCACGCGCGTTTCGTGGTTATAGCCACTGGCGGAGCCGCCAAGGCCTACCTCTATACCAGCAACCCCGACGGGGCCTGCGGGGATGGCATCGCCATGGCGTGGCGCGCCGGCTGCCGGGTCGCCAACCTGGAGTTCAATCAGTTCCACCCCACCTGCCTGTACCACCCACAGGCCAAGAGTTTCTTGATTACTGAGGCGCTACGCGGCGAAGGGGCCCTGCTCAAGCTGCCCAACGGGCAACGCTTCATGCAGCGCTTCGACCCCCGCGCCGAACTGGCACCCCGTGACATAGTCGCGAGGGCCATCGACCACGAAATGAAACGCCTAGGCATCGATTGCGTGTTCTTGGACATCAGCCACAAGCCGGCCGAATTCATAACGACCCACTTTCCGACCGTCTACGAGCGTTGCCTGGATTTCGGTATCGACATCACCCGCCAGCCCATTCCCGTGGTACCGGCGGCCCATTACACCTGTGGTGGCGTGGTGGTCGACTCGTGGGGACAGACCGATGTGCCGGGCCTTTATGCCATTGGTGAAACCAGTTTCACCGGCTTGCACGGTGCCAATCGCATGGCCAGCAACTCCCTGCTGGAATGTTTCGTCTATGCGCGCTCCGCAGCGGCGGACATTCTCGCGCGCCTGGACCAAACGCCCGTGCCGGCCGATCTGCCCAGCTGGGATGCCAGTCAGGTGACCGATTCCGACGAGGACGTGATCATCGCGCACAACTGGGACGAGTTGCGGCGGTTCATGTGGGACTACGTGGGCATCGTGCGCACCAACAAGCGCCTGCAACGCGCGCAGCACAGGGTGCGTATGCTGCTCGATGAGATCGACGAGTTCTACAGCAACTACAAGGTCAGCCGTGACCTGATCGAGCTGAGAAACCTGGCCCAAGTCGCCGAGCTGATGATCCGTTGCGCCATGCTGCGCCGGGAAAGCCGAGGCTTGCATTTCACCCTGGACTATCCCGACCTGCTGCCCGAGGCCAAGGACACTATTCTGCTGCCACCCACCTTCGGCGACTGAATTTCAGCCGCACCCGCAAGCGCCGGTGCGTTTCCCGCGTCATCGCGTCGCGGGGGATGCACAAACCGCGCACCCGCCACTGACCCGCCAGACGAAACCGCAGCACCACCAGCATCGGCAATGCCAGACTGTCCGGCCGCAGCTGCACTGCCTGCCAGCCCTGGGATGCGCTCCAGAGCTGCCAACCGTCAGCGTTGTACCGCAGACCGCGGTAGGCACTCGGGTGATTCAGCAAAATCTGCCGCGGCAGCACCCAGGTCGCGTGTCCGAGGCAGCCCAGCAGTGCGAGCACACGCCACGTCAGGCCGGTATCGACCAGCAGAAGGGCAGCCCAGGCCAGCAGCTGGGCCAGAAGATAGAGCGTCAATAAGCGCCGCGACGCCTGCCAACGGCATTCGAATACCTCAGCGGGGCTGGACACGGTCCAGGATCATCCGGACCATGCGCTGCAAATCGGGGTCATCCGATTCACCGCGCTGCATAAACCAGCCGAACATGTCCTGGTCCTCGCACTCCAGCAACTTGCGGTAGCGCTCGCGGTCCTCGGCATCCAGATGCGGATAGACTTCTTTGACGAAAGGCACCAGCAGCACGTCCAGCTCCAGCATGCCGCGACGGCTGTGCCAGAACAGTCGGTTGAGTTCGATAGGGTCGACCATAAAGCGGCTCCTTTAAGTAGGTCGGCAGTATAGCGGTGCGCAGCGCTAACCGGCACCCGCTGACAAGGCCGAGGCGGGGCTCTATGATGAGGCCTCAGTTCATCACCCTGCGATTCCAATGGCCGACTCCGCGTTCTTCTGCACCCTGTCCCATGAAGGCGTTCTCGCCGCACGCGGCCCAGACGCCGACACCTTTCTGCAGGGCCAGTTGACCTGCAACCTCAAGTACCTGTCCGCCAGCAGGGCCAGCCTGGGTGCCCGCTGTACCCCCAAGGGACGCATGCTCTCGAGCTTTCGCATTGTGGCCCAAGGCGACGGCTACCTGTTGGCAATGGCCCGCGAATTACTCGCCTCGCAGTTAGCCGATCTGAACAAGTACGCGGTTTTCTCCAAGTCCAAGCTCAGCGATGAGAGCCCTGCTTGGGTACGCTTCGGCCTTAACGGCGGTGATGCGGCCTTGCAGGCGCTTGGCCTGGAACTGCCCCAAGAAGCCGATCAGGCGGTCCACGCCAATGGATTACTGGCCATTCGCTCGGCCAGCGGCGGCGCCGAACTCTGGGTTCCGGCCCAGGACGCCCCTGCGGTCCATGCGTGCCTGATCCAGCAGCTATCCGAAGTACCGCTGCAGCGTTGGCTGCTGCTCCAGGTCCGCGCCGGCATCGGCCAGGTGTTCGGCCCCACCCGCGAGCTGTTTATTCCGCAGATGCTCAACCTGCAGGCGCTCGGCGCGGTGAGTTTCAAGAAAGGCTGCTACACCGGCCAGGAAATCGTGGCGCGCATGCAGTACCTGGGCAAACTCAAGCGCCGCCTTTATCGCCTCGCCCTGGGCGGCGATTCGCTCCCCGAGGCGGGCACCGAGCTGTTTTGCCCGGCAAACGGCAGCAGTATCGGCGAGGTGGTGATGGCGGCGCCGGCCGAAACCGGCATCGAGCTGCTGGCGGTTCTGCAGGCTGATGCCGTCGCCGATGGACGCCTGCACCTGGGTGAGCCGCACGGCGCGCCGCTGAACCTGCTCGATTTGCCCTATACCCTGGATCGCGACCGCGAAATCCAACGCTAACTACACTGTTCAGACTGCAGTCCTTCACGTGCCGTTTTCCGAGAGAGTCGTCCATGAGCAAACTTGCCGAAAAAGTCCAACAGGAACTGATCAAAGCCATCGACAACGATGATCTGGTCCTGCCCACCCTGCCGGAAGTCGCGCTCAAGGTGCGCGAGGCCGCCGAAGATCCTGATATCAGCATCCCTGCCCTGAGCAAGGTAATCGGCAACGACGCGGCCCTGACCGCCCGGATCATCAAGGTGGTGAACAGCCCGCTGCTGCGCACCAATAAGGAAATCACCGACCTGCAGATGGCCATCAGCCGTCTGGGCATCAACTACACCTGCAACCTGGCTACCGGCCTGGCCATGGAACAGATGTTCCAGGCCACCTCGGACGTGGTCGACCGCAAGATGCGCGAGGTGTGGAATAAAAGCACCGAGATTGCCGGTATCTGCCATGTACTGTGTAAACACTACACTCGTCTGATGCCCGACCAGGCGACCCTGGCCGGCCTGGTACACCAGATCGGTGTGCTGCCGATCCTGACCTACGCCGAAGAACATAACGAGCTGCTGGCCGACTCCATCAGCCTCAACCATGTGATCGAGAAGATTCATCCAATCATCGGCGAAAAGATCCTGCGCGCCTGGGACTTTCCCGAGCTGATCGCCATGGTGCCCGGCCAGCATCTGAATTTTTCCCGCGATTCGGCCAAGGTCGACTATGTCGATATCGTCCAGGTGGCCACCCTACAAAGTTACCTGGGCAGCGAACACCCCCTGACCCAGCTGGACTGGAACCTGATTCCGGCATTCGCCAAGTTGGGTCTGGAGCCCAGCATGGACATGACGGCAGACGAAGACCTCTCAGCCGCCATGGAAGCGGCCATGAGCATGCTCCAGTAGCAAAAAGCTCGGCGTATCGGGCGGCTCGCCACTAGACTTGCGGTACATCGTCTCGGGTTGTCTTGCCATGCGTGTTGCGCTGTTGTGTCTGTGCCTGCTGTACAACAGCCTGCTGATAGCCGAAGAGCTGCGTCTGACCAACGGTGAGTGGGCGCCTTACCTGGGGCAGCAATTGCCGCATCAAGGCATCGCCTCGCGCATCGTGGTCGAGGCCTTTGCCCTCGAAGGCATTGCCGTGACCTGGGACTTCTACCCCTGGGCGCGCGCCTTGCGCCTGGCCGAAGGCGGCCAACGGGACGGCACTGCCGTCTGGCTGCGCAGCCCGGCGCGCGAAGCCAACTTCTTTATCAGCGAGCCCGTGCTGGACAGCGGTTATTACCTGTTCCATCGCACCGATACCTCCCTGGACTGGACAAGCGTCGACGACCTGCAAGGACTGCGTATCGGCGCCGCCATCGACTATGACTATGGCGAGGCCTTTCAGCAGGCCGAGCGCCAGGGCAGCTTGAAGGTGCAGCGTCTAAGCAGTGAGCGCCAGGGTCTGAAGATGCTGCTGGCCAAGCGCATCGACCTGCTACCCATCGACAAGGTGGTGGCCTTCGATCTGCTGGGGCACGGCTTCAGCAGTGCCGAACGCGCCCAGCTGACCTTCCACCCCCTTCCCTTGCGAAGCGACAGCATGCACCTGCTGCTTTCGCGCAAGGTGGCCGGCAATGCCGAACGGATGGCGCGCTTCAACCGCGGACTGGCGCACTTGCGCGACAGCGGCAAACTGGCACGCTACCTGAATGACACCCAGCACTCCCTGGGTCAACTGCGCTGATCGAGCACAAACCTCACTCGCACCAATAACCCCTGGGGCAGGGCCTGATTCAGGCTGATACTGGCCTGATGAGCCCGACAGATTTCCCCGACTATGGCCAACCCCAGCCCCGCCCCTGTGCCGTGTCGGGCGCTGCGGTAGAACCGCTCGAAGACTTTTTCATGCTCATCGGCGGGAATGCCCGGGCCGTCGTCCTGCACCTCCAATGCACCGCAAGCCAGCACCCGCAACACAACCGTGCCACCTGCCGGCGTATGGGCTAAGGCGTTGTCCACCAGGTTACACAGCAACTCGTTAAGCAGGGTCGGCTCGCCCTGCAGCCACACTGGCTGTTCGGCCTCCAGCGCCAGGGCAATGCCGCGGGCATGGGCCAACGGTGCCAGGGCCAGGCCCAGCTCCCGAGCTAGCCGACTGAGGTCCAGGCGCTGGGCGGCGCCCTCGGCAATCGCCCGTGCACCACTTTCGATGCGCGCCAACGACAGCAGCTGATTGGCCAGTTGCGTCAGGCTGTCGGTGTGCTGCGCGGTCTGCTCCAGGGTTTCACGCCAGACCGTGGGCGCCTGGGCGCGCAGGCCCAGCTCGACCCGGGCCTTGAGCGCCGCCAAGGGGGTGCGCAGCTCATGGGCCGCATCGGCGATAAACTGCGACTGACGCTCGAACAACCCGCGCAGCCGGTCGTTGAACTGGTTCAGGGCAGCCACCAGTGGGCGCAGTTCCCGCGGCAGCTCGGCGCTGGGCAAGGGCCGCAGGTCGTCGCTGGCGCGCGCCGCCACGGTGCGACGCAGCGCCTCCAGCGGGCGCAACGCGGCGCTGACCGCCAACCACACCAGTAACAGTGCACTGACCGCCAGCAAGCCCATGCGCCACAGGGTGCCGAGCAGTAATTCACGGGCCATGCGTTCGCGCGCGCCCAAGGTTTCGGCCACCCGAATTTCCGCCATGCCGTTGAGCGAAGGTTCGCTCACCGGTTGCAGAAAGCTGATCACTCGCACCCCCTGGGCGCGGTAGTCGGCATCGTAGAAATGCGCCAGCGCCGGGTAATCGTCGGTACGCCGGGTACCCGCTGGCGTTGAAGGCAAGTCTTCGTAGCCAGACACCAGCACCCCGTGCAGGTCCAGCACTTGGTAATAGATACGTCCGGCACTGTCGTAGGCGAAGGTGTCGAGGGCGACGTAGGGCACATTGGCCTTGAGCTTGCCGTCGTCGGCATACAATCCTTCGGCGATCGCCCGGGCCGAAGCCAGCAGGGTACGGTCATAGGCGGTGTCGGCGGCGCGCCTGGCGCTCCAGTAGGCGCTGAGACTGCTGACGAGCAGAATCAGCGCCAGCAGCAGCGCCAAACGCCGTAATAACCGCCCACGCAGGCTGCCGATTTCAGCCTGCCGGCGCCTCCAGCCCTCAGTCACCGACGGCCTCTAACAAATACCCCAGACCTCGGAAGGTGACGATGCGCACCGCGTTGCCCTCGAGCTTCTTGCGCAGGCGATGGACATAGATTTCGATGGAATCGGCGCTGGCCTCCTCGTCGAGGCCGAACACCTGGGCCGCCAGTTGCTCCTTGCTCATCACCCGTCCTGGACGAGCGATCATCGCCTCCAGCACCGCCTGCTCACGCGAAGTCAGGTTGAGGCTTTCGCCGCGCACGCTGAAGCGCCGGGTGCCGAGGTCGTAGACCAGCTCGCCGCAGCGTTGCTGCTGTTCGCCCCCGAGCACACTGCGCCGCAGCAAAGCCTTGACCCGCG
This sequence comes from Pseudomonadota bacterium, assembly GCA_040385585.1. GTDB lineage: Bacteria > Pseudomonadota > Gammaproteobacteria > Pseudomonadales > Pseudomonadaceae > Aquipseudomonas. Next base: position 33,607 of record JAZKHB010000023.1, on the reverse strand, counting down.
CTTCCAGCTCGCTCAGCTCGAAGGGTTTGGCCAGGTAATCGTCAGCCCCCAGATTCAGGCCATGCACACGGTCGCTGACTTCGCCACGGGCGGTGAGCATCAGTACCGGCAAGGTCTTGCCGCGCTCGCGCGCTCGCGCCAGGACCTGAAAGCCGTCCAGTCTTGGCAGGCCGATATCGAGAATTGCCAACGCGTAATCCTCGCTGGCCAGGGCCAGGTCAGCGGCCACGCCGTCGTGCAGCACGTCCACAGTCCAGCCCGAGGCTTTCAGCGCCTGGGCCACGCTGGCCGCCAGCTGCGGATGATCTTCGACCAGCAGAATACGCACCGCCCACTCCTTGCCTAGCCCATACCGAAAGCCGCGAGCGGCCGTGCAATCCGTGCCGAAGTTTACACCCAGGCAATCCTCTCGAAGCCAGCACCCGCGGCCGTATAAATTTTCGCCGCTGAAAGCCTGGCGAAAGCTTGACCCCCTAGCATCGGTTTCAGGTGGCTCGATCCACCTGCCTGAACGGTTCGTGCAGTGGTGCACGGCCGTGACAAAAACAACAATGGAGACCACAGGATGCCGACCGCATCGTACCAGGCACTGCCTGTTCACCTGCTCAGCCTGGCTGTAACCGCGGGCCTGTTCGCCCCCGTCGTCCATGGTGCCTTTGTCGAAGACAGCACAGCCAGCCTGACCGCCACCAACATCTACCTGAACCGCGACTTCCGCCAAGGCGATGGCCAGAACAAGCGCGAAGAATGGGGTCAGGGCTTCCTGCTCGATATCCAGTCCGGCTACACCGACGGCACCGTCGGCTTCGGCCTGGATGCCCTGGGTATGCTCGGCCTGAAGCTGGACTCCGGTGGTGGCCGCACCGGCACCGACCTGTTGCCGGTACAGGACGACGGCGGCACCCCAGATGAATTCGCCCGTCTGGGCCTGACCGCCAAGGTCAAGGTCTCAGCCACCGAGCTGCGCTATGGCTCGCACATTCCCGAGCTGCCCGTGGTCAAGGCCAGCGACAGCCGCCTGCTGCCCCAGGTGTTCGAGGGTGGCCTGCTGACCTCCTCGGAACGGGACGGCCTGACATTCACTGGAGGACGCCTGGACAAGGTGATCGACCGCGCCTCGACCAACTCCGAAGACCTGGTCCTCAACAGTAAAAACCGCCGCTTCGCCGCCGGCATCAGCGCCAACCACCTGGACCTGGCCGGCCTTGACTACAGCTTCAGCAAACAGCTCAAAGGCCGCTACTACTATGCCGAGCTGGACGACATCTATCGACAGCACTTCTTCGGCCTGCTCGCCAACCAGCCTCTGGGCGCCGGCAGTCTGTCCGCCGATCTGCGCCTGGTCCTCAGTGACGACAGCGGCGCAGCGAATGCCGGCAAGGTCGACAACCGCGCGCTGAACGGCATGTTCAGCTACGCCATCGGCAGCCACAAAGTCAGCCTGGCCTATCAGGACATGAGCGGTGACACCGGCTTTGCCTATATCGACGGCAGCGACCCCTTCCTGGTCAACTTCGTACAGATCAACGATTTCGCCAACGCCGACGAACGCTCCTGGCAGGCGCGCTACGACTACAACTTCGCCGACCTCGGCCTCCCCGGCCTGAATTTTTCCACCCGTTATGTCACCGGCGACGACGCCCGCATCGCTGGCAGCACCGCCACCGGTGGCGAGTGGGAACGCGATATCGAACTCAAGTACGTGGTGCAAAGCGGCGCACTAAAAGATGTGTACGTGCGCCTGCGCAACGCCAGCTTTCGCTCCGACTTCGCCCGCGATGCGGACGAGAACCGCGTGATAGTCGGCTACACGCTGCCGATTTGGTAACCCACAATAAGAATCAAGAGGATATACCCATGAAAACTGCCCTGAGCCGTATCGCCCTGACTACCGCCTGCCTGGCCTTCGCCGGCCAGCTGCTGGCCGCCGAACCCAAACGCCCAGAATGCATTGCCCCGGCCAAGCCCGGCGGCGGTTTCGACCTGACCTGCAAGCTGGCGCAAAGCGGATTGAAAGACCAAGGCCTACTGAAGGCGCCGATGCGCGTCACCTATATGCCCGGCGGCGTCGGTGCCGTGGCCTACAACGCGGTCATCGCTCAACGCGCCAATGATCCGGGCACCATCACCGCCTTCTCCAGCGGCTCGCTGCTCAACCTCGCGCAAGGTAAATTCGGCCGGTACGACGAGACCGGGGTACGCTGGCTGGCGGCCGTGGGCACCGACTACGGCGCCATTACCGTGCGGGCCGACTCGCCCTACCAGAACCTCGACCAGCTGGTGCAGGCACTGAAGAAAGACCCCGCGAGCATCGTCTTCGGTGCCGGCGCCACCATCGGCGGCCAGGACTGGATGCAGACCGCGCTGATCGCCCGCCTGGCCGGCATCGACCCGAAAAATCTGCGCTACGTGGCTTTCGAAGGCGGTGGAGAAACCCTGACCGCCATGCTCGGCGGCCATGTGCAGGTCACCTCCAGTGGACTGGGTGAAGTCACGCCACAGCTGGAAGCCAAGAAGGTGCGCATCCTCGCGGTGCTCTCCGAGGAACGCCTGCCGGGCAAGCTGGCCGGGATCCCTACGGCCAGGGAACAGGGCTACGACATCACCTGGCCGGTGATCCGCGGGTTCTACATGGGCCCGGAAGTCAGCGACGAGCAGTTCAATTGGTGGAAGCAGCAGTTCGACACTCTGCTGGCGAGCGACGACTTCGCCAAGCTGCGCGAGCAGCGCGACCTGCTGCCGCTGGCGGTTACCGGCGACGAACTGCAGGCCTTGGTCTTCAAGCAAATTCAAGGATACAAGGCCCTGGCCGCCGAATTCGGCCTGATGCAGTAGGAAAACTACTGCGCTCGGTAATGCTGCGTTGGGAACGCATGTCGGACGGTGGCTTCGGCCACCGAACGCCCAAAGGATGGCCCGACTGGGCGAGCCTGCGAGTCATGCTCACTTACGCCCGTTAACTGGGCTTTCTCGCCGCTTTGCCTTGCCTTTTCTTCGCTCGTAACACGTCCCCCTCTGTGGTCTTCCCGACAAGGTAATCCGCCATGTACGTCCGCCTGTTCTCCGCGGCCTGGCTGCTGTTCTGCGCCTGGCTCGCCGTTATTGCCTGGGGCTTCCAGGCCCCTTTCGCCTACGACCCGGTCGGGCCGCGCGCCTATCCGCTGCTGCTGCTGGCATTGATGAGCGCCGGCAGCCTCTGGCTACTGCTCAAGCCCGGCCAGCTCGAACAGCACCTGAACAAACGGGCGGCGACCCGCGCGGCGCTCTGCGTGCTGACGCTGCTGGCCTATGCCCTGCTGTTCGAACCCCTCGGCTTCGTCCTCAGCACCACCCTGGCCACCTTGGTCCTCGGTCTGTTGTTCACCGGCCGCCTGCTGCCCTGCGCGATCAGCGCAGTGCTGATGGGCGTGCTGCTGTTCGTCCTGTTCGATTACCTGCTGGATGTGCCGCTGCCGCTCGGCCTGTTCGACGTTTTTGTGGAGAACTGAAATGGATACCTTTTATTTTTTGATGCAGGGCTTCGATGTCGCGACCCGACCGATCAACCTGCTGGTCGCACTCTTCGGCGCCTTCGTCGGCACCATAGTCGGGCTGCTGCCGGGCCTGGGACCGATCAATGGCGTGGCCCTGTTGCTACCGCTGGCTTTCGCCCTCGGTCTTCCGCCGGAAACCGCGTTGATTCTGCTGGCCGCCGTGTACCTGGGCTGCGAATACGGAGGGCGCATCTCGGCCATCCTGCTCAACGTGCCGGGCGACGCCGCAGCAGTCATGACCACTCTCGACGGCTACCCCCTGGCGCGCCAGGGCAAGGCCGGTATCGCCCTGTCGCTGTCGGCGGTCAGCTCCTTTATCGGCAGCATGATCGCCACCTGCGGCGTGGTGCTGTTCGCCCCGCTGCTGGCGAAATGGGCAGTGGCATTCGGCCCGGCCGAATACTTCGTGCTGATGATCTTCGCCATCGCCTGCCTGGGTGGCATGGTCGGAGACAAACCGGTTAAAACCCTGATGGCCGCCCTGATCGGCCTGGCCCTGGCCACCGTGGGGGTGGATTCGACCACCGGCGTGTACCGCTTCACCTTCGGCAGCGTCAGCCTGTCCGACGGCATCCAGTTCGTCATCGTGGTGATCGGCTTCTTCAGTGTCAGCGAAGTGCTGCTGATGCTGGAAAAAACCCACAGCGGACAAAAAGCAGTCAAGGCCAGCGGCCGACTGTTGTTCAACTTCAAGGAATTCTGCTTCACCTTCTGGACCATGGTGCGCAGCTCGATCGCCGGCTTCGTGATCGGCGTGCTGCCCGGTGCCGGGGCGACCATCGCCAGCGCCATGACCTACATGAGCGAAAAACGCATGGCCGGTGCCTCCGGCAAATTCGGCGATGGCGACCTGCGCGGCCTGGCGGCGCCAGAAGCGGCGAACAACGCCTCAGCCTGCGGCTCGCTGATTCCCATGCTGACCCTCGGCGTGCCGGGCTCAGGCACCACCGCGGTGATGATCGGCGCCCTGACCCTGTACAACATCACCCCAGGCCCCTTGCTGTTCGAGCAGCAACCAGACGTGGTCTGGGGCCTGATCGCCTCGCTATTTATCGGCAACCTCATCTTGCTAGTGATGAACATTCCCTTGGTCGGGCTGTTCGCCCGCATGCTCAGCGTGCCCAACTGGGTGCTGGTGCCGACGATTACCGCGATCAGCGTGGTCGGCGTCTATGCAGTGCACAGCACCACGTTCGACCTGGTGCTGATGGTCGGTCTGGGTGTCTTCGGCTACTTCCTGCGCAAGCTGGATTTCCCTCTGTCGGCACTGATCCTCGGATTCGTGCTGGGCGAGCTCATGGAAGATAACCTGCGCCGCGCCCTGTCGATCTCGGCAGGCGAACTGAGCATCCTCTGGAGCAGCCCGATCAGCCTGTGCCTCTGGGCCCTCACCGCCCTGATGCTGGGCCTGCCAGCGGTGCGCTGGTGGCGCGGACGCGGACGCGGCAAGGTAAAACTGGCCGATGCCTGATCCCACGCCGAGGTGGCCCGCTTGGTGGGCAACACCCCTGGTGGGCGCAGCGGGGGGTTACTTGGCCGGCCTGATCGGCTGGCCCTTGCCCTGGATCATCGGCTCGCTGCTGGCGGTGATCGCCGCCCGCTGCAGCGGCTGGCTGATCGATGAGGTACCGGGGGGACGCAAGACCGGCCAATGGCTGGTCGCCAGCGCCATCGGCCTGCATTTTACCGCCGAGGTGATGAGCCAGCTGCTCAGCCACTTCGCCGTAATCCTGCTCGGCGCCCTGGCCACCCTGCTGCTTAGCCTGATCGGCATCCTGCTGCTGCGCCGTGCCGGTGTCGACCGGGCCACGGCGTTCTTCGCCAGCATGCCGGGCGGCGCCAGCGAGATGGTCAACCTGGCCCAGCGGCACCAGGCGCAAACCGCCCAGGTGGCCGCGGCCCATAGCCTGCGCCTGCTGCTGGTGGTGCTGCTGATTCCGGCGCTCTTTACCTGGAGCCTGCCGCCTATCGCCCCGCCGCCCCCGGCGGCGGTAAGCTGGACCTGGTTGGCCATCCTGCTGCCCGGCGGCGCGCTGCTGGCCCTGCTCTGGGGCAAACTCAAGCAGCCCAACCCTTGGATGCTCGGCCCCCTGACCCTGTGCGCCGCGGCCAGTGTCGGCTTCGACCTGCACCTTGGCCTGCCGGGCTGGCTGGGGGGCGTCGGCCAGTGGCTGATTGGCTGCGCCCTGGGCTGCCATTTCGACCGCGCCTTCTTTCGCAGCGCCCCGGGTTTTCTCGCCCACGTCCTGCTGTTCGCCCTACTGGCCATGGCCAGCGCCGCCTTGCTCGGCCAAGGCCTGGGTTGGCTGAGTGCGGAGAGTCAGCATGGGCTGATGCTCGGCATGATGCCCGGCGGCATCACCGAGCTGTGCCTGACCGCCGAAGCCCTGCAGCTGTCGGTGGCCCTGGTCACCGCTCTCCAGGTGCTGCGCCTGTTTCTGGTGATGTTCCTGGCCGAGCCGCTGTTTCGCCTGTGGCAGCGCACCATGCCCTGACAGGCACCGGTTCGCCCTGGCGTCGTCCACGCCGGACCGCACCGAAAAATCGCCTTACAATGCGGCCGGCACACGCACCGAATCTTTTCGTGCGCAGAGCGCTCAGAGTCAGGTCAGCAGTCACGATGGAAATGCAGTCGATGCCCTCCCGCCTTCTTCCGACTCGCCCCGTGCTGAAAAGCCTGCTGCTGCTGCTCGGGCTCAGCCTGGTGCTGGGTGCCTGCAGCCGCATCGGCCTGGCCTACCGCAACCTGGATACCCTGGTGCCTTGGTGGCTGGGCGGTTACCTCGACCTTGACCCGACGCAACAACAATGGCTCGACCAGCGCCTGGCCGAACACCTGAGCTGGCATTGCAGCACCGAGCTGCCGCGCTATATCGACTGGCTGGCACGCACCGAACAGCTGATCCGCAACGGCCAGACAAGCACCGCCGTAGTGAGCGACCGCCTGGACGAGCTGCGTGTCGCACAGCAACGCGTCGCCGAACAGATCACCCCCAGCGTGATCGACCTGCTGCAAGGCCTGCAACCGCGGCAAGTGGCGGAGCTGCAGGCACGCCTCGAAGAGAAGCAGCAGGAATTGCAGGACAAATACCTGGCCCCGTCCCTGCCAGAACAGATCGACGAGCGTGCCGAGCGGCTGGAAAAACGCCTGCAACCCTGGTTCGGTAATCTCAATCCAACCCAACAGGCGCGGGTCAAGGCCTGGTCCATCCAGCTGGGTCCGCAGAACAGCTTGTGGCTGGAGGACCGGGCCCGGACCCAGGAGGCCCTGCTCGCCGCCCTCGAACAGCCACAGGCCGCCACCTTCGAGCCCCGCCTGAAGCGCCTGCTGCAAGAGCCCGAAGCCCTGCAGCAGGCGCAGTATCGGCAGGCCTTCGCACGTTCGCGCCAGGCCCTGGGCGAGCTGTTGGCCGATCTGCTCGCCAGCGCCGAACCGGCCCAACGCCGCCAGCTGCTCAAACGCCTGGACGAGGTGCGCAGTGACTTTGCCAACGTCCGCTGCGACACCCCGACTGCGGTCGCCGCCAGCTGAACCCTGTGCAGCTCACTCAGGCCGGGGCGCCGATACTGGCGGTCGGCACGTCTGGTAGGCGCCAGTCGATGGGCGGCAGGCCATACTGGGCGAGAAATTTGTTGGCGCGACCGAAGTGGCCGTTGCCGATAAAGCCGCGGTGGGCCGACAGGGGCGATGGGTGCGGCGAGCGCAGGATAAGATGCTTGCTCGGGTCGATCAGCCGCTCCTTGCCCTGGGCATGAGCGCCCCAGAGCATGAAGACCAGGTGCGGCCGTTGTTCGCTGACCACCTCGATCACCTTATCGGTAAAGAACTGCCAGCCCTTGCCGGCATGGGAGCCGGCGACGCCACGCTCCACCGTCAGCGAGGTATTGAGCAACAGCACGCCCTGCTCGGCCCAATGCTGCAGGCAACCGTGCCTGGGGATATCGAGGTTCAGCTCGCGCTTCAATTCCTTGAAGATGTTGACCAGCGACGGCGGCGTGACCACCCCCGGCTGCACCGAAAAGCACAGGCCATGGGCCTGACCCGGGCCGTGATAGGGGTCCTGGCCGAGGATCACCACCTCGACCTTGTCCAGTGGGGTCAGGTTCAGGGCATTGAAGATCAGCGGTCGCGGCGGATAGACCTCCTTGCCATTGGCCGCCTCCTGCTGCAAAAAAGCCCGCAGCTGCTGCATATAAGGCTTGTCGAATTCCTCGCGCAGGGCATTCTTCCAACCCGGCTCGAGCTTGATACGGTCATCGGTGGCGGTCATGGCTGATCCTCGGTGGCCGCCGCACCCTAGAAAAGCCCGACCGGCTTGTCAATTGCCGAACGGCGCCTGCTAGCCAGTGCCGAACCTACAGCCTCGCCCGGTGCCATGCGCTTCGCCCTCTGCAACCGCTTTTTCAAAGGTGAGGCCAAGTAGCGCGGCCATAGCGCTGCTTGTCGCTTAAAAGTCCTTCAACCGTCCTGGATGCGAAAACCTAGCGGCGGCCATGGGACGGTCACCGATTCACTTCAGCCGATCGAGCAAAGCCTTGCCCACCTGTACGGCCGAGGCCGGGTTCTGGCCGGTGATCAGCTCTCGGTCAACCACCATAAAGGGCGCCCAGGCCGAGGTGTTACTGCCGTATTGGGCGCCCGCCTGCTGCAGCGCCGTCTGCGGATAGAACTTCATGGCCCCGCCCGCCAGCTGCGCCTTGGCCAGTTCCTCCTCCTGATTGCTGATCACGGTCATGCGGTAACCGGCATAGATCCAGTCAGCAGGCGGCTCGGCCCGTCCGCTGCGTGCCAGTTGAGCTGTGAAATCATCGGCCTGGGGCAAGGCCGACAACAGGGCGATCGGCCCGTGGCAGACCAGCGCGGTGGTCTTGGCCTCGGCATGGAAGGCCCGCAGCAGCTTGCCCAGGGGCTGGCTGGTCAGGAGGTCCTGCATGGGCGCATGGCCGCCGGGGATATACAACGCATCGAACTGCTCGTAGCCGATCTGCTCGACACGCGACAAGCTGATCACAGGTGACGCGCTGGCCGAGGTCAATTTGAGACCCTCGAGCAAGGCTTGGTGCGCCGCGAGGCTGGCCGCATCGCCGCCAAAGTAGGCGGCGTCCACCGAGCCCTGGTCCAGGGTGGGCGCGTTGCCCAGCGGCGTGGCGAAGGTCAGCTGGTGACCGGCTTCCTGCAACAGCTTGACCGGCTGCATCAACTCGTTCAGGTAAAAACCGGTGGAAAACTGCTTGCCCTCGCGCAGCTCCAGCGCGCTGGCGTCCGACAGCACGATGAGCACATGACCGGCGTGGGCGCCAAGACTGCCCAGGGTAAACGCGGTGGCAACGGCGACTCGGGTCAGGGATGGGGTGAGCTTCATTTCGATTCCTTGTCAGTGAGGTGGCCTGAATGGCCAGGCCATCACTTTATTACCGCCCCTTCCAGCGATAAACTCCCATATTGGTAAATCATTTGTTCTTCAGAGGCCAAGATGGCGCGACGATTCGATCACCTGGGCGATGTCGAAGCCTTTCTCACCGCGGTGGAAAAAGGGTCGTTAAGCGCCGCGGCGGTAACGCTGGCCACTACCGCGTCGGTGATCAGCCGGGCTATCACCCGCCTTGAAACCCGCTTGGGCAGCCAGCTGTTGCGCCGCACCACCCGCCGGCTAAGCCTGACGGACGCCGGCCAGCTGTACCTGGAGCAGGCTCGCACGGCGTTCTCACTGATCGACGCGGCCGAGCGGCAAATTCAAGGCCAGGAGGGTCAGCTCAGTGGCCGTGTGCGCCTGAGCGTGCCGACCACCTATGGCCATTACCGATTGCCGCCGCTGCTCGGCCGTTTTGCCCTGCAGTACCCTCGCGTCAGGCTGGAACTGAGCATCAGCAACCGTAATGTCGACTTGGTGGAAGAAGGCTTCGACCTGGCGATCCGCCTCGGCGCCTTGCCAGACAGCGCTCTGGTCGGACGCCGGCTGGAGGACGCCCCGCTGTGCCTGGTGGCATCGCCGGACTATCTGCGGCGACGCGGAGCGCCAGCGGACCTGGCGGCACTGGCGGAGCACGCATGCCTGTCCTTTGTCATGCCCAGCACCGGCAAGGTCGCGCCCTGGCTGTTCCACGATGGGCAGCAGGGCTTGCAACTGCTGCCCAGTGGCCCCGTGCAAGTGGCCGACGATGTGTTGGGCACGGTCTCGCTGGCCGAGGCGGGGCTGGGCATCTGCCAGACCTATGAATTCATCGTGGCGGAGAAAATTCGCCAGGGAACCCTGACGCGGGTATTACCGCAGCTCGAGGGAGGTTCCCGACCTTTCTCGATTCTCTATGCGCCACACCGACAACTCTCGGCGGCGGCCCGTCACCTGATCGATTTTCTGCTGGCGCAAACCTCGGCTTAACAAGCGAACGCACAGCAGAATACTAGCGCCGGGAAACTTCCAGACGCGAGCCGGATAGGCGCCGCTTGATGCGGCAGGCGCAAGAGGGACTTCTTGCCATTGGCCGCCTTTCGCCTTTGCTGCACAAGGGCCCGCAACGCTTGCCTACGAGGCTGCTCAATTCCTCGATCAGGGCATTCTTCCCGCTCGGTTCGGGTTTGATACGATCGGCATGAGTGGTCCTGCCTCGTCCTCGGTGGCCGCCGCACCTTGGAAAGCCCACCGGCTTGTCAATCACGGAGCAGCCCATGCCCCTCCAGCCCCCACCGCCCGCCGACGACCTGCGTTTTGCGTTGTACAGCCGCTTTCTCAAGGGCGAGGCCAAGATTCCGCAGATGCCGGAAAACGCCCTGCGCGTTCGCCGCCTGCTGGAGGACCCGCGCACCACCCTGGAACAGTTGAGCCGGGTGATCAACGGCGATCCGCCCCTGGCCGCCTACCTGATGCAATTTGCCGACAGCCCGCTGCTCAAGAGCGCCCGGGCCTGCACTAACCTGCGCGATGTGCTGGCCCGACTGGGTACCCAGAAGCTCAACAACCTGGTGCTGGGCTTCAGCCTGCGCAACCTGTTTATCAGCAAGGAACTGCCGCTGCAGCAGGTGTTTCGCGCGCGCTGGAAAATCGCCCTGGAGCGCGCCGCCTTTTGTGCCTGCCTGGCGCCCAAGACCGGTATCGCCAGTGTCGACGACGCCCTGCTGGCCGGCCTGTTACAGGATATCGGCAGCCTGCCACTGCTTGCCGAGCTGGAGCGCTGGCCGCAGTACTCCCGCGAGTCGGCGAACCTGCAGGCGCTTTGCGAGCAGCTCTCGGGCGCCATCGGCAGCGTGGTACTGACCGCCTGGAAACAGCCCGTAGAGGTGATCGACGTGGCGCGCTATCGCAACGACTGGAGACGCTTGACGGACGCCAAGGCCAGCCTCGCCGACCTGGTCCAGGTCGCCAGCCTGCTGCTGCACGAGACCTCATCCCCGTTGCCGCTGGCCGAAAGCCCAGCCTTGCAGCGTCTATTTCCCGGAGAGGCCGACACGGCCGAATTCGCTACTGACCTGCGCGCGCAACTGGTCAGCGAAGCCGCGTTCTGGTTCAAGCTGCTTGGCGTCAAAGTACGCACCGGCAGCTGAAGGCTGCCGATGGCGCCGTCCTGGCTGCGAGCAATCAGGACAGCGGGACGGGAAGATAAGCACATCGTCCACGAACGTGCGGCAATCGTTCAGGCCCAGCGTGGCGCGGCGCAGGACCGGGCAAAGGATTACGTGCGCACCGTGCCGTTTTTTCAACCGACTCGCCTTGACGTGGGTGGATTCGCAGCTAGGTTTGACTCCAGGCAGAAAGACCCCACACCTACCCAGGCCCTCGGGGCTCCTGCTGAGCAGTTCCACCGCCGTCAGCCTTGCAGCGCCAACATCTGGTCGCTGACTCGCTCCCCGGTGGCGTATCGACCTCGGCCGCGGCAGTCAGGCGCGGCCTGGAAAAGGACAGTCAGTATGCAGGGCAGCATGTTCGTTTCTTGTCCCCTCGGGTTCCTCATCACGACCCGCGTTCGCCGCCACTTGGCCCGTCCACCCCACGGCAAATCTCCGCCCTCCTCCTGAGCCCTGTCCGGCACGCCGCCTGCCTGCGTGCCCGGGGGCATTCAATCGCTGCATAACGATGCCGACTTCAACCGAGGTCCAGGCGCGTGCTCGACTGTCGGCGGCGCAGACCGCCGGCTATTCCCCTGTTGCCATGAGGAGTTCCCACCATGGACATGCGCCGTCCCCGTCTTCGCCAGCACGCCTTGCTGCTGTCGGTCGTATTCTTGAGTGCCTGCAATCAGAGCAATACCTCGCCGCCTCTGCAGCCTCCCGAGCCGGTCACCAGCACGCTGGCGGTTTCGCCCACCGACAGCTGTTCGGCGCCGGCCAGTTGGTTCCCCGACACGCCCTTTCCCGACGGCAACGACTTTCCCCTCAGTGGCACCCTGAACAACTGCGCCTTCCACCAGTGGGCCTACCAGATGTTCCTCTGGCTCGGCGAACCGACCAACGCCACGGCGGGCGCTGCGCTGAACTTCGAGACCATGGCCAGCCCCAGCGCGTTGCTCAGACCGGGCGGCCCAGGCAGCACCCCCTATCCGGGGCGTGCCGCGGGTGAGCAACCGCGCACCCTGGTGCGGGTCGCCAAGTCCAGCCAGACGGTGGATGCCGACGATATCTTCCAGGCCGGCCCCGGCGCCCAGGTGCTGGTCGACCAGGCCGGCAACGTGGTGTATTACACCGGCCTGCTGAACCAGGACTTCTGGAATTTCGTCACCGCCAACCAGCTCTACAACCTGAACGCGCTCAAAGGCGTGGCGCCGGCCCAGGATTTCCCGGTCAACGCCCTGGAGCTGAAACTGGCCTGGCGCGTGGCGGCCCTGCTGGACGCCAACGGCCAGCCGACCCAGACCTTTATCCAGGATGCCACGACCCACTTTCATACCGAGGATCAGGTCGTGCCGGTGGTCAAGGTGGTCGACGGCAAGATCAGCGACAGCTCCGGCCAGACGCAACGGGTCTTGCTGGCGCTGATCGGCATGCACGTGGTCGGCGTGGTCAAGGGCCATCCCGAGTTCGTCTGGGCCACCTTCGAACACCGGGCCAACGCGCCAGACTGCAGCGCCGTGCCGGCCAGCGCCACCGACCCGGTCAGCGGCCAACCCTGGTCGCTGTACAAGGCCGATAGCCCGCTGGGGATTCAGAACCAGTTCGACGTGAACAACCCGCTGAAGTCGGTCAGCGTCTGTCGCCAGGCACCGTTCGGCGGTGGCAATGCGCAGAATAGCGCCAATATCCAGAGCCTCAATGCCAGCGTCGCACCGCACCTGGCCGGCAGCGTCTGGGCCAACTACCAGTTGGTGGGCGCGCAATGGACCACCGGCAACGACGACATTCCCGGCGCCAATGGCGCGCCCATGGCACCGGGTGACCGCCAGATCGGCTCGCTGCAACTGGCCAATACCAGCATGGAAACCTTTACCCAGGACGCCAACTGCTTCGCCTGCCACAACGCCGGCGTGCATACCGTCACCGTCGGTGCGTCGGGGCAGAGCGTGGCGGCCAAGCACCTGAACCTGTCGCACTTCATCGTCAATTACCAGGCCTGGCTGCAAGCCATGCAGAACAAGTGAGGAGCCGATCATGAGCACCAGCAACTTTCGCATCCATCCGGCGATCGGCTTCGCCCGCGTCGGCAACAGCGCCGAGTTCTACCTGGAGCCGAACACCCAGGCCGCACTGCCGATTCCCGGCGATGGCGGCACCGCCACCGGCGGCCTGCCGATCAAGCCCGGCACCGAAAGCCAGCCCATCACCTCGGCTGACCTGCGCGACGCCAGCGGCGCGCTCAAGCGCCAGGCCGCCCGTTTCAAGGTCTACGCCTACCCGGCACAGGCCACCGAGACCTACCCCATGGGGGTCAGCGGCACGGAAATCCGCATCGGCAGCCACATCGACGGCAAGACCGTGACCGCCATCGTCTGGACCGTGCACCTGGCCAACAAGAAGGCCAACTGGTACATCATTCCCGAAGACCTGGGCATCGATAACTACAAGAACGGCCTGGTTCCGGCGCTGCGCAACAGCATCACGCCCTTCTCGGCGGATATCGCCGACCCGCAGCGCCTGACTCAGCTGGTCATCGACCCGGGCCCGCGCACCGTGCAGGGCGCCGATACCGCGCCCGTGGCCTTTGCCCGAAGCACCACGGCCAGCAGCTGGGTGGACGGCCAGGGCGTGGTGCAGTGGCCCGCCTACCCGCAGTCCTTTCCGGCCGATCATTTCCCCGACATGGATTGCCCGGACGGGCCCATCGACAGCCTCGGCGAGCTGCAGACCGACGCTTACGGCCGGCTGATCGTGACCGGCGGCTATGGCCGCGCCTGCGGCATGCTCAACCCGGCCACCGGGCAGCCCTATCCGCTGGCCAGCGATATCGACAACGACGGCTGGTTCGACGACGGCAGCGACGGCCCCGTCCATGCCGTGCTGCAATTCGACGACGGCAGCTCGCAGCCGGTGCAGGGTCACGCCTGGGTCACGGCCACCGACCCGGCCTATGCGCCGCAGACCCTCAACGCGGTGTCGCTGTGGGACGACATGCACGATGTCTGGGTGCGGCACCTGGCGCTGCAGCCGGCGCTGTTCAGCAACGGTGCCTACCAGAGCGGCTATCAACCCTCGTTCGCCGACGAGGTGTTTCCGATCTTTCGCAGCGCCGCCATGCAACAGTGGAACACCAACCTGAGCATCACCGCCGCCACCGCCCACGGTACGGTGGACGAGATCCAGCCCGACGACGACCCGGCCAGCACCGTGCTCGGCGGCCTGGGCTTTATCCGCGACCCGAACCAGCCGGACCAGCTGCAAAACGGCCGCCTGATGCCCCTGTCCCTGGGGGATGCCGGCCAGTCCTTTCTGACCCTGCGCAAGACCCAGTATTTCTACCTGACCCAGTGGAACGCCAAGGCCTACAGCCCCACGGCCAGGCTGAGCCTCAACGAGGGCGAAGCCCTGGACAAGGCCGTACTGGTCAACTGCCTGGGCGGGCGCTTCAGCCCCGGCATCGACCTGACGTTTATCGTCCGCGACCCGGCGCTCTATGTGCAGGATTGGCAGACCTCCGGTACCGGTCCGTTCCGCATCCAGCCCAAGGCCCTGGACTACGGCCAGGCGCTCGCCAGCCAGCCTTTTCTCGGCGTCGGTTACACCCCGAATATCCAGAACAATCCGCTGACCGACAACAGCCCAGTGGACACCCAGCCCGGCAGCCCCGGGCTGGAGCCGGGCGATGCGTCCAAATTCATGGCGCTGCCCTGGCACACCGACTACAACTCCTGCGCCACCCACCAGCCGGACCCCACGCCACAGTTCAACAACACCCTGTACTGGTCCTGGCCGGCACAACGGCCGGTGGCGGTCTACGTGGCCAAGGACGTCACGGACAATCAGCTGCCGGCGCAGCGTTTTTCGGTGCGTGGCGAAGGCACCCTGACCCAGCCCTTCGATCCGTCCGAAGTCGGCCGCTACCAGCAACGCATCGGCATGCTGGAGAACTGGCACAAGATCGGGGTGGTGGTCCAGGGCTCGGCCATCGACGCGGCGGACGGTGGCCCCTTCAATGCCCAGTTCTACCTGGAGGTGCAGAGCCAGCTCGACGACGACGGCGGCGATCCGGTGGTGCCTTGGCCGAACACCGTGGCCCCCAGCGCCGGATGACGGCAATAACCGGGATTCCTGACCGGTGCCGGGTCGCCATAATCGGTGGCGGCCCGGCAGGCTGCGCGACGGCCCTGGCGCTGGCGCGCCGGGGCATCGACCAGGTGGTGCTGATCGAGGCCGGCGACTACCGTCGTCCACGCATTGGCGAGAGCCTGCCGCCGGACACCCGCCAGTTGCTCAAACGCCTGGGGCTTTGGGACGACTTCCAGCGACAGGGCCACGACCCCTGCCTGGGCAGCTGTTCGCTGTGGGGCAGCGAGACACTGGGCTACAACGATTTCCTCGGCAACCCCCAAGGCAGTGGCTGGCATCTGGACCGCCAGCGCTTCGAGCGCTGGCTCGCCGACCAGGCCCAGGCGCGGGGCATCGCGCTGCATACCCGCACCCGCCTGCGCACCTTGAGCGCCACACCCGGGGGCCACCGCCTGCAGCTGCGCGGACCCGACACACAGGTCCGTACCTTGCAGGCCGACTACCTGGTCGATGCCAGCGGTCAACAGGCCCGCGTGGCCCGCTTGCTCGGGGCCCGACAGGTCGAGCTGGACCAGTTGATCTGCGTCCACGGTTTCTTTACCCGCCCACCCGCGGCGCCCATCACCAGCCGGCTGACCCTGCTCGAAGCGGTCGAATACGGCTGGTGGTACCGCGCCAGCCTGCCGGACGGCAAATTGTGCATCGCCCTGACCTGCGACCGCCCGACCCTACGCGCCCTGGGTGCCCGCGACTGGCGCCACTGGCTGAACCTGCTCGCCGACACCCGCCACAGCGCCCGCGACCTGCAAGGCCATGGTTTCCAACCCGAGCAGATGATCGTCAGCCCAGCGCCCTCCTGCCAGCTGGACCGGGTCATGGGTCAAGGCTGGCTGGCGGTGGGCGATGCGGCCGGCAGCTTCGATCCGTTGATGGCCCGCGGCATCTACAAGGCCCTGGAGGACGGCCTGACCGCCGCCGAGGTGATCGCCGGCTGGCTCGAGGCCGATGCAACAGCAGCTCAGCGCTACGCCTCGCATGTGGAGCAACGCTTCGAGGAATTCCGTCGGATGCGCCGCTACCTCTACGCCCAGGAACTGCGCTGGCCGCAGTCGGGCTTCTGGCAGGCACGCCATGCCTCGAGCTAGGGCCTATTAACACTACCCGCACGGCCGCGCCGGACCTGGTTTTGAAACCAGACCTGGCATGAGACGCGACTCCGGGTGATTCACAACGAGCGGCGAGTAAACGCCTATCGCATCAAAACAGATCCAGCCCTGCGGGTTGCGCGAATAAGCGCCCCATTCGGCGTTGCGAAATTGGGCAAGGGAATGACCCTTGCCTGCGTTCCGCGCCTTGCCTGGAACCCTTCTTCGCGGCAACGCGACTCGCGAGGTTAATGTCAACAGGCCCTAGCGATTTCAAATTTTTAAGGCCTTCATGGTTTAGCGACGCGTCAGCAGCTCCCGCTGATGGCGCTTCAGGTCGTTGCGGCAGGCGGCAGAAGCTCAGGTAGCGCGGGTCCAGCGGCGCCACATTGGCCAGGGTGCCATCCACGTCGTCGGGGTAAAAACGCCGGTGGTATATCGCCGTCATGCCGCCCAGGGCTTGAGGGTCAGCAGCCTTGAGAGGCTTTTTGAGGTAGCGTCATTCCGCAGCCGCCGAGGGCCTCTGGTTCGCGTGCGCCTGTTCGGCGCGTCATGAACATAGAGACAGGCCGATTAGCCTTGTTGCAGGGGATTGCCGCGGCATTCCCGCCCAGGGCCGCGGGGCAGCGTCTGAGCGCGTAGCCATGCCCGGGATCAGCCCTGGTGCAGCGCCCGGTACTGCCCGGGCGCAATGCCCACTACCTTGCGAAACAGCCGCGCGAAGTAATAGATGTCCTCGTAACCCAGCTGCTCGGCGACCTGGCGAATGCCCTGCCCGCCCTCGTCGAGCAGGCGGCAGGCGTGGGCCATCTTCAGCTGGATAAAGGCCTGGATCGGCGCCTGGCCGGTCAGGGCGCGGTAGGTCTTGGCGAAGTGAAAGCGCGAGAGCTTGAACTGCGCGGCCAGCTGATCGAGGTTCAGCGCACCGTGCAGGTGAGCGCGCATCACCGCCTGTACCGCATCGATATCCAGCACCCGCCCGGACTTGAGCTGCAGGCGCGCCGGCAGCACCGCCAGCGAGGTCAGCAGCGCCTGCAGCTGGTGGGCGGCATGCACGAAGTGCGGCAGGCTCAAGCCCTGCTTGCGCACATCCAGCAGGGCCTCGAACTCGGCCAGCAACCGCGGCTGCATGCCGATGCGCAGCAGCGGCGCCTCGCCCAGGGGCCGCAGGAAGTCCGCCACCCGCTCGCCGTCGAAGTGCACCCAGTACAGCGTCCAGGGCTTTTGCCCGGCGGCGCCATAGGCATGGGCCTGGCCCTTGGGCAGTAGCAGCAAGTCGCCACCGCCCACCGCCAATCGTCCATCAGCCGTGTCCAGCCAGCCCTGGCCGGCGCGGCAGTAAATCAGCAGCCAGTCGTCCGGCGTCAGGCGCGCCATGCGGTGTCCCCGGGCGTCCGGGTAGAACCCCAGGGCCAGCGGATAACAGCCCAGCGTCAGGGCATGGCGGGCCAGCAGCCGGCGTAGCCTGGGCGGCGTGATAAAGCGCACACCGTTGGCCGGCAGCGGCCAGCTGGAGGTATCGACATCGAGGTCCATGGAACTCCCTGATCGCCCGGCGTTAGTCCGGGCCTCTGGCAGGCGCTGCTCCGGCGGCCCGCCGCAAACCCAAGATCGTCCATCCATTGCCCAAGATCGTCAATCCACAAAGGCCCTTATCGAGGCTATAACTAGGAAAACAACAAGCGGACCCCAGGTCCACCGCGGAGCGAGCAATGGCCAAGGCAATCCCCCAGTTGATCGACGGCGAATGGCAGCAAAGCCGCAGCCGCGAATGCATCGAAGTGACCGACCCGGCCACCCAGGAGGTGCTGGCCCTGGTGCCCAAGGCCACCGCCGAGGAAATCGAGGCGGCCATCGCCAGCGCCAAGGCGGCCTTCATCACTTGGCGCGAAGTCCCGGTGTCCGACCGTGCGCGGGTCATGCTGCGCTACCAGCACCTGCTCAAGGAACACCACGACGAGCTGGCGGAAATCCTCGCCGGCGAAACCGGCAAGACCCTGGCTGACGCCAAGGGCGATGTCTGGCGCGGCATCGAGGTGGTGGAACAGGCCTGCAATATCGCCAGCCTGATGATGGGCGAGACCATGGAGAACGTGGCCCGCGATATCGACACCGCCAGCTGGATCCAGCCCCTGGGCGTGTGCGTGGGCGTTACCCCGTTCAACTTCCCGGCGATGATTCCGCTGTGGATGTTTCCCCTGGCCATCGCCGCCGGCAATAGCTTTATCCTCAAGCCGTCCGAGCAGGACCCGCTGACCCCCAACCGCCTGGCCGAGCTGTTTATCGAGGCCGGCGCGCCCAAGGGCGTGTTGCAGGTGCTGCATGGTGCCCGCGAAGTGGTCGACAGCCTGCTCACCCATCCGGATATCCGGGCGATTTCCTTCGTCGGCTCGGTCGCGGTCGGTCAGCATATCTACCGCACCGGCACCGCCCACCTGAAGCGCGTGCAGGCCTTCGCCGGGGCCAAGAACCATATGGTGATCATGCCCGACGCCAACAAGCAGCAGGTGCTGAGCAACCTGGTCGGCGCCAGTTGCGGCGCCGCCGGCCAACGCTGCATGGCGATCAGCGTGGCAGTGTTCGTCGGCGAATCGAAGCAGTGGATTGACGAGCTGCAGGCGCAGATGGCCGACCTGCAACCCGGCTACTGGACCGACGGCCATGCCGCCTTCGGCCCGCTGATCAGTCAGCAGGCGAAACAACGGGTGCTGCGCCTGATCGCCGAGGGCAAGGCCGAAGGCGCCGAATGCCTGCTGGACGGCTCGCACTGCGCGGTCGAGGGATACCCCGATGGCAACTGGGTCGGCCCCACCCTGTTCCGCGGCGTGACCACCCGGATGGGCCTGTACCGCGAGGAGATCTTCGGCCCAGTGCTGGTGTGCATGGAAGTCGATACCCTGGAGGCGGCCATCGAACTGGTCAATGCCAGCCCCTACGGTAACGGCACCTCGATCTTCACCCGTTCCGGCGGCGCGGCCCGGCATTACCAGCACGCGGTGGAAGTCGGCCAGGTAGGCATCAACGTGCCAGTCCCGGTGCCCCTGCCGTTCTTCTCCTTCACCGGCTGGAAGGGTTCGTTCTACGGCGACTTGCACGCCTACGGCAAACAGGGCGTGCGCTTCTTCACCGAGACCAAGACGGTGACCAGTCGCTGGTTCGACGAGGACGCCGTGGCCGGGCCGAACCTGACCATTGCGCTTAAATAACACCGACTCCGCGCGCCTCGTCCCGACCTTAGGGCCGGGGCGCGCCCTTCCCACAAGGATGCGTTATGGATTTTGAACTCAGCGACGAACAACGCCTGCTGGTGGACAGCGCGCGGGCCTTTTCGACCCGGGAGCTGGCGCCCCACGCCGCGGACTGGGACCGCGACCACCACTTTCCGGTCGAGGTGATCAAGCGTGCCGCCGAGCAGGGCTACCTGGCCCTGTATATCGACGAGGACGATGGCGGCCTGGGCCTGTCGCGGCTGTCCGCCTCGCTGATTTTCGAGCAGCTGTCGGCCGGCTGCGTCGCCACCACGGCCTACCTGACCATCCACAACATGGCCAGCTGGATGCTTGCGCGTTTCGCCGACCAGGCGCTCAAGGACACCTGGCTGCCGCGCCTGGTCAGCGGCGAACTGCTGGCCTCCTACTGCCTGACCGAGCCCGATGCCGGTTCCGACGCCGCGCACCTGCGCACCCGCGCCCGGCGCGAGGGCGACCACTACGTGCTCGACGGCAGCAAGTGCTTTATCTCCGGCGCCGGCAGCACCGATGTGCTGATCGTCATGGCGCGCACCGGCGAGGACAGCGGCGCCAAGGGCATCTCCTGCTTCCTGGTACCGGCCGATGCCGAAGGCGTGAACTACGGGCGCAACGAACTGAAGATGGGCTGGCGCGCCCAGCCGACCCGGACCATCACGTTCGAGGGCGTGCGCATCCCCGCCGGCAACCGTATCGGTCCCGAAGGCCAGGGCTTCGTCTACGCCATGAAGGGCCTGGACGGCGGGCGTATCAATATCGCCAGCTGTTCCCTGGGCGCGGCCCAGGCGGCGCTGGAGCAATCCCTGCGCTACGTGGAGGAGCGCAAGCAGTTCGGCAAGGCGCTGAGCGACTTCCAGGCCCTGCAATTCAAGCTGGCCGACATGCTCACCCAGCTGACCGCCAGCCGGCAGATGGTGCGTCTGGCGGCCCACAAGCTCGACCATCAGCACCCGGAAGCCAGTCTCTATTGCGCCATGGCCAAACGTTTCGCCACCGACCAGTGCTTCGAGCTGTGCAACGAAGCGCTGCAACTTCACGGCGGCTATGGCTATCTGAATGACTACCCCCTGGAACGCTGGGTGCGCGACAGCCGCGTGCACCAGATACTGGAAGGTACCAACGAGATCATGCGGGTGATTATCGCCCGGCGCCTGCTTGACCAGGGCGGCATGCTCGACCGCCTGCTGTAAGAACCTGCATAGGATTTGCTGCGTTTCGCTAAACCCTAAGCAGGCTCTAAGCCATTGCAGAAACGAGGACACTTGTATGAGCCACGCCCTGGAACCCTACAATCCCGGCCTGTTCGACCTGACCCACAAGCTCACGGTGGAAAAACACGGCCACACCGCGCTGATCACCATCAACCAGCCGCCGGCCAATACCTGGGACCGCGACTCGCTGATCGGCTTGAAGCAGCTGATCGAGCACCTCAACCGCGACGACGCCATCTACGCCCTGGTGATCACCGGGCAGGGCGGCAAGTTCTTCAGCGCCGGGGCCGACCTCAAGCTGTTCGCCGACGGCGACAAGGAGCGCGCCCGGGAGATGGCCCGGCGCTTCGGCGAAGCCTTCGAGGCGTTGCGCGATTTTCGTGGTGTGTCCATCGCCGCGATCAACGGCTACGCCATGGGTGGCGGCCTGGAGTGCGCCCTGGCTTGCGATATCCGCATCGCCGAACGCCAGGCCCAACTGGCCCTGCCGGAAGCCACCGTGGGCCTGCTGCCCTGTGCCGGTGGCACCCAGCACCTGGCCTGGCTGGTCGGTGAAGGCTGGGCCAAGCGCATGATCCTCTGCGGTGAACGCCTGGATGCCGAGACCGCCCTGCGCATCGGCCTGGTCGAGCAGCTGGTCGACAGCGGCGAAGCCCGCGGTCACGCCCTGCTGCTGGCGGCCAGGGTGGCACGCCAGAGCCCGGTGGCGGTGCGCACCATCAAGCCGCTGATCCAGGGTGCCCGCGAGCGCGCGCCCAGCACCTGGCTGGCCCGCGAGCGCGAGTGCTTCGTCGACCTGTTCGAGGCCGACGATACCCGCGAAGGGGTCAACGCCTTTCTGGAAAAACGCGACCCGCAGTGGCGCAATCAATAACCCGGGGCCCAACCGGCAGGATGGATAAGGTCACGCTTATCCAGCCCCATCCGGCGGCGTCGAACCCAAGCCAGGAAACCCGATGAATATCGAATTCGAAGAACTGCTCGGCCACGGCGGCGCCCGTATCGGCATCGCCAGCCTGGCGGCGCCGCAGAGCCTGAATGCCCTCTCGCTGCCGATGATCGAGGCCCTGGATGCCCGTCTCAAGGCCTGGGCCGAAGACCCGGCCATCGTCTGCGTGCTGCTGCGCGGCAACGGCGCCAAGGCTTTCTGCGCCGGTGGCGAGGTGCGCAGCCTGGCCGAAGCCTGCCTGAAGCGACCCGATGAAGTGCCCGCCCTGGCGGCGCGCTTCTTCGCCGACGAATACCGTCTCGACTACCGCATCCATACCTACCCCAAGCCCCTGATCTGCTGGGCCCACGGCTATGTGCTGGGCGGCGGCCTGGGGCTGATGCAGGGCGCGGCGATCCGCATCGTCACCCCCAGCAGCCGCCTGGGCATGCCGGAAATCAATATCGGCCTGTTTCCGGATGTGGGCGGCAGCTGGTTCCTTTCGCGCCTGCCGGGACGCATGGGCCTTTTTCTCGGCCTCAGCGCCAGCCAGATCAACGCCAACGATGCCCTGCAGCTGGACCTGGCCGACCGTTTCCTGCTCGACGAGCAACAGGACGCCCTGCTCGACGGACTGCTGCAGCTGAACTGGCAACAGCAGAGCCCGATGCAGCTCAACAGCCTGCTCAAGGCCCTGGAGCACGAAGCCCGCCCGCAGCTGCCGGAGGCCCAGTGGCTGCCGCGCAAGGCGCAGATCGACAGCCTGCTGGATGTGGCCGACCTGCCCAGTGCCTGGCGCGCCCTCGCCGCCCTGCAGAACACCGAAGACCCGCTGCTGGCCCGCGCCGGCAAGACCCTGGCCGAGGGCTGCCCGCTGACCGCTTACCTGATCTGGGAGCAGATCCGCCGCGCCCGCCACCTGTCCCTGGCCGAGGTATTTCGCATGGAATACGCCATGAGCCTGAACTGCTGCCGCCACCCGGAATTTCCCGAAGGCGTGCGTGCCCGGCTGATCGACAAGGACCACGCGCCCCGTTGGCACTGGCCGGATGTGGCGAGCCTTCCCGAGGCGGTGGTCGAGGCGCATTTCGTCCCGACCTGGGAAGGCCCCCACCCCCTGGCCGACCTGTAAGCGAAGTTATCAACCGGCACGGCCTGGATGCCCTTATTCGGGCACCCAGGCCTGAATGCCGAACCACCCCAGGCTGGAGAACAACAATGAAAACCATCGCCTTTATCGGCCTCGGCCATATGGGCCTGCCCATGGCCCGCAACCTGCTCAAGGCCGGCTACGCCCTGCGGGTGTTCGACCTGGTGCAGGGCGCCATGGACCAGCTGGCCGCCGAAGGCGCGGCCGCTGCCGCCAGCGCTCGGGAGGCGGTGCGCGGCGCCGACGCGCTGATCAGCATGCTACCGGCCAGCCGTCATGTGGAAGAGTTGTACCTGGGCGAAAGCGGGCTGTTAAGCGCCCTAGGGGCCGGCACCCTGGTGCTGGAATGCTCGACCATCGCCCCGGACGCGGCGCGCCGGGTGCACCAGGCCGCCGCGGCACGGGGCATCGACCTGCTGGATGCGCCGGTCTCAGGCGGCACCGCGGGCGCCACGGGCGGTACCCTGACCTTTATGGTCGGCGGCAAGGCTGCGACCCTGGAGCGGGCCCGACCGCTGCTGCAGGTCATGGGCACGAATATTTTCCACGCCGGCCCCGACGGTGCCGGTCAGGTGGCCAAGGTCTGCAACAACCAGCTGCTGGCGGTGCAGATGATCGGCACCGCCGAAACCATGGCCCTGGGCGTGGCCAACGGCCTGGCGCCGAGCGTTCTGGCCGAGATCATGCGCCAGAGCTCCGGCGGCAACTGGGTGCTGGAACGCTACAACCCCTGGCCCGGGGTGATGGAAAACGCACCGGCCTCCCGGGGCTATACCGGTGGCTTTATGGCCGCGCTGATGGCCAAGGACCTGGGCCTGGCCCAGGAAGCCGCGCTGGCCACGGCCAGCGACACGCCGATGGCCACCCTGGCGCTGAGCTTGTATACAGAGCTGCTGCAACAGGGCCACGGGCAGCTGGATTTTTCCGTGGTGCAGAAGCTGTTTGTCGGCGATTGAAACCCCTCGACATGGAAAACGCTTCGCCAGCGCGCCTGGACTCAGCGCTTCTGCGACTCTCCAGAGACTCCGTCGCACCTGGGTTCCCGCCTTTGCGGGAACGACAATGGGCATGCCATCCCGCTTCGCCGGCCGCCGACGCTGCCAAGGCTTGTCCAGGCTACGAAATTCGCCCGTCCGCAGAACGGGCCAGAACAAGGTAAAAGAACCCTGGGCGAGGGGATTGCTCAGCGTTCGCGCAAGGCCTCGGCCTGGGCGCGCAAAATCGGCTTGAGCAGGTAGCTGAGGATGCTTTTCTTGCCGGTGATGATGTCGACCGAGGCGACCATGCCGGGGATGATGAGCAGCGGCTGCTCGTCGCTGCCCAGGTGACTGCGGTCGGTGCGCAGCTTGATCAGGTAGAAGCTGTTGCCTTCCTCGTCCGTGGTGGTGTCGGCGCTGATCTGTTCGAGCTTGGCCGACAGGCCGCCGTAGATCGTGTAGTCGTAGGCGGTGAACTTGACCATCGCCTGCTGGCCGGGGTGCAGAAAGGCTATGTCCTGGGGGCGGATCTGCGCTTCCACCAGCAGGTTTTCGCCCAGGGGCACGATCTCCACCAGGTCGCTGCCCGGCTGGATCACCCCACCGATGGTATTGACCAGCAGCTGCTTGACGATGCCGCGCACCGGCGAGGCCACCAGGGTGCGGTTGACCCGGTCCTCCAGGGCCTTGCCGCTGGCCTGGGTCTTGCTCAAGTCGGTGCGGGCCTCGTTCAGTTCGGTCAACGCCTCGCTGCGAAAACGCCCACGAGTCTCGTCGATCTTGCGCTCGACTTCCTTGATCGCCGATTCCGCCCGGGGAATCGTCAGGGTAATGGCCTGCAACTTGCCGCGGTTCTCCACCTGGGCGCGCTTGAGCCGCAGCACTTCCACCTGAGAAATCGCGCCTTCGGCCACCAGCGGCTCGGACATGCGGATTTCCTGGTCCAGCAAGGCCAGGCTGTTGCGGAACTGTTCGCGGTTGGCACCGAACTCGCGCAGCTCCTGCTGGCGCTGGATCAACTGCTCCTGCAAACCCGCCACTTCGTCCAGCAGCTGCTGACGGCGGCTGTCGAACAGGGCGCGCTCGCTGTCGGCCAGATTAGGCGCCTGCAGGCGCAGATCTTCGGGGACCTGCAGTTCACGCTGCTCGATCTCCGCGCTCAGGCGCTCGATGCGCAGCAGCAAGGAGAGCCGATCGGCCTCGGTCTCGCCGACGTTGGAGGCGAAGCGCGTGTCGTCCAGACGCAGCAGGGGATCGCCGATCTCGACCATCTGACCCTCGCGCACGAACAGCTCGGTGACGATGCCGCCTTCCAGGTTCTGGATCTTTTGCAGTTTGGTCGAGGGGATGGCCTTGCCGGTCCCGCGGGTCACCTCCTCGACCACGGCAAAATGTGCCCAGACCAGCAGGAACAGCATAAAGCCCAGGATCGCCCAGATGGTCAGGCGCACCACCAGGGGCGCATCCTCGATCAGTGCCTTGCTGACTTCGGGCAGCGGCTGGGCGTTCTGTTCGTCGCGGCCGCTGAAATAGGCCTTGAGGCTGTTAATCGCGGACACTGACTTGCCCCTGTTTGAGCGCCAGCATGACGGAGTCCTTGGGACCGTCGGCGATGATTCGTCCCTTGTCGATCACCACCAGGCGATTGACCAGGCTCAGCATCGACGCGCGGTGGGTGACCAGCAGCAGGGTCTTGTTGCCGAGGATGCGCGACAGCTGCTGCTTGAGGCGTTCCTCGCCGGCGTTGTCCATGGCGCTGGTGGGTTCGTCCAGCAGCAGGATCGGCGGGTCGAGCAGCAAGGCACGGGCCAGGGCGACATTCTGCCGCTGGCCGCCGGACAGCTGCTGGCCGCGCTCGCCCACCTGCAGGTCGTAGCCCTGGGGGTGCAGGCGCACGAACTCGTGCACCCCGGCCAGCTCGGCGACGCGCAGCACGGCTTCGTCCTCGACGTAGCGCGCCCCGGTCACCAGGTTATCGCGCAGGGTGCCGCTGAACAGCTGGATATCCTGGGGCACATAGCCGATGTTGTGGCGCAGGTCCGAGACATCCATCTGCCGGATATCCACGTCGTCCACCAGCACGCTGCCCTCGGCCGGCTGGTAGAGGCCGACGATCAGCTTGGCCAGGGAGCTCTTGCCCGAACCACTGCGGCCGATGATGCCGATCTTCTCGCCGGGACGTATGGCGATATTGATGCCGCTGAGCGAGGCCATGCTCTGCCCCGGGTAGCTGAACGCCACCTGGCGGAACTCCACCGAACCCTGCAGGCTCTGGCGCTTGAGGGGACGCTTGTCCTGGTGCCGCTCCTGGGCCAAGCCCATCATCTGGTCGACATTGGTCATGGTCAGACGCGCCTGCTGGTAACGGGTGACCAGCCCCGAGAGCTGACCCAACGGCGCCAGGGCGCGGCCCGTCAGCATATAGCAGGCGATCAGGCCGCCGACGCTGAGCTGGTTGTCGATGATCAGGTAGACCCCCGCGACTATGACCAGTACCCCGGCCATCTGCTGAATCAGCTGGGTCAGGTTCATCGCCAGCGTCGACAACAGCTTGGCCCGCAGCTCCAGGCCACTGAGGGTACCGATGGTCTGCTCCCACAGGTGCTGACGCTCGCTTTCGGCGTTATGCACCTTCACCGCATCCAGCCCGCCGAGGGTTTCGATCAGGGTCGACTGACGCTCGCCGGCCAGGGACAGGGTGCGGTTGATGGTTTCGGCCAGCGGCTTTTGCAACACCCAGCTCAGCAGCAGGGTGATCGGAAACGCCAGCAGCCCGACCCAGACCAGCGGCCCGCCGAGCAGCCCCACCACCAGCAGGATCAGCAGGGTGAACGGCAGATCGATCAGGCTGGTCAGGGTCAGCGACGAGAGGAAATCGCGCAGGGACTGAAACTCGTGGATGTTCTGCGCGAAGCTGCCCACCCGCGCCGGGCGACCGCGCATGTCCATGCCGATGATGCGTTCGAACAGGGTGGCCGAGACGATCAGATCGGTTTTCTTGCCCGCCAGGTCCAGGCACAGCGCCCGCAGCGTCTTGAGGATCAGCTCGAACACAAAGGCCCCGGTGATTCCCACGGCCAGAACCCAGAGGGTCGCCTCGGCCTGGTTGGGCACTACACGGTCATAGACATTCATCACGAACAGCGGCGTCGCCAGGGCGATGAGGTTGATCACCAGGCTGGCCGCGATGGCATCGGCATAGAGCCAGCGGGAGAGCTTGAGGGTGTCGCGAAACCAGGCCTGGGTACGTGGAATCAGGTGTTGATGCCCCAGGTCGAAGCGGTGCCGGGGTTGGGCGAAGAACACCAGTCCGGCATAGTCCTGCTCCAGCACGGCGCGCGGCACCGTTACCTCGCCGCCTTCGGTTTCACTGGGCATCAGCCGGGCCAGACCCGCGTCGTTCCAGCCCAACAACAGGGTGCAGCGCCCATCGCGCAGCAACAGCAGGGCCGGCATGGCGATTTGCGGAATACGGGCCAGGTCGCGCTTCATCAGACGACCCTGCAGGCCGACGCGCTGCGCCGCCCGTGGCAGCAGCTCGGCATTCAAGCGCTGCTCCGGCAAGGGCAGTCCGGCCGTCAAAAGTGCCCGACTGGCGGCCTTGCCGTGCAGCGCGCAGAGCATCAGCAGGCTGTCGAGCAAGGGATCGTCGTGCCAGCCCCGTGGATCGTTACGCTCGACCTTGGGCGCCGGGTCGAGGGGTTTGGGGGCAAGCGCGTCGTCGGGCGTCAAACTCATCGGCTCAATTCAGTCCTGGCAAGGCCACCTGGGTGCGGACCTCGCTGATGGCGTTGGCGGCCAGCGGCGCGACCACCGACTGGCTCTTGAGCAGCGCACCGGTAACCGCCTTGATGCGGTACTGGCTGAACAGCTCGAGGTAGGTCAGGTCGGCCAGGCGGCGCTGGGCGGTGAAGAGTTCGTTTTCGCTGTCCAGCACGTCGAGCAGGGTACGCTCGCTGAGGCTGAACTGCTTCTGGTAACCGTTGCGTACCCGAACACTGTAGTCGGCATATTGCTGGGCCACCGGCACTTGCTGGCGGGCATTATGCAGGGCGTTCCAGGCCAGGCCCAGTTCTTCGTTCAGGGTACGCAGGGCGTTGTTGCGGATATCCAGCGCCTCGTTGACCTGATAGGACTTGGCCTCCATGTCGGCCTTGTTACTGCCCCCGCTGTAGAGGTTGTAGCGCATGCGCAGCATGGCCTGCCATTCGTTCGAATGTCCCTCCACACCGTCGATATTATTGTCGGCCGCGCGCGACAGTTCGGCATCGAAGCGCGGATAGAAGGTCGACTTGGCGGCACTGTACTGCTGCTCGGTGGCGACCACATCGGCCTCGGCCGAACGCAGGATCGGGCTGTTTTCCAGCAGCTCGCGCCGCGCGTCGTCGAGGCTCTCGGGCAGCTGGCCCGGCAAGCCGGCGGGGCGCTCCAACTGGTCGGCTTCCTGGCCGACCATGCTGAAATAGTTGGTCCGCGCGTCCGCCAGATTGGTCTGCTCGGTGATCAGGTTGTTCTTGGCCTGGGCCAGACGTGCCTCGGCCTGGTCCAGGTCGGCCAGGCGACCCACACCGCGCTCGCTGCGCAAGGTGATCTGGTCGTAGAGGCGGGTATGGCTGCTCAGGTTGGTTTCGGCCAAACGCACCAACTCTTCACGCTTGAGCACGTCCAGGTACACCTGCACCACGTCCAGGGCCGTGCCCTCTGCATTGCCCTTGAGGCTGTAGGCCCGGGCATTGACCGTGGCTTCCTGACGGCCCACCTCACCTGCCGTGGCGAAACCGTCGAACACCATCTGCTGCAGTCGGATGCTGGACTCGCTGCGAGTGAGGGTCCGCCAGTCATTGCTGCCGGCGCCGGCACGGGTCGAGGGATTGTCGGTCCCTTCACGCCCTATGCCAGCCAGCAGGTCGACGCGGGGCAAGTAACCGCCTCGGGCCGCCTTGAGCTGCTGTTCAGCCGCCAGCCGGCTGTTAACGCCGGCCTGGATTTCGGGATGTGTATTCAGGGCCTGCTGGATCGCCTCTTGCAGGGACTGGGCCTGTGCATGCACGCCGCAGGTCAGGGCAAACGGCAGAAGGGAAAAAAAGCGAAACTGCATGATTCAATTTCCTTGTGATAAGACAGACCGTGCAGCCGCAAATTCGCCATTAGGGGTCGAACCAGCCGCGTAATAAGGGGGTACTGCACAACGAAGCACTCAGCTGGAGGCCCCATGACACGGTGGATTCGACCGTATGTCCGTTGCCGCTCCGACCAATGATGTCTAAGTGACATTGTGTTGCGGATTCTTTAGTATGCGAGCTATCAGGTCAAGACTTTGACTTTTTATTACGACGAACGATAAATGATAAGCCATTAATTTGGCGCCAGTATTTTACTTGACCCAGCCCGACCCTCCGGCCTGTGTCACTTTATGACTTTTTTCAGTTGCCCTAATTATCCACCCTCTGCAGCGGCTCTCAGCATAGTGAGTTCGGAGAAGTAACCATGAATCAGCTCATCGGGATCGTCAAAAGCATTATCGGCCAGGTCTTCGCGCTTACCCCAGAGGGTACCCGCCGCCTGCTGGTCGAGGGCGATCGCCTGTATCAGGGCGAACAGATCCTGACTGGCCCCGATGGCATGATCACGCTCGAACTGGCTGATGGTCGTCTCCTCGACCTGGGCCGCGACACCCAGTGGTCCTCTGACGACCAGGTGCCCGTGGCACCCGCCTCGCCCAGCGACGTGGAAAGCGTGGAAGCGCTGCAGGCCGCCATCGCGGCCGGCGATGACCCGACCGCCAGCCTGACTCCGACCGCAGCCGGTCCCGGTGCAGGCGGCGCGGGCGGTGCGGGTGGTGGTGGCGGCAGCAGCAGCGTCGTGGTGCTGGATGCCACGGGCCAAAGCGTGGACCCCACCATCGGCTACGAGACCGCGGGCCTGGCCTCGGCCAGCGATACCAGCGACGAGCTGACCGGCGCACCCGAGACGGCCCTGCTGAATATCGCGCCCAACAGCAACGACCTCAGCCTGACGACCGAAGAAGACAGCGCGGTATCCGGTCGGGTAGAGGCTACCGATGCCAATGGCGACACCCTCACGTTCAGCCTGACCAATGCGCCGCTCAATGGCACGCTGGTGCTGAATACCCTGACCGGCGACTTCACCTATACCCCCAATCCGGACTTCAACGGTGACGACAGTTTTACCCTGACCATCGACGATGGGCAGGGTGGTGTGAGCCAAAGCCTGGTCACTATTACCGTGGCGCCGATCAATGATGTTCCGCTTGCGGCCGACGACAGCCTGCAGGTGCAGGAAGACGGTGTAATCAGCGGCAACCTGGCCGACAACGACAGCCCTTCAGGTGATGGCGGCAACCTCTGGACCCTGGGCAGCCAGGCCGCCAACGGCACCGCGGTGGTCAACCCCGACGGCACTTTCAGCTACACCCCGAACCCCGACTTCAACGGCACGGACAGCTTCACCTACAGCATCACCGACGCTAACGGCGACATCAGTACCGCCACCGTGAACATCCGCGTCGTGGCCTTGAACGATGTGCCCGTGGCAGTGGACGATGTGCTGAGCGCTGTCGAAGACAGCGTGCTGAGCGGCAGCCTGGCCGGCAACGACAGCCCTTCAGGTGACGGCGGCAACGTCTGGGCCCTGGGCAGCCAGGCCGCCAACGGCACCGCGGTGGTCAACGCCGACGGCACCTTCAGCTACACCCCGAACCCCAACTTCAATGGCACGGACAGCTTTACCTACAGCATCACCGACGCCAACGGCGACGTCAGCACCGCCACCGTCACCCTCAACGTGGCCGCCCTGGACGATGTGCCCGTGGCGGTGAACGATGCGGCAAGCGTGACCCAGGACAGCGTGCTGAACGGCAGCCTGGCCGGCAACGACACAGCGTCCGGGGACGGCGGCAACGTCTGGGCACTGGGCAACGCGCCCAGCAACGGCACGGTCGTGGTCAATGCCAACGGCACCTTCAGCTATACCCCGGATGCCGGATTCAGCGGCTCGGACAGCTTTACCTACACCCTGACCGATGCCGACGGCGATAGCGTTACCGCCACCGCCAGCATCACGGTCAATCCCAACCTGCCGGTCAACACCCCGCCGGTGGCCGTGGCCGACACGGCCAGCACGTCCGAAGACACCCCGGTCACCATCAACGTGCTGGGCAACGACAGCGACGCCAACGGCGACCCCCTGACCGTGACCGCCGCCAGCGC
This sequence comes from Pseudomonadota bacterium, assembly GCA_040385585.1. Classification (GTDB taxonomy): domain Bacteria; phylum Pseudomonadota; class Gammaproteobacteria; order Pseudomonadales; family Pseudomonadaceae; genus Aquipseudomonas. The sequence continues at coordinate 2,557 of JAZKHB010000023.1, read as the reverse complement.
CGCCAACGGCACGGTGCTGATCAATGTCGACGGCACCCTGAGCTACACCCCGAACACCGGCTTTACCGGCAACGACAGCATCAGCTACAGCATCAGCGACGGCCAGGGCGGCAGCGCCAGCAGCACCGTCGCCGTGACCGTCGGCGCCGGCGTGCCGGTCAACTCCCCGCCGGTGGCCGTGGCTGACACGGCCAGCACGTCCGAAGACACCCCGGTCACCATCAACGTGCTGGGCAACGACAGCGACGCCAACGGCGACCCCCTGACCGTGACCGCCGCCAGCGCCGCCAACGGCACGGTGCTGATCAATGTCGACGGCACCCTGAGCTACACCCCGAACACCGGCTTTACCGGCAACGACAGCATCAGCTACAGCATCAGCGACGGCCAGGGCGGCAGCGCCAGCAGCACCGTCGCCGTGACCGTCGCCCCGGCCAACGATTCGCCCGTCGCCGTCGACGACCTGGTCCAGGCCACCGAGGACACCCTGCTCACCGGCAACCTGGCCGGCAACGACAGCCCGTCCACCGACGGCGGCAACGTCTGGGCCCTGGGCAGCCAGGCGGCCAACGGCACCGCGGTGGTCAACGCCGACGGCACCTTCAGCTACACCCCGAACCCCGACTTCAACGGCACGGACAGCTTCACCTACAGCCTCACCGATGCCGATGGCGAAACCAGCACCGCCACCGTGACGGTCAACGTCGCCCCGGCCAACGACGCGCCCGTCGCCGTCGACGACCTGGTCCAGGCCACCGAGGACACCCTGCTCACCGG
>JAZKHB010000023.1:0-1680 GCA_040385585.1 Pseudomonadota bacterium | reverse complement strand
ACCGATGGCGCGCTGACCTCCAACGCCGCCACCGCCACGGTCACCGTGGCCCCGGTCAACGACGCGCCCGTTCTGCAACCGACCAGTACGACCATTGATGAAGATCAGAGCGCCAACGGCAATCTGCTCAGTACCGCGACGGACGCCGAGAATGACGTTTTCATCGTGGTGGACTTTACCCTCGACGGCGTCACCCATCTGGCAGGCACCACCGCGGTCCTCAATGGCGTCGGCAGCCTGAGCGTGGCCAGCGACGGTCAGTACAGCTTCACACCCGTCGAGAACTGGAGCGGCAGCCTGCCGACGGTCACCTATACCGTGAGCGATGGCACAGGCACCGCGCAGTCGAGCCTGGACATCGATGTCACGCCCGTGGCGGATGCACCCACCCTGGATCTCGACACACAGACCATCACCCCGCCGCCCACCGGGTTGATAGTGCAAACCTGGAACAATCTGATTCTGGGCAGTAACGGCAACGGCGCGACGCCGGGCAGCCTGCAGTCGGCCATCGAATCGGCGGGACCCGCGGCCAGCACCCAGTCATTGGACAATGTGACCAATAGCAGTGTGAGTGCCGGTGTCGCTTCCAGAGCCTCCGGCCTGATCCACCTGGAGGCAGGCAATGTCTATACCTTCAATGTCAGCGGCGACGACAGTGTGCGCGTAGTAGTAGGCGGCGTTGCAGTCACCGAGGCGACATGGGGGGGCAACAGCGGTGCTGTCGTCAGCGGCGCGTTCACCCCGACGACCAGCGGCTACTACACCCTGGATGTCTACCATCACAACCAGAACGGCCCCGGTAATTACGACCTCAACTTCAGCGTCAGCAGCAACGGTGTTGCCGGCCCGGTACTGGATCTGAGCAGCGCCAACGTGCCGCTTTTCCAGAGCACCGCCGACCTGCTCCAGGCAGGCATTCGCCTTTCGCCGCTGCAGGGCGAATATGGCAATGGGTATTACAGCGAGTACGTGCAGAATGAAGGCGACGAGGATACGGCGATTCCGTTGTCCTCGATCCAGGCAGCCTTGACCGACATCGACGGTTCGGAAAGTTTGCAGCTGAGCATCGACGATATTCCGGTCGGCGCGACACTCAGCGATGGTAACCAGAGTTTTACCGCCATCCTGGGTCAAACCTCGGCCGATGTGAGCCTCTGGAACCTGAGCACCCTGACCCTGACGCCGCCAACCGGGTTCACCGGGCAGTTCCAGCTGCAGATCATCGCCACTGCCATCGAAGGCGCCAACAGCGATACCGCCGTCACCAGCCTGCCCCTCACCGTCGTGGTCCACGAGGTGACACCACCGGTCGGCGGCAACCAGAACCCGGTGGCAGTCAACGACACCCTCAGCACCAACGAAGATGTGGCGCTGACTATCGCCCCCAGCAGCTTGCTGGCCAACGACAGCGACAGCGATGGCGGCGCTCCGGCCATCGTTTCGGTGCAGAACGCTATCCAGGGCACGGTGGCGGTGGTCAATGGCAATGTGGTGTTCACCCCGACCGCGGGCTACAACGGTCCGGCCAGCTTCACCTACAGCATTGCCGACGGCAGGGGCGGCACCAGCACCGCCACGGTCAATATCACGGTAAATGCCGTGAACGACGCGCCGGTCAACAACTCGCCCGGGGCTCAGACCATCGCCGAGGACAGCGCCCTGGTGTTCTCCAGCGCC
>JAZKHB010000022.1:137677-146156 GCA_040385585.1 Pseudomonadota bacterium | reverse complement strand
GCAGGGGCTGACCGACCAGATCCTGGACGACCCGCAGCACCCCTATTCGCAGCTGCTGGTGTCCTCGGTGCTGCAGCCCTGACGCTTTTTCATCCGCCAACCTGTCGCCATCGGTGGATGGATAAAGCGTCATCCACCCTACAGCCATTCTCATGCCGGATCAGATCCGGTCGAAACGGGTTCGAGGTTTATATGAACAACCTGATCGAGGTCCAGGGCCTCAGCAAGACCTTTACCCTGCACCAGCAGCACGGTGTGGTGCTGCAGGTGCTCGACGACCTGAATTTCACCCTGCGTGCCGGCGAATGCCTGGTGCTGCACGGGCATTCCGGCGCCGGCAAGTCCACCCTGTTGCGCACCCTGTACGGCAACTACCGGCCGGCCGGCGGCAGCATCCGCATCCGCCACCGCGACAACTGGGTCGAACTGGTCGGCGCCGAGCCGCGCCTGATACTGCAGGTGCGCCGGGAAAGCCTGGGCTATGTCAGCCAGTTTCTGCGGGTGATTCCCCGGGTCTCGACCCTCGATGTGGTGATGGAGCCGGCGCTGATCCGCGGCTGCAACCGGGTGGAGGCCGCGGCGCGGGCGAAAAGCCTGCTGAGCCGCTTGAATATTCCCGAGCCGCTCTGGCAGCTGGCGCCCGGCACTTTTTCCGGTGGCGAGCAGCAACGGGTGAATATCGCCCGCGGCTTTATGGTCGCCTGGCCGCTGATGCTGCTGGACGAGCCGACCGCCTCCCTGGACGAGACCAATCGCCGGGTGGTGCTGGAGCTGATCGCCGAAGCCAAGGCCGCCGGTACCGCGCTGATCGGCATCTTCCACGACCGTGCCGCGCGGGAGGCGGTGGCCGACCGCTGCCTGGACATGAACCCCGACGCGCAACCGGAGTACGTCTATGCCAGCTGAACAGATCTTCACCAACGCCCAGCTGGTCACCGCCGAGCGGAGCTTTATGGGCACCCTGGTGGTGCGCGACGGGCTGATCCTGGCCGTGGAGGAAGGCCGTAGCCGGCTGCCAGCGGCCCAGGACCTGGACGGCGACTACCTGCTGCCGGGGCTGGTCGAGCTGCACACCGACAACCTGGAAAAATACATGAGCCCCAGGCCCGGGGTGGACTGGCCCTCGGCCTCGGCGGTGCTGACCCACGATGCGCAGATCGTCGCCTCGGGTATTACCACGGTGTTCGACGCCCTGGCCATCGGCGACGTCAACCCGCGCGGCAAGCGCATGCAGCAGCTTCCGGCCATGCTCGAGGCCATCGCCCGGGCCGCGGCCCTGGGCCAGACCCGCGCCGAGCACCGTCTGCACCTGCGCTGCGAGCTGTGCCACCCGGACACCCTGGCGGTGTTTCGCGACCTGGTGGAACACCCCTTGGTGCAACTGGTGTCGGTGATGGACCATTCCCCGGGCCAGCGCCAGTTCGCCCAGGAAGCGAAATACCGCGAGTACTACATGGGCAAGTACCACCTGAGCGAGGCGGAAATGGACGCCTTTATCGACGAGCAGATGGCCAATTCGCGCCAGTACAGCGACCCGCACCGACGCGCCATCGCCGACTACTGCCAGGTCCGCGGCCTGGCCCTGGCCAGCCACGACGACGCGACCCTGGCCCATGTCCAGGAGTCGGCCGGCTTCGGCATGCGCATCGCCGAGTTTCCCACCACCCTTGAGGCAGCACGGGCCAGCCACGAACGCGGGCTGCAGGTACTGATGGGCGCGCCGAACATCGTGCGCGGCGGCTCGCACTCGGGCAATATCGCCGGGTCGGAGCTGGCCCGGCTTGGCGTGCTGGATATCCTGTCCAGCGACTATTACCCGGCCAGCTTGTTGCAGGCGGCCGTGCAGCTGGCCGGCCAGGACAACGGCTATGACCTGCCGCGGGCCATCGCCACGGTCAGCCTGGCGCCGGCCCGGGCGGCCGGGTTGAGCGACCGCGGCGAGCTGCGCGTGGGGCTGCGCGCCGACCTGCTGCAAGCGCGGGTCGAGCAAGGCCAGGCGGTAATTCAGCAGGTCTGGCGGCAAGGCAAGAGGGTATTTTGATGGGCGGGCGCTTGATCTATCTGATGGGCCCTTCGGGCTCGGGCAAGGACAGCCTGCTGGCCGCCGCGCGCGGCCGGCTGGATGCCCGTGGCTGCCAGATCGCCCGACGGGTCATCACACGCTCGGCCGAGGCGGTGGGGGAGGATGCCATCGGCGTGTCGCCGTCGGAATTCGAGCGCCGCGAACAGAGCGGTACCTTCGCCCTGAGCTGGCGGGCCAACGGCCTGGCCTACGGCATTCCCCGCCAGGTCGACGACTGGCTGGCGACCGGCCAGGACGTACTGGTCAACGGCTCGCGCGCCCATCTGCCCCAGGCCCGCCAGCGCTACCCGGCGCTGCTGGCGGTGTTGCTGAGCGTCGACCTGGCGGTGCTGCGCCAACGCCTGCTGGCCCGCGGCCGGGAAAGCGTGCCGCAGATCGAGGCGCGCCTGGCGCGCAATGCCGGTTTCAGCGCCGACTCCGACGATCAGCGTATCCTGCTGCTGGACAACTCCGGGCCGCTGGCCCACAGCGTCGAGGCCCTACTGGCGCTTATCAGCGAGTCCCGCGCATGCGCCTGACCCTGCTCGGCAGCGGCGACGCGCGCCAGGTGCCGGTCTACAACTGCGCCTGCGCCGCCTGCGACAGCGCCCGGGTCTACCCCCAGCGCCGTCGCGGGCCCTGTTGCGCTTTGATCGAGTGCGGCGAGCAACGCTGGTTGATCGACTCGGGCCTGACCGACCTCACCGAGCGTTTCGCCCCCCATAGCCTGAGCGGCATCCTGCAGACCCATTACCACGCCGACCACGCCCAAGGCCTGCTGCAGCTGCGCTGGGGCCAGGGCTTGGTGATTCCGGTGCACGGCCCGGACGATCCCGAAGGCCTGGCCGATCTGTACAAGCACCCGGGCATCCTGGATTTCAGTCGGCCCTTCGCCGCGCTCGAACGCCGCGACCTGGGTGAGCTGAGCGTTACCGCCTTGCCGCTGAACCATTCCCGGCCGACTTTCGGCTACCTATTCGAGCAGCGCGAAACCCGCGGTGAAGGCCGCCGTATCGCCTACCTCACCGACACCCTGGGCGTGCCCGAACCCAGCTGCGCGGTGCTGCGGCAGTTACCCCTGGATGTGCTGGTGCTGGATTGCTCCACCGCGCCGCAGGCCCAGGCGCCGCGCAACCATAACGACCTGACCCGGGCCCTGGAAGTGATCGAGCGGCTCGCGCCGCGCCAGGCGGTGCTGACCCATATCGGCCACAGCTTCGACGCTTGGCTGCTGGAGCACTCCGAGGCCTTGCCGCCCGGGGTCAGCCTGGCCTTCGACGGCCGCGTGCTTTAACCGCCCGGACCTGGCTACGCACGCCGGACTCAGGTTCCCCGTCATTTCCCGTCATTCCTGCGAAGGCGGGAAGAAGGCGGGAACCCAGGAGGGCAGGCAAGATACCGCGCCGGCGCGGCATGACAGGTCCCCCAGGCTGTCGGGCCTCAATCCAGCGGCAGCTCGGTGGTGCGCTTGACCTCGCTCATGGCGATATTTGAATGGGCTTCCAGCACATGGGGGCGTTGCAGCAGCTGATCGCGCAGGAAGCGCTCGTAGCTCGAAATATCCTTGGCCACCACTTTGAGCAGGAAGTCCGAGCTGCCGGCCATGGTGTAGCACTCCAGCACCTCGGGGTAGCCGACTATCGCTTCCTCGAATTCCGCCAGGTTGTTGCGACCGTGGGCCGAGAGCTTGACGTTGACGAATACCGTCATGCTCAGCCCGAGTTTCTTCGGGTTGAGCAGGGCCACCTTGCGCTCGATCAGCCCCTCTTCCTGCATGCGGTGGATGCGCCGCCAGCAAGGCGATTGCGACAGCTCCACCCGCTCGGCGATCTCCGCCGCCGAGAGGTCGGCGTTGTGCTGCAACAGGCGCAAAATCTTGCGATCGATGGCGCTGAGTTTTTCCTGCATGAATGTATCCCGATTGAGGTTATTGCGGGTTGAATCATGCGCAATAGTGCCGTTCAGCCCGTCATTTAGAAAGAAAAAGCCCGCGGTGTCCCTTCATATTCTTGGCCACCGTGCGCGATGGCGCGAGCAGCCCTGCTCGCACCCCGTCCTGACACTACGCTTATAAAAACAAGAGGAGCGTCCACCATGGCCCTGGCCGAGATTCACCTGGATGACAAGTACCGGCTCTCAACCGGCCACCTGTACCTGACCGGCACCCAGGCGCTGACCCGCCTGCCGATGCTGCAGCAGCAGCGCGACCAGGCCCTTGGCCTGAACACCGCCTGCTTTATCTCCGGTTACCGCGGCTCGCCCCTGGGCAACCTGGACAAGACCCTGTGGGACGCCAAAGATTTCCTCAACCAGCACGCCATTCATTTCCGCCCCGGGGTCAATGAGGAACTGGCCGCCACCTCGGTCTGGGGCAGCCAGCAGACCAACCTGTTTCCCGGCGCCCGATACGACGGCGTGTTCGCCATGTGGTACGGCAAGGGTCCGGGGGTGGACCGCTGCGGCGACGTGTTCAAGCACGGCAACTCGGCCGGAGTCTCGCCCCATGGCGGTGTATTGCTGTTGGCCGGCGACGACCACGGCTGCAAATCCTCGAGCATCGCCCACCAGAGCGAACACGCCTTTATCGCTGCCTCGATACCGGTGCTCAACCCGGCCAACGTCCAGGAGATCCTCGACTACGGCATTATCGGCTGGGCGCTGTCGCGCTACAGCGGCTGCTGGGTGGCGCTGAAAACCATCGCCGAGAACGTCGATTCCTGCGCCGTGGTGGAGGTCGACCCGCTGCGCATGCAGTTGCAGCTGCCGACGGACTTCGTACTACCCGAAGGCGGGGTGCATATCCGCTGGCCGGACCCACCCCTGGTCCAAGAAGCGCGGCTCAATACCTACAAGATCTACGCGGCGAGGGCCTTCGCCCGCGCCAATCGGCTGAACAAGGTGATGATCGATTCGCCCAACCCGCGCCTGGGCATCATCACCACCGGCAAGTCCTACCTGGACGTGCGTCAGGCCCTGGACGACCTGGGTCTCGATGAGGCCTTGTGCGCCGAGGTCGGCCTGCGCGTGCTGAAGATCGGCATGAGCTGGCCCCTGGAGCCGGTCTCGGTGCACGAGTTCGCCGAGGGCCTGGACGAGATCCTGGTGGTCGAGGAAAAGCGCAGCGTCATCGAGGATCAGCTCACCGGCCAGCTCTACAACTGGCCGGTGGGCAAGCGTCCGCGGGTGGTGGGTGAGTTCGACGAGCAGGGCGTCTCCCTGTTGCCCAACCTCAGCGAGCTGACCCCGGCGATGATCGCCCGGGTCATCGCCCGGCGCCTGGCGCCGATCTACAGCAGCGCCCAGATTGACGCGCGCCTGGCCTTTCTCGCGGCCAAGGAAGCGGCCCTGGCGGCGCCCAAGCACACCACCGTGCGCACCCCGCATTTCTGCTCGGGCTGCCCGCACAACAGCTCGACCAAACTGCCCGAAGGCAGCCGCGCCCTGGGTGGTATCGGCTGCCATTACATGACCCAGTGGATGGACCGCAACACCGACACCTTCACCCAGATGGGCGGCGAGGGCGCCACCTGGATCGGCCAGGCCCCCTTTACCGATACCCCCCATGTGTTCCAGAACCTGGGCGATGGCACCTACTTCCATTCCGGCCACCTGGCCCTGCGCGCTGCCGTGGCGGCCGGGGTCAATATCACCTACAAGATCCTCTACAACGACGCGGTGGCCATGACCGGTGGCCAGCCGATCGATGGCGAGCTGCGGGTCGACCAACTCAGCCAGCAGGTGTTCGCCGAGGGGGTCAAGCGCATCGCCCTGGTCAGCGACGAGCCGGACAAGTACCCCAGCCGCGCCGGCTTTGCCCCCATCGTCAGCTTCCACCACCGCCTGGAGCTGGACGCCGTGCAGCGCGAGCTGCGCGAGTTCAAGGGCGTGTCGGTGATCATCTACGACCAGACCTGCGCCACCGAGAAGCGCCGCCGGCGCAAGCGCGGCAAGCTGGTCGACCCGGCCAAGCGCGCCTTTATCAACCCGGCGGTGTGCGAGGGCTGCGGCGACTGCAGCGTCAAGTCCAACTGCCTGGCGGTACTGCCCCTGGAAACCGAGGCGGGGCGCAAGCGCGAGATCGACCAGAACGCCTGCAACAAGGATTTCTCCTGCGTCGAGGGCTTCTGCCCGAGCTTCGTCACCGTCCACGGCGGCAGCCTGCGCCAGCCCGAGGCGGTGGCCGCCCAGGCCGAGGTCGACGACCTGCCTGACCCCCGGCAGCCGGCGCTGACGCGGCCCTACGGCATCCTGGTACCGGGCGTCGGCGGCAGTGGGGTGACCACCCTGGGCGCCTTGCTCGGGATGGCCGCGCACCTGGAAGGCAAGGGCTGCACGGTGCTCGACCAGGCCGGCCTGGCGCAGAAATTCGGTCCGGTGATCACCCACATCCGCATCGCCGCCCGGCAGAGCGATATCTTCGCCGTGCGCATCGCCGCCGGTGAAACCGACCTGCTGCTGGGTTGCGACCTGGTGGTGGCGGCCAGCGAAGAGGCCCTGGCCAAGCTCAACGACCGGATCGCCCACGCGGTGGTCAACAGCCATGAGGCGGCCACCGCCGAGTTCACCCGCAACCCCGATGCGCAGATCCCCGGCCAGGCCATGCATGAGGCGCTGATCGAGGCGGTGGGCGCGGACAAGACCCACTTTATCGATGCCACCCGCCTGGCCACGCGCCTGCTGGGCGACAGCATCGCCACCAACCTGTTTATGCTCGGCTACGCCTACCAGAGCGGCCTGATCCCCCTCTCGGCGGCGGCCATCGAGCAGGCCATCGAACTCAACGGCGTGGCGGTGAAGCTCAATCGCCAGGCCTTCCGCTGGGGCCGCCGGGCCGCCCACGACCTGGCCGCGGTGGAGCGCCTGGCCAGTCCGGCCGAGCCGCAGGCAGCCCCCTGCCAGACCCTGGACGAGATCGTCCAGTGGCGGGTGGACTACCTCACCGCCTACCAGGACGCGGCCTACGCCGCACGCTACCTCGACCTGGTGGCACGGGTGCGCAAGGCCGATTCGGGCGAGGCGCTGAGCGAGGCCGTGGCGCGCTACTACTTCAAGCTGCTGGCCTACAAGGACGAATACGAAGTGGCGCGGCTGTACAGCGACGGCAGCTTCGTCAAGCAGCTGCAGGCGCAGTTCGCCGGCGATTACCGCCTGCAGTTCCACCTGGCGCCGTCCTGGCTGGCCAAGCGCGACCCGCACAACGGCGCGCCGCGCAAGCGCCAGTTCGGGCCCTGGATGCTCAAGGCCTTTGCCGTGCTGGCCCGCTTCAAGTTCCTGCGCGGCAGTGCCCTGGACCTGTTCGGCTACAGTGCCGAGCGCCGGGTCGAGCGCCAGCTGATCGCCGACTACGAGGCCTCCATCGCCCTGGTGCTGGCCCAGCTGACGGCCGACAACTATGCCACGGCCGTGGCCATCGCCCAGCTGCCGGAGCAGATCCGCGGCTACGGCCATGTCAAGGACCAGGCCATTGCCCAGGCCAAGGTGCGCGAGCAGTTGCTGAAAAACCGCCTGCAGGGCGGCGAGGTGCAGGTGCTGCAGCTGTTCGAACCGGCCGCTTGAGTCCTGACGGGCAGGCGCCGCGTGCGGCGCCTGCTCAGGCCTCCTTATCCCTTTTTCCCTGGTAATCCTTGAGGAACCCCCATGTCCGTCTTTTCCCATATCGAATTCGATCAACACGAGCAGGTGGTCTTCGGCCACGAGCCTAAAAGCGGCCTGAAGGCCATTATCGCCATCCACGACACCCGCCTGGGTCCGGCCCTGGGCGGCTGCCGCATGTGGCCCTACGCCCATGACGAGGAGGCACTGCGCGATGTCTTGCGCCTGTCCCGCGGTATGACCTACAAGTCGGCCCTGGCCAACCTGCGTCTGGGCGGTGGCAAGGCGGTGATCATCGGCGACCCGCGCAAGGACAAGAGCGAGGCGTTGTTCCAGGCCATGGGCGATTTCGTCGACAGCTTGGGCGGGCGCTATATCACCGCCGCCGATTCCGGCACCGGCGTGGCGGAGATGCAGACCATGGCCGAGCGCACCCGGCATGTGGGGGGCGCGGCCCAGCGCGAATCCTTTGACGGCGGCGTGCGCACCGGCGACCCTTCGCCGGCCACCGCCTATGGCGTATTTATCGGGCTCAAGGTGGCGGTGCAGCAGCGCCTGGGGCGCGACGACCTGCGCGGTCTGCGGGTGGCGATCCAGGGCCTGGGCCAGGTCGGGTTCGACTTGGCCCGCCAACTGAGCGAAGCCGGCGCCGAGCTTTGGGTCCACGATATCCAAGAAGCCAATGTGCAGCGCGCGGTGCAGCAGTTCGGCGCCCATCCGGTGCAGGCCCAGGCCATCTACGGCCTGGACGTGGACGTGTTCGCCCCCTGCGCCCTGGGTGGCATCATCAACCCGCAGACCCTGGAAGCGCTGCGTGCCCCGGTG
>JAZKHB010000022.1:0-137667 GCA_040385585.1 Pseudomonadota bacterium | reverse complement strand
TGATCGCCGGCGCCGCCAACAACCAGCTGGCCGACGCGCAGCTGGCCGACGAGCTGCAGCGCCGCGGTTGCCTCTATGCGCCGGACTACGCGATCAATGCCGGCGGCATCATCGACATCTGCTACGAGCGCACCGGTGGCAGCACCGCCGCGCTCAAGGCGCATATCGAAGGCATAGGCGACACCCTGTTGCAGATATTCCAGCGCGCCGCACAGCAGGGCTGCAGCACCACCGCGATCGCCGACAGCCTGGCCCGCGAGCGTCTGGCCGCCGGCTGACCCTGGGGCGGGGACCTGGTATGTGCCGCGAATACGCCTGAAGCAGATCGCCACGGCATGACAAATCCGCCTTGCCTCTTTAACATGCGGTCCGCCGTCCCGCCCTGTGGACGGCGTCCGCAATGTCTCAGTAGCTCAATTGGATAGAGCATCCCCCTCCTAAGGGGAAGGTTGGTGGTTCGACCCCACTCTGGGACACCATATAAATCAATGCTTTGCGATTTTTTAACACGGCAAAGCAATCTGCTGTGACAGCAGCGTGACAGCATCAGCCAAAACAAAGCCCCGCACTGAATCACTCAGGCGGGGCTTTTTTGTGCCCAAACGCGGGCGGGGTGTTGGCTGTCACCGGCCCCGTGTTTCAACATCAGGAGGGCGGACCGCACAGCTTGTCGGCGTTCTTGCATGACGGGTGACTGTCCGACTATACCCCGTCCTGGCTCTCCCGTAGGACCGCCCAGGCAGCGGCGAATAACTAGATCAATCCCGCCTCGCACATACACACCAGCTCGGTTCGGGTGTTGTTGGGCAGGATCGCTTTCAGGTCGTACTTTTTGCCGTGGTAGGCGAATCGGTGCGCCGTGGTCAGGTCGTCGCGGTACGCAATGATGATGCGGAGCGTGGTGGCCGATTGCTCAGCGGCAGCGGCCAGGAACTCGCGCCCGTTGATGCCCTCGATACTCGCCCACTCGGTGCCGATCGTTGCCCAGGCGTTGATCATTTCCCCGGTCTGCGGGTCTTGGGTCGATGTGTAGGCTTGCACCTCGACAGGGTGGCGGCGGCGTCCGGTATTCATCACAGAACCGCCATGGTGCGATAGGGCGCCAGCAGCAGCGTATAGGCTGCGGATTCGTACAGCATCCGGTCGGTCTGGCGCTCCCGGTTGATGTAGAGGTCGGCCGTCAGCAGCAGCACAGCGGCTTGTATTGGCTCGGGCATAGGGTCGGGCAGGTCGTCGCCCAGGTAGTTGGATACATGGCCGGTAGCTGCGTCCAGGTAGAGCTGGATCAGGTCGTCTTCCAGGGCGTGCATTACCCTCAGGTGCTGCTTGACTTCGGCGGTGGTGATCATACGAAAAAGCACTCCATTTCAAATTCTGTTTCTTCGGCGGCCTGGGCGATGCCCATAGCCATTGCAAGCGCCTGCATCCCGTCAATGCGGCCGGTAGCGCGGGACTTGTCGAACTTGCGCGAACCGCTCGGGTCCTTGGTCACTATGGTGTTTGCCGCGCACATGGCCAGAACAGGGTTGCAGCCGTGGGCCACGCGCCCGTTCAACAGTTCAGCCTCGAGAGCGTCGATGGCTGGGGCCATATCCTTGAAGCCTTGCCCCCAGGCCTGCAGCGGCAATTCGGCGCCGATGTTGGCGAATTCCTTTTTCAGTAAGTCGATCCGCCAGCGGTCATAGGCGATTGCGCGAATGTCGCAGCCGGCCAGCAGCTCGGCAATTTCCCGGGCCACATGGGCATAGTCCACGGTGGCGCCCGGTGTGGTGCGCAGAAAGCCCTGCTTGACCCATAGGTCATACGGCACGCGGTCTTTGCGGGCGCGGTCGGCAAGCCCCTGCTCGGGCGTCCAAAAGGTTGGGTAGACGTGCCATTTCCCGGCGACCTGGCCGACCAGCACGAAGGCGGTCAAGTCGGTGCGGGCCGACAGGTCAAGGCCGGCATATATGGGGCCGGTTAGCGCCATTGGATCGGCGCCACAGGATGCCCAGACCTCGGGCGATACGAACGGGCTTTCGGTCGATACGCGCTGATTTAGCAGCAGGTTGCGGGCGCTGTTCTCGGCGCTGGGCATCCGCTTGGCCTGCTTCATCTGCTCGGCTAGATCGTCTTCACTGCGGAAAATCCCCAGGGCTGGGTTGGCGGCTTTCCAGGCCTCCTTATCCAATAGATCGGCGTCAGGGTCGGCGGCGTACAGGTGGCAGACAATGCGCGGATCGCTGCTGACCTGGGCGTCGTCGAGCCAGATGCTCAACAGGTCAGCGTCTGAGGCGGCTTGTGTGCTAATGACCAACAGCAGCGGGTCAGTGTGCGCGCCCTGGCTGGTCACGATGGCGTCCACGAAGTCGGAGCGTGGACCGCGCACCTGGCCAACCTCGTCGAGAATAGCCAGTAGCGGGCTCAGGCCGTGGGCGGTGCGACCATCCGCGGCCAATGCCCGGAACTCGGTATTCAGCGGCAGGCCCAGCAGGCGTTTGCCGCTCGGGATGACTCGCACGATGGCCGACAACTTGGGCGACTGTTGCACCATCTTGGCGGCCAGACTGAACACCAGCGCGGCCTGGTCGCGGCTCATGGCGCCCGATATCAATTGCGCGTTTAGCTTCGCCTCGGGGCCGACCAAGTGGGCCAGTAGCAGGGCAGCGATTAACCCGGTCTTGCCGTTCTTGCGGCCCACTGACAGGTAAGCACGGCGGGTGCCGGCCGGGTTGTCGTAGACCTCGATGATAAAGCGCTTTTGGAAGTCGGCCAGCACCAGCGGCTTACCCACGCCGGCGCCTTCTGGCGTCACACAGAAACGCTCGATAAAGCTGATGATCTTCTCGGCCCGGGTCATTGCAGCGTCCCCAGGGTCGGGATTAGGTCGTCGTCGGCCTGGTTGCGGGCGCCACGCTCCAGGGCGGCGCCCTTGTGGATGTCCTGTGCCTTACCCACGGTGGCGATGGTGTCAACCTTCAGTTGCCGGCCCGTGGCCAGGGCGCGCCGGGTCATGTTCTCCAGGATGGCAAGTGCCGGGTGCGCCTTGCCTTCAACGATGAAACCCTCGGTATCAATCTGCGCCTGTAGTGCCTCGATATCGGCATAGGCGCGGGCCAGGTTGCCGGCCAGGATCAAGTCAGCATCCGTCCATGTGTCACGCGGGCGGGCGGTCACGATGGCATCCCAGAAGGGCCTGGCCTGCTCGCTGAGACGCACGAAGGCCGGCGGCGGCAGTGGGCCAAGCGCGACGCCCTGAGCGGCTGCTATGGCTGCTTTGGCGCTGTCTGATCGGGGGCGGCGTGGGGTGGTCTTCATGGCAGTTAGCGATAAAAGAGAGGGGAGGGGGCGGTGTTCGCCCGCTTGGTTGCTGGTGATCTTTTGGCGGTCGTCATCAGTAAAACCACAGGACCAGCGCCGAACGCTGTCCCTTAGTGACTTGCGTAGCACGATGAAATAGCGCGGCAGGGAACAGACAGGCGCCTCCCTGGGTACGATCAGCACACGCCCACTCATCACGGCCGCCCAGCATCATCAGGTCACCGCCTGAATAGCTGGCCTCGGGTGATAGCTGAAGGGATAGGGTCAGCCGGCGTTGCACCTGGTCGCTGCTATCGGGGTGCCAATTGAAGTGGCCGCCCCTGCCATACCGCACCAGACGGGCCGCCTCCACCAGACGCAAGCCAGGCAGGCCGAACTTGACCGCGGCATCAGCAATGAATGGCCCGAGGCGGTCTATCAGCCAGGCGAACTCGGGCGCTCTTGGGTCAAACAGGGTTTCGCTCGCTGAATAGCGGGCCAGGTCTATCACTGCGGCGCCGGTTGGGCTGGTGACTAGGCCACCTCTCGCTTGATGCTTGCCTAGGCTGGCCATCAGTAGTGCGCACTCGGCAGGCGTCAGGACGGGGCCGGTCTGGCTCTTGCACGCAGCGTCTGGTCGGTCGCCTTCTGCATAGGCATCATCGGCCTTCTGCATCTGTAAGCCGATCCGGGCGTAATACAGAAAGTCGGCGGCGGCCATCATGACCGGTTCCACGGATGCGCCGGGTCGAGTGGTTGCCCGTTCACGTCGCAGCCCTTCAGCGTCACAGGTCGGCCAAGCATCTCGGCCCGGGTCTTGCAGCTATGGCATTCATGGCAAAGCGGCTGAAGGTTGTCCCGGCTGTTGTCGTCGCCGTCGTTGCTGATGTGATCCACGTCTGTGGCTTTGGACACTAGCCCGGACGCGGCGCAGGCACGGCACAAGGGCTCTTCTGCCAGTACCTGAGCGCGTAGGCGCTTCCAGGCCGCGCTGTTGAGGCTAACCGTGCGGGCCTTGGGCGTGTACTTGGTGCGGGTCTTAAACTTCGACGGCTGCATTGTCGATGCCCTCGATGGTCGGCAGGTTCTCGATGCGGCGCACTTCGCTCTTGAGCATCCAGCCGGTACCGATCGCGCTTTCGTAGAATTGGGCACGGTTGAGGCTGTCGCCACGCAGCAGCCCCTCCACGTTGTGTTCCACGAAGAACGCCGGGTTGGTGATGCACACGCGGTTGATAGCCTGTTCCCAGGCGACCAAGTGGCGGCGCAGGGTGTTGGTCACGAAGAAGCGGGCCAGCTCCACCACGTTGGAATAGTTCGCGGCCTCCATATCCCCGATCATCACGGGCGGCACACGGAACAGGCGGGCGACCTCGACAATGGACAGGCGGCGGGCGGCGATCCAGTCGGCGTCTTCCAGGGTCATAGATACCGTTTTGAAGGTGGCGCCCTGGGGCAGCACCGCAGTCTTGCCGTGGTTGCTCACGCCAGACTGGCCGGTTGCCCAGCTTTCGCGGATCTCCCCGGCCTGTACCTTGGTGGTGCCCGGCGGGGTTTCAATCACGCCGCTTAGCTTGGTGCCCTGCTCGAACATTTTGGCGCCGTGGGTGCGCTCGGCCAGGGCCAGCCCCACGGTATCGCGGGCCACTTGAATCGGGCTTCGACCCAATATCCCATCGTCGGAGTGGTAACGCAGGTGCAGGACTTCGGAGGCCAGCAGGCGGCGGCTGTTGCCCCGGGTGTCGCTGTGTTCATAGACCAGTCCGCCAGTGGATGCGCGCAGCACGGACACGCTGTCGGGATGCAGAGGCAGCAGCGCCTTGACCTGGCCGTCACCTGTCCAAACGATCTCGGCGTAAGCGTTACCACGCAACAGCAGGTGACGCTGCATCCCTTCGCGAAACTCCAGGGCGGTCTGGTAATCGTTCGGCGCGTCGTGCAACAGCTTGTACAGCGGGTGGGTCTTGGCCTTTTCGCGGCCGGCGTCGGTGTTGCGGTACACGTCGAGCGGCAGGCTACCCACCGTCTCGCTGATGGCCGCCACGCACGCATAGACGGCGCTGATACCTTCGGCGGTTGCGGTGGTCACTGTCACGCCGGCCACGGCCTGAGTGGTACCGAATCGATCCCAGTAGGTGTCGAAAGTCGGGGTGCTGTTGCGCTTGAACAGGCGAGGGAACTTCACTCGATGGCCTCCAGGTATTTGCGGGCCAGACCCAGGCTCAGCGGCCGCTTGCTTCGCACTTGCACGCTGGTGGTCGGATAAGCCGGCGTCGCGGTTATCGTCACCTCATGCAGGTCCACGTCATGCAACTGGCGGACTTCGCCGGCCCAGGACTCACGGACAGGCACGAAGCCGAAGGAACAGCCCGACACGTCGCCGCGGCGGACCAGTTCGGCCAGGTCGTTGCCCAGGGTGGTAGATGGCAAATCCAGCTCAAAGGCCAGGCCGGCGTCATCTTCAAAGAGGCGCAGGGAGCCAGCCCCGACACGGCCTAACAGGGCTGCATCGTTGTGCTCGTAAACGGCACGGATACTGGCGGCGGCTGGTCCTGCAAGGGAGCGGGTGAACGCCCCCGGTAGGATCACTTCGGTAAACCCGCCAACGGCGGCCGGATCTCCGAATCGGGCGGCATACCCGAAGAGGGTCCGGCCTTTCTGCTGGATCTCAAAGGTACGCCGCTCCATTGCTTAGACCTCGGTCGCTACAACGAAGCCGGCCGGGTGGCGGACTGCGGTGTCAACGGTGGCCATTGCGCGGACCTGAATACCGCCACGGCTGTAGGCCGGTTCGGCGTAGGGGTTGACCAGAATGTCCACCTCGCTCCAGACGCCCAGCAGCACCTGGCTAAAGTCGCCCAGGATCAATTTGCCGGCGGGCACGCTCTTGGACACTGCCAGGGCCAGCGCAGCCATAGCGCCGTTCTCATACAGGAACCCCGAACCTGAGCCGGCCACTTTCTCAGCGGCAGCCAGGGCGGTACGGATCGCGGCAGTGGTCAGCCAGCGGCCGTTGGACAGGTTCACGTCCTCCAGGTCTTCCAGCATTGCCAGGATGCCGGCCCAGGTGGTCGGCACGTCGCCAGCGGCTTGGATGCCCACGGTGTTCAGGATGCCCCGTGGCTCGCCCAGCAGGCCGGAACCGTTGATGATCGCGGCATCGATCTGCTTGGCGATCAGGAAAGACAGATCCTCGCGCACCAGTTGTTCGATAGCCGGGGCGCTCTGCTGGATGAGCTGGCGGCTCATTTCAGTTTTGCCGCCAACGTGCTTCGGTGTCAGGGTGACTTCATCGAAGGTCATGGCGCCTTCCGGTACCGCGCCACCTTCAGTGACCCAGCCGGTTGCCAGGCCGGTTCCGAATTTCGGAATGCTCACGTTGCCGGTGAGGCCGGTCAGGACGCGCACGCCCAGCGAGCGAGCCAGCAGGGCTTCACGCAGTGGGCCAATGTAGTCCTGAGCGCGGTGGTCAGTACCCACCAGCTCGGGCGCGGTCGCGGTGGTGTTGGCGCGCTTCTCCAGGCTGGCGAAGGGCACGAAAGCACCTTCGGCTTTGCGGCCACTACGGCGCTCGGCTTCGCGGGCATATTCGGCCTCGGCGCCGTCCAGGCTGCGGCCTTCCATCTGGGCGCGAATCACCTTGGTGACGCTTACGGAGCTGGCCAACTTGTCGAAGTCGGCAGACGGGGCGCCCGATACCGGAGTGCCTGCGGCGCGGCGTTCCAGATCAGCCAGATACTCGGCGCGCTCGATCTTGACGGCCAGGCCGCGCTCCTCGGTCTTGAGGGTGTCGAACTGCTTGGATTCATCGGCGGAAATATCGCGGCCAGCGGCGGTCGCAGCGTCCACGATGGCTTTCATGCTGGTTACAGCAGCGGCGCGCTGTTCACGCAGTTGGTGCAGATTCATTAGGCATTACCTGTTTTGAGGGTTCTTCAGGCGTCAACATAGGCCTGTTTTTCCAGTCAAAACAGTGGCTTAGGGTGCGGTTGTTAGGGCCTAAGTCCGGTTTTGTTTCGTTTCGCTTTAGGATACAAATAGAGTGATGGTGATTCCGACGAGCGGTATGCGAATAACGGTTAAGTAACGGTGCCGGCGTAAGCTGCGGGGGCTAATTACGGAAATTTCGTAGTTTCCCATTCTGTGCCGCGCCGGACCTGACCCGCCATTTCGGCGGGGTAGGTTGAAGGGTCAGAACGGATCTGACCTACCGTTTTGGTATGGCAGGTGCTGGCACCGATCCAGGCAAGTGCCAACACCGGCCTAGGCGGTACCCGGGTGGTCCGAGTCGGATCTGTTGGTCTGCCTCGCTGAAACCCAGGCGTAACCAGCTGGGTATTCGTCCGCAGTGCGCGCCACGATTTGCGAATAACGAAATCGTGGCGCGGCACTTTGCTCTCCACTCTCAGGCTGAGGATGGGCGCCGGGAGATGCACTCAGTTTTGAGGACATCTCCCACGGCCCCCAATGCGGGCACGCAGAGGAAAACAGAGCGGAGGGGATGGTAAATTATAAGGGTCTTCAATTTTTGAAGTCACAAAACCCAGAAAAGGGGCGTTAAGGCATCATTTTTTGAAGCCTTATACAGACTCAGAAAATTAACCGGACGGAACCGGAATGGATGGCATCATTTTTTGAAGCCTTTGACTTCAATTTTTGAAGCTGGTGAAAATCGAATTCAGATCAGCTTTCGTGCCGCGATAATCGTCGGGGCAATCTCCAGCATCTTGCCAGGACAGTCGTCGATGGGTGCCCAGGTGAAGGCGTACAGTGCGCAGCGGGCGCCGTCACGGCCCTTGTAGTTTGTGCGGGTCTTCACTATCAGGTTCCGATCCTGAAGCTCTTTCAAGGCCTTGCACAGAGTCGCTTCAGCCATTCCGCCCCAGTCCTTGAGCATGACGTGCGTGGCGGCCAGGTTGCCGTTGTTTCGGCCGTTGAACTGGAAGCCCAGCACCATAAGCACCTTCAGCGCGGAAGATGACAGCTCTCTGAAGTCCTGCTGTCTCATCAGGGCTTTCGGGAGTGATAGCGCACCAGCCGGCCCCCAATCAACCTTGGGCCTTTTCTTCGCCATTCGACAACTCACAGGCAGGACCGGCGAGCCTAAGCCCGCCGGCAGATCACGGTTAGGATGCTTCGCGCAGCAGCACGTACTTGGCTACCCGGTGGGGCGGGCGCCCCGGCTCGGTGGCCTGATAAGTCCAGTGCGTTGCGATCTGGTGGCCGCGGTTACGCAGCCGGCGCACGGTGCTGGGTGGATGGACGATATCCAGATCGTTAGCGGCCTCGATGCTGGTCATCGGGCCAGTTCGCAGCGCCCCCAACAGGCGGCGGTCTTGTTCATGGGCTGAGTGTCGTGTCATAGTTTGTTCCTCACTTGGTGCCATCCAATGTGTTTGCCCTGGCGGTGTTCGAGCACCGCTTCGGGTTTCCTCTCTGCTTCCTTTCTCATGTCCATTGCTCCCGATCAGGGGCGGCATAGCCCCACGCTTCGTTCGCGGCGGCCCAAACCATCGCGCCTAACGCGGCGACCGCATAAGCGAGGTCGTCTTTATCATCGTCGGTCAGGCGGTGGTCCGAGCCATCGGCACCCAGTAAGCGGCCTATGACATCCAGTCCTTTGCCCGCATTGGCCAGCGCTTCGGCGCGGCGCTGGATCTGCTCGAACGCTTGACGGTCGCTGAGGCGGCTCATGCGTCAAACCCTTCGGCTTGCAGCCGGAGTTTCAACTGCTGGACTTCTCTACCCAGGTCATTGAGGTGGTCGTCGGCCAGGTACTGCCCCATCTGCGCAAGGTCGGCGGCCTTACGGCCTTCGTTGTGTTTGATATCGCAATGAATGGCGACCATCAGGGCACTGAGCCAGCGGAGGTACTCGGACGCCCCGGTGGCAATGTCGTAGGTATCGATGGTTGCATTCAGGACCGGAGCCGCGGTTGGGTTGGTTGCCTGGCTCATCGGGCTCCCTCCTTCGCCATACGGCTCAGCCAGGCCTGCAGCTGAGTGACTAGGATCAAGCGGCGCTTGCCGGACTTGAACGACTCGAGCTCACCCTTGGCGATGGCTTCATAGATACCGGAACGGGTGTGGCCGGAAGCGCGGGCGGCTTCTTCAGGGCCTACAGCGAGGGGTTGCAGGGTTGCGAGTTGGGTCATGGTTACTTCTCCCCTGGCCGGTTGGTTGGTGGCCAGTGGTTGCCATCATAGACAGCAATATTCACTATGTGCAAGCAAATGCTAAACAAGCTCGCACTTAACCGGATTGACTAAGCTTTGCGGGCTAGGCAAGCTACAGGTCAGCTGTACTGACCTGTTGGAGAAAAAGATGGCCACCAAAACGAGCAAGCGAGCAGGCGAGACGACCACGACTGTTAGCGTGGGCATTCGGATTGACCCGAAGATCAAGTTTGCGCTCGATATTATGGGCCGCCTTCAGAAACGGTCCCTTACTGCTGTGATTGAGTGGGCTATTTCGCAGGCGATAGCTCAGCAATCGGCCGATTTCAATGGCACATCTCTTTCTACGGTATTAGATAAAGTGTGGTCGACTGATGAGTCGGCAAGACTAGTGATGCTGGCAATACATTTGCCGGAAGCATTGACTTACGATGAACTTAGAATATGGGAAACCATAAAGGCAAGTTCATATTTCTGGCGCAAATATCCTGATATGTCATTTGATAATGATCCTGAAAGGTTAGAATTATCGGCCGTTAGAGCTGGCTGGCATGATCTTTTGGATCATGTTGAGCGCTATAAAACAAGCGCGACGATTGCTCCCATCGCAGAAGAGAATATAATTCCTTTTTAAATAAGCTCCACCGCCGCCGCCTTCACGTCCGGCGCCAGGTGGGCATAACGCAGCGTCATCTTGATATCCGAATGCCCCAGCAGATCGCGCACTGTATTGAGCGGAACCCCCGCCATCACTAGCCTTGACGCGAAGTCATGCCGCATATCGTGCCAGCGAAAATCGTCGATTTCTGCCCGCTCCAGCAGCTTGAGCCAGGCGGTTTTAACGTCTTCCATTCGCCCGCCATCTTGCCCAGGGAACACCAGGCCGTAACTCTGGCTTTGCTGCTTCCAGCCGGCCAAAGTGTTCGCCGCCTCCACGTTCATAGGGATATGTCGGGTGTCGCTGTTCTTGGTTGTGTCGCCGGAAACGGTGATCGTTTTCGTGTCGAAGTTTACCGCCGACCACTTCAGGTCGAACAGCTCGCCGCGCCTCATGCCGGTATTAAGTGATACCAGAATCATTGGCTTTAAATAGTCCGTGAAAGGCAGGTGCAACAAACTTTGCATCTGCTCTTTTTTGCGCTCTGCGCGCCACTGGTTTGCACTTTCGCGCTCGGCACGCATACGCTCTTGGCGGTCATCCATTGCCGCTCTGAGGCGCTGGCTTTCATCCTTGGTCAAGTATCGAACCTTGCCCATTGAATCAACTTTGAGCGTCTTCAGTTTTTGCAGCGGGTGGGTGTCGATCAATCCCCATTCCGTCGCCCGGCTGAATACGCCGCTGATCGATCCCATCTTCCGGTTGACCGTCGCCGGCTTGTTGCCGGCCTGTAGCCAGCCGGTGCGGATCTGCTCCAGATCGCGCCCGGTGATCGCATCGAGGCGTTGATGCATGATCGGTTCGAAATTGTTGTCGAGGGTGTGCAGTGTCTTTGCATACCCCTTGTGATGGGCCTGGAACCATGGCAGGTAGGTTTCGTCGATGAACTGGCGCAGGGTAGGGGTGCCGGCTCCCTTGCGGCCCTGAGAGACAGCCTGGGGCTCGCCGTGTTCGTGGGCATCCATTAGATATCGGCCGGCTTCGGTACGCGCCTGGTCGAGCGTCAGCACGCCAACGCGGCCCAGGGTGGCGTTCTTGTTTCGCCCCCAAGTCACCATGTAACTCATGTGACCGCTAGGCAGAACACGAATGAAAAAGCCCGGTAGGTGGGTGTCGTGAACGCGGTAGGCTTTTGCCTCTGCGGCCAGGCTGGTGATGATCCGTTGGGTGATCTTGGTCTTCATGGTTCCAGCCGTGACAGCAGGGTGACAGAAGAAATCACAATATCAGCCGGTATACTCGGACACAACCACACGTTAAGTGGTTGTTTCTAAAGGTAAGTAGTTGATTAGCAAGACTTGTTTTTTACCCTCCTAAGGGGAAGGTTGGTGGTTCGACCCCACTCTGGGACACCATACACAGCAAAGCCCCGCACTGATTCCTCAGGCGGGGCTTTTTTGTTGCTGGCTTGGCCTGGTCGTCAGAGCTCGGCGTCGAGGGCTGTTACGCGCTTGCGCTCCAGTGGGTCGAAACTGGCTTCCTGCAGCCGACTGATCGCGCCTTCCTGGTCGGCTGGGCTCAGGCCGGATTCGCGCAAGGCATTGCGGGCCTGGGCGTAGGCCTGCAGGCGCGCCTGCCAGTCGCGGCGTTGCCCGTCGAGCGTTTGCAGCGCGCTCGCCGCTTGCGGGTCGAGGCGGGTGGCCCGCAGCTGGTAGATGACTTCGTCGCTGGCGCCGGCGCCGCGCAGGGCTTCGGTGGCGGCATAGAGTTCGCCATCCCGGCTGGCCTGTTGCCGCGCCGTCCGTTGCTCCGCCGGCTGCTGGGCTTCGAGCTCGGCCAGTTGCCGGCGATGCGCCTCGGGGCTGAGCGCTTGCTCGTTCAGGCGCAGCCGGCCGAGCATGAACTGGTCCTGGCTGTCGTCGTCGCTGAAGAAAACCTGCCGCTCCGGGAAGCTGAAATGCTGCTCGCGCAGCTGCGCCAGGGCTTGCAAGTGCTGGCCGAAGGCCGCGGCAGTCGGCGCCGGGCTGCCCCGGGGCACATCGAGCAGGGCCAGCCGGTAGCCGAGATAGCGTTTGAGCAGGTCGCGGGCTTGGGCCAGGGCGTGGCCGGTCAATTGCTGGGCCAGGTCGCTGTGAATGCGCAGCAGGATCCTGGCTGCCGGTTCTTCGTCTATGGCATTGAAGTAAAAGTCGAACAGTTGCAGCGCCTGTGGCGCCAGCAGCAATTGACCCTCGGCGTCGGCCCGCAGGCGTATGCCATGGCTGGCCCCTTGCAGGGAAGGCGGCAGCGCCCCGGGGGCGGGCAGTTGGGCGCTGGATTGCTGGTCGAGTTGACGATTGGCGATCCGGACCTGTTCGGCCCTCGTATCGGTCGATCTGGGACTGGCGGCTGGCTCCTGGGACAGGAAAAAGCCGATGCCGAGGACGAGCAGGACCAGGCCGCAGGCGGCCAATCGGGGGAAATGGGCGTGCATCCAGGTTCTCCGGTAGAAGTTTCAGTCAAGGCCAGGTACCGGCCGCGAAGGCGCGATGGCCTGAGGGGGGAGGGGCGCGAATTCATCTGCGCCAGGCAAATGAAGTAGCCCCTTCCCGTGCCGCGGGTTTACAGACTCAGGCTTTTCAGGCGGCTGGCATGGCTCTGGAACAGCGTCTTGGGGTTGGTTTCGAAGAGCGAGACCAGACCGAAGATCTGGTTGTTGAGGTCGATATGGTTCATCCGGTAGTTGTCCTTGAGCACCTTGCCGAAGTGGCTGGAACAGCGCCCGGTGACACCGTCGTTGGGCTCGTCGAAGGCCAGGCTGGTGATGGCGAGCAGGGGGTCGGAGAGGTCCAGTGGGTTGGTCAGCGGCGCGGTGCCGCCCCAGGAGTACAGGCGCACGTTATGGCCGGCGATGCTGGCGGTTTCCGCGCCATTGCCGCACGCGCTGGTCGGCAGGCCGATCGGGAACTGCTGGTTGTTGGCGGCGGCGCCGGCCTGGTTGAACTCGGCGAGCATGGCGCGAATATCCGATGGGCTCTTGCGGTTGTCCGACAGCAGGTTGACCAGGTCGCCGACGGCGTTCAGCAGGACGTCAAGCGTGACCCCCTGCAGGCTGTCGGCTGGCGCCATGCCGGTGACCAGGTCAGCCAGGGGCGAGCCCCGGTGCGGGGAATGCATGCTGGTGACGGAGGCAACCAGGTCCGGGCGCACGTTCATCACATAGCGCGCCGTGATGCCACCCTGGCTGTGGCCCATCAGGTTGAACTTGCGGATTTTGCCGCTGGAGCCGACGCGGATGTTATCCAGCTGCTCGATCAAGGCCTCGCCACGTCTGGCGGAGCTGTCGAAGGCATTGATCTTGGGGATAAAGACCGTGGCGCCCTGGCTCTGCAAGGCGGCTGGAATCTTGTACCAGTAATCCACGCTGGCGATGCTGTCGAAGGCGAAAATGCCCGGGACCAGCACTATGGGGTGTTTGGTCTGTGCCTGGGTGTTGGCGAACAGGCTGGCCTGGCTGGTTTGACCCAGCCCCAGGCCGAGGGTCAGGAGGGAGACGGCGAGCAGCTTTTTCATCGGGGTTTACCTGTGCAGTATTTTTATATTTATGGGAGGGCCTCGTAGTGCCGATGCGAGACGACGGCTATCTGAGCACTTCGCACGGTCGCTGAATTGTAAGAACCGATGAACCTGTGCGAGCTGTGCACTGGGCGGGCAAAGCGGAACACCGAGGCTTTACGGGCGTGATCGAGGTGCCCAGGATGGCGGGAGAACAACCCTAAGAAAGGTCGACAGTCCCGTGCTGATTGACCGAGCAGGCTCCCTCACCATGTCGCTGCCCCAGCAATCCGCGTTGCTCTATCTATGGGATCGCCGCACCCTGTTTATCGGGCGCCTGACCGAGTCGCTAGCCCTTTCCCAGGCCGCGGCCGCCCTGGTCATCGGCCTCGACCAGGATTTCGAACTGGAGTCCGCCGGCAGCCCGGTTCGTTGTCGCAGCGCCTTGCTGCCGGCCGGCGCCCAGGTGCGTTTACGGCCGGGACAGAACCGCCTGGTGTTCTGGTACCTGGAGCCTTTCGGCGAGGATTTCGGCACCCTGGCCAGGCGCATGGTGCGGCAACCGACCGGGTTGTTCGTGCAGCTCGAACAGGAGCCGCTGTGGATAGAGCGCCACCTGACGTTGCTGGAACCGACGGCCACGCCTGCCCAGGCCTATGCCCTGATCGAACAGTTGCTGCTGGATGCGGGGGCGCCACCGTTCAAGTGCGATGGACGCATTGTGCGGGTGGTCGAACTGATCAAGCGGGACGTGGCCGACAACCTGTCCGCGCGCCACCTGGCCGCCCAGGTCGACCTGTCCGAACCGCGTCTGTCGCAGCTGTTCAAGGACACCCTGGGGGTGCCCATTCGCCGCTACCGGCAATGGCACCGGCTATTCGTCACCGCGGTGGGGGTGAGCCAGGGCTTGTCGCTGACCGCCGCGGCCCTGGACGCGGGCTTTACCGATTCGGCGCACTTCAACCGGACCTTTCGCAGCATTCTCGGGGTGATACCCTCGGTCATGGTCTCGCCGCGAGGTACGATCCGGATGCATGCGGGTTGAATGCGCGGGCAAGATTCCGAGCTTCGCCCAGGTCATCCTGGAACAGGCAGGTGCGCTTGCCGCGTTCAGGCTGCTAGGCTCAAGCCATCGCATTGTCCCTTCAGCAGTAGGAGTTCCCCCATGGCCAGCGCACAGCTGAAACCCTGCCCTTTTTGCGGCTCGTCTGCCCATTTGACCGGAGAGGAGGGCTTGGGCTTTTTTATCGAATGCGACGAGTGCTTCTGCTCGGTGGGGCAGGCGTACGACCGCAGCGGCATGCCAGAACACGTGTTTCAGACTGCGGGCGAGGCGCTGGCCGCCTGGAATCAGCGCAGCAGTTAATAACCGCGCTGGAGCAACCCCGCTGTTGAGCCCGTGCGCTAGCGTCGGGGTGATAAATCGGCTGCGCTGCGTGTGGCGGCCGACCTCGATAGAACCAGCAATATCGCTGCCGAGGCGAGCATAGGGTTCAGCTGCCCGTGCAGTATGAGTTTGCAAGAGGGCATGGCGCACCACAGCGAGTGAGGGTGTTTGTAGGACGAATAGCCCGCCGGTGAACACCGGCACGTCGCCGGGAGGCGTTGGGGATTACCCGACCCACTGCACCCGGGTCATGCCAAGCGCCGCTTGAATCCGTTGTCTGTAGTCCTGTTCGGCTGACCTGGTCGACGCGCCACATAGCTGGGGGTTGTTGCTGATATTCAGCTCCTGCAGGTTTAGCTGGCGCAGCTCGCCCAGGAAGATTTCGAAGTCTTCGGGTGCGAAGCTGAGATTGTTCGAACTGATGTCAAGCGTCCTGAGCCCACTCCAATGCTGGATGCCGCGCAGATAAGCCAAGGGTACCTGCTCTTGCTGGTCGCAGTCGGCAAAATCGCGAATGACCAGTGTCTCGACGGCCTGCAGGTGTTGTCGAATGAGCGATGATATGCACGCGGCGGCCGGTCGGCCCTTGCACCAGGACGTTCGGCGATTACCTTCCAGGCGTACCTCGCGCAACCCTCTCAGGCGCCGCAATGAAACCAGGAAATCGGTCGCGTTACTGTTGGCCACATCCAGCACGCGCAGGTTGACCAACTCGGCCACCAGCGGCGCAAGATCCTGGGTTTCGTCAGTCTGCACCTGCAGCGTGCCGACCGAGGCCAAATCCGTTATCAGGTGACCGGTCGACCAGACGCCGTATTCGCCCTCCTTGAAATACAGCCCGCATGTAAGCCCGGGCGCCGGGCTATCTGGCCAGAACCCCTCGGTGCTGGCGCGACCGCGAGGCGGTGACAGGGTCATCGCGACAAAAAAGACAAAGGTACCGTCGCCCCATTCCTTGCCTGTCTGCAAAAAAAGATAACGATCGTTTTGCACCCAATAGCGACAGTCGCCATCGTCGACAGTCAGGGTGGCGCCCTGGGCATAGGACGGGCTCCACTCAATGCCGTCGAATTCCTCGCCTTCCAGGCTCTCGTCGTCGGAGTCGACGTCGATCATCGAATCGGTATCGAGCGGGTAGTGCCCCAAGGCCGGACCGAAGCGTTGCTGGGCGCGCTCCAGCACGGCCAAGAATATGCGCTCGTTCTCTGCCGACCGCTGCCACTCCTGGTCTTCGGTAAGGTCCGGGTTGTAGTCGTAATCGCCCCCGTCGCAATTGAATACGAACACCCGGCGGTAGGGGCCATTACGGAAGAAGTTGGTGATTCGGGGATGCAGGGATTCTTCCTGGGGCAAACCCACGTGCTCGGGAAAGTCCAGGTAAAGCGCGTCACTGACACGTTGCAACGTCTTATCGATCAGGTCGGTCATGAGTCGGGTCGCAGGTTGGGTGCCGTTGAAACACGGGAAGGCGCAACTGCCGCTGACACTTATCGTCTCCCGGGAGTCTGGCGCCAGCTTATCGGTTGGGCTAGTCGTTGCCCAGGGTGATGCCGCGCGGGCAGGAAGCCGCTCGTTCACCGATGCCTCCACAACGGGCGCCTCAGATACAAATCGGCGGTGGTCGATACTGAAAACTACCTGCTGGCGGTTTACCCTTATACCGAGCTAACCCCTGTGCGGGCGGGCAGGGTGCCCGATGCCGCGGTCTATCCGTGATCCAGCTACCGGTCATTGTTCCGGGGCAGAATGCCGGAGTGGGAGCTTAGGGCGATCCGTGAAACTATGAACAAGGTGGATTTCGGGCGGGGACCGATTCAAAGCCCCAATCGCCGCCAAGACGGGGCGGCGGGCTTATCCCTCGGGCCGCGGCGGGGACCGAACACCGGCGAAGTCCTGGGAAGGAAAGAATCATCGGCGCTGGCCCTATTGATTCCCGACCCTTTTACCCAGAGGCTGCCTGCACTGTTTCTCGAAACGTCGAGTTGATGACCAGTCGTGCCATCATTGTGAATGTTTTGACGTCCAAAAATTCAACGAGCAATTAAAAATATTATGGATGAGGTCGGAGGGCTTGATTGAGATGAGTAAGGCTACGCAACTAACACTTGAGGCGCGTAAGGAGGCGTGGGCCGATATAAAATTCCGCCTGCAATACGCCAAGCAAAAAGTGGCGTTTAAAGTTTTTGAGGCCTACTTCCTGAAAAGCAAAGAACCCAATTTGCATCCGATGCAGAATGACCCTATTCCACTGGTCTATCGTCTATGGCTTTCACCTGACCAGAGTATTGAGGCCTGGGTGGCGATTGCCGAACGTGTTCTTGCCGGGCCTGAAGCATGGACAAGCAATGTCAGCATCGAGCCAACCGGTGATGGCGAGTCTTGGAAGGAGTTGAACGAGGGGCATGCCTGGGGCTGGCAGGCCGCTAGAAGCTTGGCCGATTCTTATAAGATTTTAATGCAGCAGGCCGGGGCTCGTCATTACAACGGCGTAGAGCCGTACGCGGGCTCCGATGTCATCCCGCCGCTGGGCTTTATGGGCGGCAACGAAAAAAAAATCTATGAGTTTATGAATGGGCGGATACCCGGAAGCGAGCATTTGCTTTACAAGGGTAAACAACTGTTCGAGCCCGAATTTTACTTTGGGCACATCTATTATTACGATGCCTGCTACTGGCTGGACGGTACCAGGCCCTCTAACCCGTTCTGTATTTTTAATTTCATGGGCGATCTTTGGTTTAACTGCATGACCGCTGCCTATATGAATGAAATTGAACAAAGTGAAGCTATTCAGTTTTATATGAATTGTTTTTTGGTGTTGGTGGCGCGTTATCCGTCAGGTGGTGTCGATGCCGAACGCGCGGCGTACTGCAGCGAACTGCGGGCATTGCTAAACGCCGGACCGTTACTCGAACCCCTGCAGGCAATGTGGCATCAGGCAAAAAATAATCGCGAGCGCATCGACCTGAATGCCTATATGCAGGACGAGCCGTTTTATATTGGCGAATTTTGAATAGAATAAGGTGGCAGATTTATTTCCCGATAAGACCTTTCGCTTTGTACCGATGTTCTGGATGTGTTCGGCTTTACCGATGCATTGGATAAAGAGGGACTGGGGGATGTGACCCTGCAGGAAATTGCTGCTACAGACAGCTTCCGATGGGAACGAATTCGCGCAAGCACTGCGCGTGCTCTTTACCCTCTGTGGCGTAAGCGCTATCGCTATTCAAGTCGACGGCTATTACGAATATTTTTTGCTGAAAGAAGGTCAGCGCCGGTATCTATGGCTGGGTAATTGAGTTGAACGGCCCGAAGACTAAGGGCAGGTCAGGGTCTGCGCCTCCAACCCCTTCAGGCCCTCTTGCATCAATGACTTCAGCCCTCACGGCGACCGACATCAGTCATCCGCGGGCACGACCCAGAACAGCTGCACGCCGCCGTCATCGCGGTGGGCGAGGGTGACGTTGTCGGTCTCGGCGATCTCCCCGAGCAGCTGGGCCCAGTCCTCGTCGGATTCCTCGGGCAGCTTGAAAAGCAGGGCGGCCCTGGCCTTCTGGGCGGATTGTCCGCTGACTATCTTCTGGATGCGCGTCGCCAACAGCTCGTAGGGGCTGGGCAGTCGGGTTGTCTGGGGTTTGGCCTTTGCCATGCTGATCACCTTGTCTGTATATGCATACAGTATTCTGCCTGGCCCATGCGCCGATGACCAGATCGGCTGAACCCTCGTCGGCCTAACCGAACGCCCCACGGGTCGTTTAATCGGTCCGCCACGTCGCATGCTTGTTTGTCACCCGGTGCGGGCCTTGGGTATGTTGTAGACCTCGCCGCCTGGGTCGGCTTTCAACCTTGCAAGGACAGGCTGCCATGCTGACCGATGAGCGCAGTGCGCTGCTGCAGCGATTGAGCGGTATTGACGAGATCGAATGCGTCACCCCGGACTTGAACGGTGTACCCCGTGGCAAAGTCATGACCGCCGAGGGCTTCTTCGAGGGGCGACATCTGCAGCTGGCCCGTGGGGTGCTGCTGCAATGCATCATGGGCGGTTACCCGCCGGCGCGTTTCTATGGCGGCGACGATGGCGACCTGGCCCTGGTTCCCGATCCGCGGCAGATCCACCGCCTGCCCTGGAGCGAGACGCCGCGGGCGCTTGCCATCTGCGATGCCGATGAGCTGGATGGCAGTAGCAGCGGGCTGTCCACCCGCGGCCTGCTCAAGCAGGTGCTTGCGCGCTATACCGAGCGGGGCCTGGTCCCGGTGGTGGCGACGGAGCTGGAATTTTTCGTGTTCGCCCCCAACCCCGATCCGCAGCAGCCGTTCCAGCCACCGGTGGGCCTGGACGGGCGCCGCGAGGCGGGGTATTCGGCGTTCAGCGTGGCCTCGAACAACGGTTTGCGGCCGTTCTTCCAGGAGGTCTACCGCTGCATGGCGGCCCTGGGGTTGCCACGCGACACGGTGATGCACGAGATGGGCGTCAGCCAGTTCGAGATCAACTTGCTGCACGGCGACGCCTTGCTGCTGGCCGACCAGACCTTTCTGTTCAAACACCTGCTCAAGGAAGTGGCCCTCAAGCACGGGCTGACGGTGGTGTGCATGGCCAAGCCGTTGTCCAGGACCCCGGGCAGCTCCATGCATATCCATCAGAGCGTGGTGGCCCTGGACGGTGGGCGGACTATTTTCAGCGCCGCGGACGGCCAGGCCACGCCGGCCTTCTACCACTTCATCGCCGGCCAGCAGGCGGCCCTGGCGGATTTCACCCTGTTGTTCGCGCCCCACGTCAATTCCTATCAGCGCCTGTGCCAGCCTTATGCCTCGCCGAACAACGCCTGCTGGTCCCACGACAACCGCGCAGCGGGGCTGCGGGTGCCGGCCAGCGCACCGGTGGCGCGGCGGGTGGAGAACCGCCTGCCGGGCGCCGATGCCAACCCCTATCTGGCGATCGCGGCCAGCCTGGCGGCCGGGTTGCATGGCATGCGGCACGCGTTGACCCCGAGCGAGCCGCTGGCCGGCGAGTTCGAAGTGCCCGACGCCCTGACGCTGCCCTGCACCCTGCACGCCGCCCTCGACCGGCTCAAGCGCAGCACCCTGGCCCGCGAGCTGTTCGGCAATGAATTTATCGAGGGTTACCTGGCCAGCAAGACCCTGGAGCTGACCAGCTTCTACGATGAAATCTCGCCCTGGGAACGCCGCGTGCTGGCCGCCCAGGCCTGATCCCCCCACACCGTGCCGCCGTTTCGGTGGTCTATTTGCCTCAGGAGTCGTGCGGAAAGCCGATGTATTCGATCTGGAAGTCTTTTCGAGCGTTGTACTTCGCTACCTTGATGATGCTGATCGGCTCCGGCCTGCTCAGTACCTACCTGGGCCTGCGCCTGGCCGAGCGGGCCGACGGCCTGTGGGTCGGCGCGTTGATGACGGCCAATTACCTGGGTCTGGTGGTGGGCGGCAAGCTCGGCCACCGGCTGATCGCCCGGGTTGGGCATATTCGGGCCTATGTCACCTGCGCCGGGGTGGTGACCGCCGCGGTGCTGGGCCATGGGCTGATCGAGTGGCTGCCGGCCTGGCTGGTGCTGCGCGCCCTGGTCGGCCTGGGCATGATGTGCCAGTACATGGTGATCGAGAGCTGGCTGAACGAGCAGGCCGAGGCCAGGCAGCGGGGCCAGGTATTCGCCGGCTACATGACGGCCTCCTACCTGGGCCTGGTGCTGGGGCAACTGGTGTTGGTGGTGCACCCGAACCTGGGCCTGGAGCTGCTGATGCTGGTGGCGCTGTGCTTCGCCCTGTGCCTGGTGCCGGTGGCCATGACCCGCAAGCTGCACCCGGCGCCTCTGCACCCGGCGCCCTTGGAGCCGCGATTCTTTATGGCGCGGGTGCCGCAGTCCCTGACGGCCACCCTGGTCTCGGGCCTGACCATCGGTGCCTTCTATGGTCTAGGGCCCCTGTATGCCACGCGCCAGGGGCTGAGCAACGAGCAGGTCGGCCTGTTCATGGGCGGCTGCATTCTCGCCGGGCTCCTGGTGCAGTGGCCCCTGGGCTGGCTGTCCGATCGCTATGACCGGGTTCGCCTGATCCGCGGCAGTGCCTTGCTCTTGACCCTGGCGGCCTTGCCGTTGGGGATGCTCGCCGAGGCGCCTTTGCTGGTGCTATTGCCGATGGGCTTCGTCGTGTGCCTGTTGCTGTTCTGCCTGTACCCGCTGGCCGTGGCTCTGGCCAACGACCATGTCGAAGGCGAGCGGCGGGTCTCCTTGACCGCCATGCTGCTGGTGACCTTCGGGATAGGTGCGAGCATCGGTCCGCTGGTGGTCGGCGTGCTGATGCGCTTTGTCGGCCCGCAGATGCTCTATGCCTTCTTCAGTGCCTGCGGTCTGCTGCTGGTGTGGTGCATCCGCCCCGCGGCGGTGACCAACAAGCACCAGGTCGAGGACGCGCCGCTGCACCACATCCCCATGCCGGACAGCATGGCCAGCTCGCCGCTGATGGCGGCCCTGGACCCGCGGGTGGATGAGCAGGTGGTGCACGAGCAGATGCACGAAGCGCCTGCAGGTCCGGCCGATGCAGCGGAACCCGTTGCGCCAGCACAACCTCCTGAGCCGCCGGCGCAGTCTTTCCGCTCGACCCAGGGCTGAGTGGGCCCGGGTCGCTTTATCCGGCTCCCAGCCGTGACTATGCTTGACCGGAGGCCGAGGGTTGGTTGGCTTCGAGCCAGCGTGTAGCGCCCGACTCCCTGCGCACCTGATTTAGGGAAGCTTGCCTCGGCAAGCGCCTGCTCACCGAGGATCGTCGTGATGACCCTGTCCATTTCTCTGCACCTGTTGGCTCGCGCACCCGAGCCGGGCCGGGTGAAAACCCGTCTGATCCCGGCGTTGGGCGAGGAGGGTGCGAGCAACTTGCAACGCGTGCTGGTGGAGCGTGCCCTGGCTCTGCCGGCCCTGGCATTCAGCGACCGCTTTTTGTGGCTGGCCGAGGGGCCTGACGAAGCCTTGGAGGCCCTGGCTGCCGCCCACGGCTGGACGGTGGTGGGGCAGCCGGCAGGCGATCTGGGCGAGCGCATGCGGTGTATCGTCGCCCTGGGGCTGGCGGAAAGCGAAGGGGTGGTGCTGATCGGCAACGACTGCCCGGCGCTGGACGGTGACTATCTGGCGGCTGCCTGCGACGGGTTGAATAGGCACGATGCCGTACTGGGACCGGCCGAGGATGGCGGTTATGTGCTGTTGGGGCTGCGTCGGGTCGATGGCCTGCTGTTCGAGGATATGCCCTGGGGTACCGAGCGGGTGCTGGAGCTGACCCGCGAGCGGCTACTGCAGCTGGGCTGGTCCCTCGGGCTGCTGCCAGTGCTCTGGGACGTGGACCGCCCGCAGGATTTGCCCCGGTTGGCGGCAGTGGGAATCGACCTGGATCAGATCTAGCCGTAGCCCGCTCTTGAGCCTGGGCGGTTAACAGGCAGTTGAAAACGTAGGCGAGGCAGGCAAGACAAGGCTCGGCATTCCCCCGCACAAACACAGGCGAGGAAGTGACTGGGGTCGCATTCGACTTTACGTGCTGTAAATGAGCATTACTCGCTCCGCTCGCCCTTCGGGCCGTCTTGCGGACGTTCTCACTTCGCTCGTCCTAGCCTGTTTTTAACGCCCCCTTTCATTTCATCAAGAGGGCCAACGCAGGTAGTTTTTCAACGGCCTGCTAATCGTTGTCGTCGCGCCGCGCCTCGCGTTGCACCTGGTAGACGAAGCGCTCGACCTGACGTTGCTCCTGGCCGCCCATGCGAAAGAAACGCAAGCCGGCGAAGGTGACTTCGGCCTTTTCGGCGTATTGCAGGTGGCGCAGCTCCACCGCGGTGGTGATGGAGCCGATCGGCAGGGCGGCGTTGAAGCGCTCATAAACCTGGCCGGTTTGCAGGCGGTCGGTGACATCGCCTTTAAAGCGCAGCTTGCAACCGGTAGCGGAGATATCCAGCAGATCGCCCTCGATGGCCGGGGTCAGCCGGGTGCCGGCCAGAGTGACTTTGATCGCCTGAGCCTGCTTGAGGGGCGCGCGAAATGCGCTGCGCCGCTGGTGGTAATGGATTTCCTCGGGCAGGGCGCTCCAGTAGCAGCGCGCGCCTTGCAGTTCGCCGATCTCTACCCGGTGCTGGCATTTCCAGGCGATACGCACGCCTTCGTGAAAGGCTTCGATCTGAAAGGGCTCGCCGTTTTGCAGAAAGCGTTCGCCGTCGTTGGGGACCATCTCGTCCAGGGCGATCACGCCACGCTCGCGGTCGACTTCGACCAGGTAGCTTTGAAAACGCTGGCTACGCTCTTCGAAAATAATGATCAGCGGATCATGGGTCTGCTGCAGTAGACGCAAGTTGGCAACGATTTCCACGGGTGCCTTGAGCACCTGCGGCGGTTGTGGACTGTCGTCCACGGCAAAGGGGTTGGACACGGTCCAGGACACTCCGGTCAATAATCCAAGTACTGCGATAATAGCATAGTGCCATTATTTCAGGATTGTCCCTGTCTACCCTGTTTAATCAGGCCTGACTGAGGGGACGTTGCTGGGCGATTCTAGCCGCCCCGCCGCGGCTGTCATAGAGGCCGGGTGTTTCACCGCCGCGAAGAATGCCCAGTACGCTGCCGATCGAGGCCTGATTGGCGCGAATCAGCCGCCCATTGCGCAGGTTGGCCGTCTGGCATTGTGCGAGCAGCTCGCCGAGTCGGTCACCACTGGCCAGCAACTCTTCGCCCTGTGGCGACGTACTGGCCAAGGCTTGCAACCCAAGTCGATCGGGGCTTAGGTTCAGGGCGTTGAGCAGTTTGTGGCGTTCGCCACCGTGCTGGTGGAGCAGCGCGAGCAAGGGTTGCTTGGCGCCGAGGATGCCTTCCAGCGCAGGCAAGTCGCGCGCGGTGAGGGCCTTGAATTCGCCGTCGATCAACTGCAGCAACTGCTGCGCCGTGGCGATATCGTCGTTGAACAGCTGTAGCAGGGTCACGTCATGCATTGCGGCGCTCTCGGGGGATTAGGCGTCCAAATTCCCGCAGTGCAGCGCAATCTTGGCGCTAGCGCTGGGATTCGAAATTCAGCAATTTACCGGCCACGCGCTGGCTGTCGACCTTATAGCTGCCCTCGGCAATGGCCTGCTTGAGCTGGGCCACGCGTTCCTTGTCGACGGTCGGCAGCCCGCGCAGCTTGTCGCTGGCGGTCTGCAATTGCTGTGCTTCGCGGCTGAACTGCACGGACTCACCGCTCTTACCCGGTTCTGCCGGTTTGGCAGGGGGCTGCGGTGTGGCTTGATTCGTTTTGCTGCCTTCCGTGCGGTCGCCAGCCTGGGTGCTGCCGGTCCGGCTCGAGCCGGGTGCGGCGGCATTGTTCAGCCGGTTGATGTCGATGACCATGATGCAAAACCTCTGGCAATAATTGGACGCTTACTGAGCTATCGGCCAGGACCTGGGAAACTTTAGGCCTTAATTGAGCGGCGCGAGCCTGCTGAATCCCAAGCGCTGACTTTACAAAAAAACACCTTACATGGCCACTTCAACCTGCCCGGGGCCGGTGATCCGGGCCTTGATCACCCGCTGCGAGCCCTGGTTGCGCACCTGGATCTGCTCGCCGAGCACGCCATTGCTCAAGGCTTCGCCCGGCATGCGCACCTGGATATTGCCACTGCGCGCACTGATGACCACTTGATCGCCCTTGCGTACGGCTTCCGCCAGTTGCAGGTGTGTGCTGCTCACGACCTGGTCGGCATTGAGGCTGCGCGTCAATTTTCTGCCCCGCGCCTGTTCCACATCGGTCAGATAGCCCTGGCCCAGCAGACCCACCTCGCGTTCCAGCAAGGACAGGTCCGCCGCGCTGAGGATACTGTCGCGTTTGAGCGGCCGGCTGAGCACTACCACCTCGCGGTACAGGCGGACCTGGCCGGGGACGAAGACGCTCCAGGGGCTGGAGCCTTCGCAGCGCACCCGCAGCGTGACACGGCCGATTGGCTGGGCCGGGCTCTCGAGGACGATGTCCAGGTCGCGGTCGCAGCGCGGCAGGCGCAGGCGCGGGTCGAGGCGATTGATCTCGATTTCATAGCGCGCCTGAA
This sequence comes from Pseudomonadota bacterium, assembly GCA_040385585.1. GTDB lineage: Bacteria > Pseudomonadota > Gammaproteobacteria > Pseudomonadales > Pseudomonadaceae > Aquipseudomonas. The sequence continues at coordinate 112,643 of JAZKHB010000022.1, read as the reverse complement.
TTTCGCTACGCTGCAAATAGTCCTCGATGCTGAACTCAAGAAAACCCTCGGCCGCGCCGATAAGCTCCTCGGGCAGCAGAGTGGCTGCCGCTGCCAGGCTATAGCCGAGTCCGCACAAAGCGGGTACAACACACATCAGCGTGCGGTAACGGGGTACGCGGTGGCGGAAAAATGTCGTGGCTGCTTTCATACCAGCATCAAAGCAAGGCCCGTGCCGCCTGCTACGCTCAGCAGTGCGTCCGGTGACTTAAAAGAAGGAGTCAGGGCATGGCAGGTGTAATGGATTCGGTTAACCAGCGAACGCAGCTGGTCGGTCAGAACCGTTTGGAGTTGCTGTTGTTCCGCCTCGATGGCAAACAGCTCTACGGGATTAACGTGTTCAAGGTGAAGGAGGTGCTGCAATGCCCCAAACTCACCATCATGCCCAAATCCAGCCGCGTGGTGCGCGGGGTGGCCAATATCCGCGGGGGCACCATTCCCATCATCGACCTGGCCTTGGCCACGGGACGGGGTGCGCAGGAAAATCTGGCCAGTAGCTTTGTGATCATCACCGAATACAACACCAAGGTGCAGGGCTTTCTGGTGAGCTCGGTGGAGCGCATCGTCAATATGAACTGGGAAGACATCCATCCGCCACCCAAGGGCACCGGCCGCGACCATTACCTGACCGCGGTGACACGCCTCGATGAACAGCTGGTCGAGATCATCGATGTGGAGAAAATTCTGGCTGAGGTGGCACCCACTTCCGAAGTCATTTCCGAAGGCGTGCTGGACCAGAAAACCCAGAGCCGGGCGAGCACTAAACGGGTACTGACCTGCGACGATTCGTCGGTGGCGCGCAAGCAGGTGACACGCTGCCTGCAGACCGTCGGTGTGGAAGTGGTGGCGTTGAACGACGGACGTCAGGCCCTGGATTACCTGCGCGCCATGGCGGACGAGGGCAAGCGGCCGGAAGACGAATTCCTCATGCTGATTTCCGACATCGAGATGCCGGAAATGGACGGTTATACCCTGACCGCCGAGATACGCGCCGATCCGCGTCTGCAAAAGCTGCATATCATCCTGCATACTTCGCTCTCGGGCGTGTTCAATCAGGCCATGGTGAAAAAAGTCGGGGCGGATGATTTTCTCGCCAAGTTTCGCCCGGACGATCTGGCTGCGCGTGTAGCCGAACGCATCAATTTGGCCGATGGAGACTGAGGGCGTGGCCCTTGGTCATAGAGCGAATGTCGAGGCGGTGCCCGTGTCTTCAGGTAATGTGGATTTCGAACAATTCCGGATTTTTCTGGAAAAAGCCTGTGGGATTCTGCTGGGGACCAACAAGCAGTACCTGGTCTCCAGTCGCTTGAACAAGATGATGGAGCAGCAGGGGATCAAGTCGCTGGGCGACCTGGTGCAGCGCATGCAGACGCAGCCGCGCAGCGGCCTCCGCGAACAGGTGGTCGATGCCATGACCACCAACGAAACCCTGTGGTTTCGCGACACCTACCCCTTCGAAGTATTGAAGAACCGGGTCTTGCCGGAACTGCTGAAAGCGGCTCCCGCGCAGCGTTTGCGCATCTGGTCGGCGGCCTGCTCTTCGGGACAGGAACCCTATTCCCTGTCCATGACCATCGACGAATTCGAGCGGACAAACATGGGTCAGCTCAAGGCCGGGGTGCAGATCGTCGCCACCGACCTGTCGCCCTCCATGCTCAGCAATTGCAAATCCGGCGAATACGATAGCCTGGCCATGGGCCGTGGACTGTCCCAGGAACGGCTGCAACGCTATTTCGAACCCAAGACGCCGGGGCGCTGGGTCATCAAGGCACCGATCAAGAGTCGCGTCGAGTTTCGCGCCCTGAACCTGCTGGACAGCTACGCCAGCCTGGGCAAGTTCGATCTGGTGTTTTGCCGTAACGTGTTGATCTATTTTTCCGCCGAGGTGAAGAAAGACATCTTGTTGCGCATCCACGGCACCCTTAAACCCGGTGGCTATCTGTTCCTGGGTGCCTCCGAGGCATTGAACGGTCTGCCTGATCATTATCAGATGGTCCAGTGCAGCCCGGGGATCATCTACAAGGTGAAGTGAAGCGCCATTTGCAACGCGTTATGGAAACGGGAGGCCTTGAGCCTCCCGTTTTTTTTGGGATGCTCTTCGAGTGGGCCGTACACAGCCTGCCGAAATACCTGTCGCGCTTTGAGCATGCTCACAAGACCTGCCAGGGCGTTGTAGATGCAAAACTTGCAGAGCAGAGCCGGATGCAATCCAGGGGATATTTCAATCAGCGCGCCCGGCCCCTTTCTACGCTGCGCTTGTCCGGGCCGGGGCGTCGGCGGCAACGGGCGGCAACGGGCGGCAAATCCGTATCGCCTTGGCCGCCTCTTGCCGCCTGCCGTGTGCTGGGGCGGAAAGGCCTTGCCGCTTGCCCCGGATTAGTCGGTCTTTTTTATGCTAAGTCATTGATATTTAGTGTCTAAAAAACATGGCACAGGCTTTGCTTTATCCTTTGCAAGGAAACCCAGCGGCCCCACGGCCAAGGTCCAGACCATGAGCATCAGCTTCGACGCCGCCCTCGGCATCCACGAAAAAGCCCTGAACTTCCGCGGCCAGCGCGCCGAGGTGTTGGCCAACAACATCGCCAACGCCGACACGCCGCACTACAAGGCCCGCGACCTGGATTTCGCCTCGGTACTGGCCGAGCAGAGCGCCAAGACCAAGCAAGGCCCGGTGGGTCTGAACCGCACCGATAGCCGGCATATCGGTGCCGAAGGCCTGTCCCTGGGCGATGCCAGTCTGAAGTACCGCACGCCGTCGGCGCCTTCGCTGGATCAGAACAGCGTCGACATGCAGCTGGAGCAATCGAGCTACGCGGAAAACGCAATCAATTTTCAGGCCAGCTTCACTTTCCTGAATAACAAGTTCAAAGGGCTGACCAGCGCCCTGCGCGGCGACTAACGGAGAGCGATGCCATGTCCCTTGCCAGTGTGTTCAATATCGCCGGAACCGGCATGAGTGCCCAGAGCACTCGCCTCAACACCATTTCCAGCAATATCGCCAACGCCGACACCGTGTCTTCCAGCCTGGACAAGACCTACCGCGCCCGGCACCCGATGTTCGCCACGGTTTTCTCGCAATCCATGGACGGCAGCGGTGGGTCGCTGTTCGCCGAGCAGGATCAGGCCGGTCGTGGGGTGCAGGTGCTGGGTGTGGTCGAGGACCAGAGCAGCCTGACGCCGCGCTACGAGCCGAACCATCCGGCGGCCAACGAAGAGGGCTATGTCTACTACCCCAATGTCAACGTGGTCGAGGAAATGGCCGACATGATTTCCGCCAGTCGGGCTTTCCAGACCAACGTCGAAATCATGAATACCGCCAAACAGATGTTGCAGCGCGTATTGACCCTGGGTCAGTAAGCGTCAGACGAGGGAAGAACATGAGCATCGATAGCGTAGGCGCCCCCGGTTCGGTACTGGACCAGTATCAGTTCGATAAAGAACGCCCGGTTAACAAGGAGCTCGGCAGGAATGAGTTCCTCAACCTGCTGGTGGCTCAGTTGAACAACCAGGACCCCCTGTCACCCCAGAGCAACGGCGAATTCGTGGCCCAGCTGGCGCAGTTCAGCCAGGTCGAGGGCATCGAGAAGCTGAACACCAGCATGTCCACGATGCTCTCCGGCTATCAATCGTCCCAGGCCTTGCAGGCCTCCTCCCTGGTCGGGCGCAAAGTCATAGTGCCGACCGACAAGGCGGTGGTCGATACCAGCGAGCCCTTTCAGGGCAGCCTGAGCCTGCCGGTGACCAGCAGCAACGTCTTCGTCAATGTCTACGACGCCACCGGCGCCACGGTCAACCGCATCAACCTGGGGCAGCAGGCCGCCGGCAATGTCGCCTTCGCCTGGGACGGCAAGGATGCCAGCGGCAATACCATGCCGCCGGGCACCTACCGGTTCGAGGCCCAGGCCAGCTACGACGGTGAAACCAAGGGGTTGCACACCCTGCTGCCGGCCAACGTCGACAGCGTCACCCTGGGACAGAACGGCGGCGAGCTGATGCTCAACCTGGCCGGTCTGGGGAGCATGGGCCTGTCCCAGGTCAGGGTCATCGGTCAATAATTTTGCGGTTGCAACCGCCGGTCGTGCCGGCAAAGGAGTCACTTCATGGCGTTCAACATCGGTCTTAGCGGCCTGCGGGCAGCAACCAACGACCTCAATGTCACCGGCAACAACATCGCCAACGCCGGTACGGCCGGTTTCAAGCAGTCGCGGGCCGAGTTCGCCGATGTCTATTCGGCCTCGATCATGGGCACCGGCAAGAACGCCCAGGGCAGTGGCGTGCTGTTGGGCGATGTGTCCCAGCTGTTCAATCAGGGCAATATCAATTACACCCAGAACGCCCTGGACCTGGCCATCAACGGCAATGGTTTCTTCGTCACCAGCAACAATGGCGAAATCGGCTACACCCGTGCCGGTTACTTCGGTACCGACAAAGACGGCTTTATCGTCAACAATTTCAACCAGCGCCTGCAGGGTTATTCGGTGGACGCCAATAACAACCTGCAGAACGGGATAGTCACCGACCTGAAGATTCAGACCGCCAGTCAGGCACCCTTGCCGACCAGCACCATCGACCAGACCTTCAACCTGAACTCGACCAATGCGGTGCCGGTCAACGCCCCCTTCGATCCGAGCGACCCGACCACCTACAACTCCTCGACCTCGGTGAATATCTACGACGCCCAGGGCAACGCGCACGCCTTCAGCCAGTTCTTCGTCAAGACCGGCCCCAACAGCTGGGACATGAATGTGCTGATCGACGGGCGCAACCCCGACGACCCGACCCTGACCACGCCCTCGACGGTACCCTTGAGCTTTACCCAGTCCGGCCAGCTGGATGTGGCCGCCCTGATCGCCTCGGCGCCCACCGGCTTTGCCGTCAACGCCGAGGGGGTGATCGAGCTGACCACCTGGGTGCCGGCGGCGCCGGACAACGCCATACCGCCGGTGTGGAGTGCCAACGGCGCCGACCCGAGCGTGGATGGCATTTCCCTGGATCTGCGCCGTTCCACCCAGTTCGCCAACGCCTTCGCGGTCAACAGCGTCAACCAGAACGGTTACACCACCGGCGAGCTGGCGGGGCTGGAAATCGACGATGCCGGGGTGGTGTTTGCCCGCTACACCAACGGCCAGTCCCAGGTTCAGGGGCAGGTGATCCTGGCCAGCTTCGCCAACATGCAAGGCCTGACGCCGATCGGCAAGACCGGCTGGGCCCAGTCTTCCGACTCGGGCGAGCCGGTGATCGGTACGCCACGCTCGGGCACCCTCGGTGCCTTGCAGGCCGGCGCCCTGGAAGACTCCAACGTGGAGCTGTCCGATCAGCTGGTCAACCTGATCGTTGCCCAGCGCAACTACCAGGCCAATGCCAAGACCATCGAGACCGAGAGCGCCATCACCCAGACCATCATCAACCTGCGTTAACAGCTCGTTAAGGGCACCGCCGCCCGCGACCCGGGCGGCAAGGTTGAGTCCGGGGGCGGCAGTTAGCCGCCGTCTGCTCTTTCAAAAAGCTCCTCTCGGGGCTTTTATCATTTAATAAATTCAATACATACAGTAACTTGCGTGTTTATTCGAGAGCTGGCACAGCGCTTGCTTTGAACCTGTTCAAAGCCCCGCCGACAAAACCCCGGCGGCCAGTGCCCTGTATTCGGAGAAGACCATGGACAAGATGCTGTACGTTTCCATGACCGGCGCCAGCCATAACACCCTGGCCCAGCGTGCTCACGCCAACAACCTGGCGAATATCAGCACCAACGGGTTTCGCCGGGACTTCGAGCAGGCCCGTTCCATGCCCGTGTTCGGCGAAACCCATCCTTCGCGCGTCTATGCCCTGAGCGAGCGCCCCGGCACCGACTTCACGCCCGGCGCCCTGCAGGAAACCGGTCGCGACCTGGACGTGGCCGTCAGCGGGCAGGGCTGGCTGGCGGTGCAGACCGCCGATGGCGGCGAGGCCTATGTGCGCACCGCTAGCCTGCAGATCGATGCCCTGGGCCAGCTGCGTACCGGCAACGGCTTGCCGGTGCTGGGCAACGCGGGCCCGATTGCCGTACCGCCAGAGCAGAAGATCGAGATCGGCCAGGACGGCACCATCAGTATCCGTGCCCTGGGCGAAGGGCCCAGCGTGATCGCCGAGGTCGACCGGCTCAAGCTGGTCAAGCCCGACCTCAAGCAGATGGAGAAGGGCACCGACGGTCTGGTCCGGGTCAAGGGCCAGGGCGAGCAGCCCGCCGACGCCAGCGTGCGCATGACCTCGGGGTTTCTCGAAACGAGCAACGTCAATGCCGTCGAAGAGATGACCGCGATTCTCTCCCTGTCCCGGCAATTCGAACTGCAAATCAAGATGATGCGCACCGCCGAGGACAACTCGGCGGCCATGGCGCGCGTTTTGCAAATGAGCTAACCATCAGCATGCGGCTGCCGTAAAACCGGCGCCCAGGAGAACTTTTATGCTTCCGGCACTGTGGGTCAGCAAGACGGGTCTGTCCGCTCAGGACATGAACCTGACCACCATTTCCAACAACCTGGCCAACGTCTCGACCACCGGTTTCAAACGCGACCGCGCCGAGTTCGAAGACCTGCTCTACCAGATCCGCCGTCAGCCCGGCGGCAACACCACCCAGGACAGCCAGCTGCCGTCCGGCTTGCAGTTGGGCACCGGGGTGCGTATCGCCGGCACCCAGAAAATCTTCACCCAGGGCAGCCTGCAGACCACCGAGCAGCCCCTGGACCTGGCGATCAACGGCCGCGGGTTTTTCCAGGTGCTGCAGCCCGACGGCACGGTGTCCTACAGCCGTGACGGCAGCTTCCACCTGAACTCCGACGGCCAGGTGGTGACCTCACAGGGCCTGGCCCTGGAACCAGCCATTGTCCTGCCCAACGAAGTGAAGACCTTTACCGTGGGCGAAGACGGCACGGTGTCCGTGACCACCACCGGCAATCCCCAGCCCCAGGTGATCGGCAACCTGCAGACCGTCGACTTCATCAACCCGGGTGGCCTGGAAGCCATCGGCAATAACCTGTTTCTCGAGACCGGCGCCAGCGGCACGCCCCAGGTCGGCACCCCGGGCCTGAACGGTCTGGGCACCACCCTGCAGAACACCCTGGAAAACTCCAACGTCAGCGTGGTGGAGGAGTTGGTGAATATGATCACCACCCAGCGCGCTTACGAAATGAACTCCAAGGTCATTTCCACCGCCGACCAGATGCTGGGCTTTATTTCGCAGAATCTTTAATTCGCCCGCTGGCCGCGCCGCCGCGTAGCCCTGGCCCCCGAACGCCGTGAGGTAATAGGTATGAACCGGTTGATCTTGTCGCTCTCGCTGCTCGGCGCCGCCCTGTTGACGGGTTGTGTGTCGCCGCCGCCGAAGGCCAACGATCCCTATTACGCCCCGGTGTTGCCGCGCACGCCCTTGCCGACGGCGCAGAGCAACGGCTCGATCTACCAGGCTGGCTTCGAGACCAACTTCTTCAACGACCGCAAGGCGTACCGGGTCGGCGATATCATCACCATCACCCTCAACGAGCGGACCCAGGCGAGCAAGAGCGCCGGCTCCAATATCCAGAAGGACAGCACGGCCAGCATGGGCGTCACGTCGCTGTTCGGCTCTCCGGTCTCGGTCGATAACCCCCTGAGCGGCCTGGGCGACCTCAATCCCCTGAGCGCCGGCGACCTCAACCTGGACGTGGGCTATGGCGGCAGCCGCAGCACCCAGGGCGACAGCGCGGCCGACCAGAGCAACAGCCTCCGGGGCTCGATCACCGTGACCGTCGCCGAGGTCCTGCCCAACGGCATCCTGGCGCTGCGTGGCGAGAAGTGGATGACCCTCAATACCGGCGACGAGCTGGTGCGCATCGCCGGCCTGGTGCGTGCCGACGATATCGGCACCGACAACACCGTGTCGTCCAACCGCATTGCCGACGCGCGCATCACCTACTCCGGTACCGGTACCTTCGCCGATGCCAGCCAGCCAGGTTGGCTGGACCGTTTCTTCGTCAGCCCGCTGTGGCCCTTTTGAGCTCGGAGAAACCCATGTCCAGACTTCTGCTGCTGTGCGTCCTGCTGCTGTCGGCTAGCGTCGCCCAGGCCGAACGCCTGAAAGACCTGGCCAGCATCCAGGGCGTGCGCAGCAACCAGCTGATCGGCTACGGCCTGGTCGTGGGCCTCAACGGCAGCGGCGACCAGACCACCCAGACGCCTTTCACCCTGCAGACCTTCAACAACATGTTGGCGCAGTTCGGCATCAAGGTGCCGGTGGGCGGTGGCAATGTGCAGCTCAAGAACGTCGCGGCGGTGTCCATCCACGCCGACTTGCCGGCCTTCGCCAGACCCGGTCAGACCATCGATATCACCATCTCCTCCATCGGCAACGCCAAGAGCCTGCGCGGCGGCAGCCTGCTGATGAGCCCGATGAAGGGCATCGACGGCAATGTCTACGCCATTGCCCAGGGCAACCTGGTGGTTGGCGGCTTCGATGCCGAGGGCGGCGACGGCTCGCGGATCACCGTCAACGTGCCATCCGCCGGGCGCATTCCCGGCGGCGCCACGGTGGAGCGTGCGGTCCCCAGCGGTTTCGATCAGGGCAACAGCCTGGTTCTGAACCTCAATCGGCCGGACTTCACCACCGCCAAGAATATCGTCGACCAGATCAACGGCCTGCTGGGCCCGGGTATCGCCCAGGCCCTGGATGGCGGCTCGGTGCGGGTCACCGCGCCCCTGGACCCCAACCAACGGGTCGACTACCTGTCGATCCTGGAAAACATCGAAGTCGATGCCGGTCAGGCGGTCGCCAAGATCATCATCAACTCGCGCACCGGCACCATTGTCATCGGCCAGAACGTGCGGGTTCAACCGGCCGCCGTGACCCATGGCAGCCTGACCGTGACCATCACGGAAGACCCCATTGTCAGCCAGCCCAATGCCCTGGCCGGCGGCGAGACCGCCGTGGTGCCGCGTTCGCGGATCGATGCCCAGGAGGAAGCCAAACCCATGTTCAAGTTCGCCCCGGGTACCACCCTGGACGAGATCGTGCGCGCGGTGAACCAGGTCGGCGCATCCCCCAGTGACCTGATGGCCATCCTGGAGGCGCTCAAGCAAGCCGGCGCCCTGCAGGCCGATCTGATCGTCATTTAAGGAGACGGCAATGGATACTCGACTCGGCGCCGGCCACGGCTCCACCTTCGACAGCGGTGCCTACACCGACCTCAACCGCCTCAGCCAGCTGAAGGTGGGCAAGGAGCGCGACGGCGAAAGCAATATCCGCAAGGTGGCCCAGGAGTTCGAGTCGCTGTTTCTCAACGAAATGATGAAAGCCATGCGCGCGGCCAACAATGTGTTCGCCGAAGGCAACTTCATGAACAGCAACGAGAGCAAGACCTACCAGGACATGTACGATCAGCAGCTGGCCGTGACCCTGTCCAAGGAGCAGGGCGTCGGCCTGGCCGATGTGCTGGCTCGCCAGCTGTCCAAGTCCAGTCAGGCCAGTGCGCGGCCCAACCCCTTTGCCCAGGTGAATAACGCGCTGGCGCCCAGCGCCGCGAGCGCCAGCTCGAGCGGCTTCAAATCGATAGCGACGGTGGACGGCGAGCGCAACGACATGGCGCTGATCAATCAGCGGCGCCTGGCCTTGCCGAGCCTTGTAAATGACCGGTTGCTGGCCGGCATCGCGCCACAGGCGGGCCAGACCGGCGCCGACTGGATTCCGGTCAGGGCCGCCATCGAGGCCCAGGTACAAGGTCAGGCGTCAGCCGACCCGGTGGCCCAGGTGGCCGCCACTCTTCCGACCAACCCAATGGTCGCACCCACAGTGCAGGCGAAAGCGCAGGTCCTGGACGACGAGGCGGCTTCGCGCGCTCGCCCGGTGGACCAGCCCGCCCGGGTGCCGGGCAAGTCCGCCTTCGCCTCGAAGGACGACTTTATCGCCACCCTGCTTCCCATGGCCCAGGCCGCCGCCGCGAAGATCGGTGTGGACCCGCGTTATCTGGTGGCTCAGGCGGCCCTGGAAACCGGCTGGGGCAAGTCCATGATCCGTCAGCAGGACGGTTCCACCAGCCACAACCTGTTCGGCATCAAGAGCCACAACAGCTGGGACGGCGAGTCGGCGCGGGTCATGACCACCGAGTACCAGGGTGGCAAGCAGGTCAAGGAGTCCGCCTCGTTCCGCGCTTACGAATCCTTCGAGCAGAGCTTCGAGGACTATGTGAGTTTTCTGCAGAGCAACGGCCGCTATCAGAAGGCCCTGAGCAGCACCGAAAACCCCCAGCATTTCGTCAAGGAGCTGCAGCAGGCCGGTTACGCCACCGATCCGCAGTACGCCCGCAAAATCGGCCAAATCGCTCGGCAGATGCAAACCTACCAGGCCGTCGCCAGCGTCGACAGCCCGCAGACCAGGACCTAAGCCATGGCCGACCTACTGGGTATCGGGCTGTCGGGGCTGGCCGCCAGCAAGACCTCCCTGTCCGTGACCGGACACAACATCACCAACGTCAACACCCCGGGTTTTTCCCGGCAGGACACGGTGCAGTCCACCCGCATCCCGCAGTTCAGTGGCGCCGGTTATATCGGCTCGGGCACCACGCTGACCGATGTGCGGCGCATCTATAACGAATTTCTCACCACCCAGGTGCGCAGCAGCACGGCCCTGGACAGCGACACCCAGGCCTACCTGAGTCAGATCAACCAGCTCGATTCCCTGCTGGCCGGCACCACCACGGGCATCACCCCGGGCCTGCAGCGGATGTTCTCCGCGCTTCAGACCGCCGCCGAAGACCCGGCCAATATTCCGGCGCGCCAGCTGGTGTTGTCCGAGTCCGAAGGCGTGGCCAAGCGCTTCAATACCATCTACGACCGCCTGTTCGAACAGAACGGCTTTATCAACAAGCAGCTGTCGGCGGTCACCGATCAGGTCAATCAGCTGGCGACCTCGATTGCCGGCTATAACCAGGCGATCGCCGTGGCCTCGTCCGCCGGCTCGCCGCCCAACGACCTGCTGGATGCCCGGGAAGAGGCGGTGCGCAAGCTGTCGACCTTTATCGGCGTGACCGTGGTGCCGCAGGACAACAACAGCTTCAACCTGTTCGTCGGCTCGGGACAGCCCCTGGTGGTGGGCAGCACGGCGGCGCGCCTGGAAGTGGTGCCCGGCCTGTCCGACCCGTTGCGCAGTGAAATCCAGTTCGTCAGCGGCGAGTCCCGCCAAGGCATCACCTCGTTGATCAGCGGCGGCGAAATGGGCGGCTTGCTGCGCTATCGCCAGGATGTGCTGGATACCAGCCTGAATGCGGTGGGGCGCCTGGCGCTGTCGGTTTCCGACCAGATCAACAGCCAGCTGGGTCAGGGCCTGGACCTGACCGGCAGCTTCGGCAATCCGCTGTTTCGCGGCATCAACGACCCCGAGCTGATTGGTTTCCGCAGCCTGGCGCGCATCGGCAACAGCGATCCCAACGCCAACCTGAATGTATTGATCACCGACACCACGGCCCTGACCACCAGCGACTATCAGCTGGAGTTCAGCAGCGCCACCGCCTACAGCATCCGCCGGGTGTCGGACGGCAGCCTGTTTCCGCCCAGCCCGGCAACCTTTGACACCACCACGGTGCCGGCCCCCGAGGTCGACGGCTTTTCCGTTAACGTGGCCGCGGGCACCTTCGCCGCCGGCGACCGCTTTCTGATCATGCCCACCCGCACGGCCGGCAGCACCATGCGCGCGGACCTGAAAAAGGCCGACGAGCTGGCCTTCGCCTCGCCGCTCAAGGCCCAGGCCAGCCCGGCCAATACCGGCAACAGCACCCTGACCCAGCCGAGCCTGGTAACCCGCATCGACATCTACGATCCGGTGGCCCAGGCGGATATGGAGACCAGCCTGCGCAATGCGCCACCCATGCGCCTGGTGTTCGATGCCGCGGGGGCCGGCACTCAGAACTATTCGGTGGTGGACATTAACGGCAACACCATCGCTACCGGCAATATCGTGCCGGGGCAGAACAACAAGCTGGTGCTGACCGTGCCGGCTTCGGCTGGTCCGCCGCCGGTGCCCAGCAGTTTCGATTTCGAGGTCACGGTCAGTGGCCGCCCGTCCGCGGGCGACAACTATAGCGTGGCCTTCAACACCAGCGGTGTGTCGGATAACCGCAATGCCCTGAAACTGGTGAACCTGCAGTCCAAGACCACCATCGGCATCGACCCGGCGGCGCCGCTCACCACGGGCGCGAGTTTTTCCGATGCCTATGGCGACCTGGTGGAACGGGTCGGCACCCTGACCAGCCAGGCGCGGGTCGACGGCGAGGCCACCGGGGCCATCCTCAAGCAGGCCAGCAACAACCGCGACTCGGTGTCGGCGGTCAACCTGGACGAAGAGGCGGCCAAGCTGATCCAGTTCGAGCAATATTATCAAGCGTCCGCGCAGATCATTCAGGTTGCGCGTACGCTGTTCGATACCCTGATCAGTTCACTGTGATGATTGCCGCTCCTACGCGAGCGAACCCGGGTAGCGGGCTCAAGCCCCACCCGTATTGAGGTCCAGGTTATGGTTATGCGCATTTCGTCCATCCAGTCCTTCAACAACGGCGTCAGTGGGCTGCAGCGCAACTACGGCAACGTGACGCGCACCCAGGAACAGATCAGCACCGGCAACCGTATCCTCACGCCAGCCGACGATCCGGTGGCTTCCGTGCGCCTGCTGCAGCTGGACCAGCAGCAGGCCCAGCTCAAGCAGTACAGCGACAACCTGACCGCGGCCAAGAACAGCCTGACCCAGGAGGAGACTACCCTCAATTCGGTGGTCAATGTGCTGCAGCGCATCCGCGAGCTGGCCGTGCAATCGGGCGGTGGCGCCCTGTCCGGCGAGGACCGCAAGGCCATTGCCAAGGAACTGGGCGAACGCGAGGGCGAACTGCTGAACCTGATGAACAGCCGCAACGCCCGCGGCGAGTACCTGTTCAGCGGCTTTCTCGGCAAGACCGAACCCTTTATCCGCAACCCCGACGGCACCTACTCTTACCAGGGCGACGAGGGGCAGCGCAGCCTGCAAGTGGCCGGCTCGAGCACCGTGGCGATCAACGACAACGGCAACCGCCTGTTCGAGAACGTCACTAACGCCAACCGCGTGCAACAGCAGGGCGGCGTCAATAATCCGGCTCTGCCGACACCGCCTCTGCCGGCGACCACCATCGCGCCCGTGGCGGCGGCGGAGCAGCGGGTATTTATCTCCCCGGGGCTGGTGCAGGACACGCAACAGTTCAACACGGCCTTTCGTCCTGGCGAGCCGTACTCCATGGCTTTCGTCAGCGGCAACCAGTTCCGCATCTACGACGGCGCCGGCGCCGACGTGACCTCGGAAATTCCCGGTGGCGGGCAGATCGACCCCCTGGCCAGCGGCGGCAATGTGATCAATTTCCGCGGCATGCGCTTTCAGTTGGACGTGGTGCTCAAGACCGGTGACAACCCCTTCGACCTGGACAATCTGCTGGCCGATACCGCCACGCCCGGGACACCTGGAACGGGCACCCACAGCTTCACCCTGCAGGCGGCACCCACGGCTTTCGCCGTGACGCGCGGCTCGACCAACAGCTCCGCCGCGCTGATCGGCAACGGGACCGTCGTCAACCAGGCGACCTTCGATGCCCAGTTCCCCACCTCAGGGGTGCTGCTGCGTTTTACCAATGCCACCGATTACGAGGTCTATTCCCAGCCCGTGGGGGCCGGCAGCACGCCGATCTCCACCGGCACCGCGCCAGGCCCCTATCCCGCTACCGTCAGTCTCTACGGCGCCCAGTTCAGCCTGTCGGGGCCGGCCGCGGCCGGGGGCGGCGACGAGTTCGTGGTGCAGCCGCAGTTCCAGGAGCAGCGCAGCATCCTCAATACCATTGCCCGGCTGCGCCAGAGCCTGGAAACCTCGCCCACCACCCCGGCGGGCAACCTGTCGATCCGCGACGAAGTGTCGATTGCCCTGACCAACCTGGACAACGGCCTGGGCCAGGTGCTGGAAGTGCAGACGGAAATCGGCGCGCGGCTGAACCTGATCGACACCACCGAGATCGACAACGAGGACGTGACCCTGGTGAACAAGGCCATCCAGGCGGACTTGCGCGAACTGGACTATGCCGAGGCGCTGTCGCGGCTGTCGTTCCAGACCGTCATTCTGGAAGCCGCGCAGCAGAGCTACGTGAAAATCGCCGGACTCAACCTGTTCAACCAGCTGCGTTGAATTTTCTGCTCGTCTGGCGTGTTACTTGCTAACGTGCTTGAACGACGTTGAAAAATTGACGGGACACGGCATGACAGTTGATACCGAATGGCTCGTGGATTTCTTTCGCCGCCAGGCGCGCCTGGGATTCGAAGAAGGCGATTACACCCGCACCCGCAACAGCTGCCGTGAATTGCTGCAGTACGTGCCCGACGACACCGAGGCCTGGACCTTGCTGGGCGAGGCGGCCCTGGCCAGCCATGACAGCGTGACCGCCTTGCGGGCCTTCGATAAATTACTCGAGCTGCAGGCCGATCATCCCGACCATGCCATGAAACTCGGCCAGGCCTGCCTGCAGGCCCAGGACTGGCCCGCCGCGTTCTCGGCGTTCAGCCAGGTGCTGGAGCTTGCGCCCGGCCATCCCGGCGCCCTCGAGGCGCTGACCCTGATTGAGCAGCTGCGGGCGCGCCTGAATATCCTGGGGCAGGGGCCCGAGGCGCAGCCCAAGCGCAACGATCCCTGCCCCTGCGGCAGCGGCCTCAAATACAAGAAGTGCTGCCTGGAGAAAAGCTCCCAGCTGATGATCCGCCAGCGTTTCGACCAGGCCTTCGCCGCCGAGCACTGGCAGCAGACCCTCGACCTGGGCGCCGAACTGCAGCACTCGTCCCACGAGATCCGCCGCGCCCTGGCCCTTTCGCGCTACCAACTGAGCCAGCGCGCGCCGGCCTATCCCCTGATCAAGGCGGCCTGCGCGCAATGGCCGGACGACCTCGAACTGCGGGCGGCCTTGGCCGACCTGGAGCTGGACCACGATGTGGCGCTGGCCCAGACACTGGCCGAGTCCGTGCTGGCGGCGCAGCCGGCGCAATGGCGGGCCAGCCTGGTGCTGGCCGCCTGTCATGCGCGCTTCGGCCGGCCCCTGGAGTCGGAGCGGGTGCTGCGCGAGCTGCTGGTGCATAACCCGGACTGCGACCTGGCCTGGCAGCGCCTGAGTCATTTTCTGCGTCGCTCCCAGCGCCTGGACGACGACCTGGCCGCCATGCGCGAATGGACCGAGCGCTGCCCGGAAAAGTCCGAAGCCTGGTGCCATCGCGGCATGTCGGCGGTGATGACCCACGAGGTGCAGGCCGGCCGCGAGTACCTGCACCAGGCCCTGGCCCTGGAGCCGGAAAACCACGAGGCGCTGTGCTGGCTGGGCCAGTCCTATCACCACGAGCAGGACCCGCACCGCGCCCTGGACTACCTGGCGCAGGGCCTGCGGCTCAAACCCGATTACCAGCCGGGCTGGAACATGCTCGGCGGCGTCTATCAATCGGTGGGTCGCCAGCACGAGTCCGAGGGCTGCTTTATGCGCGCCCTGGCCATCGCCCCGCTGCAGGCCTTGGCCTGGAACAACCTGGCCAACACCTACCTGGACGGGCAGGTGCTGGACGAGGCCGAGCGGGTGATGCAGGTGGCGTTGCAGCTGAATGGCGAGGACCCGAGCCTGTGGAACAACCTGGGCAATATCCTCAGTGCCGGACGGCGCCTCAAGGAAGCCCGCGAGGCGTTTCGCAAGACCCTGGAGGTGCGCCCCGACTACGAGCCGGTGCTGATCAACCTGGCCGGCGTGGAGTCGCATTTCGGCAATCTGGACCGCTCCATCGACCTGCTGCGCCAGGTATTGCACCTGCCGGGTTCGCGCACCAACCTGCTGTTCTTCGCCAACTACCATCCCGACTGGAGCGGCGAGCAGGTCTTCGAACTCTACCGCGAGGTCACCCAGCGCTTTCCCAAGCGCCTGTATTTCGATTACGCCAACAGCCGGGAACCCGAGCGGCGCCTGCGCATCGGCTATGTCTCGCCGGACTTTCGCCACCATGTCTGCGCCTTGTTCAGCGAGCCGCTGCTGAGCAACCACGACCACAGTCAGGTCGAGGTCTTCGCCTATTCCCTGTCGCGCCGCGAGGATGCGGTGACCGAGCGTTTCATGGGCCATGTCGACCACTGGCGGCATTGCGTGGGCCTGAGCGACGAGGCGATCGCCGAGCGGATCCGCGAGGACGGCATCGACATTCTGGTCGACCTGGCCGGGCACACCGGCAATAACCGCCTGCAGGTCTTCGCCCTCAAGCCGGCACCGGTGCAGGTCAGCTGGTGGATGGGCTTCGCCTTCGGCACGGGGCTTCAGCAGGTGGACTATTTCCTGGCCGACGAGCAGATGTTGCCGCCCGGTTGCGAGTCGTCGTTCGCCGAGTCGCTGTGGCGCATGCCGGCGCCGGCCGTGGCTTACCAGGCGCCCGCGCTTATGCAGGCCGCGGAGGTGGAACCGCTTCCGGCCCTGAGCAATGGCTATATCACCTTCGGCAGCCTGACCCGCCCGGTGCGCTTGAATCACAAGGTGATCCGCGTCTGGTCCGAACTGCTCAAGCGCGTGCCGGGTTCGCGGTTGATGCTCGACAGCGGCTCGTTCAAGGACGAGAGCCTGTGCGAGCACTACCAGGGCCTGTTCGCCGAGCAGGGGATCGCCCCCGAACGCCTGCTGCTGGCCTACACCTCGCCGGCCACCGCGGCTTTGGCGCGGATGGACATCGCCCTGGACTGCTTCCCGCACAACTCCGGCACCACCCTCTATGAAAGCCTGTGGATGGGCCTGCCGGTGGTCAGCCTGCGCGACCGGCCTTCCATGGGCCGGGTCGGCGCGCTGATCCTGCACGGCCTGGGGCGCGACGAATGGCTGGCCGACACCGAGCAGCAGTACATCGACAAGCTGGTGGCCCTGGCCAGCGACGTACCGGCCCTGGCGGCGACCCGCGCCGGCTTGCGCGAAGAGATGCGCGCCTCGCCCCTGTGCGATGCGCAGGATTTCACCCGCCGGATGGAGATCACCTACCGGCAGATGTGGCAGCGGTATTGCGCAGGAGAACAACAACAATGAAAGCAGTGATTCTGGCCGGTGGCCTGGGAACGCGGATCAGCGAGGAATCGCACTTGAAGCCCAAGCCGATGATCGAGATCGGCGGCAAGCCGATCCTCTGGCACATCATGAAGCAGTACTCGGCCCATGGCATTCAGGACTTCGTCATCTGCCTGGGCTACAAGGGTTATGCGATCAAGGATTTTTTCGCCAACTACTTCCTGCACACCTCCGACGTCACCTTCGATATGCGCAGCAACCAGATGGAAGTGCATCAGAATTACAGCGAGCCCTGGCGCGTGACCCTGGTGGAGACCGGCGAAGACACCATGACCGGTGGACGCCTCAAGCGTGCCGGGCGCTACCTGGACGACGAGGAGGCCTTCTGCTTCACCTACGGCGACGGCGTGTCGGACCTCGATATCGGCGCCCTGGTGGCCTTCCATAAAGCCCACGGCAAGCTGGCCACGGTGACCGCCGTGCAGCCGCCGGGTCGCTACGGGGCCCTGGAGCGCGACGGCGACGCGGTGCTGGGTTTCACCGAGAAACCCCGCGGCGATGGCGGCTGGATCAACGGCGGCTTCTTCGTGCTGTCGCCCAAGGTCCTGCCCTATATCGCCGAAGACGCCACCGCCTGGGAGTCCGACCCGCTGATCACCCTGGCCGCCGAGGGTCAGTTGCAGGCCTTCCAGCACCAGGGCTTCTGGCACCCCATGGACACCCTGCGCGACAAGAACTACCTCGAGCAGCTGTGGCTCGATGGGGAGGCGCCGTGGAAGCAGTGGTCCTGAAGCCGTCGTTCTGGCAGGGCAAGCGGGTGCTGCTGACCGGTCATACCGGCTTCAAGGGCAGCTGGCTGGCGCTCTGGCTGCGCAGCTGGGGCGCCCAGGTGACCGGTTTCGCCCTGGCTCCGAACACCAGGCCCAGCCTGTTCGAGCTGGCGCGGGTAGGCGAAGGAATCGACAGTCGCCTGGGCGATCTGCGCGACCTGCCGACGCTTACGGCGCTGGTGACCGAGGTGCGACCGGAAATCGTCCTGCACCTGGCCGCCCAACCCCTGGTGCGCGAAGGCTACCGCGACCCGGTGGGCACCTACGGCAGCAACCTAATGGGCACCCTGCACCTGCTCGAGGCGATCCGTCAGGTCGGAGGGGTGCGTGCCTGCGTGCTGGTCACCACCGACAAGGTCTATGCCAACCAGGAGTGGCTCTGGCCCTACCGCGAGAGCGAGCCCCTGGGGGGGCACGATCCCTACAGCAGCAGCAAGGCCTGTTGCGAGCTGCTGGCGCAGTCTTATGCCGCCTCCTATTTTCCCGCAGCGGCCCATGGCGAGCACGGCTTGGCCCTGGCCACGGCGCGGGCCGGCAATGTGCTGGGCGGCGGGGATTTCGCCGCCGACCGGCTGATTCCCGATGTGCTGGACGCCTGGTCACGGGGGCAGCCGGTCACCCTGCGCAACCCACAGGCCGTGCGGCCCTGGCAGCATGCCCTGGAGCCACTGGCCGGCTATCTGCAACTGGCCCAGGGGCTCTATGAGCAGGGGCCGGCTCTCGGTGGCCCCTGGAATTTCGGTCCGGCCGAGGCCGACATGTGCAGCGTCGGTGCGGTGGTCCAGCGCCTGGCGGCGCGCTGGCCCGCATCGCCCGGCCTTGCAGTCGAACCGAGTCCCTTGCACGAGGCCGGCCTGCTGCGTCTGGACAGCAGCCGCGCCCGCCAGCTGCTCGGATGGCAGCCGCGCTGGTCCCTGGACGACTGCCTGGCCAGGACCCTGGAGTGGCACCTGGGCTGGCAGCGCGGCGAAGACCCGCGCGCCCTGACCCTGCGCCAGCTGAACGACTACTGGAGCGCGGCATGAGCGAGCTGCAGCTGATCGCACTGCCCCTGGACGGGCTGTTCTGCTTGCGGCACAAGGTCCATGAGGACGAGCGCGGACGCTTTGCCCGGCTATTCTGCGAAGGCAGCCTGGCGGCGTTCGGCCAGGCCCTGCATATCCGCCAGATCAACCACTCGCGCACCGCCCACAAAGGCGCGGTGCGCGGCTTGCATTACCAGACACCGCCCCATGCCGAAACCAAGTTGATCAGCTGCCTGCAAGGCGCGGTCTGGGACGTGGCGGTGGATATCCGCCGCGGCTCGCCGACCTTTCTGCACTGGCATGCCGAGCGCCTGGAGGCCGGGGACGGCCGCAGCCTGCTGTTGCCGCCGGGCTTCGCCCACGGCTTCCAGGCGCTGACCGATCAGGCCGAACTGCTGTACCTGCACAGCGCCGACTATGCACCCGGCCATGAAGGCGGCCTGTCGGCGGACGACCCGCGCCTGGCTATCGACTGGCCCTTGCCGATCGAGCAGCGCTCGGCCCGGGATGCCGGGCATGCGCCTCTGCATTCGGATTTTGAGGGGATACGCCTATGAACTGCCGCGGTTGCGCCACGCCCTTGTCCCTGCCCCTGATCGACCTGGGCACGGCACCGCCCTCCAATGCCTACCTGCGCGCCGATCAGCTGGACCAGGCCGAGTCGTGGGTGCCGCTCAAGGTGATGGTCTGCCAGCACTGCTGGCTGGTGCAGACCGAGGATTACCGCGCGGCCGACAGCCTGTTCGACGCCGACTATGCCTATTTCAGTTCCTACTCCACGACCTGGCTGGCCCATGCCGAGCGCTACGTGGCGCAGATGGCCGAGCGTTTCGGCCTGGATGCGCAGAGCCGGGTGGTGGAAATCGCCGCCAACGACGGCTACCTGCTGCAATACGTGGCGCGGCGCGGCATTCCCTGCCTGGGCGTCGAGCCCACCGCAAGCACCGCCCGCGCGGCGCGGGACAAGGGCCTGGAGATTCGCGAACTGTTCTTCGGCGAGCAGACGGCCCAGGCCTTGGTCGAGGAGGGCTGGTCGGCTGACCTGATGGCCGCGAACAACGTGCTGGCCCATGTGCCGGCCATCAACGATTTCCTTAAAGGCTTCGCCACGCTGCTCAAGCCGGCCGGGGTAGCCACCTTCGAGTTTCCCCACTTGCTGCGCCTGATGGCCGAGCAGCAGTTCGACACCCTGTACCACGAGCATTATTCCTACCTGTCCCTGACCACGGTGCAGCAGCTGTGCCAGCGCAACGGCCTGGCGCTATTCGATGTCGAGGCCTTGCCGACTCATGGCGGTTCGCTGCGGGTCTATGTGCAGCGAGCCGCCGGACCACAGCAGACCCTGCCCGCCGTCGCCGAGCTGCTGGCCCGGGAAGAGGCTGCAGGTGTTAGAACCGCCGCGTTCTATTCGAGCCTGGCGCCAGCGGCCGAGGGCATCAAGCACCAGCTGCTGGCTTTTCTGCTGCGGGCCAAGGCCGAGGGCAAGCGGGTGGTCGGCTACGGCGCGGCTGCCAAGGGCAATACCCTGCTGAACTTCGCCGGAGTCCGCCCCGATCTGTTGGCCTGGGTGGCCGACGCCAACCCTCACAAGCAGGGCAAATTCATGCCCGGCAGCCGCATCCCCATAGTCGCGCCGGAGCGCATCGCCCAGGAGCGGCCGGACTATGTGCTGGTGCTGCCCTGGAACCTGCTGGAGGAGGTGACCGCCCAGCTGGCCGAGGTGCGCGGCTGGGGCGGCCAGTTCGTGGTCGCGGTGCCCGGGTTGCGTTGCTGTTAACCGACTTCAACGGCCAGCTTGGCCTGCACCAACGATAAGAGAGAGCCTTACTATGGCAAACTTTATTAGTGATTCGCATTTCAGCGTCCGGGATAAGCCGCGCTTCGTTCAAGGCATGGTCGATACCATAGAATCCGTGGCGCCGGATGGTATTTTCGCCTCCGATAATCTGCTGACCTGGGGGCGGAATCTGGGATTTCTGGAGGACGGGAAATTTCTCGATGCCATTGTTCGACACGATCCCGATAAGACGGAAGAGGCTTGCATCTGGCGTTTGCATACCCTCTGCTGGGCGGCCCGGCAGTGCAGCCGGCTGGAGGGCGACTTCGTCGAGGCGGGGGTATACCGCGGTTTTTCCGTGCGGGTGATCTGCGATTACCTGGGGTTCGGCGAACTGGACAAAGGGTATTTTCTCTACGACCTGTTCATGCACGAAGCGGGCATGCCCCAGCACAGCCTGCCCGACCATGGCGAGGGCCTATACCAACGGGTGTGCAGGCGTTTCGAAGACCTGCCCCGGGTTCGGGTGATCGAAGGCCGGGTGCCCGAGTCCTTCAGCCAGGCGGCGCCGGAGAAAATCGCCTTTATGCACATCGACATGAACAATGCCGAAGCCGAAGTGGCGACCTTGACGGCGTTGTACGACCGGATCGTGCCGGGTGGCATGGTGATCTTCGACGATTACGGCTGGCGGGCCTATGGCGCCCAGAAGGTGGCCGAGGATGCCTGGCTGGCCGAGCGGCATTTCGAACGGATTCTGGAGCTGCCCACGGGACAGGGCTTGCTGATCAAGATCTGAAGGGTCGTGCGGGCTAACCATTGGGAGCGGGACAGGCTATGGCGCGAGTGCTGGTGACGGGAGCGAGCGGGTTTGTCGGGCGCCAGGTGCTCGAGCAGCTGCGGTTGGGCGGTTTCGAGGTGCATGGGGTCTGTTCCCAGCCGCCACCGACGGCAGCGGCCGAGCTGTGCTGGCATGTCGTGGACCTGCTGCAGCCTGGCGCCGCCGCCGAATTGATGGACCGGGTGCGCCCGCAGCTGCTGCTGCACCTGGCCTGGTGCGCCAAGCCGGGGGCCTATTGGTCCTCGCCGGAGAACCTGCAGTGGGTGCGCGCCAGCCTGGACCTGCTGGACGCTTTCCGGGCCAACGGTGGCCAGGGCGCGGTGGTTGCCGGTACCTGCGCCGAATACGACTGGCGCCACGGCTGGTGCCAGGAAGACCTCACGCCCCTGGTGCCGGCCAGCATTTACGGACGCTGCAAGAACGCCACGCGGGAGCTGGCCGAGGTCTTCGCCCAGGTGCACGGCATTCCCGTGGCCTGGGGGCGGATTTTCCAGGTCTACGGTCCCGGCGAGGCGCCGGGGCGCTTGATTCCCGCGGTGATCGGCGCGCTGCTGCGCGACGAGCCGGCGCGCTGTTCCCATGGCCAGCAGTGGCGCGACTTTATTCATGTACAGGACGTGGCGCAGGCACTGGTGGTCCTGCTGCAGGCTCGGGCAAGCGGCGCCTTCAATATCGGCAACGCTCAGCCGGTGCGCCTGCAAACGGTGGTCGAGCACCTGGCGATGCGCCTGGACGCGGCCGACCGGGTGCAGCTGGGCGCGCTGGCCGCACCGGCGGACGACCCGCCCCTGGTGGTGGCCGACAACCGCCGCCTGCGAGCCCTGGGCTGGCAGCCGCAGTTCGACCTGCAGGGCGGCCTGGACGATACCTTGGCCTGGTGGCGACGCCAGAACCTGATCTGAACACAATCCAAACAAGCAATCTGGCAAGCAAGCAATCTGGGAGTGCACGCATGAAGCTGACGGTGGATACCGATAACAACAAGCTGATACTCGACGAGCAGGGCGCGGTACGCGAGCTCGAACTCTATACCGACGAGGCTTTCGAGTTGCTGTCGCGGGAGTGGGTCAACCTGGGCTGGAACCAGAAATACCCCTACACCTTTTCCTGGATGGGCCGCCCGGTGATACAGCTGCCCGAGGACATGCTGCGCATCCAGGAAGTGATCTACCGGGTCAAGCCCGATGTGGTGGTGGAGACCGGAGTGGCCCACGGCGGCTCGCTGATCTATTACGCCAGCCTGTTCAAGGCCATGGGCAAGGGGCGAGTGATCGGTGTCGATATCGAGATCCGTCCGCACAACCGCAAGGCCATCGAGGCCCACGAGCTGTTCGAGTACCTGACCCTGATCGAAGGCAGCTCGGTGGCCGACGAGGTGGTGGCCCAGGTCAAGGGGCTGATCAAGCCGGGTGAAACCGTGCTGGTGATTCTCGATTCGAACCATACCTATGCCCATGTCGCCGAAGAGCTGCGTCTTTATTCGGAACTGGTCACCCCGGGCTCCTACATAGTGTCCACCGACGGGGTGATGCGCGACCTGACCAGGGTGCCGCGCGGCAATCCCCAGTGGCTCAAGGACAACCCGTCCCAGGCCGCCCTGGATTTCGCCGCCGGCACCGCGCAGTTCGTGATCGAACAGCCGGCCTGGCCGTTCAACGAAAGCACCCTGAGCCAGAACGTCACCCATTGGCCCAATGCCTGGTTGAAGCGCGTTTCCTGATTCGCCTGTTACTGCCGCTAAAGCCCGCTGCGCCGTCGAACGGCGCGGCGGCATCCTCTCCAGGCCCCGTGCCGACTCTTAACGCCCATCCCGAAACGCCCTGTCGCCATCCGGGACTGCGGTGCCGCGACCTAGAGCATTGAATATCCAACCTGAGTCTATCCACGAAATGCCTACCTGAGCGGCAGCCGTCCGGATGCAATCCTGAAATCAGTGATGCGCGAGGGTCCTTTCTTCCAACGGAACTGGATCAGCTACGTAGGGTGGATGACGCCTTTTTCATCCACCGTTGCGCCGCGTTGTTGGTGGATGGGTGAAGCGTCATCCACCCTACAAGATCGCAATCCTTGCAGATAAAAAGACTGATCGCCTGCCCCAGCCACGTAGATACCGTCTTGATCATCCACCCTCGCGATGGGGTTCGGCATGGCCTGCCGGCGACCCGGCAACCGGCAAGGCCATGCCGATTGCCAGGGTGGCATGGCCGGCAAAGTCTTGCCGGATGACTCATGACTCATCTTCAAGTCATTGTTATTTATAAACTTAAAAAATAAATAAAACTTGGCACGGTAATGGCTTTAGTCCCTGCGTCACCACATGTCGGTGCCTGGGAGCCCTGTCCAGATTCAGGCCCAAAGCGTTCGTGCAGGCAGACATATTCTTTGGAGAAATAACCATGGCTCTGACAGTCAACACCAACGTGGCCTCGCTCAATACGCAGCGCAATTTGAATTCTTCGTCCAAGGGGCTGGATACGTCCTTGCAGCGTCTGTCCACCGGCCTGCGTATCAACAGTGCCAAGGACGATGCGGCCGGTCTGCAGATATCCAACCGCCTGACCAGCCAGATCCAGGGTCTGGCGGTGGCGGTACGCAACTCCAACGACGGCATCTCCCTGGCGCAAACCGCCGAAGGCGCGTTGCAGCAGTCCACCGGGATTCTGCAGCGGATGCGTGACCTGGCCCTGCAATCGGCCAACGGCTCCAACGGCGCCAGTGAGCGCGCCGCCCTGCAAGGCGAAGTGTCGCAGTTGCAGCAGGAGCTTAACCGTATCGCCGAAACCACCAGCTTCGGCGGTCGCAAGATTCTCGACGGTACCTTCGGCTCCCAGAGCTTTCAGGTCGGCGCCAACGCCTTCGAGACCATCAGTGTCTCGGTCGGCGCGGCCTCTGCCTCGCGTATCGGCGCCAGCCGCTTTAACAGCAGCGTGGCCAGCGATACCGCGGCGCAAAGCGGTATCGCCGCCAGCGCCGTGACCGGTTTCGCCGATATCACCTCCAGCGATGTGGGCTTCGCCTCGTCGCCGGCCACCACCGACGGCCTGACCATCAAGGGCAAGCTGGGCGAAGCCTCGGTGGCCCTGGTCGACGGCAGTTCGGCCCGCGAGTTGTCCAGCGCGGTCAACCGCACCACCGACGCCACTGGTGTGTCCTCCACCGCCCGTACCTCGGTGCGCCTGCAGCAGGATGCCGATGGCCGTTTCACCAACACCGACACCTCGGGCACCATCAGCTTCACCCTGTATGGCGCCAACGGGGCCAAAGAAGGCGATGGTGTGGCGATTTCCGCGACCATCAAGGACTGGGGCGATCTGTCCGGCCTGGCCGATGCCATCAACAAGGAAACCGGCCGTACCGGTGTCAGCGCGAAGGTGCTGAACAGCGGTGCCCTGGAGATGGTCAACGAGCGTGGCGACAATATCGCCATCGACTCCTACACGGCCGAAGGTTCCACGGGCAACACCATCGCCGCCGAGTTGCAGACCCTGTCGTTCAATGGCGACAACGGCATCAACGATGCGGCGGATGCCAGCGATACCGTGGGCACGGCGGCGACCCTGACCGGCGATGGCAGCAACGGTGCGGTGGCGGTCGGGCAGGTGCGCTTCGAGTCGCCGGATGCCTTCGAGGTGGAGAACTTCGATACCATCGATACCGGCATCCAACCCGCCAGCGTGTACAGCGCCCTGGAGTCGGTGGACCAGGTGAACGTCAGCACCGGTATCGGCGCGCAGAACGCCCTGGGTATCATCAGCGCCGCTATCGCCAATATCGACAGCCAGCGGGCCCAGCTCGGTGCGGTGCAGAACCGCTTCGAAAACACCATCTCCAACCTGCAGAACATTGGTGAGAACGCCTCGGCCGCCCGTAGCCGGATCCGCGACACCGACTATGCGGCCGAGACCTCGGAGCTGACCAAGAATCAGATCCTGCAACAGGCCGGTACCGCGATCCTGGCCCAGGCCAACCAGCTGCCCCAGGCGGTCCTTAGCCTGCTGCAGTAACGACAGACGCGCCGCGCAAGCGGCGCGTGCCTCCTTAGCGCAGACAGACCGGCCCCGGTCTGTCTGCGTTTTTGTGTTCGGCCGTACGCGATGTTCAGGCCGCCGAGGCCTCTGCCTTCCATGCTGCCTATACGACCCTCAAGTATTCCCGACGCTGCCGATAACCCGGTGGGCAGTGCCGCGAGTCGTACCCCAGGGCGAACGCCAAAGCGTGCGTCAAGGTTTCGACTGGAGTCTTTTAGCTTGTGTAACTGCCTGATCGGTCAGCGGAAAAAAACCAGTTAATTTTTCTTGCTGATGCTGCCTCAAGTTGTAACCGGTAGCGCCGATACAAAGATCGAATGCGAACTTAATAGGGTGTCTGAGCATGCAGGCCCGAAGCTCGCAAGCTCAGGCAAACTTAGCGGTCCTTTGGAGGCAAATACCATGGCCCTTACAGTCAACACAAACGTCGCGTCGCTGAACACTCAGCGTAACTTGGGCAGTTCGGCTAAAGGCCTGGACACCTCCCTGCAACGTCTTTCCACCGGTTTCCGGATCAACAGCGCCAAGGACGATGCGGCCGGTCTGCAAATCTCCAACCGCCTGACCAGCCAGATCAACGGCTTGAACGTGGCGGTGCGCAACTCCAACGACGGCATCTCCCTGTCGCAGACCGCTGAAGGCGCGTTGCAGCAGTCCACCGGCATTCTGCAGCGGATGCGTGACCTGGCCCTGCAATCGGCCAACGGCTCCAACGGCGCCAGCGAACGTGCCGCCCTGCAAGGCGAAGTCTCGCAGCTGCAGCAGGAGCTTAACCGTATCGCCGAGACCACCAGCTTCGGTGGTCGCAAGATCCTCGACGGCAGCTTCGGCTCCCAGAGCTTCCAGGTCGGCGCCAACGCCTTCGAGACCATCAGCGTTTCGGTCGGTGCCGCCTCGGCCTCGCGTATCGGTGCCAGCCGCTTTAACAGCAGCGTGGCCAGCGAAACCTCTTCGCAGGAAGGTATTGCTGCCAGTGTCGTGGCCAGCTTCGACGAGATATCTTCAACTGACGTGGGTTATGCCTCATCACCGGCCACCACCGACGGCCTGACCATCAAAGGCAAGCTGGGTACTGCTTCGGTAGCTCTGGTCGATGGCAGTTCGGCCCGCGAGCTGTCCAGCGCGGTCAACCGCACCGCCGACTCCACTGGCGTGACTTCCACGGCCCGCACCTCGGTACGTCTGCAGCAGGATGCCAGTGGCGGTTTCACCAACACCGACACCAGCGGCACCATCAGCTTCACCCTGTATGGCTCCAACAATGCCAAAGAGGGCGATGGTGTGGCCATCTCTGCCAGCATCACCGACTGGGGCGATCTGTCCGGTCTGGCCGATGCGATCAACAAGGAAACAGGCAAAACCGGTATCAGCGCCAAGGTGTTGAACAACGGTACTCTGGAAATGACCAGCGAGCGTGGCGATGATATCGCCATCAACGAATACAACGCGGTGGGTGATGATGGCACCACGGCGATCGCAGCCGAGCTGCAGAGCATGGCTTTCAACGGCGACAACGGTATCGACGATGCCGATGATGCCAGCGATACCGTGGGCGCGGCCGCAGCCATGGCCGGTGACGGCAGCGACGGTGCCGTGTCTGTCGGCCAGGTGCGCTTCGAATCGCCGGATGCTTTCGAGGTGGAAAACTTCGACACCATCGACGGCGGTAACCAGGAAGCCAGCAAATACAGCGTCCTGGAATCGGTGGCTTCGGTGGATATCAGCACCGGTATCGGCGCGCAGAACGCCCTGGGGATCATCAGCAGCGCGATCTCCAACATCGACAGCCAGCGTGCCCAGCTCGGTGCGGTGCAGAACCGCTTCGAGAACACCATCTCCAACCTGCAGAACATTGGAGAGAACGCCTCGGCCGCCCGCAGCCGGATCCGCGACACCGACTATGCTGCTGAAACCTCGGAACTGACCAAGAATCAGATCCTGCAGCAGGCCGGTACCGCGATCTTGGCCCAGGCCAACCAGCTGCCTCAGGCAGTGCTTAGTCTTCTCGGCTAAACTCGAGGAAACTAAACACGGGGGGACGAGCTTGGCTCTTCCCCCCGTTTCCTCATTGCGAGGTTAAAAGTAATGGACATCGGCTCAAGCAAAGACTCGGCAGGCCTGCTTCAGGCACAGTCGTCCGCACGTGCTCAAGCCAGCGACTCGGCGGCTCTGCTAGTCAGGGCCGACAAGACGCGGGAATCCGCCATAGTCGAGAAAGCCGCCGAACCCACCCGCGAGGCAAGCCGCGACGAGGTGGAAGGCGCGGTCGCCACCATTCAGGAGTTCGTGCAGTCGGTTCGCCGCAGCATCAACTTTTCCATGGAGGAGGGCGATGGCGGTCGTGTTGTGGTCAAGGTCACGGATGCCCAGTCGGGCGACGTGATTCGACAAATTCCTTCGGAGGAAGCGCTGCAGTTGGCGGAAAATCTGTCGGAAGTCAGAAGTTTGTTGTTCAAAGCCGAAGCCTGATAGCTGGCACGGCTTTTGACTCTCCAAAGCCTTAATGGCTTTGGAAGT
The DNA here is from genome assembly GCA_040385585.1 of Pseudomonadota bacterium. Taxonomy (GTDB): domain Bacteria; phylum Pseudomonadota; class Gammaproteobacteria; order Pseudomonadales; family Pseudomonadaceae; genus Aquipseudomonas. The sequence continues at coordinate 84,517 of JAZKHB010000022.1, read as the reverse complement.
CACTTTTTTGACGAGGTGAAGTATGGCTGGCATCACAGGTCTAGGGTCCGGGATCGATATCGGCAGCATCGTGAAAGCGCTGGTCGATGCCGAGCGAGCACCCAAGCAGTCCCAGCTGGACCGGCTGGAGAAGGCCACTTCATCTCGTATTTCCGCGCTGGGCACCATGCGCTCGTCGATCGGCGAGTTTTCCAGCACCCTGCAAAACCTGAACAAGCTCTCGGCTTTTCAGAAGCTCACGGCCTCGTCCACCAACTCCTCGGTGCTGACGGCCACGGCCACGGGCAACGTGCCGGCCGGGCGTTTCAGCCTGCAGGTGCAGCAGCTGGCCTCCAGCAGCAAGGTGGCGTTGCAATCGGTGGCGGGTACTTCGGCGGCGACCTTCAATAGCGGTACGCTGCAAATCACCGCCGGCAGCAGCAGCCTCGATATCCAGGTGACCGCGGACAATAACAGCCTGGTGGGCATCCGCGACGCGATCAATACGGCGGGTACCGGTCAGGGCATCAGTGCCAGCATCGTCAGCGACGCCACAGGCTCGCGCCTGGTGCTCAGCTCCAGCAAGACCGGCGAAGGCAACGACCTGCAGGTCGCGGTGACTCAGGATGGTGTGACCAAGGGCGCCAATTCGCTGGCGACCCTGGGGTTCGCCTCGAACGCATCGAATGTACAGCTGCCTGCTTTTGCCGCGGGTGCGACGTCGAGCTTCAAGGCCGGCACCTTGACCCTGGGCAGTGGCGCTGAAAGTCTGGATATCGCCGTGGCGGAGGGCGCCTCGCTAACGGCGATCCGTGACGCGATCAATACCGACGGTGCCGCTAAGGGCTTTTCCGCGACCCTGGAAGCAGTCCAGGGCGGCGGTGCCCGGTTGGTGGTGCAGTCCAGCTCCGGCCAGCCGGTCGCGGTGACCTCCAGCAGTCCGGATACCGGTCTGGGCGACAACAGCCTGTCGGCCCTGAACTCCAATGCTCAGAGCACGGCGCGCGCCATCGATACCGCCAAGTCCGCCAAATTCACCATCGACGGCCTGGCGGTGGTCAAGTCCAGCAACAGCGTCAGCGACGTGATCGACGGGGTGACCCTGAACCTGGTCGGCGTTCAGTCGGCCGACGATATCGCGGCCAACAAGACGGTCGATGTCGTGGTGGGCCAGGACAAGGGCAGCGTCAAGCTCAGCCTGCAGAAATTCGTCGAGACCTATAACAAGCTGATACAGACCAATAACGACCTGACCGCCGTGGTGCCGCTGGGCGAAGGGAAGAAACCGGTCACCGGTCCTTTACTGGGCGACAGTTCCTTGCGCAATCTGCTGACCGGTCTGCGCAACGAAATGACCCAGCTCGGCGATGACCTGGGGTTGGGTTCCCTGGCCCAGCTGGGGATCACCACCCAGAAAGACGGCAAGCTCAGTATCGATGCGCCCAAGCTGGATGAAGCACTGACCACCAACTATGACAAGATCACCGAATTTATGGTCGGCGAGAAAGGGCTGATGGGGCGTCTGGACAAGATCATCAAGCCCTATGCGGCCGACGACGGCATCCTGGGGTTGCGCCAGAAGAGCCTGCAGAGCACCCTCAGTGGGGTCGACAAGCAGAAAGAAGCCCTGGATATGCGCATCGAAAAGGTCCAGGCTCGGCTGTTCAGCCAATACAACGCTATGGACATGCTGGTCGGACGCTTGCAGAAAACCAGCGAAAACCTCGCCAATCAACTCGCCAGCCTGCCGGGCCTGGTCAAAAAGGATTAGCAAGCCATGAGCAATGCACCGATCGACACCGCCAATGAAGCCGGAACCGCTCAGCAGACCACGCCCTACCGAACCGTGCAGCTGCTGCTCGAAGGCAGCATCCATCGCGTGATTTTGGCTCGTCAGGCCCAGGCCGAGGGTGACAACGAAATTCGCGGCATGGCCGTCGGCAGTACCCTGACCATTCTGGGCGTGTTGCAGTCCAGCCTGGACAAGGAGCATGGCGGTGAGGTCGCCCAGAATCTGGACGCCTTGTACGACTATATGACCCGCCGCCTGGCAGGCGTGGCGCTGGATGCGACGCCTGCCAGCCTGGACGAGGTTCTGACCCTGTTGACCAGCATCAAGGATGCCTGGGATGCCATCGAGCCCGAGGGTGAGCCGGCACCTGCGGCTTGAAAAAATGTTTGCTGCAATCAGTTAAAGTTCTGCCGCTTTGCGTCGATAAATCAGGTGTAAGAATCAAACACTTAGTGGGGCGCAAAGATCATGAACGCAATGACCGCGATGAAGCAGTATCAAAGCGTCAACACCCGGGCCCAGGCCGCTGACGCCAGCCCCCATCGTTTGATTCAGATGTTGATGGAAGGCGGCTTGTCCCGTCTGGCTCAAGCCCGCGGCGCGCTGGAGCGTGGCGATGTGGCGCAGAAGGGCGAGCTGATCGGTAAGGCCATCGGCATAGTCGGCGGCTTGCGCGCCGGTCTGAACCTGGAGCAGGGCGGTGAAGTGGCAACCAACCTGGACGACCTCTACGAGTACATGGTCGGTCGCCTGGTGCAGGCGAACCTGAACAACGAGGCCGGGCCCTTGGAAGAAGTGGCGGGGCTGCTGCGTAATATCAAATCCGGTTGGGATGCCATCAGCCAGTAACGGGCTGCGTCGGGGGGAAACAGTGATGAGTGCTTCTGTTCAGCGTCTTCAAGCAACCGGCAGCGCCCTGCGCGAGGCCATGGCCAACCAGGATTGGGCAGCCATCGGTGAGCTGGATCTGCAATGCCGTCAGGCCGTAGACGAAGCCATGGTCGAGGCCGTGCGCGACGAGGATATGCTGCGAGACCGCATGCAGGAGCTGCTGGACCTGTACCGCGAGATGGTCAGTCTGTGTCAACGCGAACAGCAGCGCGTGGCCAGCGAAATGCTCCAGCTCAATCAATCCCAGCAAGGCGCCAAGGTCTACCAACTCTTCGGTTGAGTCGGCATCCTCGTTCGATTTATTCCGGCCCCGCCGCTCGGTATGGCCTATAGTTCTGCGACTTTCGCAGGCGTTCCCCGACGGTACCCCAACATGCGTGGTCTGGTTGTGCAAACAACCGCTTAGACCTCCAGCTAAAAAACAGAAAAAACACGTCATAAAATTGACTCGCCCGTTTCTTTTGGCTTAACTACTGGCCAAATGCTGTTTTATCTCAGCTGCCAGCTTCGGCGGTTTTTCTCCCAGCCAACGAGTCCGATAACCGATGTGGCGTGAAACCAAGATCCTGCTGATCGATGACAACCGCGAGCGTCGTCGCGACCTGACGGTGATCCTGAATTTTCTTGGCGAGGAACACCTGGCGTGCGGCAGCAGCGACTGGCGCGAGGCCGTGGCGGCTTTGGCGTCCAGCCGCGTGGTCTTGAGCGTGCTGCTGGGCGAGGTGACGGCCAGGGGCGGCACCCTCGAGCTGCTCAAGCAACTGGAGGAGTGGGACGAATTCCTACCGTTGCTGCTGATCGAGCAGACCGTGCCGGCGGATTGGTCCGACGATCTGCGTCGTCGGGTGCTGGCGACCCTGGAAATGCCGCCCAGCTACAACAAGTTGCTCGACTCCCTGCACCGTGCCCAGGTTTATCGCGAGATGCACGACCAGGCCCGTGACCGCGGCCGTCAGCGCGAACCCAATCTGTTTCGCAGCCTGGTCGGTACCAGCCGGGCCATCGGCCATGTGCGGCAGATGATGCAGCAGGTCGCCGACACCGAAGCCAGCGTGTTGATTCTCGGCGAGTCGGGCACGGGCAAGGAGGTGGTGGCGCGCAACCTGCACTACCACTCCAAGCGCCGCGAAGCGCCTTTCGTGCCCGTCAACTGCGGCGCCATTCCGGCCGAGTTGCTGGAAAGCGAATTGTTCGGTCACGAGAAGGGTGCCTTTACCGGGGCCATCACCACTCGCGCAGGGCGTTTCGAACTGGCCAATGGCGGCACCCTGTTTCTCGACGAAATCGGCGATATGCCACTGCCAATGCAGGTCAAGCTGCTGCGCGTGTTGCAGGAACGCACCTTCGAGCGGGTCGGCAGCAACAAGACCCAGAGCGCCGATGTGCGCATCATCGCCGCGACGCACAAGAACCTGGAGCAGATGATCGAGCAGGGCAGCTTTCGCGAGGACCTGTATTACCGCCTGAACGTCTTCCCCATCGAGATGGCGCCGCTGCGCGAGCGTGTCGAAGACATTCCGCTGCTGATGAACGAGCTGATCTCGCGCATGGAAATCGAAAAGCGCGGGTCCATCCGGTTCAACTCCGCGGCCATCATGTCGCTCTGTCGCCACGACTGGGCGGGCAATGTGCGCGAGCTGGCCAATCTGGTGGAACGCATGGCGATCATGCACCCCTACGGGGTGATCGGCGTGATCGAGTTGCCGAAGAAATTCCGCCATGTGGACGACGAGGACGAGCAGCAGGCGACCCGCGAACGCAACGATCTGGAAGAGCGCGCCACCTTCCATGTCGGCCTGCCGGGCATGGATTCGCCGGCCATGCTGCCACCCGAGGGCCTGGATCTGAAGGATTACCTGGGTAACCTTGAGCAGGGCCTGATTCAACAGGCGCTGGACGATGCCTCTGGCGTGGTAGCGCGTGCCGCCGAGCGCCTGCGCATCCGTCGAACCACCCTGGTGGAGAAGATGCGCAAGTACGGAATGACCCGCCGCGACGATGACGAACAGCCGGAGGATTGACGCCTGCGGTTCTTCGTTTTTTTATCTGCCTGAAAAATAAGGATATTTTTTTAGGCACGGGTATTGCTATAGCTCTTGCATCCAACCGTCCGATGACGGTTTGCCGTGCGAGAGAGAGCCATGAATCCAGCCGCCAGCCCAATCCGTTCCGCTGAATCGGCCAGCCCCGCGCCTGAAAGCCAGGCCGTTGGCCCCGACCTCGAGCAGGCCTTTGTCCTGTTCAATCAGATGTCGACCCAGCTCAGCGACTCCTACAACCTGCTCGAGGCCCGGGTCAGCGAGCTCAAGGGCCAGCTGGCCCTGGTCAGTGCCCAGCGCATGCAGGAGTTGGCGGAAAAGGAACGCATCGCCCATCGCCTGCAGAGCCTGCTCGACCTGCTGCCCGGCGGGGTGATAGTGATCGACGGGCAGGGCGTGGTGCGCGAAGCCAATCCGGTGGCGCGCCACCTGCTCGGCCAGCCACTGACGGGCATGCTCTGGCGGCAGGTGATCGCACGCAATTTCGCCCCCCGCAAAGACGACGGTCACGAGATTTCCCTCAAGGACGGTCGACGGCTGGCCATTGCCACCCGCTCCCTGTCGGCCGAACCCGGGCAACTGGTGCTCTTGACCGACCTGACGGAAACCCGGCGCCTGCAGGAGCAACTGTCCCGCCACGAGCGCCTGTCCGCCCTGGGGCGCATGGTCGCCTCCCTGGCGCATCAGATCCGCACGCCGCTATCTGCCGCCTTGCTCTATGCCAGTCATTTGACCGAGCAGGTCTTGCCGGTGGAGCAGCAGCAGCGCTTTGCCGGCCGCCTGAAGGAGCGCCTGCACGAGCTAGAGCATCAGGTGCGCGACATGCTGGTGTTCGCCCGCGGCGACCTGCCGCTGCCCGACCGGTTGGCGCCCCAGGCCTTGTTCGAGGCCCTGCGTTCGGCCGCCGAACCGCACCTGCAGGGGCGCGCGGTACGCTGGCAGTGCGACCCGCTGGCCGGCGAGTTGTTGTGCAACCGCGACACCCTGGTCGGTACCGTGCTCAACCTGATCGAGAACGCCACCCAGGCCGCCGGTCCCCAGGTGCGCCTGAAAGTCCACCTGTTCGGCCGCGGCAACAGCTTGCACCTGTGCATCAGCGATAACGGCCCTGGCATCGACGCCGTCACCCTGGCGCGCCTGGGCGAACCTTTCTTTACCACCAAGACCACCGGCACCGGGCTGGGCCTGGCGGTGGTCACGGCCGTGGCCCGTGCCCATCAGGGCCGGCTGCACTTGCATTCACGGGTCGGACGCGGCACCTGCGCCAGTCTGATCCTGCCGCTGATTCCGGCGGCCACCCCATTCGTGATCCAGGAGTGATGCCATGACCGCCAAGATTCTATTGGTCGAAGACGACCACGCCCTGCGCGAGGCCCTGGCCGACACCCTGTCGATCGGTGGCCATGCCTACCGCGCGGTGGACTGCGCCGAGGCGGCGCTGGTCGCCCTGAGCGAGGAGCCCTTCAGCCTGGTGGTCAGCGACGTGAACATGCCGGGCATGGACGGCCATCAATTGCTCGGCCTGATCCGCGCGCGCCAGCCGCAACTGCCGGTGCTGCTGATGACCGCCTTCGGCGCGGTGGAGCGCGCGGTGGATGCCATGCGCCAGGGTGCGGCCGATTACCTGGTCAAGCCCTTCGAGCCCAAGATCCTGCTGGACCTGGTGGCGCGTCACGCCCTGGGCCGGTTGAGCGGCGGCGATGCCGAGGGGCCGGTGGCCCTGGAGCCGGCCAGCCGGCAGCTGCTGGCGCTGGCCGGGCGGGTTGCCCAAAGCGATTCCACGGTGCTGATTTCCGGCGAATCCGGTACCGGCAAGGAGGTGCTGGCGCGCTATATCCACCAGCAGTCGCCACGGGCGAATAAACCCTTTATCGCCATCAATTGCGCGGCGATTCCGGACAATATGCTCGAGGCCATTCTGTTCGGCCACGAAAAGGGCGCCTTTACCGGTGCCGTCGCCGCTCAGCCGGGCAAGTTCGAGTTGGCGGACGGTGGCACCATCCTGCTGGACGAGGTCTCGGAAATGCCCCTGGGGCTGCAGGCCAAGTTGCTGCGGGTGCTGCAGGAGCGCGAGGTGGAGCGGGTGGGAGCGCGCAAGCCGATCACCTTGGATATCCGCGTGCTGGCCACCAGTAACCGCGATCTCGCGGCCGAAGTCGCGGCCGGGCGTTTTCGCGAAGACCTGTTCTACCGCCTCTCGGTCTTTCCCTTGGGCTGGCAGCCGCTGCGCGAACGCACCGCCGATATTCTGCCGCTGGCCGAGCGTCTGCTGCACAAGCACGCCAAAAAAATGAACCACGCCACCGTGCGCCTCTCGCCCCAGGCCCAGAGCTGCCTGGTGGGATATGCCTGGCCGGGTAATGTGCGCGAGCTGGACAACGCCATTCAGCGCGCCTTGATCCTGCAGCAGGGTGGCATGATCCAGCCACAGGACCTGTGCCTGAGCGGCCCCCTGGGCGTGCTGACGTCGGCCTTGCCCGTAGCGCCGTTACTGGCGGTGGTGCCAAGTGGCATGGGCATGCCTGCACCGGTGCAGGAGGCGGGCGGCAGCGAGGCCGGGGCGCTGGGCGACGATATGCGCCGCCACGAATTCCAGATGATCATCGACACCCTGCGCGCCGAGCGCGGCCGCCGCAAGGAGGCCGCCGAACGGCTTGGCATCAGCCCGCGTACCCTGCGCTACAAGCTGGCGCAAATGCGCGATGCCGGCCTGGACGTGGAAGGCTATCTGTTCGCCAGCTGAGCCGGGCAGGGCAGGACCTGTTCAGCTGGTTATGCTCGTCTTGCGACGCGATGATTTTTCGTGGCCCTTAGCATGGGTGGGACCGCCTGGGTTGGCGGCGACCCGCGCTTGTTGTCCGCAACGCCGTGGCTGAGCGCCGCCTAGCGCCCGTGTTGGGTTACGCGGCGCTTGAGGTCGATGCCGTCGGCTGGTTTTCGCGACAGGCGCCGCTAACCCAACCTACTCGGGTCATCGTCGTTCCCGCGCAGGCGGGAACCCAGGTGCGACGAGGCCTCTGGATACCCGCCAGCTTCCCGCCTTCACAGCAGTGACAGGGTAGGGCGGTTTAGCGGCACGTACCGTCGACCTGACAAGCCATGCGGCGTCACCCGCCAGAGCGGAGTCTGACTTCTATCCCCCCGCAGCTTTCGGCTAGGGCCGGCTACTGCGACTTTTTGGCACCCTTGTTGCAATCACTTCCATATCGCACCGCGCAGCGTCAAAAATCCGCGGTCACGGAGGTAGGTCATGAGCCAGGGTATTGAATTCAATCGCCTGATGTTGGAAATGCGTTCCATGCAAACCGAGGCGATGGCCCGGCAGCAGCCGGTGACCAGCGTGAAGGAGCCGGGCGCGCCGAGTTTTTCCGAGATGCTCGGCCAGGCGGTGGGCAAGGTCAACGAGACCCAGCAGGCTTCCAATCAGTTGGCCACGGCCTTCGAAATGGGCACCGGCGGTATCGACCTCAGCGACGTGATGATTGCTTCACAGAAAGCCAGCGTGTCTTTTCAGGCCATGACCCAGGTGCGCAACAAACTGGTTCAGGCCTATCAAGACATCATGCAAATGCCGGTTTAAGGGCGGGACTAGGTCATGGCTGAAGCTGTCATCGATAACGTACCGGCAAGGACCGGCTCCGAGGAGCCCAAGAAGCCGCTGTTGGGCTTGGCCTTTCTGGAAAATCTTTCCGATATGTCCATGTTGCGCCAGATTGGTCTGCTGGTCGGCCTGGCCGCCAGTGTGGCCATCGGCTTTGCCGTGGTGCTCTGGTCGCAGCAGCCGGACTACCGGCCGCTCTACGCCAGCCTGGAAGGCCTGGATGCCACGCAGGTCACCGAGACCCTGGCCGCCGCCGATATCGCTTACACCATCGAGCCCAATTCCGGGGCCTTGCTGGTCAAATCCGAAGACCTCGGTCGGGCGCGCCTGAAGCTGGCCTCCGCCGGTGTCACGGCCAAGGACGGCAATATGGGCTTCGAAATTCTCGACCAGGAGCAGGGGCTGGGCACCAGCCAGTTCATGGAAGCCACCCGCTACCGTCGGGGGCTGGAAGGCGAGCTGGCGCGTACCGTATCGAGCCTGAACAACGTCAAGGCCGCCCGCGTGCATCTGGCCATTCCCAAGAGCTCGGTGTTCGTGCGCGACGAGCGCAAACCCAGCGCTTCGGTGCTGGTGGAGCTGTACCCGGGGCGCGCGCTGGAGCCGAGCCAGGTCATGGCCATTGTCAACCTTGTCGCTACCAGCGTGCCGGAATTGGACAAGTCGCAGATTACCGTGGTCGATCAGAAGGGCAACCTGCTGTCCGATCAGCAGGAAAACAGCGAGCTGACCATGGCCGGCAAGCAATTCGATTACAGCCGACGCATGGAAAGCCTGTTTACCCAGCGCGTGCACAATATCCTGCAACCGGTGCTGGGCAGCGGCCGCTACAAGGCCGAGGTCTCGGCCGACGTGGACTTCAGCGCGGTGGAATCCACCTCGGAAATGTTCAACCCCGACCAGCCTGCCCTGCGCAGCGAGCAGCAGGTCACCGAGCAACGCACCAGCGGCCTGCCGCCCCAGGGCGTACCCGGTGCGCTGAGCAACCAGCCACCCGGCCCGGCCACCGCGCCCGAGCAGGCCGGCGGCGCGGCACCGGCCGGTGCTATCGCCGCGGGTCAGCCGCTGCTCGATGCCAACGGTCAGCAGGTCATGGATCCCGTGACCGGTCAGCCCCTGCTGGCGCCGTATCCGGCGGATAAGCGTGAACAGTCCACCCGTAATTTCGAGCTGGACCGCTCGATCAGCCACACCAAACAGCAGCAAGGCCGCCTGCGTCGCTTGTCCGTGGCCGTGGTGGTGGACGATCAGCTCAAGGTCAATGGTGAAACCGGCGAGGCCAGCCGTGCGCCCTGGACCGCCGACGACCTGGCGCGCTTTACCCGCCTGGTGCAGGATTCGGTGGGTTTCGATGCCAGCCGCGGCGACAGTGTCAGCGTGATCAATACGCCCTTCATGGCCGAGGCAGGCGATGAAATCATCGATATTCCCTTCTACACCCAGCCCTGGTTCTGGGACATCGTCAAGCAGGTACTCGGGGTGCTGTTTATCCTGGTGCTGGTGTTCGGTGTGCTGCGCCCTGTGCTGAATAACATCACCGGCGCCAACAAAGGCAAGGAGTTGGTCGGCGCCGGTGGTGGACGCGATGTCGAGCTGGGCGAGATGGATGGCCTGGACGGCGAACTGTCGGCCGATCGGGTCAGCCTGGGTGGACCGCAAAGCATCCTGCTGCCCAGCTCCAGCGAGGGGTATGATGCACAGCTGAATGCCATCAAGGGCTTGGTAGCCGAAGATCCGGGTCGCGTGGCCCAAGTCGTCAAAGAGTGGATCAACGATGATGAGTGATAATCGCCCCGGCAAAATGAGCAAGGTCGACAAGGCCGCCATTCTCCTGCTCTCCCTGGGCGAGACCGACGCCGCCCAGGTGCTGCGCCATCTCGGGCCCAAGGAAGTGCAGAAGGTCGGCGTGGCCATGGCCCAGATGCGCAACGTGCAGCGCGAGCAGGTGGAGCAGGTGATGGGCGAGTTCGTCTCCATCGTCGGCGACCAGACCAGCGTCGGCGTCGGCGCCGACAACTATATCCGCAAAATGCTGACCCAGGCCCTGGGCGAGGACAAGGCCGGCAACCTGATCGACCGGATTTTGCTGGGCGGCAGCACCAGCGGCCTGGACAGCCTGAAGTGGATGGAGCCGCGGGCCGTGGCCGACGTGATCCGTTACGAACATCCGCAGATCCAGGCCATAGTCGTGGCCTACCTGGACCCGGACCAGGCCGGCGAGGTGCTCGGTCATTTCGATCACAAGGTGCGCCTGGATATCGTCCTGCGCGTCTCCTCGCTCAACACCGTGCAGCCAGCCGCGCTCAAGGAACTCAACCTGATCCTGGAAAAACAGTTCTCCGGCAGCGCCAACACCACCCGTGCCGCCCTGGGCGGGGTCAAGCGGGCAGCCGATATCATGAACTTCCTCGACAGCTCGGTGGAGGGTCAACTGATGGACTCGATCCGCGAAGTCGACCAGGACCTCTCTACCCAGATCGAGGACCTGATGTTCGTCTTCGACAACCTGGCCGACGTCGACGATCGCGGTATCCAGGCGCTGTTGCGCGAGGTGTCCTCGGACGTGCTGGTGCTGGCGCTCAAGGGTGCCGACGAGGCGATCAAGGAAAAGGTCTTCAAGAACATGTCCAAGCGTGCGGGCGAATTGCTGCGCGACGACCTGGAAGCCAGGGGACCGGTGCGCGTCAGCGATGTCGAAACCGCGCAGAAGGAAATTCTCACCATCGCCCGCCGTATGGCCGAAGCCGGGGAAATCGTCCTGGGCGGCAAGGGCGGCGAAGAAATGGTTTAAGGCAGGTCCATGGCCAATAAAGAGGCACCCAGCGAGCTGATCCGCGCCAAGGACGTCAGCGCCTTCGATATCTGGGCGCTGCCCAGCTTCGACCCCGAAGGCCCGGCGCCGGAGGCAGTGCCAGACGCGCCGCCCGAGCCGGTCGAGGTGCTGCAGCCGCCTTCCGAAGAGGTGGCCATCGAGACCGTTCAGCCCATGACCCTGGATGAGCTGGAAGCCATCCGCCAGGATGCCTACAACGAAGGCTTCGCCACCGGCGAGAAAGACGGTTTTCATGCCGGCCAGCTCAAGGCTCGCCAGGAAAGCGAACGGCTGCTCGGTGCCAAGCTGCAGTCCCTGGAGCAGCTGATGACGCAGCTGTTCGCGCCCATCGCCGAGCAGGACCAGCAGCTGGAAGTGGCCATGGTCGCGCTGGTCAGCCATATGACCCGTCAGGTGATCCAGCGCGAACTGGCCAGTGACTCCAGCCAGATCCGTCACGTGCTGCGCGAGGCGCTGAAACTGCTGCCCATGGGCGCGAACAATGTACGCATCCATATTAACCCCCAGGACTTCGAACTGGTTAAAGCCCTTCGTGAGCGTCACGAAGAAACCTGGCGCATCCTCGAAGACGAGGGCCTGCAGCCGGGCGGTTGCCGAGTTGAAAGCGAGCACAGCCAGATCGATGCCAGCGTCGAGACGCGCCTGAGCCTGGCGCTCAAGCAACTGTTCGATCAGCAACGCGAGCAGGCCACCAACCCCGCGCCGGCCGACCTGTCCCTGGATCTGGGCGCCGCTCACGATGCGCCTTGACCGCCTGAGTTTCGCCAACTGGGACTGGGGTTGGCTTGGCTATAGCGAGGCCAAGCCCTTGTTGGCCCTGAACGCGGAGTCGTGCCATGCGCCTTGATCGTATTAGTTTCGCCAAGCGCCTGGGTGGTTACAGTCAGGCCATCGAGCTGCCCGCCCAGCCGGTGGTCGAGGGTCGCCTGCTGCGGATGGTCGGCCTGACCCTGGAAGCCGAGGGCCTGCGCGCCGCGGTAGGTGGGCGCTGCCTGGTGATCAATGATGACAGCTACCACCCGGTGCAGGTCGAGGCCGAGGTCATGGGTTTTTCCAACGGCAAGATTTTCCTGATGCCGGTTGGCAGCCTGGCCGGTATCGCGCCCGGTGCACGGGTGGTGCCGCTGCCGGACAGCGGCCGGCTGCCCATGGGCATGTCGATGCTCGGCCGGGTGCTCGATGGCGTCGGTCGGGCCCTGGATGGCAAGGGCGGGATGAAGGCTGAGGATTGGGTGCCGATCGACGGCCCGACCATCAACCCGCTCAACCGCAACCCGATCAACGAACCCCTGGATGTGGGTATCCGCTCGATCAACGGCTTGCTGACCGTAGGCCGCGGCCAGCGCCTGGGCCTGTTCGCCGGTACCGGGGTGGGCAAGAGCGTGCTGCTGGGGATGATGACGCGCTTTACCGAGGCCGACATCATCGTGGTCGGGCTGATCGGCGAGCGGGGTCGCGAGGTCAAGGAGTTTATCGAGCATATCCTCGGCGAGGAGGGCATGAAGCGTTCGGTGGTGGTGGCCTCGCCGGCCGACGATGCGCCGCTGATGCGCCTGCGCGCGGCCATGTATTGCACGCGCATCGCCGAATACTTCCGCGACAAGGGCAAGAACGTGTTGCTGCTGATGGATTCGCTGACCCGCTTTGCCCAGGCCCAGCGCGAAATCGCCCTGGCGATCGGTGAGCCGCCGGCGACCAAGGGCTATCCACCCTCGGTCTTCGCCAAGCTGCCGCGCCTGGTGGAGCGCGCCGGTAACGCGGAAAAGGGCGGCGGTTCGATCACCGCCTTCTACACCGTGCTGAGCGAAGGCGACGACCAGCAGGACCCCATTGCCGATGCCGCCCGCGGCGTGCTGGACGGTCATATCGTGCTGTCGCGGCGACTGGCCGAAGAGGGGCATTACCCGGCGATCGATATCGAAGCCTCAATCAGCCGGGTGATGCCGCAGGTGGTCAGCGCCGAGCATATGCGCCATGCCCAGCGCTTCAAGCAACTCTGGTCGCGCTTCCAGCAGAGCCGCGACCTGATCAGCGTGGGCGCCTATGTACCCGGCGGCGACCCGGACACGGACCTGGCCATCGCCCGTCAGCCGGCCATGGCCCACTACCTGCGCCAAGGGCTGGACGACAACGAAAGCCTGGGGCAAAGCGCCGCGCAACTGGCGGCCCTGTTTACCCCAGGCAACGCATAACCCATGGCGCAAAGCCGCGCCGAACGACTGGCCCCGGTGGTCGGCCAGGCCGAGCGCGCCGAGCGCGAGGCGGCGCGCAAGCTCGGCCACTGTCAGGGTCTCTACGGTCAGGCCGAACTTAAGCTGATCGAGTTGCAGCGCTACCTCGGCGACTACCAGCAGCAGTGGATCAGCGAAGGCCAGCGTGGCGTCTCGGGGCAATGGTTGATGAACTACCAGCGCTTTCTTTCCCAGCTCGAAGTGGCTATCGGTCAGCAGCGTCAGACCCTGAGCTGGCACCAGGACAATCTGGTCAAGGCGCGCGCGCTCTGGCAAGAGCGCTATGCGCGGCTGGAAGGCCTGCGCAAACTGGTGCAGCGCTATGCCGATGAAGCGCGGCGCACAGCAGACAAGCGCGAGCAGAAATTGTTGGATGAATTATCGCTGCAGCTGTTAAGACGCGATCAAAGTTGATTGCCGGTTGCCGCTACCGCCTTGGAGTGCTACATCTTGATAATGCGCATAACAAATCTGACAAGGAGTGCTATATGGCCATTACCTCGCTGCCTTCATCCGACGGGCAAGAGCTGACCATTCTGATCCAGGGACGCTTCGATTTTGGCGCGCACCAGGAATTTCGCGATGCCTACGAGCGAATCAACAGCAGCCCGTCCCGTTACGTGGTGGACCTCAAGGGCACCACTTATCTGGACAGTTCAGCCCTGGGCATGTTGCTGCTGCTGCGTGACCATGCCGGTGGCGACCATGCCCAGATCCGTCTGCTCAATTGCAATCCTGATGTGCGCAAGATCCTCGCCATTTCCAATTTCGAACAACTGTTCCAGATCGCCTAAGGGCCTTCGGTAGTTTATCGATGGCCATGTCCGAGCGATTGTCGATCCTGATTGCCGAAGACAGCGCAGCCGATCGCATGCTGCTGTCGACCATCGTCAGTCGCCAGGGGCACCGGGTCCTGACCGCCGGCAATGGCCTCGAGGCGGTGGCGCTGTTCGAGCAGGAGCGCCCGCACCTGGTGCTGATGGATGCGCTGATGCCGGTGATGGACGGCTTCGAGGCCGCGCGGCGGATCAAGGAGCTGGCCGGGGAGTCCCTGGTACCCATCATCTTTCTCACCTCCCTGACCGAAGGCGAAGCCCTGGTGCGCTGCCTGGAGGCCGGCGGCGACGACTTTCTGGCCAAACCCTATAACCGGGTGATACTCGAGGCCAAGATCAAGGCCATGGACCGGCTGCGCCGCCTGCAGGCCACGGTGCTGGAACAGCGCGACCTGATCGCCAAGCACAACGAACACCTGCTCACCGAACAACGGGTGGCCAAGGCGGTCTTCGACAAGGTGGCCCATACCGGTTGCCTCAGCGCGCCGAATATCCGTTACCTGCAATCGCCCTATGCGCTGTTCAACGGCGATCTGTTGCTGGCGGCCTTCAAACCGTCCGGCGGCATGCATATTCTGCTCGGCGATTTCACCGGCCATGGCCTGCCGGCGGCTATCGGCGCCATGCCCTTGGCCGATGTGTTCTACGGCATGACCGCCAAGGGCTATTCCATGGCGGAAATCCTGCGGGAGATGAATGCCAAGCTCAAGCGCATCCTGCCAGTGGGCGTGTTTTGCTGCGCGGTTCTGATGAACCTGAGTTTTCAGCGGCGGGTGGTGGAAGTCTGGAACGGCGGTCTGCCCGATGGTTACCTGCACCGTGTCGGTACCGGGGAACGCATTCCCCTGGTATCCCATCACCTGCCCTTGGGAATTCTGGACGCGGCGGCCTTCGACGATAAATACGAGGTTTATCCGCTGGACCTGGGCGATCGCCTGTTTCTGCTCTCCGATGGCGTGCTGGAGGCGCGCGATGGCGAGGATCGGTTGTTCGGCGAAGCGCGCCTGCTCCAGGTGTTCGCCGCCAACCGTCAGCCCGATCGCCTGCTTCAGGACATCCAGCAGGCGCTGCTGGATTTTCGCGGCGAAGTGGAAGACGACATCAGCATGGTGGAGATCGAGCTGGTCGCCGAGGGCGCGCTGAAGCGCCCGCCGTTGGTGTTCTCCGACAGCGGCCTGAACAGTCCGCTGAACTGGTCGGCCAGCTTCGAATTTCGCGCTGAGACCCTGAAAAGCTTCAACCCATTACCGTTCCTGCTGCAAATGCTGTTGGAGGTCCAGGGGCTGCGCAGCCAGGGTGGAGCGCTCTACACCGTGCTGGCCGAACTCTATTCCAATGCCCTGGAGCATGGGGTGATGGGCCTGGACTCGGCGCTAAAGCGCGATGCTGGAGGCTTTGCCGACTATTATCGCCAGCGTGCCGTGCGCCTTGGCGCCCTGGTGGAGGGTTATGTGCGCTTCCATCTGGAGTTGCTGCCCGAAGCCGGCGGTGGTCGTTTGATCGTGCGGGTCGAGGACAGCGGTCCGGGTTTCGTGTTGCCGCCGCTGCAGGCCCGGGAGTCGGAAACCGAACGGCTCAGTGGACGCGGTCTGCTGCTGGTGCAGCAGTTGGCCGAGCGGTGCGTCTGGCAGGACGACGGACGAAGCTTGCGCGTGGAGTTCTCCTGGCCGGCTCTGGCATAATCCAGCTTTTAATCAGGGGAGCCCCTGGTGTCTGATACGCATCTCGATACTGCCGTTCTGGCAGCCTTGCAAGACGTTATGGAAGACGACTACCCGGTCCTGCTGGATACCTTTCTGGCCGACTCGGAGGAGCGTGTGCGTCTGTTGCAGCGTGCCGGCCAGGAAGAGGATGCCCAGGGTGTACGCCTGGCCGCCCACAGCTTCAAGGGCAGCTGCAGCAATATGGGCGCGCCGCTGTTGGCCGGGCTGTGCAAACTGCTCGAGGAGGCCGGACGGCGGGAGCTGCTGGAGGAAGTGCCGGACCTGATCGAGCAGGTCGAGCGCGAGTTCGCCATCGTGCGCATCCTGTTCAAGAGCGAACGCCAGCGCTACGCCATTCCCCGCCGCTGAGTACCCGTTCGACAGCGTGTGCGGCGTGACCTCGCCACACTTGGCCCAGCCCTTGCTAGACCCAGGCACGACCCATCCCTCGCGGAGAGTGCCATGTCCGTTGCCCCCGATCTATTGCTCAGGCCTGCGCCCGAGCTCAAGCCCAAAGCCGCCCCGGTGCCCGCCAAGCAGGCGGAGCCGCGCAACGACAAGGCCGACAGCTTCGCCCAGGTCTATGCCAAGGAGCGCCAGGCCAAGCCTGTCGACCGTGGCGAGGCCCCGCGTGCGTCCGCCGCCGAGGCCCTGCCTGACGAGCAGAGCGAGGAGGTGCCGATCGACGCCACTGCCGCCGAGCAGCCGTCCCTTGCCGATAGCGGCAAGCCCTTGCCGACGGAGCCGGACCTGGACCCACTGTTGCTGATGGGCATGACCGGGCAGATGCCGATCGACGTCCAGGCGACTGTGCTGCCGCTGGGGAGCATGGGAGAAGGCGAGGAGGGCGGCGAAGGCAGCAGCGACCTGTCGGGGTTCCTCGCCCTGCTGCCGGGCAATGCCACGGTGGCACCGGCGGCAAGCGAGATGACGGCCGAAGACCAGGCCGCCGCCAAGGCCCAGGCCCAGGCCCAGGCGTTTTCGTTGGCCGACCTGCAGCCCAGCAGCAAGACACCTCTGGCCCTGGCGACCCAACAGGCCACGCCGACCGCCCAGGCCACCCAGTCGTCACAGGATGCCGGACAGCTGTTCGCCAGCGCCTTGGGAAACCTCGATGAGCAGGCGCTCAAGGCGCTCGCTGTCGAGGAGTCGGTCGATGTGGCTGCCGGTTTCTCCCCAGAGGGCCTCGACAGTCTCAAAGACAGCGTGGCCGATAACCGCGGCGACAGCAATCGACTCGCCGCCCTCAGCCAGGCTGCGACCCAGCAGCCCAGCCCGGCCCAGCGCGCCGCCCTGATTCCGGGGCTGCCGGTGCCGATGCAGCAGGGCGCCTGGAGCGAGGCGGTGGTGGATCGGGTGATGTGGCTGTCCAGCCAGAACCTCAAGTCCGCGGAAATCCAGCTCGATCCGGCCGAGCTGGGACGGCTGGAGGTGCGCATCAGCCTGAATCAGGATCAGACCCAGGTGACGTTCGCCAGCCCCAATGCTCAGGTGCGCGAAGCCTTGGAAGGGCAGATGCACCGCCTGCGTGAACTCTTCTCCCAGCAGGGCATGAATCAGCCCGACGTCAACGTGTCCGACCAATCGCTTAACCGTGGCTGGCAGGGGCAGGGGCAGGAAGGCGACGGACGTCAGCAGCGCGCAGGCCGCGAGGAGGAAGGCGCAGGGTCGAGCGAAGAGCGTCTGATCCAGGGGATCACCGAGGTACGCGTCGCCGGTTCCGGCGGTGGGCCGGGCCTGGTGGATTACTACGCCTGATGTCGGTCAGCCGGCGCCGCCCGACGTCGCCTGCGAGCATTTCGAGGGGGCGTGAAGGCTGCGCGCCTGTCGTTTTGCGTGACAGCGCCCGACCAGCCTGTAATATCCGCTGCGTGAGTGCGCTTCGCCGCGTCGCTGCCTCCGGGCGGGGATGACGGCTCTGGCACGACACTTGCTCCAACTCGATCAATACGGATCGCAGTCCGAACAGTGACGGATATTTGGCATGGCTAAGAAATCCCCGGCGCCGAGTGCGCCCGGCGCAGAGGCCAAACCGGCCGGCAAGGGCAAGCTCAAACTCATTATCCTGATAGTGGTCGCGCTGCTGCTGGCGGTAGGCCTGTCGGTGGGTGGCACCTGGTTTCTGCTGAGCAAGGACAAGCCCAAAGAAGAGGCGGCGGTCGTCGAAAGCGTTCCGGTCGGCAAGCAGCCGGCCATTTACGAAGCGCTGATGCCGGCCTTCGTGGTCAACTTCAATCATCAGGGGCGCCAGCGTTACATGCAGGTCAGCGTCGCGCTGATGGCCCGCGATCAAGTGGCCCTGGATGCGCTGAAGGTGCATATGCCGTTGCTGCGCAACCGATTGGTGATGCTGTTTTCCGGCCAGGACTTCGCGGCGCTGATCACCCCGGTGGGCAAGGAGATGCTGCGTCAGCAGGCCACCGCCAGCGTGCAGGAATTGGCCTTGAAGGAAACCGGCAAGCCGGCCGTCGAGCAAGTTCTGTTCACCAATTTCGTTTTGCAGTGAGAGCGTCCTGATGGCTGTGCAAGACCTGCTGTCCCAAGACGAGATCGATGCCCTGTTGCATGGCGTCGACGACGGCGCGGTGGATACCGAAGACGTCGCCGAGCCCGGCAGTGTCAAGAGCTATGACCTGTCCAGCCAGGATCGTATCGTCCGTGGACGCATGCCGACCCTGGAAATGATCAACGAACGTTTTGCCCGCTACACCCGCATCAGCATGTTCAACCTGCTGCGCCGCTCGGCGGACGTGGCGGTGGGGGGCGTGCAGGTGATGAAGTTCGGCGAATACGTGCATTCGCTGTACGTGCCCACCAGCCTCAACCTGGTGAAGATGAAGCCGCTGCGTGGCACCGGGTTGTTTATTCTGGACGCCAAGCTGGTGTTCAAGCTGGTGGACAACTTCTTCGGCGGCGATGGCCGTCACGCCAAGATCGAGGGCCGCGAATTCACCCCGACGGAGCTGCGGGTGGTGCGCATGGTGCTCGATCAGGCCTTTGTCGACATGAAGGAAGCCTGGCACGCGGTGCTGGACGTCAACTTCGAGTACATCAACTCGGAAGTGAACCCGGCCTTGGCCAATATCGTCAGCCCCAGCGAAGTGGTGGTGGTCTCGACCTTCCATATCGAGCTGGACGGCGGTGGTGGCGACCTGCATATCACCATGCCCTATTCGATGATCGAACCGATCCGCGACATGCTCGATGCGGGCTTCCAGTCCGATGTCGACGATCAGGACGAGCGCTGGATCAAGGCCCTGCGCGAAGATATTTTGGGTGTCAGCGTGCCCCTGGGCGCCACGGTGGCGCGCCGGCAGTTGCGCCTGCGCGATATCCTGCATATGCAGCCGGGCGACGTGATCCCGGTCGACCTGCCCGAAAGCGTGATCATGTGCGCCAACGGCGTGCCGGCCTTCAAGGTCAAACTGGGCGCGCACAAAGGCAACCTGGCCTTCCAGGTCATAGAACCCATCGAGCGCCTGCGTTAGCGCCTCGCTCTACCCCCTGACCCTGCCGAGGACCCCCGATGGCCGATGACAACGAAGCAACCAGTCCCGAGGAACAGGCCCTGGCCGATGAATGGGCGGCTGCCCTGTCCGAGGCCGGCGATGCCAGCCAGGACGATATCGACGCCATGATGGCCCAGAGCTCCTCCGAACCCGCGGCGCCCCGGGCACCCATGGAGGAATTCGGCAGCGCGCCCAAGCCCAACATGTCGGTTAACCTGGAAGGGCCGAACCTGGATGTGATCCTGGATATCCCGGTGTCCATTTCCATGGAAGTGGGCAATACCGATATCACCATCCGCAACCTGCTGCAGCTCAATCAGGGCTCGGTGATCGAACTCGACCGCCTGGCCGGCGAGCCATTGGACGTCCTGGTCAACGGCACCCTGATCGCCCATGGCGAGGTGGTGGTGGTCAACGAAAAATTCGGGATTCGCCTGACCGACGTGATCAGTCCCAGCGAACGCATCAAGAAGCTGCGCTAAGCCATGTCCAGGCTATTGGGGTTATTCACGTTGCTGCCGCTTGTCGTGTTGGCCGCCGAGCCCGCCGCACCCATGACCAGCAGCGGCATCGCCGGACAGCTGGTGCAGCTGCTGCTGGGTCTGGGGCTGGTGATCGGCCTGATCTTTCTGCTGGCCTGGGTCATGCGCCGGGTTCAGCGCATCGGCCCGCGGGGCAACCAGGCGATCAAGCTGCTGGCCAGCCAGGCCCTGGGGCCGCGCGATCGGCTGCTGCTGGTGCAGGTCGGCAAGGAACAGATATTGCTGGGTCTGACGCCTGGGCGGATCACGCCCCTGCATGTGCTGGCTGAGCCCGTGCAACTGCCCGACGCCGAGCCGGCCACCCCAGAGTTCGCCCAGCGCCTGATGGAACTGATGGGGCGCGACACCAAGGACAAGCCGAAATGACCCTGCTGCGCCTGCTGTTCGTCCTGCTGTTGGTGACGATGGCGCCCCTGGTCCTGGCGGCCGAAGATCCCCTGTCGATCACCGCCATCACCCTGTCCACCGACGCCGAGGGTCAGCAGGAGTATTCCGTCAGCCTGCAGATCCTGCTGATCATGACGGCCCTGAGTTTTCTGCCGGCTTTCCTGATGCTGATGACCAGCTTCACCCGGATCATCATCGTGTTCTCCATCCTGCGTCAGGCCCTGGGGCTGCAGCAGACGCCGTCGAACCAGATATTGATCGGCCTGGCGCTGTTCCTGACCATGTTCATCATGGCGCCGGTGTTCGAGCAAATTAACCGCGAGGCCCTGCAGCCCTACCTGAGCGAGCAGCTGCCGGCCCAGGAGGCGATCAAGAAAGCCGAAGTGCCGATCAAGAACTTTATGCTGGCGCAGACCCGGGAGAGTGACCTGGAGCTGTTCGTGAAGCTTTCCAAGCGCACCGATATACTCACGCCCGAGGCGACCCCACTGACCATCCTGATTCCGGCGTTCGTCACCTCGGAGCTGAAAACCGCGTTCCAGATCGGCTTTATGATCTTTATTCCCTTTCTGGTGATCGACCTGGTGGTGGCCAGTATTCTTATGGCCATGGGCATGATGATGCTGTCGCCGCTGATCATCTCGCTGCCCTTCAAGATCATGCTGTTTGTCTTGATCGACGGCTGGGCCCTGATCATGGGTACGCTGGCCGCCAGTTTCGGAGGCACTTGAGATGACGCCCGAAGTCGCGGTCGACCTGTTCCGCGAAGGCCTGTGGTTGACCGCCATGATCGTCGCGGTCCTGGTGGTGCCCAGCCTGCTGGTCGGCCTGCTGGTGGCAATGTTCCAGGCCGCCACCCAGATCAACGAACAGACCCTGAGCTTTCTGCCGCGCCTGCTGGTGATACTGCTGACCCTGATCTGGGCCGGGCCCTGGCTGGTGCGCCAGCTGATGGAGTTCACGCTCAACCTGATCCAGAACATTCCGTTGTTGATCGGCTGAGATGCTCGAGCTCAGCGATGCGCAGATCGGCGGCTGGGTAGGCAGTTTCCTGCTTCCATTGTTCCGCATCGCCGCGCTTTTGATGACCATGCCGATCATCGGGACCCGGCTGGTGCCGGTGCGGGTGCGGATGTACCTGTCCCTGGCCATCTGCCTGGTGCTGATGCCTAACCTGCCGCCCATGCCGGTGGTCGACGCCATCAGCCTGCAGGCCTTCGTGCTGATCGCCCAGGAAGTTCTGGTGGGGGTCATGCTGGGGTTCGTCTTGCAGCTGTTTTTCCAGGCCTTCGTCATGGCCGGGCAGATCGTCACTACGCAAATGGGTCTGGGCTTCGCTTCCATGGTCGACCCGGCCAACGGCATTTCCGTGGCGGTGATCGGGCAGTTCTTCCTGATGCTGGTGACCCTGCTGTTTCTCGCCATGAACGGTCATCTGGTGGTGTTCGAGGTGCTGGCCGAAAGTTTCGTCACCCTGCCGGTGGGCGAGGGTCTGATGGTCGAGCACTACTGGGAGCTGGCCGGCAAGCTCGGTTGGGTGCTGGGCGCCGGGCTGATGCTGGTGCTGCCGGCGGTAACGGCGCTGCTGGTGGTCAACATCGCCTTCGGCGTGATGACCCGCGCCGCGCCGCAGCTGAACATTTTTTCCATCGGTTTTCCCCTGACCCTGGTGCTGGGCCTGGTGATCCTCTGGATCGGCATGGCCGATATCCTGGCGCAATACCAGCTGCTGGCCACCGAGGCCCTGCAATTGCTGCGCGAACTGGCGAGGGCCTCCTGAATGGCCGAAAGCGAGAGTGGCGCCGATAAAAGCGAGGAACCCACAGAGAAACGGCTGCGCGAGTCCCGGGAAAAAGGCCAGGTGGCCCGCTCCCGGGAACTCAACACCCTGGCCGTGATGCTGGCCGGCACCGGAGGGCTGCTGGCCACCGGGGGCGAGTTGGGTACTGCCATGCTCGATATGATGCGGGCCAATTTCGACCTGCCGCGCGAGGTGCTCTGGCACGAGGAAAGCATGGGGCTGTTTCTTATGGCGTCGTTCAAAAGCATGCTCGAGGCCCTGACCCCCCTGTTTGTCTACTTGCTCATCGCCTCCATCGTCGGTCCCATTTCCCTGGGGGGGTGGCTGTTCTCCGCCGAGGCGCTGCAGCCCAAGGCCAGCCGGATGAATCCGCTGGCCGGCCTCAAGCGCATGTTTTCGGTCAAGGCCCTGGTGGAATTGCTCAAAGCCCTGGCCAAGTTCGTGCTCATTCTGCTGGTGGGGCTCGCGGTGCTCTCGGCCGATCGCGACGACCTGCTGGCCATGGCCCACGAGCCCCTGGAAAGCGCCATCCTGCACAGTGCCCAGGTGGCCGGCTGGAGCGCGCTGTGGATGGCCTGTGGCTTGGTCCTGATCGCGGCGGTGGATGTGCCGTTCCAGCTGTGGGACAACCGTCAGAAAATGATGATGACCAAGCAGGAAATACGCGACGAATACAAGGACAGCGAAGGCAAGCCCGAGGTCAAACAACGCATCCGCCAGTTGCAGCGCGAAATGGCCGAGCGCCGGATGATGGATTCGATCCCCCAGGCCGACGTGGTGATCACCAACCCGACCCACTTCGCAGTGGCGCTCAAATACGACCCGAGCAAGGGCAGCGCCCCGGTGCTGCTGGCCAAAGGCGGGGATTTCCTGGCCCTGAAGATCCGCGAGATCGCCCAGGAGCATAAGGTCATGGTCCTGGAATCGCCGGGGCTGGCGCGGGCGGTGTTCTTTTCCACCGAGCTGGACCGCGAGATTCCCGCCGGCCTCTACCTGGCGGTGGCCCAGGTCCTGGCCTACGTCTACCAGCTGCGCCAGTTCCGCGCCGGCAAGGGCAAGCGCCCCGGGCCCTTGCCCGATCTGCCTATTCCGCCGGACCTGCGCCGGGACGAGTGATTGCTTGCTCGGGCTCGGGCCGTTATCGTCGCCTTGGCCGATTCCGCCGGACCTGCGTCGAAACGCCTGATTGCCTGTAAGGCTCGGACCGCTACTCGATCACCCCGCAGCCGATACGCGCTCCGCCACCGCCCAGGGGTGCCGGGTGATCGGCGTGGTTGTCGCCGCCGGCATGCACCATCAGGGCATGGCCCCGGATCTCGCTCAGGTTGTCGAGCCGCGGCGCCAGCACGGGTTGGCGAGCGGTGCCGTCGGCGGTCACCAGCAGGGCGGGAAGATCGCCCAGGTGGCCGTCGCCCCAGGGCGCGTCATGCTTGCCGGTGTTCTGTGGATCCCAATGCCCGCCCGCGGCTTCCGCGGCGGAAGGCTTGCCGTTTTTTTCGGCCGGCGCGCAGCTGGGGTTGCTGTGGATATGCAAGCCGTGAATGCCCGGCTCGAGCCCCGCGAGGTCCGGGGTAAAGACCAGACCGTAAGGGGAGGGTACGACATTCACCTTGCCCAAGAGGGTACCGATGCCCTGGTCGTTCACGGCATGCAGGGGAATATTCAGGCTGTCCACCGGCGAGCTTGAGCAGCCAGCGAGGAAGGCGACGACGAGTGCGAAGGCTGAGGGTTTAAGCGGATTCATGGCACTTTTCCTTGTGTGGAAGGGGATCGCCCCTGTTCCGACTGCCTTTAGGCGCTGGGGTTCGCTCGCTGCCAGGACGAGTTGGACGACTTCTTGCAATGCCCTTGCTGCGGGCGCCGTCGGCGTCAAAAGTTTGAATCAGCTGGGGTAGGCAAGTGGCAGTAGATCGCTCACAGATGATGGGTAACGTGCGCAGCAACTTGTCGGGTCTGCGCGAGGGCAACCTGGGCATTCCGTTGCTGTTGCTGGTGATGCTCGGCATGGTGATGCTGCCGATCCCGCCGTTCCTGCTGGACGTGTTGTTCACCTTCAGTATCGCCCTGTCGATCGTGGTGCTGCTGGTCAGTATCTACGCCTTGCGTCCGCTGGATTTCGCGGTATTTCCCACCATCCTGCTGGCCGCCACCCTGTTGCGCCTGGCCTTGAACGTGGCTTCGACCCGGGTGGTGCTGCTCCATGGCCAGGATGGGCATGCCGCGGCGGGGCAGGTGATCCAGGCCTTCGGCGAGGTGGTGATCGGCGGCAACTACGTGGTCGGTATCGTGGTGTTCGCCATCCTGATGATCATCAACTTCGTCGTGGTGACCAAGGGCGCCGGGCGGATTTCCGAGGTCAGCGCACGTTTTACCCTGGATGCCATGCCGGGCAAGCAGATGGCCATCGACGCCGACCTGAACGCCGGCCTGATCGACCAGCCGACGGCCAAGCTGCGGCGTACCGAGGTGTCCCAGGAGGCGGATTTCTACGGCTCCATGGACGGCGCCAGCAAATTCGTTCGCGGCGATGCCATCGCCGGCCTGCTGATCCTGTTTATCAACCTGATCGGCGGCATCGCCATCGGTATCCTGCAGCACGACCTGAGCTTCGCCGATGCCGGGCGGATCTATACCCTGCTGACCATCGGTGACGGCCTGGTGGCGCAGATCCCTTCGCTGCTGCTATCCACCGCGGCGGCCATCATGGTCACCCGGGTCTCCAGCTCCGAAGACATGGGGCAGCAGGTCACCCGGCAGATGTTCGCCTCGCCGCGCGCCCTGGCGGTGGCGGCGGCGATCATGATCATCATGGGCCTGGTACCGGGCATGCCGCATATTCCCTTTATCAGCCTGGGCCTGGTCGCGGCCGGTGCCGCCTATTGGATCGCCAACAAGCAGCGCGCGGTGCAGGAGCAGGCGGTGCAAGAGGTACAGCGCCAGCAGGAGCTGCTACCCGCCCAGCGTGCTCAGGAAGTCAAGGAGCTGGGCTGGGACGACGTCACCCCGGTGGACATGGTCGGCCTGGAAGTGGGCTACCGGCTGATTCCCCTGGTCGACCGCAATCAGGGTGGGCAGTTGCTGGCGCGGATCAAGGGGGTGCGCAAGAAGCTGTCCCAGGACATGGGGTTTCTCATGCCCTCGGTGCATATCCGCGACAACCTCGACCTGCAGCCCAATGCCTACCGCCTGACCCTGATGGGTGTCAGCGTGGCCGAGGCCGAGGTCTACCAAGACCGCGAGCTGGCGATCAACCCCGGCCAGGTGTTCGGCACCCTCAACGGCATCGCCGCCAAGGATCCGGCGTTCGGCCTGGAGGCGGTGTGGATTGATCCAACCCAGCGCGATCAGGCCCAGTCCCTGGGCTACACCGTGGTCGACGCCAGTACCGTCGTGGCCACTCACCTCAACCAGGTGCTGCACAAGCACGCCCACGAGCTGCTGGGGCACGAGGAAGTGCAGCAACTTCTGCAGCTGCTGGCCAAGAGTTCGCCCAAGCTGGCCGAGGAGCTGGTCCCGGGCCTGGTGTCGCTGTCGGCCCTGCTCAAGGTGCTGCAGGCCCTGCTTCAGGAGCAGGTGCCGGTGCGCGATATCCGCACCATCGCCGAGTCCATCGCCAATGTCGCGCCCAAGAGTCAAGATCCCGCCGCCATGGTGGCCGCCGTACGGGTGGCGCTGGCCCGCTCGATCGTGCAAGGCATTGTGGGACTAGAGCCGGAGCTGCCTGTGATCACCCTGGAGCCCAGGTTGGAACAGATATTGCTTAACAGTCTGCAGAGGGCCGGTCAGGGCACCGAAGAAGGAATTCTTCTGGAACCTGGCATGGCCGAGAAGCTGCAGCGTTCCCTGGTGGATGCGGCGCAGCGCCAGGAAATGCTCGGCAAACCGGCGATTCTGCTGGTGGCCGGTCCGGTCCGGGCGATGCTCTCGCGCTTTGCCAGGCTGGTGGTGCCGAACATGCACGTGCTGGCCTACCAGGAAATTCCGGACAACAAGCAAGTCACCATAGTCGCGACTGTGGGTCAGAACTAACCGAGGTCCAAGGCCATGCAAGTCAAACGCTTCTTCGCTGCCGATATGCGCCAAGCCATGAAACTGGTTCGCGACGAGCTGGGCGCCGATGCCTCGATCATCGCCAACCGCCGGGTCGCCGGCGGTGTCGAACTGACCGCCGCCCTGGATTATCAGGCCCCGGTCGCGCCGTCCCGTCAGGCCAACCCGGCGCTGGAAGCCGAGTTGCGCAAGACCCAGTCGCGCATCGCCTCGGCCCAGGCCGAGCTGAGCAGCCCCCGGCCGCGCGAGTCGGCCAAGGACGGGCAGTTGTTCGCCAATGAATCCATCATCGCCCCGGAACTGCCGGCGTCGACGCTGCGCCAGCCGGAGCGTCAGGCGCCACGCCCGGCTCCGGTCGCGGCGGCGGCCACCGACCAGCGTGCCCTGGATGCCATGCGCTTCGAGCTGCATGGGCTGCGTCAACTGATCGAAGTGCAGCTCGGTTCCATGGCCTGGGGTCAGCTGCAGGACCGTCGTCCGCAGCAGGCCAATCTCTGGCGCCGTCTGCAGCGCATGGGCCTGTCGGCGGAGCTGTCCAAGGTGCTGCTCGAACGTGTGGCCGGCGTCGCCGAGCCGCGTCAGGCCTGGCGCATGGTGCTGGCCCACCTGGCCCATGGCATCGCCACGCCCAAGCAGGAACCGCTGGAAGAGGGTGGCGTGATCGCCCTGGTCGGCCCGGCCGGCATGGGCAAGACCACCACCCTGGCCAAATTGGCGGCGCGCTATGTGTTGAAATACGGCGCCCAGCACATCGCCTTGGTCAGCATGGACTGCTACCGCATCGGTGCTCAGGAGCAGCTCAAGACCCTGGGGCGCATCCTCAATGTCGCGGTGACCCAGGTCGATCCCGGCCAGTCCCTGGTCCAGGCGCTGGCGCCGCTGGCCCGCAAACGGGTGGTATTGATCGACACCGCCGGCCTGCCGGGCAACGACCCGGCCCTGACCCAGCAACTGCTGGCCCTGGCCGGGCGTGGCATCAAGGCGAAGAATTATCTGGTCCTGGCGGCCACCAGCCAGAGCCAGGTGCTCAAGGCGGCCTATCATAGTTACAAGCGTTGTGGGCTGGCCGGCTGCATACTGACCAAGTTGGACGAGGCCACCAGCATGGGCGAAGTTTTAGGTCTGGCTATCAGCCAGCATCTGCCGGTAGCCTATCAGACCGATGGCCCGCGGATACCGGACGATCTGCAGGTGCCGCGCAGCCATCAGCTGGTCAGTCGCGCAGTGGGCTTGCAAGCCGCGGAAGACCCCAGCGAGGAGGCCATGGCCGATATGTTTGCAGGTCTGTATCAAAATCCGGCGCGGCGCGCCGGCTAGTCAAGGGCAGCGGTGGACCCGGCGTTCGGATGCGCCCCGTACCGCTCAGGATGAGCACAGAAGGAATCAGCCAAATGGCTCCATCGCAGCAAGACAAGGTGTGTAGATAACATGGCTAGGCATCCAGTACAGGTGATTGCGGTGACCGGCGGCAAGGGCGGCGTCGGCAAAACCAATGTGTCGGTGAATCTGTCCCTGGCCCTGGCCGATCTCGGCCGGCGGGTAATGCTGATGGATGCCGACCTGGGTCTGGCCAACGTCGATGTGCTGCTGGGCCTGAGCGCCAAGCACACCCTGGAAGATGTCATCAGCGGCAAGTGCGAGCTGCGCGATGTGCTGCTTCAGGGCCCCGGCGGCATTCGCGTGGTGCCGGCGGCCTCCGGTACCCAGAGCATGGTGCAGCTCACGCCCATGCAGCATGCCGGGCTGATCCAGGCCTTCAGCGACATCAGCGACAACCTCGACGTGCTGGTGATCGACACCGCCGCGGGGATCGGCGATGCGGTGGTCAGCTTTGTGCGCGCCGCCCAGGAGGCGATTGTGGTGGTCTGCGATGAGCCGACCTCGATCACCGATGCCTACGCCCTGATCAAGCTGCTCAATCGCGATCACGGCATGAGCCGTTTCCGGGTTCTGGCCAATATGGCCCACAGTCCCCAGGAGGGGCGCAATCTCTTTGCTAAGCTGACCAAGGTGACAGACCGCTTTCTGGATGTGGCGCTGCAATATGTCGGCGCCATACCCTACGATGAATCGGTACGTAAGGCCGTGCAGAAGCAGCGCGCGGTCTATGAAGCCTTCCCGCGTTCCAAGTGCGCGCTGGCGTTCAAAGCGATAGCCCAGAAAGTCGACACCTGGCCGTTACCGGCCAATCCGCGCGGCCATCTGGAGTTCTTCGTCGAACGGCTGGTGCAACAACCGACCGCGGACACAGGCGTATGACACCAGCCAGTGGACTCAGTATGTACAGCAAAGCCCACGCGCAGGACGCTCAACACCAGCTGATCGAGCGCTATGCGCCCTTGGTCAAGCGCATCGCCTACCACATGTTGGCCCGCTTGCCGGCCAGCGTGCAGGTGGACGATCTGATCCAGGCCGGGATGATCGGCCTGCTCGAATCTTCTAAAAAATACGATGCCGCCAAGGGTGCCAGTTTCGAAACCTTTGCCGGCATCCGCATCCGCGGTGCCATGCTCGACGAGGTGCGCAAAGGCGACTGGGCACCGCGTTCGGTGCACCGCAATACCCGCATGGTTAGCGACGCGATTCGAAAAATCGAGGCCCGAACCGGTCGAGACGCTAAAGATCAAGAGGTTGCAGCCGAACTCCAATTGAGTCTCGAGGATTACTACGGCATTCTGAGCGACACTTTGGGCAGCCGACTGTTCAGCTTCGACGACCTCTTGCAGGACGGTGATCAGGGCGGGTTGCGCGAAGACGCGGGTATCACCCACTTCGAGCCGTCGCGCGATCTGGAAGACCAACGATTCCAGGCGGCGCTGGCCGATGCCATTGCCAACCTCCCGGAACGCGAACGTCTGGTGCTGGCGCTGTACTACGATGAAGAACTGAATCTGAAGGAAATCGGCGAGGTGCTGGGGGTCAGCGAGTCGCGGGTCAGCCAGTTGCACAGCCAGTGCGCCGCGCGTTTGCGCGCACGTCTGGGCGAATGGCGCACGCGGTAAGCGGGGCAGGGCACCTGCCGGTTCCACGATGTAAGGGCGCATTCAGCTGCTGAATGGGTTTTGGACTGTACGGAGGTCGACTTGGACAAAAACATGAAAATCCTCATCGTTGACGACTTCTCGACGATGCGCAGGATCATCAAGAACCTCTTGCGCGACTTGGGATTCACCAACACCGCCGAGGCCGATGATGGCACCACCGCACTGCCGATGTTGCAGAGCGGCAGCTTCGACTTTCTGGTCACCGACTGGAACATGCCCGGGATGACCGGCATCGACCTGTTGCGCGCGGTGCGCGCGGACGAGCGCCTCAAGCAGCTGCCGGTGCTGATGGTGACGGCCGAAGCCAAGCGAGACCAGATCATCGAAGCGGCGCAAGCCGGGGTCAATGGTTATGTGGTCAAGCCGTTCACAGCCCAGGTGCTGAAAGAGAAGATCGAAAAAATCTTCGAGCGGGTCAACGGCTGAGGTTTGCCACGAGGGTGTTATGGCACACGAAGATTCCACATCGGCCGACCTCGAGTCGGCGCTGAAAAGCAACGCCCGTGAGCTGGTATCGAGCCTGGAAAAAGGCAATTTCGGCGAAGCGGTGCAGTTCATCAACGAACTCAACAAGGTGCGTGACCGCGGGCTGTATCACGAAGTCGGCAAGCTGACCCGGGAACTGCACAACGCCATTGTCAACTTCCAGCTCGACCCGCGCATGCCGCATGCAAAGGAAGTCTCGCAGATCACCGACGCCACCGAGCGCCTGAACTACGTGGTGACCATGACCGAGAAGGCGGCCAACCGGACCATGGACCTGGTGGAGCAGAGCGCCCCACTGGTCAATGGCCTGAGCGACGAGGCCCAGAGCCTGGGCGCGGACTGGGGGCGCTTTATGCGCCGCGAACTGAGCGCAGAAGCCTTCCGCGAATTGGCCAAGCGCATCGAGGGTTTTCTGGCGCGCAGCGAACGCGACGGTGCGGCGATCTCCGGGCACCTCAACGATATTCTGCTGGCCCAGGACTTCCAGGACCTCACCGGCCAGGTGATCAAGCGAGTGACTCAGCTGGTCACCGAGGTGGAAGGCAATCTGCTCAAGCTGGTGCTGATGGCCAGTCAGGTCGACCGTTTCGCCGGCATCGAACACAACCACGAAGCACTGCGCGCCGAACAAGAAAAATTAAAAGAACCATCCCGGGGTGAAGGTCCGCAGATTCATGCCGATACCCGTGAAGACATCGCGTCCAACCAGGACGATGTCGATGATCTGCTATCCAGCCTGGGATTTTAGGTTCCAACTGAACCTTTGGGGAGCACGCACATGAGCTTCGGCGCCGATGAAGAAATCCTCCAGGACTTCCTGGTCGAGGCCGGTGAGATACTCGAATTACTGTCGGAACAGTTGGTCGAGTTGGAAAGCCGCCCGGACGATGCGAACCTGCTCAACGCCATCTTCCGCGGTTTCCACACCGTCAAGGGCGGCGCAGGATTTCTGCAGCTCAACGAGCTGGTGGAATGTTGCCATATCGCGGAAAACGTTTTCGACATCCTGCGCAAGGGCGAGCGCCGGGTCGACTCGGAGCTGATGGATGTGATCCTCGAGGCGCTGGACGCGGTCAACCTGATGTTCAGTCAGGTCCGCGAGCGCGTGGAACCCACCCCGGCTACCCCAGAATTGCTGGCGGCCCTGACGCGTCTGGCATCCCCGGCCAGCGCCGATCCGCAGTCCGTGCCTGCGCAGGCCGAGCCAGACCCCGAGCCGGTAATGGCCGCCTCGGGTGATATCACCGACAACGAGTTCGAGCAATTGCTCGGTGCCCTGGACAGTACGCCTGCGCCCGTGATGGCGGCCGTTCCAGCGGCCGGTGCGGGGGATGAAATCACCGACGACGAATTCGAATCCCTGCTCGATCAGCTGCATGGCAAGGGTCAGTTCGCCGCCGAGGCGCCTGCGGCGTCGACGCCCGCGCCGCTAAGCCCGGCTGCACCGGGTGGCGATGAAATCACCGACGACGAATTCGAGGCCCTGCTCGACCAGCTGCACGGCAAGGGTCAGTTCAGCGAGCCGCCGGCCGCCGCTGTTCCCGTGCCGCCTGCCGCGGTAGCCGTCACGCCAACCCCCCCAGCGGCCGGTGGCGAGAATATTACCGACGACGAATTCGAGGCCCTGCTCGACCAGCTGCACGGCAAGGGCAAATTCGTCGAGCCGCCCGCCGCCGCGGCGCCGGTGGCCGCCAAGGTTCAGGCGCCGGCAGCCCCCGCCGCCAAGGCGGTTGCACCGGTTGCCAAGGCCAAGGTCGAACCGGCCAAGGCGGTTGCAGCGCCTGCCGCTGCCCCTGCCGCTCCGGCGGCGGACAAGAGCGAGGCGGAAACCACGGTGCGGGTCGACACCGCGCGCCTGGACGAGATCATGAACATGGTCGGCGAGCTGGTGTTGGTGCGTAACCGCCTGGTGCGCCTGGGTTCCAACAGCGGCGACGAAGCCATGGCCAAGGCTGTGTCCAACCTCGACGTGGTCACCGCCGACCTGCAGACCGCGGTGATGAAGACCCGCATGCAGCCAATCAAGAAGGTGTTTGGGCGTTTTCCGCGCCTGGTCCGCGACCTGGCGCGCAGCCTGAAGAAGGAAATCAACCTCGAGCTGGTGGGCGAGGAAACCGATCTGGACAAGAACCTGGTGGAGGCCCTGGCCGATCCGCTGGTGCACCTGGTGCGCAACTCCGTGGACCACGGTATCGAATTGCCGGACCAGCGCGAGGCCAATGGCAAGAGCCGCGGCGGCCGTATCATCCTGGCGGCCCAGCAGGAGGGCGACCATATCCTGTTGTCGATTTCCGACGACGGCAACGGCATGGACCCCGACGTGCTGCGCGACAAGGCGGTGGAGAAGGGCGTGCTGGACCGCGATGCGGCCGACCGTCTGAGTGAGGCGGAGTGCTACAACCTGATTTTTGCCCCCGGATTTTCCACCAAGACGGAAATCTCCGATGTGTCCGGGCGCGGCGTGGGCATGGACGTGGTGAAAACCAAGATTGCCCAGCTCAACGGCATCATCAATATCTATTCCACCAAGGGCCAGGGCACCAAGATCGTGATCAAGGTGCCGCTGACCCTGGCGATCATGCCGACCCTGATGGTGATGCTGGGCGACCAGGCCTTCGCTTTTCCGCTGGTCAACGTCAACGAAATCTTCCACCTGGACTTGTCGCGCACCAATGTGGTGGACGGCCAGGAAGTGGTCATAGTGCGGGAAAAGGCCCTGCCGTTGTTTTACCTCAAGCGCTGGCTGGTGCGCAGCGCCGTCCACGAGGAGCAGGGCGAAGGCCATGTGGTGATTCTGTCGGTCGGTACCCAGCGCATCGGCTTCGTGGTCGACCAGTTGGTGGGGCAGGAGGAGGTGGTGATCAAGCCTCTGGGCAAGATGCTGCAAGGCACACCGGGCATGTCCGGGGCGACCATCACCGGTGACGGACGGATCGCCCTGATCCTCGATGTGCCGAGCATGCTCAAGCGCTACGCGCGGCGCTAAGCCACCCCCATCGAGCGGACCGGCAGCACTTTTTGCAGTTTTTAGGAGTAGGTATGGCGGTCAAGGTTCTGGTGGTGGACGACTCCGGCTTCTTCCGCCGAAGGGTTTCGGAAATACTCTGCGCCGATCCGAATATCCAGGTGGTCGGCACCGCCACCAACGGCCGCGAGGCCATCGATCAGGCGTTGGCGCTCAAGCCCGATGTGATCACCATGGATTACGAAATGCCGATGATGGACGGCATCACCGCCGTGCGGCAGATCATGCAGCGCTGTCCCACTCCCGTGCTGATGTTTTCCTCCCTGACCCACGAAGGCGCCCGCGTCACCCTCGATGCACTGGATGCCGGAGCAGTGGATTTTCTGCCGAAGAATTTCGAGGACATCTCGCGCAATCCGGAAAAGGTCAAGCAGTTGCTGTGCGACAAGGTTCACCTGCTGGCGCGCAGCAACCGGCGTCTGACGACGCCGGCCGTTGCGCCGCCGCTGCCCGGCAGCCCGCCGGCGGCCGGGCGTGTCGCGCCAAGGCCGCTGCCGAGCACGCCACCGAATCCAACCGCAGCGCGGCCATCGGCCCCCTCGGCCACGGCGGCTGCGCCCAAGCGCAAGGCTTACAAGCTGGTGGCCATCGGCACCTCGACCGGCGGACCGGTGGCGCTGCAGCGGGTGCTGACCCAGTTGCCGGTGAATTTTCCGACCCCCATCGTCTTGATCCAGCACATGCCGGCGGCCTTTACCAAGGCCTTCGCCGAGCGGCTGGACAAGCTGTGCCGGATCAGCGTCAAGGAGGCCGAGGACGGTGACCTGCTGCGTCCCGGCCTGGCCCTGCTGGCCCCCGGCGGCAAGCAAATGATGATCGACGGCCGCGGCGCGGTAAAAATCCTGCCCGGCGACGAACGCTTGAACTATAAGCCCTGCGTCGACATCACCTTCGGCTCGGCGGCCAAGTCCTTTGCCGACAAGGTACTGGCCGTGGTCCTGACCGGCATGGGCGCCGACGGCCGCGAGGGCGCGCGCCTGCTCAAGCAGGGCGGGAGCCAGGTATGGGCCCAGGACGAGGCCAGCTGCGTGATCTATGGCATGCCCATGGCAATCGTCAAAGCCGACCTGGCGGATGCCATCTACAGCCTGGAAGACATCGGCCGGCACCTGACCGAGGCCTGCCTCTGATGGATGTGTTGAGCCTGATCGGGGTCATACTGGCCTTTGTCGCGATTCTGGGCGGCAATTACCTGGAAGGCGGACATGTCGGTGCCCTGCTCAATGGCCCGGCGGCTCTGATCGTCATCGGCGGCACCCTGGGCGCGGCCTTTCTGCAGGCGCCCATGGCGGTGCTCAAGCGCGCCATCGTCATCCTGCGCTGGATTTTCTTCCCGCCACGCATCGATTTGGCCGGCGGCATCGACCGGGTGGTGGGCTGGAGTCTGACCGCGCGCAAGGAAGGGTTGCTGGGGTTGGAGGCGGTGGCCGATGCCGAGCCCGATGCCTATGCGCGCAAGGGCCTGCAACTGCTGGTGGACGGCGCCGAGCCCGAGGCCATTCGCAGCATTCTAGAGGTCGACCTCTACACCCAGGAAGGCCGCGATATCCAGGCCGCCAAGGTGTTCGAGAGCATGGGCGGCTACGCGCCGACCATCGGCATCATCGGGGCGGTGATGGGCCTGATCCATGTGATGGGCAACCTGGCCGATCCGAGCATGCTGGGCAGCGGTATCGCCGTGGCCTTCGTCGCCACCATCTACGGGGTGGGGCTGGCCAACCTGTTGTTGCTGCCCATCGCCAACAAGCTCAAGGCCATTGCCGCGCGCCAGTCGAGTTTTCGCGAAATGCTGCTCGAAGGCATTCTGTCCATCGCCGAAGGCGAGAACCCGCGCTCCATCGAACTCAAGCTGCAAGGCTTCATGGAGTGAGTCATGGCCCGTCGGCGTCGCCACGAAGAACATGAAAACCACGAACGCTGGCTGGTTTCCTACGCGGATTTTATCACTCTGCTATTCGCCTTCTTCGTGGTGATGTATTCCATCTCCTCGATCAACGAGGGCAAGTACAAGATTCTGTCGGACACCCTGACCGGGGTGTTCAACCAGCCCGAACGCTCCCTGCAACCCATCACCATCGGCGAGGAGCGGCCGCGTACCGTCGACCCCTCGCGCTCCCAGGTGGACGAGCAGGCAAGCGCGGAGCGCGCCACCGAAGACCCCTTGAAGACCATCGACCGCAGTCTGCGGCATGCCTTCGGCGAAATGATCATGAGCGATCAGATGACCCTGCGCGGCAATGAGCAGTGGATCGAGATCGAACTCAAGTCCAGCCTGCTGTTTCCCAGTGGCGATGCAATTCCCAACGATATGGCCTTCGACATTATCGAAAAGGTCGCCAAGATCCTGGCGCCCTATGAAAACCCGGTGCATGTCGAGGGCTTTACCGACAACCTGCCGATCAAGACCCCCCTGTACCCGACCAATTGGGAATTGTCCGCGGCGCGGGCGGCGAGCATCGTGCGCATGCTGGCGATGGATGGGCTCAATCCGCGGCGCTTGGCCGCCGTGGGCTATGGCGAGTTCCAGCCGGTGGCCGACAACGCCAGCGCCGAGGGCCGTGGGCGCAACCGGCGGGTGGTGCTGATCATTTCCCGCGACCTGGACCTGCGCCGCAGCGTCAGCGGTGTCGAAGGCCCCAAGCCCCAGGTGCCGGGCACTGGCACGCTCCCTGCAGCGGCGCCTGCAGTGCCGGCGCCCACGCCGGGTGCCGTCAATTCCCCGTCGCCAGCCCCTTAAGGGCGGCGCCTGTTCTCGGCACGACCTGGATCGAGCCGGGAGGATATCGAAGATGAGAGTCTGGGCAGTAGCCAATCAAAAAGGCGGGGTCGGCAAGACCACCACCGCCATCGCACTGGCCGGCTTGCTGGCCGATGCCGGCAAGCGCGTGGTCATGGTCGATCTGGATCCTCACGGGTCTATGACCAGTTATTTCGGCCATGACCCCGATGCGCTGGAGCACAGTGCCTTCGACCTGTTCCAGCACCAGGGCAGTGTGCCCGAAGGCTTGCCCGCCCAGCTGCTACTGCCCACCGGCAACGCCAATATCGCCCTGTTGCCGGCCAGCACGGCACTGGCCACCCTGGAACGCCAGTCACCTGGCAAGAGCGGCCTGGGCCTGGTGATCGCCAAGAGCCTGGCGCAGCTGTGGCAGGACTACGACCACGCGCTGATCGACAGTCCGCCCTTGCTCGGGGTGCTGATGGTCAATGCCCTGGCCGCCAGCCAGCAGCTGGTGATCCCGGTGCAGACCGAGTTTCTGGCGGTCAAGGGGCTGGAGCGAATGGTCAATACCCTGGCCATGATCAACCGCTCGCGCAAGCAGGCCCTGCCCTACACCATAGTCCCAACCCTGTTCGACCGCCGCACCCAAGCCTCCATGAGCACCCTGCGCCTGCTGCGCAACACCTATCCGCACCACCTGTGGCCGGCCTATATCCCGGTGGACACCCGCCTGCGCGATGCCAGTCGGGCCGGCCTGGTGCCCTCGCAGCTCGACGGCAGCAGCCGTGGGGTGCTGGCCTACCGCGCCCTGCTCAAACATCTGCTTTCCTTGCAGCTGTCCAGCCAGGTAGCCTGATGCGCGTCTATGCTCACAGCAGACGCTCAAGTCCGGCGACCAGTCGGCCGATAGGTTGTACAAGACATTTTCCCGGGTTGTCACCATGAGCCGTACCCCCACCGCCACGCGTCCCCAGCAGGTGCTGCAGAGCTACCTCGATGGCTTGTTGCAGGACGCCGCCGAGGAGCTGGCCCAGGCCGATACCTTCAGCCTGGACGAGTTCGAGGCGGCTGTGCTCGAAGAACAGGTGCGCGATGCCCGTCAGGCACCGGCCGCTGTGCCCCGTCGTGCACCCGCGCCGGTTGCCGCCGTGCCCCTGCCGCGTCAAGCCTTGGCCGAGCCGCCGCCGGTGCGCCTGCCGACCCTGCTGATGCCCTTGTCCCTGCCGGCCCTGGCCCCTGAACCGCCGCCCCTCGAGCCACTGCCCGTTGCCGCGCCGCCGGTTGCCGAAGTCGCGCCGCAGATGGAGCAGGTGGTAGCCCGGCCGCTCCTCGGAGGCCGTCCCGACTGGGCCCAGGAGTCGTTCGAGTGCCTGCTGTTCGATGTCGCCGGCCTGACCCTGGCCGTGCCGCTGGTGTGCCTGGGCACGATTTACCCCCTGGCCGGCCAGGAGCTGACGGCCCTGTTCGGCCAGCCCGACTGGTTTCTCGGCATACTGCCGGTACCGTCCGGCAACCTGAAGGTGCTGGACACCGCGCGCTGGGTCATGCCCGAGCGTTACCGCGACGATTTTCGCGACGGCCTGCAATATGTGATTTCGGTCGAGGGCTACGAGTGGGGGCTGGCGGTGCACCAGGTCAGCCGTTCCATTCGCCTGGACCCCAGCCAGATAAAATGGCGCAGTCAGCGCACTCAGCGTCCCTGGCTGGCCGGCACGGTGATCGAGCACATGTGCGCGTTGCTGGACGTGGGGGTGCTGGCCGAACTGATCGCCAGTGGCGCGACCCGGCGCATGGCCCAGGGCAGAGCGCATTGACATGCAATCCATACACCGCTGCGCCGCCTGTGCAGCGCGGTGCCACAATACAGACGGCGGGGTTGACCCGCTTACGCCGCTCAGGCATTTGAAGACGAGGCTAGGGCCATGAAGAAGAGTTCCGCACAAGGTTCTGAAGATCCCATCCTGCAATGGGTGACCTTTCGCCTGGACAACGAGACCTACGGCATCAACGTGATGCAGGTCCAAGAAGTGCTGCGCTACACCGAGATTGCCCCGGTGCCCGGGGCACCGAGCTATGTGCTGGGCATCATCAACCTGCGCGGCAACGTAGTCACGGTGATCGACACCCGTCAGCGCTTCGGCCTGGACCCTTCTGCGGTGACCGACAACACCCGCATCGTGATCATCGAGGCCGACAAGCAAGTGGTCGGTATCATGGTCGACAGCGTGGCCGAGGTGGTCTACCTGCGTCAGTCCGAGGTGGAAACCGCGCCCAATGTCGGCAACGACGAGTCGGCCAAGTTTATCCAGGGCGTGTGCAACAAGAACGGCGAACTGCTGATCCTGGTCGAGCTGGACAAAATGATGAGCGAAGAAGAGTGGTCCGAGCTGGAGAGCTTCTGACCCATGGTCAACGTCGCGCTGATCCTGCTGGCGTTTATCTGCGTGCTGCTGGGCGGGGTGTGCCTGTGGCTGGGCATGAACCAGCGTCAGTTGACCCAGCTGCAGGCTACCCGCGATGCGACGCGCGACCAGCGGATCAGGGAGCTGAGCAAGCGCCTGGATGCCTACCTGACCGGTAGCATCCGCATGGGCGAGGAGCTGCAGGAGCTGCGACGGCTGGTGGCGCCGCTGCCCGACAAGTTGCAGCAGATGGAGCAGCGCGACCCCAGCAGCCTGTCCTTTACCCAGGCGGCGCGGCTGGTCGGCCTGGGCGCCAGCGTGGACGACCTGACCCACTCCTGTGGCCTGAGCAAGGCCGAGGCCGAACTGATCAGCAAGATGAACCAGGGCCGCAGCCAGCGCTCCTGAGCCTCCGTGGGCGATGCGCTGTTTGCGCCAGGCGCGGCACTCGCCATGCGGATTACCGCGGCGGGTCTGGCGCGGGGCCTACTCGATCACGCCTCTCCCGTGCCAGCACCAGCAGCAAGGGTGCCCCGACGGTGAGAATCGGCTCGAGGTGTCCGGCAAAGCTACCAACCAGGCCGCGTAAGGCAGTAAGCGCCGAACGCCACCGCCAGCAACAGGGCTGAGGTGCCGAGGGGCTGGGAAAGCTCGATACCCTGTATCCGCGCAAAGACCGGTGCCGTCAGCGGATAGCGGAGTGTCAGAGAGTCGGCCAGCAGCCCTAGCAACTAGGGCACGCAGTCCGCCAGCCGAAACAGCCAGCGGGTCAAGCGGGCAGGGCGCTTCAAGGCCTTATCTCGATGGGCGTGCCGTCGGGAATAGCCTCCCAGAGCTCCTGCATTTGCCGGTCGGTCAGGGCGATGCAGCCGGCCGTCCAGTCCAGCAGCCGATGCAGGGGGCCGATCCAGCCCAGGCCATTACGGATGCCATGGATCATGATGGCTCCACCCGGCGCCACGCCTCTGGCTCGGGCCGCATCGGTATCGGCCGGGTTCGGATAGGAAATATGCAGGGCGCGGTAATAACCGCTGTTTGCCTTGTGAAAATCGATCAGGTAATGGCCTTCGGGCGTGCGGCTATCGCCTTCCTGGACCTTGTGGCCCAGCGGGTCGCCGCCGAGCGAGATCGGGTACTGCTTGAGTGGCCGGTCTTCCCGAAACAGGGTCAGCAGACGCTTGGATTTCTCGACCAGGACGCGATCGGCCAGGCTACCGGCGGGCAGGGGCTCCTCGCTGGGGCGCATGCCCAGCAGCATCACGCTGCCGAGCAGCAGGGCAGTGGCGATAGCAAATAGGGTGCGTTTCAGATTGCTCTCCTTGAGCGGGCGTTTTTTGGGGGGAGCAAGGCTTGGCTTGTATCAGCTGTCCGGGCGGTGCGCTGCGGATGCGCTATTCGGTTTTGCTGGCTTCAAGTGCAAGCGAGGCGATACAAACCGCCAGCGCGCCCTATGGCCGCGTTATCAAAGGTGCTTATGTTGATCGCCGACGCCCTTTTCTTCTCCTTGAACAACGCCGCGTCTATTGGCGTATCCAGGTGAGAGCATGTTCACTGTGTTTTTGGCGGGTATTCAGAAAGCTCGCCGTACCTGAGTCCCCGCCTTTGCGGGAACGACGAAGAGCGTCCTCCCGCATCACCGGCCTCCCGGTTCGCACCTTGGCGCCAGGCGCCCTTGGTGGGCATACCACGCTACGTACCCTAAGGCTCGGGCAGGCATTGCCAGAAAAAACTCTAATGCCTGGAAGGCCCTGCAGCCAGCATCGGATCGGCCAATTGCGTAGCGCTTCTCAGCTGCCTGCTTTCAGCCGGCGGGGCCGTTCAGCAGCGGCAGCGGTGGGGTGATGTCGCGGTCCTTGTCCGGGTCGAAGCCCGCCGGGCATTTGCCCTTGAGGTACCAGGCGAAGGCGATGATCTCGGCGATGCTGCGGTACAGCGGTTCGGGGATGGCATCGCCCAGCTCCAGGCGGGCCAGCAGGCGCACCAGCTCGGCGTTTTCGTAGATCGGTACCTCGTATTCGCGGGCAATCGCCAGAATGGCTTCGGCCAGCTCGTCGTCGCCCTTGGCGGTCAGGCTGGGCGCGTTGGTGCCATCGTAGGTGAGGGCGATGGCCTGGCGGGGCGCTTGGCGTTTCATGACGGGCTTCCGTTGTGTTGGTGTTAGGCGGTTTCGTCGACCCAGCGCTGCTCCAGCTGCGTACGCGGGCCCTGGGGCGGCGTGCCCTGGCGGCAATCCAGTTCGCCCACCTGCAGGCCCGCCGCGATCAGGCGCTCGCGTAGGTGGCCCATTTCCGTTTCGATCAGGCTGGCGGTGCTGGCGCGCTCGGCCCACAGCTGGCTGGACAGGCTGCCGCGCAGCAGTTGCGCCTGCACCTGCAGCGGACCCAGGGGCGCCAGGTCGAAGGCCAGTTCGACCCGCCAGAGGG
This sequence comes from Pseudomonadota bacterium, assembly GCA_040385585.1. Taxonomy (GTDB): domain Bacteria; phylum Pseudomonadota; class Gammaproteobacteria; order Pseudomonadales; family Pseudomonadaceae; genus Aquipseudomonas. Next base: position 44,221 of record JAZKHB010000022.1, on the reverse strand, counting down.
TTTCCGCCTGTTCCTTCTTGCCCTGTTTGGGCGCGGGGTCTTCGCGTTGCAGTTTGATCTGCAGCGGTACCCACTCCTGTTGATTGCGCATCGGCAGCTCCAGCTGCCAGGTGGTCAGCAGGTTGCCGTCCGGGCCGACCTGGGTCTGCGCCATGGAGGACAGCTGATGGGTCTGCAGGCGCGAGACCGCGGCGGCGGCCAGCTTGAGCAGGGTTTCCAGATCGGCCTCGCCGTCCATGGCCTGCAGCAGGCGCGACGGCAAGGGAAAGCTCAGGGCCTGCTGACGTGAACCGCTCTGGCCCAGGCTGCCCAGGGCCTGGCGGGCAAAAGCCGGCAGGCCCTGGGCTAGCGCCGTGCCGGCCAGGCCGGCACCCGGCAGGCCAGATGGGACGAGTTGCCCCGGCGAGCTGGCCGTGCCGGGCAGCAGATGGGCGATCAGGCGCAGCAGGTTGGCTTTCAGGTCCTGGGGCAGGGCGTTGGTCTGCCCCCCCAAGAGCTTGGCTTCGAGGAACAGACCGCTGTTTTCCATGGCCTGGGCCAGGCCCTTGGGCGTGCTCAGCTGAGCACCGTCGGGCAGGGCGCCGAACAGCTTGTCGAGGCTGGTGCGCAGGCCTTCGGGCAGGCCGCTCTGAGCGTTCAGGCCCTGCAGGGCTTTGAACAGGCCGTCCAGGGAACCCTGGCGGTTGAGCTGATTGCCCAGCTGCTGGCCCAGCTCCAGCTGATCGAGGCGGCTGCCCAGCGGCAGGAAATTCAGGGCCTGGCTGCCCTGCACCTGGGCGGTCAGCAGGCTACCGGGCGACAGGGATAAAGGGGTTTCCAGCGTCAACTTGCTACCGGCCAGGGGCGTGTTGAGCAGGCTGACCAGCACCTTATAGAGGGTGTGTGGCGCTTTGTTGGACAGCGTTTCGCTGGTCAGCACCTTGGCCTGCAACAGGCTGCCCTGGGGCAGCTGGTCCAGGTCCAGCTGGGTCAGGGCCGGATTGCCGCCGGCCTGCAGCATCACCGCCAGGCGCGTCTCCGCCAGGGCAGTGACCACCACGGCCGCGCCCTGAGCCAGGGGCCTGGTGCTAGTGGCCTGCAGGGTGGCTTGACGGCCGTTGTCCAGGGTCAGCCTGAGCATCAGCTGGAAACTCTGGCCGGCTTCCTTGACCGTCATGACCTCGGCGCTAGCCGACTGGCCGGTGGCTAGCAGGCCTTGCAGGGGCTGCAGTAGCTTGAGCGCCAGGTCGGCGGGCGGCACGCTGGCGCGCGGGGTGGGTGCGATCGGTGGGAGCGGGCGAGGGCTGCTGATGTCGGCCATGGAGACGTAATAACCTGTCGAAAATGCCCGCGTCGAGGGCGGGGGCTGGCATGTATAATGCCGCCCCGTCCGGGCCGGCCGTGCAGCTGTGCTTGCCTCAGTATAGCGGCCGGACCACCGCCGACTTTAACGGGTAGCCATGCCGTGACCAGCCCCCTGCTCGAAACCCTGTCCCTCGCCTGCGAGCGGGACTGGCGTCTGCTGTTCGAAGGCCTGGATCTTCGCGTGCAGGGTGGCGAGATGCTGCAGGTCGCCGGCCCCAACGGCAGCGGCAAAACCAGCCTGTTGCGCCTGCTCTGCGGGCTGATGCAGCCTACCCAGGGTGAGGTGCGGCTCAACGGCCGGGCCCTGACCGAGCAGCGCAGCGAGCTGGCCCGCGAGCTGCTGTGGATCGGCCATGCCGCCGGTATCAAGGGCCTGCTCAGCGCCGAAGAAAACCTCGCCTGGCTCTGCGCGCTGCACCGCCCGGCCTCGCGCGCGGCGATCTGGCAGGCCCTGGCGGCAGTCGGCCTGAGCGGTTTCGAGGACGTACCCTGCCACACCCTGTCGGCCGGCCAGCAGCGCCGCGTGGCCCTGGCGCGCCTGTACCTGGCGGCGCCGCCGCTGTGGGTGCTCGACGAGCCTTTCACCGCCCTGGACAAGGAGGGCGTGGCCCAGCTGGAAAGCCACCTGGCCCGGCACTGCGAGCAGGGCGGTCTGGTGCTGCTGACCACCCATCACCCGTTGAGCATCAAGCCGGCTGGTTTCCGCCAACTTGACCTCGGGCAGCGCAGCGCATGAGCAACGTCTTTTTCCTGCTGGTCACCCGCGAAGCGCGCCTGCTTTGTCGGCGTCCGGCCGAACTGGCCAACCCGCTGGTGTTTTTCGCCATCGTCGTCGCCCTGTTCCCCCTGGCGGTCGGGCCGCAGGCGCAACTGCTGCAGACCTTGGCGCCGGGGCTGGTCTGGGTGGCGGCCTTGCTGGCGGTGCTGCTGTCCCTGGACGGACTGTTTCGCAGCGATTTCGAAGACGGTTCCCTGGAACAGTGGGTCGTTTCGTCGCACCCCCTGGCGCTTCTGGTTCTGGCCAAGGTGCTGGCACACTGGCTGTTCTCCGGCCTGGCCCTGGTGCTGCTGGCGCCCCTGCTGGCCCTGATGCTCGGGCTGCCGGCCCGTTGCGTGCCGGTGCTGCTGTTTTCGCTGTTGCTTGGCACCCCGGTGCTGAGCCTGCTCGGCGCGGTGGGCGCGGCCCTGACGGTAGGGCTCAAGCGCGGGGGATTGCTGTTGGCATTGCTGATTCTGCCGCTGTATATCCCGGTACTGATACTCGGCACCGGGACCCTGCAAGCGGCCTTGCAAGGTCTGCCGACCCTGGGCTACCTGCTCTGGCTGGGCAGCCTGACGGCGCTGGCGGTGACCCTGACCCCCTTTGCCATAGCGGCGGGTTTGACCATCAGCGTCGGCGAATAGGGGGCCCAACAGGCATGACAAGGCGATTGATCTACCCAGCTTTAAGGCGATTGATATGAACTGGACGTGGTTTCACAAACTGGGCTCGCCCAAGTCGTTCTACGCCATCAGCGGGCGCTGGTTGCCCTGGCTCGCCGTTGTCGCCGTGCTGCTGCTGCTGGTCGGCGCGGTCTGGGGGCTGGCCTTCGCGCCGCCGGAACGCTACCAGGGCAACAGCTACCGGATCATCTATGTCCATGTGCCGGCGGCTTTTCTGGCCCAGAGCATCTACCTGATGCTGGCGGTGGCCGCTGTGGTCGGCCTGGTCTGGAAGATGAAACTGGCCGATGTAGCGCTGCAGCAGGCCGCGCCCATCGGCGCCTGGATGACGGTCATCGCCCTGGCCACCGGGGCCATCTGGGGCGAAACCACCTGGGGCTCCTGGTGGGTCTGGGACGCGCGGCTGACCTCGATGCTGATCCTGCTGTTCCTGTATTTCGGCATCATCGCCCTGGGCCAGGCCATCGGTAACCGCGACAGCGCGGCCAAGGCCTGCGCGGTGCTGGCGATAGTCGGGGTGGTGAATATTCCGATCATCAAATACTCGGTGGACTGGTGGACCAGCCTGCACCAGCCGGCCTCGTTCAGCGTGACCGGCAAAGCGGCGATGCCGGTGGAGATGTGGTTGCCGCTGCTGATCATGGTGCTGGGGTTCTACTGCTTCTTCGGCGCCGTGCTGCTGCTGCGCATGCGCCTGGAGGTGCTGCGTCGCGAGGCCCGCAGCAGCTGGGTACGCGCGGAAATCCTGGGCCAGAGCGAGGGGCTGCGCTGATGTATTTCGATTCCTTTGCCGAACTGCTGGCCATGGGCAAGCACGGCCTGCATGTATGGTCCTCCTACGGCATCTGCCTGGCGATCCTGCTGCTCAACGTCGCGCTGCCGATCCTGGCGCGCCGGCGCTACCTGCAACAAGAGGCGCGCCGTCTGCGCCGGGAGAACACGCCGTGAAACCGCTGCGCAAGAAACGCCTGCTGATCGTCCTGTTGATCCTGGTCGGTGCCGGGGTGGCGGTGGCTCTGGCCCTCAGCGCCCTGCAGCAGAACATCAACCTGTTCTACACCCCGACCCAGATCGCCAACGGTGAGGTCCCGGCGGACACCCGTATCCGTGCCGGCGGCATGGTCAAGGAAGGCTCGCTGGTGCGCTCCAAGGACTCGTTGACCGTGCGCTTCGTGGTCACGGACTTCGTCAAGGAGGTGACCCTGGAGTATCAGGGCATACTCCCGGACCTGTTCCGCGAGGGGCAGGGCATCGTCGCCCTGGGCACGCTGGATGCCAACGGCGTATTGATCGCGGACGAAGTGCTGGCCAAGCACGACGAGAACTACATGCCCCCGGAAGTGACCAAGGCCCTGAAAGACAGCGGCCAGCTGCAACCCATGCCGACCAAGGAGTACTGACAGTGCCCAGCATCGTGCCCGAGCTCGGCCACCTGGCCCTGATCCTCGCCCTGTGCCTGACCCTGGTTCAGGCCAGCCTGCCGCTGATCGGCGCCTGGCGTGGCGACCGGCAGTGGATGAGCCTGGCGGTGCCGGCGGCCTGGGGGCAGTTCGCCTTTCTGCTGTTCGCCTTCGCCTGCCTGACCCAGGCCTTTATGGTCGACGATTTTTCCGTGGCCTACGTGGCCCACAACTCCAACAGCGCCTTGCCCTGGTACTTCAAGTTCAGCGCCGTGTGGGGCGCCCACGAAGGCTCGCTGCTGCTCTGGGCGCTGATCCTGGCGGGCTGGACCTTTGCCGTGTCGATCTTCTCGCGGCAGTTGCCCGAGGTGATGCTGGCCCGGGTGCTGGGGGTGATGGGCCTGATCAGCATCGGTTTTCTGCTTTTTCTGATCGTGACCTCCAACCCCTTCGAGCGACTGCTGCCGAACGTGCCCATGGACGGCCGCGACCTCAACCCGCTGCTGCAGGATTTCGGCCTGATCATCCACCCGCCCATGCTTTACATGGGCTATGTGGGCTTTTCCGTGGCCTTCGCCTTCGCCATCGCCGCGCTGCTCGGCGGGCGTCTGGACGCGGCCTGGGCGCGCTGGTCGCGGCCCTGGACCCTGGTGGCCTGGGCCTTTCTCGGCATGGGCATCGCCCTGGGCTCTTGGTGGGCCTATTACGAACTGGGCTGGGGCGGCTGGTGGTTCTGGGACCCGGTGGAAAACGCCTCCTTCATGCCCTGGCTGGTGGGTACGGCGCTGATCCACTCCCTGGCGGTCACCGAAAAGCGCGGGGTGTTCAAGAGCTGGACCGTGTTACTGGCCATCGCCGCGTTCTCCCTGAGTCTGCTGGGGACCTTCCTGGTGCGCTCCGGGGTGCTGACCTCGGTGCACGCTTTCGCCACCGACCCCGAGCGCGGGGTGTTTATTCTGGCGTTCCTGTTGCTGGTGGTCGGCGGCTCGCTGACCCTCTTCGCCATCCGCGCCCCGGTGGTCAGGAGCCAGGTCGGTTTTGCCCTCTGGTCGCGGGAAACCCTGCTGCTGGTGAACAACCTGATCCTGGTGGTCGCCGCCTCGATGATCCTGCTCGGCACCCTCTATCCCCTGGTGCTGGACGCCCTGACCGGAGCCAAGCTGTCGGTCGGTCCGCCCTATTTCAATGCCCTGTTCGTGCCCCTGATGGGCCTGCTGATGGCCATGATGGCGGTCGGCGTACTGGTGCGCTGGAAGGACACCCCGCTGCGCTGGCTGCTCGGCATGCTGATGCCGGTGCTGGTGGGCAGCCTGGTGGTGGCCGGGTTGGCGGCCTGGGCCCTGGGCGATGGCGGCTGGGCGGTGCTCGCCACCTGCCTGCTGTCGGCCTGGGTGGTGCTGGCCGGCCTGCGTGACCTGTTCGACAAGACCCGGCACAAGGGCCTGCTCAAGGGTATGCGCAGCCTGAACCGCAGCTACTGGGGCATGCAGCTGGCCCATGCCGGCATCGCCGTCTGTGCCCTGGGCGCGGTGCTGGCCAGCGTCAACAGTGCCGAGCGCGACCTGCGCCTGGCGCCGGGCGAGGCCATCGAGCTGGGCGGTTACCGCTTCGTGTTCGAGGGCGCGGTGCACCACGAAGGCCCGAACTTCACCTCGGACCGGGGCCCGGTGCGGGTCTTCGAGGGTGAGCGCGAAATCGCCCTGCTGCACCCGGAAAAACGCCTGTATACCGTGCAGCAATCGGTGATGACCGAGGCCGGCATCGATGCCGGTTTTACCCGCGACCTGTTCGTCGCCCTGGGCGAGCCCCTGGAAGAGGGCGCCTGGGCGGTGCGGGTGCATATCAAGCCCTTCGTGCGCTGGATCTGGTCGGGGGCCTTTCTGATGGGCTTCGGCGGCCTGCTGGCGGCCAGCGACCGGCGTTATCGCCTGGTGGTCAAGACCCGGGTACGCGAGGCCCTGGGCCTGGCAGGAGAGCCGATATGAAGCGCCTGTTGCTGCTGTTGCCCCTGGCGATCTTTCTCGCCGTGGCGGTGTTCCTCTACCGCGGCCTGTTTCTCAACCCCACCGAGCTGCCGTCGGCACTGATCGGCAAGCCCTTTCCGGCGTTCACGCTGCCGGCGGTGGAGGGCGGCAAGACCCTGTCCCGCGCCGACTTGGTCGGCAAGCCGGCGCTGGTCAATGTCTGGGCCACCTGGTGCATCTCCTGCCGGGTCGAGCACCCGGTACTCAACCAGCTGGCCAGCCAGGGCGTGCTCATCCATGGGGTCAACTACAAGGACGACAACGCCGCCGCGCGCAAATGGCTGGCCGAGTTCCACAACCCCTATGCACTGGATATCGACGATGCCAAGGGCAGCCTGGGCCTGGACCTGGGGGTCTACGGCGCGCCGGAAACCTACCTGATCGACCGCGAGGGCATCATCCGCCACAAGTTCGTCGGGGTGATCGACGCGCAGGTCTGGCGCGAACAGCTGGCGCCGCTGTACCAGGCCCTGGTGGACGAGGGCAGGCCATGAAGCGCCTGTTGCTCGCCGCTTTTCTCGGCCTGGGCCTGAGCGCAACGGTCCAGGCCGCCATCGACACCTATGAATTTGCCAGCGAGGCCGAGCGCCAACGCTACCGCAGCCTGACCGAGGAGCTGCGTTGCCCCAAGTGCCAGAACCAGAACATCGCCGATTCCGATGCGCCGATCGCCACCGACCTGCGCCGCGAGATCTTCCGCATGCTGGGGGAGGGCCAGAGCAACGAGCAGATCGCCGATTACCTGGTGGCCCGCTACGGTGACTTCGTGCTGTACAAGCCGCCGGTCAACGGCCGCACCCTGCTGCTCTGGTACGGCCCGGGCGCGCTGCTGCTCGGCGGTTTCGGTTTGCTGGGGCTGATAGTGCTGCGCCGCCGCGCGCAGAAAACCCGACCCGACAGTGGGCTGTCCACCGACGAGCAGCAGCGCCTGGCGGCCCTGCTGGCCCACGCCGACCCCGCTTCTCAAGCGCCCCTGGATAAGAAGACCCCATGATCGAATTCTGGTTGTCCGCCGGCCTGCTGCTGCTCGCCGCCCTGGCCTTTGTGCTGCTTCCAGTGCTGCGCGGACGCAAGGCCCAGGCCGAGGAAGACCGCACCGCCTTGAACGTCAGCCTGTACCAGGAGCGCCTGGCCGAGCTGCAGGGCCAGCAACAGGCCGGGGTGCTGAGCCTGGCGCAACTGGAGGACGGTCGCGCCGAGGCGGCGCGCGAGCTGCTGGCCGACACCGAGGGTACCCAGGCGCAGCCGCGGTTCGCCGCGCTGGGCCGCAAGGTGCCCCTGGCCATGGCCCTGCTGATACCCCTGCTGGGGTGCGGCCTGTACCTGCACTGGGGGGCCATCGATCAGGTAGAGCGCGCCCGGGAGCTGGCTGAGCAGCCCCAGAGCCTTGAAGCCATGACCGCGCGCCTGGAAGCGGCGGTACAGAGCAATCCCGAGTCCGCCGAAAGCTGGTATTTCCTCGGTCGCACCTACATGGCCCAACAGCGGCCGGCCGATGCGGCCAAGGCCTTCGAGCGGGCGGTCGGTCTGGCCGAGCGGGCGCCGGAGCTCCTCGGGCAATGGGCTCAGGCCCTGTACTTCATCGACAAGCAGTGGTCGGCGCCGCTGCAGGCCCTGACCGACGAAGCCCTGGCGGCGGACCCGGCGGAAGTCACCAGCCTGGGCCTGTTGGGCATCGTCGCCTACGAGGCGGGGCGCTTTGCCGAGGCCATCGCGTTCTGGGAGCGCCTGGTGGCCGTGCTGCCCGCGGAAGACCCCTCGCGTACGGCCATTGCCAGCGGCATCGAGCGCGCCCGTGCCGGCCTGCAAGCCGGAGGCGGCGACCCGCAAACGCCAGCGACACAGGCGGGCGAAGCGGCAGCAGGCGGCGCGCAGCTCCGTGTGCGGGTCGAGTTGAGCACCGACTTGCGCGACAAGGTGCAGCCCACCGATACAGTGTTTATCTTCGCCCGCGCCAGTGAGGGCCCACCCATGCCCCTGGCGGTCAAGCGCCTGACCGTAGCGGACCTGCCGGCCGAGGTCAGCCTGGCCGACAGCGACGCCATGCTGCCGCAGCTCAAGCTCTCCGGTTTTCCCCAGGTGCAACTGGTGGCGCGGATTTCCCGCGCCGGCGATGCCACCGCAGGCGAATGGATCGGCCGCAACGCACCGGTGGCCAGCAGCACCCGGGACCCGCAGTTGCTGACCATCGACCGCGCCGACGGGCAGGCCCAATGAGCCGCCTGATCCTGGCGGCACTGGCCGCGATGCTGTTGGCGGGCTGCAGCCTCCACGGTCCGCTGCACGCGCCGCGTCCGGGCTCCGCACCCGGCCCCATCACGGGTTCGGTGCCGGCGACCAAGCCTTCGACCCCGGGTGCGTCCCACCCGCGCTACGCGCCGCCGCCCGGTGGCAATAGCCGCTGGGATTCGACCCTGGGCGTGTATGTGCTGCAAGGCGCCGAGCAGCTGTTCTACCGCGAGCGCACCTACTACCGCTGGAACGACGGCTGGAGCTGGTCGAACAGCCCGCAAGGGCCCTGGAAGGCAACGGACAGCGGCGGCGTGCCGGCCAGTCTGGGCCGGCATTTCAAGCCCTGATGGCATCAGGGTTTTTTACCTTTAACCGGTCGCGCCTGTCCCCGCCGGGGTTTGCGCCTGAACAGTCCATCGATCTTAAGAGAGTTGCCATGTCCTTTCGCATGCTTGCCGGCGCCGTGCTGGCCCTGTCCTGTTCCCTGAGCTGGGCCCAGGTCTACCAATGGCGCGACGCCGAGGGCAAGCTGCATTTCACCGATACCCCGCCTCCGGAAAGCCAGAAAGTCGAAGAGCGGCGCCTGCAGGTCAATACCATGGAGGCCTTGAAGCCCGTGGAAGAGAGCTCCACCGATGAACCGGGCTCAACCACGGACAGCACGGAGCTGAATGCCGGCCAGCTGCAGCAGAAGGCGCAGATGCAGTGTTCGACTCTGGTGCAACGCATGCCGGGCCTGATGGACGAGCTGGACAAGTACGGACGCACCGCGGTCAAGGAAGGCCGGGTGACCGAGCAGAAATACGAGGAAACCATGGGGCAGATGAAAACCATGCACGAGGAGGTCAAGCGCGATTCACGGGTCTGCGCGGCGGCCTACGAGCAGGAAAAGGACATGCGCATGGCGGTGGACTGCATCGCCGACAGTCCGGATGCGGTGGCTTTCGCGTTTTGCGTCTATTTCCCCACGCCCTGATTCTCACCCCTTGCCCGGCGTCGGCCAGCGCCAGGCGATCCAGCCGGTAGCAAGCCGATGGACCATGCCGCCCGGTACTTCATGAGAAGGCCGGCACGCTGTTGATCGGGCATCGCCTGCCGGGCACCGCGCCGGCGTTCAGCCGCCCAGGGCCAGCAGTGCCAGGCGCAGGTTGTCGCGGGCGGGCCCTTCCCAGCGTTCGGCCAGGGGCGGGTGCAGGTACAGCTGGGGCAGGGCCAGCAGATGACGCAACAGCTGGCTACGCCCGGCGCGAAACAGCGGCTCGGGTACCCAGGCGTATTCGGCGCGGATGGCCGCTTCGTAACGGGCATAGCCGGCCGGCGGACTGGCCAGGATGCTCAGGTCCAGGTCCACTACCAAGGCGGCGTCTGGGTCCTGGGGCGGTGTCTTGTGGCAGGTGGCGAGGATCGCCTCGCGCAGCGCCGGGGCGTGGCGGGCCAGACCGGCCTGTGCCAGCCAGGCGCAGGCCTGTTCGGCGCTGACCGCCTCGTTGTCCTGGCGCCGGGTGTCGTAGACCAGGTCGTGGGTCCAGAGCGCCAGCTCGACCCGGTCCGGATTGCTTGCCAGGTGTCGCCAGGTATCGAAATGCCCCAGGCAGGCCTCGATATGCGCGGCGCCGTGGTAATGCCGATGGGGCTCACCATGGGCGGCCAGCAGCTGCGCGAAGCTGTCGGCTGGCGCCGCGCCACCCAGGCGCTGCCAAAGGTCGTTCCAGCGGGTTTCAGTCATTCGGCTGTTTGGGTTTGGCATGCTCGACCTGACGGGGAAACAGCGGGTTGCCGCAGCGGTTGCAGAAGGCCGCGCCATGTTCGTGGTTGTTCTTCGAGCAGGTCGGGCAGTTGTGCTTGAGCAGGCCATCGCTGCCGCGCATGGCGGTGGCCAGTTCGGCGGTGAAGATCCCGGTGGGCACGGCGATGATCGAATAGCCGGTGATCATCACCAGGGAGGCGAGCATTTGCCCCAGGGCGGTCCTGGGCACTATATCGCCGAAGCCGACCGTGGTCAGGGTGACGATCGCCCAGTAGATGCTGATCGGAATGCTGGTGAAACCATTTCCCGGCCCCTCCACCACGTACATCAGCGTGCCGAAGACCGTGACCAGGGTGGCGATGCAGACGAAGAACACGATGATCTTCTGTCGGCTACCGCGCAGGGCGGTGAGCAGGAAATTGGCCTGTTTCAGGTAGGGGCTGAGCTTCAGCACGCGGAAGATCCGCAGCATGCGGATCACCCGGATGATCAGCAGGTACTGGGCATCGACATACACCAGGGCGATAAAAGCCGGCAGCACGGCGAGCAGGTCGATCAGGCCGTAGAAGCTGGTGATGTACTGGCGCGGCTTGGGGCTGACGTAGATACGCACCGCGTATTCGAGGGCGAACAGCAGGGTGAAGGCCCACTCCAGTACCAAAAAGAGTTCGCCATGGAGCAGGTGAACGCTCTCGATGCTGTCCAGCACCACCACGATCAGGCTGGCCATGATGGCTACCAGCAACCCGGTGTCGAAATACCTGCCGGCTGGAGTGTCGGTGAAGAAGATGATGGTGTAGAGGCGCTGGCGCCAACCCTGCTGCATAACCTGTCCTTTTCCAGTCGCGCCGTGGGCGCTGCGTGTGCGCCTGCCGGTATTCGGGCCGGCCGGGAGTCATCGAGGCGACAGTCTAGGGGACTGTTGCCATTTCATTCACCCTCGCGATCAAGCGGCAACAGATCCTAGGGACTTTGCCGGGTGCGGCGCAAGCGTGGCGCGCCGTGAGACGCGGTTTGCCGTTCTGGCGCGATTTGCATAAAGCCTGGCGCCCTTTGCCGATGCCCCGGGCGGTGCGTGGCGTTAGCCTTGCCGTTCGATCCGCTTGCTTCAGGAGAAACACATGCGTGCAACCGCCAATACCCCCGTGGCCCTGGTGACCGGTGCTTCCTCGGGCATGGGCAAGGGCTTTGCCAAGGCCCTGCTGGCCGAGGGGATGATTGTCTATGCGGCGGCGCGGCGGGTGGAACAGATGGCCGACCTGCAGGCGCTGGGCGCCATAGTGCTGAAGATGGACATCGCCTGTGATGCGGATATCCAGGCTCTGGTGCAGCGTATCGAGCGCGATCACGACGCCGTCGACCTGCTGATCAACAATGCGGGCTTCGGCCTGTACGGGGCTATGGAAGACACCTCGCTGGACGATGCCCGCTACCAGTTCGAGGTCAACCTGTTCGGCATGGCGCGCCTGACCCAACTGCTGTTGCCGGCGATGCGCCAGGGCCGCAAGGGCCGGATCCTCAACATCACGTCCATGGGCGGCAAGATCTACACCCCCCTGGGCAGCTGGTACCACGCCACCAAGCACGCGGTCGAAGGCTGGTCCGATTGCCTGCGCCTGGAGCTGGCGCCGTTCGGTATCGATGTGGTGATCATCGAACCGGGGGTGATCGCCACCGAGTTCGGCGAGGTGATGCTCGCGCCCCTGCTCGAGCGCTCCGGCAGCGGCCCCTACCGTGTCATGACCAAGGCCCTGGCGGCGGCTACCGAGGCGTCCTACCGCCAGGAGGTGGCGTCGCCGCCCCAGGTGATCACCGACCTGATGCTCAGGGCCGTGCGCGCGCGTCGGCCCGGTACCCGCTATGCCGCCGGCAAGTACGCCAAATCGATGATGTTTATCCGCAAGTGGTTTGGCGACCGGATTTTCGACAAGATAATGCTTTCCACTATCAAATAGGTGCCCATCCCTTGAGGCAGGCCACCCGCTTCACCGTGCAGCGCAGCTGGCGTCTGCTGATGCTCGACATGGGCCTGGACCCGGCGCAGGTGCTGCGCCTGGCCAGGCTGCCGGTCGACCTGTTCGCGCGCCGCGAGGCCAGTCTGACGCCGGCGCAGTATTTCGACCTGTGGCAGGGCCTGGAACAGGCCGCCGGCAGCGACGCGCTGCCCTTGATGATTGGTCAGGCGATCTCGGTCGAGGCCTTCGATCCACCGGTTTTCGCCAGCTTGTGCAGCGCCGACCTGAACGGCGCCCTGCAGCGCCTGCAACACTACAAGTGCCTGATCGGTCCGCTTGTCCTGAGCCTGGACATCGATCGCCAGCGTACCCGCGTGACCCTGGACTGTTACGGGCATGAGGGGGTGATTCCGCGCAGCCTGGGCGCGGCGGAGCTGGTGTTCTTCACCCAGCTGGCGCGCCTGGCCACCCGCACCTTGATCGTGCCTCTGGACGTGCAGTTGAGCCGTTTGCCGGACGATCCCGCGCCTTACGCGGCCTATTTCGGGGTACCGATCCGCGAAGGCGCGGTCAACCGCATCGCCTTCGCCGCCCCTGACGCCACGCGGCCCTTCCTGACCGAAGACACCGCCATGTGGGGCTTTTTCGAGGCGGGCTTGCGCCAGCAAGTGGCCGAGGTACAGGCCGGCGCGAGCATGGCCGCGCGGGTACGCGGCCTGCTGCTGGAGATGTTGCCCGCCGGGCAAAGTCAGATCGAGGACGCCGCACGGCGCCTGGCCATGAGCGCGCGCTCGCTGCAACGCAGCCTCGGGGCGGAAGATGCCCGTTATCAGGACGTGCTCAACGCCACGCGCCGGGAACTGGCCGAGCACTACCTGGCGCGTTCGACCAGCTCGCCCGGGGAAATCGCCTTTCTCCTGGGCTTTCAGGACGGCAACTCGTTCCATCGCGCCTTCAAGGGCTGGACCGGCGCCACGCCGGGCCAGTACCGCGAGGCCCAGGTCGATCGTGCCTGAAACCGCCGACAGCCGATGGGGTAGGTCTCAGTCCCCGGTGGCGACGGGGCGGCTCGCATCGGTGATCCATTCGCTCCAGGAGCCTGCGTACAGCGGCGCCAGGGGATAGCCGGCCAGGCTCAGGGCGAACAGGTTGTGGCAGGCGGTGACCCCGGAACCGCAGTAGGCCACCAGGTCGTCCGGGGTACGCTCGCCCGGGGCGCCTTCGCCAAGCAGCGCGGCGAAGCGCTGACGCAACTGCGCCGCCGGCAGAAAGCGCCCATCGCTGCCCAGATTGTCGGTAAACACCGCGCAGTGGGAGCCGGGGATATGTCCGGCCACCGGGTCCAGGGGCTCGACCTCGCCGCGAAAGCGCGGCAGCGCCCGGGCATCCAGCAAGGTCAGGCGCGGGTCATCCAGGCGCTGCTGCAGCTGCTCGGCCGTGACCAGCAAGGCGGCATCCGGCCGGCCCTCGAACTGGCCCGGCGCGACGGGGGGCATCTCGTCGCTCAAGGGCAGGTCAGCCTCGCGCCAGGCCTTCAGGCCGCCATCGAGCAGCGCGACCGAATCGCGCTTGCCCAGCCAGGCCAGCAACCACCAGGCACGGGCGGCGAATGCACCGGGGCCGTCGTCATACAGCACCACCCTGCTGTCCGGTTGCAGGCCCCAGGCACGCAGGCGCGCGCTCAGCACGGCTGGGTCGGGCAGCGGATGGCGGCCGGTGCGGCCTTTGTGCACCGGGCCGGACAGGTCCTGCTCCAGGTCGGCGAACTGGGCGCCGGCGATATGACCGGTGGCGAAACCGCGTCGGCCGTAGCCCGGATCGTCGAGGGCGAAACGGCAGTCGAGCAGCACCAGGTCGGGTTGCTCCAGGCGCTCGGCCAGTTGTCGTGGGCTGATCAGGTGGGCGATGGACATATGAAATTCCTATCGAATGCGCAGCTTGCCGATGCGGTCGTTGTTCAGGCTACCCAGGTACAGGTCGTCGCCGACCGGCTTGGCCGAGGTGACCATGCGCAGGTGCGTGCCGCTGGTGTCATGCAGGCTGCGCACGATCTGGCCTTGCTCGTTCAGGGCGATTACCAGGCCATAGGCTTCGGGTTTGGGCCACAGGGCCCGGGGCAGCTTGGCCAGCTGGGTCTTCAGCCAGGGGTGGCGGTGCAGGAAATCGATATCGGCCTTGCGCGGCGAAGGCAGCGCGACCCAGAAGGTGCCGGCGCCATCGCCTTGCAGGTTGTCGGGCAGGCCCGGCAGGTTGTCGATAAAGACCTCGTGGCTGCCGGCCTTCTCGCCGGTGAGCCAGTAGCGTGTGATGCGGTAGCGGTAGGTTTCGTTGACCAGGACGAAGTCCTGCTCGGCCGACAAGGCCACGCCGTTGGCGAAATACAGCTTGTCGAGCAGCACCTCGGTCTCGCCGGTGGCCGGGTCGTAGCGCAGCAAACGGCCGTGGGGACGGGCTTCGAGCAGGTCGAGCAGGTAGTCCGGTTGTTCGAAGCGCTGGCTGGCATCGCTGAAATAGATCCTGCCGTCGCGGGCGATCTCCAGGTCGTCGGTAAAGGCGAAAGGCACGCCTGCCGCTTCGCTGCTCAGCACCTTAATGCTGCCTTTGGGATCGATGGCCAGTAGGCCTTTGTAGGCATCGGCAACGATCAGGTCGCCTTTGGCGTCGAAATCCAGGCCCAAGGGCCGGCCGTGGGTCTCGGCGAAGGTCTCGATGCCACCGTCGGCTTCCAGGCGCACGATCCGCCCGTCGTGCAGACCGGCATAGACCCGGCCCTGGGCATCCACCGCGGTGTCTTCCGGGCCCTGCAGCTGGCCCCGGGCTAGCAGTTCGGCCTTCATCAGGCTGTCGTTGGGTTCCAGCACACCGGTCATGGCCGGGGCCGGGGGGGCTGTCCAGGCCAGCGGATCGATCGGGCTGGGGGTAAAGACGAGGAAGAGCGCGACGGCCGCGAGCAGGATGGCCAGCAGGCCCAGAAGCTTTTTCATGGGGTTCCCTATTATTCAGCTGTGTCCAGAGTGCCGGCAGCATAGGAGGGCTTCTTGGGCGCGGCAAGCCACGAGCGCCCGGTCGCGGCGGTGCCGATATATACTGCCGGCCATTATTCGAGGAGATGCTTGTGCCCATCGAGATTCACTGGATCCGTGACGACGCCAGCCTGCAGCAGCATTGCGCCGATTGGCAGCGTCTGCCCTATGTGGCGCTGGACACCGAGTTTATGCGGGTCGACACCTTCTACCCCATTGCCGGGCTGCTGCAGATTTGCGACGGCGCGCGGGTCTTCCTCATCGATCCGTTGCCGATCCAGGACTGGCGGGCCTTCGCCGCGTTGCTGGAAAACCCTGCGGTGATCAAGGTGCTGCATGCCTGCAGCGAAGACCTGGAAGTGCTGCTGCGCCTGACCGGCAGCCTGCCGGCGGGGCTGTTCGACACCCAGCTGGCCGCGGCCTACCTGAACCTGGGTTTCTCCATGGGCTATTCGCGCTTGGTGCAGACGGTGCTGGGCATCGACCTGCCCAAGGGTGAGACCCGCTCCGACTGGCTGCAGCGGCCGCTGTCCGAGACCCAGGTCAGCTATGCCGCCGAAGATGCCCAGCACCTGGCGGAAGTCTACGAAGCCTTGAAGCCCCAGCTGTCCGCCGAGAAGGCCGCCTGGGTGCTGGAGGACGGCGCCGAGCTGGTGCTCAACCTGCGCCGCGAAGTCGATCCCCAGCAGCTGTACCGCGAAGCCAAGTTGGCCTGGAAGCTGGCCCCCGCGCAGCTCGCGGTGATGCGCGAACTCTGTGCCTGGCGCGAACGCGAGGCGCGCGTGCGCGACCAGCCGCGCAATCGCATCATCCGCGAGAACTCGCTCTGGCCCCTGGCTCGCACCCAGCCAGACAATCTGGTGGCCCTGTCGCGCATCGAGGACATGCACCCCAAGACCGTGCGTCAGGATGGCGAGACCCTGCTGCAGCTGATTCGCGAGGCGGCGGCCCTGCCGGCCAGCGAGTGGCCAGCGGTACTGCCCGAACCGCTGCCCCTGGAAGCCTCGAGCCTGCTCAAGGTGCTGCGCGGCGTTGGCCAGCGCGAGGCCGAGCGCCTGAACATCGCGCCTGAGATCGTGTTGCGCAAGAAAACCCTCGAGGCCTTGCTGAAAAGCGGCTACCCCAATGGGCCCTACCGGCTGCCGGATTCCCTGCGCGGCTGGCGCCGCGAATTGATGGGCCAGGCCTTGCTCGACAGCCTGACCCCCGCAGGAGAACCGACATGAAACGTATTTGCTCGATCTACAAGAGTCCTCGGCGCAACGAGATGTACCTCTACGTGGAAAAAAGCCAGGCCCTGAAGAAGGTACCGGAAAGCCTGCTGGTGGCCTTCGGCGCGCCCATCCACACCTTCGACCTAGTGCTCAGCCCGGAACGCGCCCTGGCCCGGGAAGACATCCACCAGGTGCTGGCCAATCTCGAGACCCAGGGTTATCACCTGCAGATGCCGCCCGCCGAGGACGAATACATCGAGCACCTGCCCGAGGAGCTGTTGCGGCGCAACGATCCGATCTGATCGCCGATACGCCCCCTGTCCTGTCCTGCTGTCGGGTCGTCCTCTATGCCTATTCTGCTCGCCGAGAAAAACCATCCCACCTACACCGCGCTGCTGAGCGGCGCGCGCCCCGGACTCGCGTTGCATGCCAGTGCCGACCCGGCCGAACTGGCCCAATGGGCCGACCGCTGCACGGTGTGGCTGGGCCAACCCGACCTGCTGGCGCCCCTGCTGCGCCAAGGGCATAAACCCCTGTGGTTGCAAGCTACCTGGGCCGGTATCACGCCGCTGCTGGCGGCCGGGCTGCCGCGCGATTACCGGCTCAGCCGCGCCGTGGGGATTTTCGGACAGGTGATGGCCGAGTATGTGCTGACCTACCTGTTGGCCCATGAGCGTCAGGTGCTGGCGCGTCTGGCCAGGCAGGTCGGGCAGCAGTGGGCGCATCCCATGCCGGGCAGCCTGGCCGGGCGGCGTTTACTGATCGTCGGCGCCGGGGAGATCGGGCAGCAGGTGGCGCAGTTTCTGGCGCCCTTCGGCCTGGAGCTGCGCGGCATCGCCCGCAACCCCCGCGCGCTGGCCGGCTTTACGCAGGTGAGCGGGCTGGACGGCTTGGCGCAGCAAGCCGGCTGGGCCGATTGCCTGGTCAATCTGCTGCCCGACACCCCGGCGACGCGGGATCTGTTCGATGCCACGCTGTTCGCCCGCATGCGATCCAGCGCGCTGTTTATCAACGCCGGCCGCGGCGTGGCAGTGGTCGAGGCGGACCTGGTCGCGGCCCTGGAGCAGGGACGGCTGGCCGGCGCGGTGATCGATGTCTGCCGCCAGGAACCCTTGCCCGCCGACCATCCGTTCTGGAGCACCCCGGGCCTGCTGCTGACCGGTCACAGCGCCGCCCCGACCCTGCCCGATGCCATGGCCGGGCTGTTTCTCGACAACTTGCAGTGCTTCGAGACCGGCCAGCCGCTGCGCGGGCAGGTGGCGTTCGCCCAGGGCTATTGATCAGCTGGCTTGCACAGGGGCGAATACACCTTCGGCCACCAGGGTGTCGAGTGCCTTACGGGGGCTGGGGTTTTCGCGCTGCTGCAGGTCTTCGGGCAGCAGGGTTTTATCGCCTTGCTTGCCTATGGCAATGGCGATCTGTACTTCGAAACCGTCGGGTACACCCAGGGTTTGCTGGGCCAGGGCCTTGTCGAAGCCCCCTATGCCATGGGCGTGCCAGCCGTTCAGGCTGGCCTGCAATGCCAGGCAGGCCCAGGCCGCGCCACTGTCGAAGGCATGGTAGGGCGCCGGGCGTTGGTTGCCGCTGGAGCCGGTGATGGTGGTTTTCGACAGTACGATGACCAGCGCCGAGGCGTGCAGTGCCCAGCCGCGGTTGAACGGACTGAGCAGCTCGACATAGCGCGGCCAGTGCGGGGTGTCGCGGCGCGCATAGAGAAAGCGCCAGGGCTGGGAGTTGAACGAGGAGGGCGCCCAGCGGGCCGCCTCGAAAAAACTCAGCAGTGTCGCCAGCTCGATGACCTCGCCGGTAAAGGCCCGCGGCGACCAGCGCTGGGTGAATTGCGGGTCGACGGGGTGTTCGCTGAGGCGGTGGTGGCTCGGGTTCATGGGTTGTTCCGTTCGGGTCGGGGTCGGCCAGGAGGCCAGGGGGCCAGATGCAAGGGCCAAGGTCGGCCGGGCAGTGTAACGGCTAAGCGAACCGTCTCGCAGAACCGGTTGATCGCGCGGTTGATGAAGGAGCGGGACGCCGACTGGCCCGGCGAGGGTTTTCGTGGCTGGCGCTTGGCCGCTGCGCGGCGGGGCACTAGACTGGCGGCCTTTCCACGCCCCGCAGACGTACTCATGGCCGCCAAAGTCGAACCCTTCTGGAAACGCAAGACTCTCGAACAGCTCGACCAGACGGAGTGGGAGTCGCTGTGCGACGGCTGTGGTCTGTGCTGCCTGCAGAAGCTCGAGGACGAGGAAGACGGCGGCGTCTACTACACGCGCATCGCCTGCAAGCTGCTGGATCTGACCAGCTGTCGCTGCACCGACTACGCCAACCGCCGCCAGTTCGTTCCCGACTGCATCCAGCTCAGCCCGGGTCAGGCCAGCCAGTTCCAGTGGCTGCCGCCCAGCTGCGGCTATCGCCTGGTCGCCGAAGGCAAGGACCTGCCGCCCTGGCATCCGCTGGTCTGCGGCGATCCCGAGGCGGTGCACAAGGCCGCCATCTCACTGTCCGGACGCATGCTCAGCGAAACCAGCGTGGCCGAGGACGACTGGGAGGACCATATGATCTTTCGCGCCGGCTGAGGGCTGCATGCCCGCGCCTGCGCAAGGCGCCTGAACCATGCCCCCCCCCATCCACTGCCTACCGAGGAATTGTCGGATGCCGATCCGTTCATGCCTGCTGTTGTCCGTTGCCCTGCTGGTGCTCAGCCCGGCCCTGTGGGCGGCGAAAAAGATCGACCTGGAGTACCGCGTGCGCTTTCTGCCCGATAGCGATCAGGCCGAAGTCAGCCTGCTTCTGGAAGACGGCAAATGGGTGCACGGCCTGAGCTTCGACCTGGGCGACAAGGGTTATTACAGCGACTTCGAGGCCGACGGCCAATGGCAGCAAGACAGCCCCGGGCGCGGTATCTGGACCCCGGCGGACGGGGCGGCGACCTTGAGTTACCGGGTGCGCGTCAGCCACCCGCGCAGCTCGGGGCGTTTCGATGCGCGCATGACCGCCGATTGGGCGCTGCTGCGCGGCGACGATCTGGTGCCCAGCGCCCGCCTGACCCAGGAAGCAGGCGTCGAGCTGGTGTCGCGCTTGCAGGTCGAACTGCCCGAGGACTGGAAAAGCGTGGAAACCGGCTGGCCGCGCATCGGCAAAAACCGGTTTCGCATCGATAACCCGGCACGCAAATTCGACCGTCCCACCGGCTGGATACTGGCCGGCAAGATCGGCTCGCGCAGAGCCAAGCTGGGTGAAACCGAGGTCACCATCGCCGCGCCCGTCGGCGAGCAGATGCGGCGCATGGATATCCTGACGCTGCTGACCTTCGTCTGGCCCGAGATGCAGGCGGTATTCCCGCGCGACCCGGCCAAACTGCTGATCGTGGGGGCCGGCGACCCGATGTGGCGCGGCGGCCTGTCGGCTGCCAATTCGCTGTTTCTGCACGCCGACCGGCCCCTGGTCAGTGAGAACGGCACCAGCCCCCTGGTGCACGAGCTGGTGCATGTGTTCAGCCGTATCCACGATACCGACCGCAGCGACTGGATCAGCGAGGGCCTGGCCGAGTACTACGCCATCGAGCTGATGCGCCGCGCCGGTGGCCTGAGCGAGGAGCGTTACCAGCACGTGCGCGAGCACCTGATCGAGTGGAGCGCGAAGGTCGACAGCCTGCGCGGCGAGTCGTCCAGCGGCCCGGTCACCGCCCGCGCGGTTTTGCTGTTACAGGCCCTGGACCGCGAGATACGCCAGCGCACCGACAACCAGCGCTCCCTGGATGACGTCGCCCGCGGCCTGATGCGCCTGGACAAGGTCAGCACCGCCGATTTTATCGCCATCAGCCAGAACTTGATGAGCGAGCCCTCCGAGGTGCTGGACAGCAAGTTGCTGCGTTAGCCCCGGGGCTGGCGACTTATCGTCGTTCCCGCGAAAGCGGCAACCCAGGTGTGGCGGGGTCTTTCCTCTAGCAGGCCGGGTGGAGGCTTTCGTCCTGCCTCTCAGCAGCACCGGGAGCGTTTCCAGAGGCTGGAGGCCGAAGCCCGGGGCACTCTGCTGTGCGTGCTGAATGTGCAGCGCCAGGTGCGTAAGATCTGCCCCATCCCCCTCGTGCAGAACGCCTGGAAACACGGCCTGCCCTTGGCGGTTGCAAAGCTGGATCCCTGGCCTGGACGACAGCCTGGTCAAGGACCCGCAGGTTACAGTTAATTGCGTCCGTCAGCTGGACGACAGTTTTCTCTACGGAAATTGACCCTTGAGCGGATAAACAAGGCGGGATCAGGCGGGGTTTGCCCGCGGGGTCTAGAGTCAGAAATGAAGCTGGCT
The DNA here is from genome assembly GCA_040385585.1 of Pseudomonadota bacterium. GTDB lineage: Bacteria > Pseudomonadota > Gammaproteobacteria > Pseudomonadales > Pseudomonadaceae > Aquipseudomonas. Next base: position 23,543 of record JAZKHB010000022.1, on the reverse strand, counting down.
TTGGGCTAGCAGTCCGGTATGTGCGCGGTGGGGGAAACGAAGATGAAACACCTGAACCAATGGCTTTACCAGATGGCGGTTTCACTCGGCCTGGTCGCGCCGCCTCTGCAGCCGCTGCCGCTCAAGCGCGACGAGCCTCATCGCCTACAGTCACGCCGACGCGGTTCCTGAGGGGGCCGCGCCGAAACCCCTTCACCCCTGGTCTGGCTGATCAGGGTGTTAGGTAAATGGCATCAATTTTTTGGCGTACTACGAGTTTCGTGCTAGACCTTGATCGACGGGCACTCTTGCCCTATTCACGACCGAGATCGCATTGATGCGCCAGAATCTTCCCGTAACTCAGCGCGAGAAAACCTTTGCCGAACATGAGCGGCTGATTTCCACCACGGATCTGCACAGCAAGATTACCTATTGCAACGATGCCTTTGTCGCCATCAGTGGTTTTACCCGCGAGGAACTGATCGGTCAGCCGCACAACCTGGTGCGTCACCCGGACATGCCGCCCGCGGTTTTCGGCCATATGTGGGACACCATCAAGCAGGGCAAGCCGTGGATGGGCGTGGTCAAGAACCGCTCGAAGAATGGCGATTTCTACTGGGTCAGTGCCTACGTCACGCCGGTATACGAAAAGGGTCAAGTGGCGGGTTACGAGTCGGTGCGCTCATTGCCGAGCGAGGCGCAAAAGCGTCGGGCCGAGGCACTGTATGCACGGCTGCGGGCCGGCAAGCCGGCGGTGCCGGCCCTTGAAGCCTGGACTTACGAGCTGGTGCGGGCCTGGCCCCTGATTATTGCCGGCCTGGCGATCCTGGGGCTGCAGACCCAGCTGCAGGGCGCCTGGCTGGCAGCCTCGGTGGCGACCGTCCTGTTGCTGCTCGGCTTCTGCCAGCTGCAAGGCAAGCGCCAGGGCATCCGGCAAACCCTGGCCGAACACCCCAAGGCTTTCACCAGCGAGCTGGTGGCCCTGACCTACAGCGACAGCCGCGGCGCCCAGGCGCTGCTGGACATGGCGATGATCAGCGAAGAGGCGCGTCTGCAGACCGCCCTGACCCGACTGGAGGACGCCGGGGTCAGCGTCAAGCAGCGCGCCGCCCAGGCCTCGTCGCTGTCGCGTTCGGGCGCCGACCTGCTGGATCAACAACGCAGCGAAACAGACCAGTCGGCCACCGCGATCAACCAGATGGCCGCGACCATCCAGGAAGTTACGCACAACGTGCAGAACACCGCCCACGCCGCCGAAGAGGCCGATCGCCTGGCCAGCCAGGGCCGAGCACTGGCCGGTAACAGCCTGGCTTCCATGCAGCATATGGCCAAGGCCGTGGTGGACATCGGCCAGGCGGTGAACGAGCTGGCCAACTCCACGCAGTCCATCGGCAGCGTGGCCGATGTGATCACCTCGATCGCCGAGCAGACCAACCTGCTGGCCCTCAACGCTGCCATCGAGGCTGCGCGTGCCGGCGAGCAGGGCCGCGGCTTTGCCGTGGTGGCCGACGAGGTGCGCTCCCTGGCCTCGCGCACCCGCGAGTCCACGGAGCAGATCCACCAGATCATCGCCTCATTGCGAGCCGGTGCCGATCGCGCAGTGGTCACCGCCAGCAAGGGCGAGGCGATTTCCCGCGAGAGCGTGCAGAGTGTCGAGGCGGTGCGCACCGCGCTAGACGGCATCAGCGAATCGGTCACCCGCATCACCGGCATGAGCCAGCAGATGGCCGCGGCGTCCGAGGAGCAGAGCCAGGTGGCGGAGGATATCAGCCGGCAGATCACCCGCATCGCGCAGCTGTCCGACCGCAGCGCCGGGCAGGCCCAGGAGGGCGTGGAGAACAGTCGGCAGTTGGAAAGCATGGCCGACTACCTGCACAGCCTGGCGGAGCGCTTCAACCGCTAGTTCGATGCGCTGAAGCCGTGCCTGGGGGAGAGCACGGCTCGCCTAAGCAGGGGCGGCCTGGGGCCTGACGCCTGGCTGTGGCACACTGGGCGCATGCCACGCCCCACCTGCACGCGCTGCGCGCGTCCCCTTGCCCATTGCCTGTGTCCACTGATCCCGCGGCTGGACAGCCGCACCCGGGTGCTGATCCTGCAGCACCCGAGCGAGGCCGGGCATGCGCTCAATACCGCGCGGCTGGCGGCCCTGGGCCTGATCAATGCGCGGCTGGAAGTCGCTGAGCGGTTCGAGGCGCTGGCGCTCTGGCTGGATGACCCAGGCTACCGTGCGTGCCTGTTGTTTCCCGGCGAAGGCGCCCAGCCCTTGCAGGCGCTTGTCGATCAGCCCGATACGCGCCCGTTGTTGCTGGTGGTGCCCGACGGTACCTGGCGCAAGGCGCGCAAGCTGCTGCACCTCAATCCGCTTCTGAGCGCCTTGCCGCGGGTCAGCCTGCCCGAGGGCCTGACTTCACGCTATCGCTTGCGCAAGGCGCCCATGGCCGGTGCCTTGTCGACCCTGGAGGCGATCACTCAGGCTCTGGAGCTGTTGGAGACTCCGCGCTCGTTTGCCGCCCTGCTGAGGCCCTTCGAGGCGCTGATCGAAGGCCAGATCGCCGCCATGGGTATGGACACTTACGGGCGCAATCACGGGCCGCGGTGATCCTTTACCGGGATGCATCACGGGGACATGGCCGGGTTCGCCGAGCCCGCGCATTCCTTGCGGGAGCCGCTGAACCAGGCGGGCAATCAGCGCATCATCTGTTCCAGTAAGCGCTGTTCTTCGATCAGCACCTTCTGCCGGGCATCGATGCGCGAGGCCAGCTGGAAGTTATTGGTGGCGCGGCGCTTGGCGAAGTCCAGCTGTTCGATGGCTTGGTCATAGTCGCCCACCAGGGCGAAGAATTCGGCGCGGGCTTCGTGCAGGCCGATGGTGTTCCCAGACAGGCCGCGTACCTCGGCGACCAGGTACCAGATGTCCGGGTCCTTGGGGCGGTTCTTGAGCAGGGCGTCCAGGGCCTTTTCCGCCTCCTGGGCGCGGTTCTGCTTGAGCAGCAGGTTGATGCGCGCCTGGTTCAGCGGGTAGTTGCGCGGGTACAGGCTCAGCAGGCGCTCGATACGTTGTTGCGCCGGGTCCAGGCGGTTGGCGCCGATGTCCAGCTCCACCTGGGCCAGGTTGTAGACCACGTCGTTGGGGGCTTTCTGCAGCAGAGGCGCCAGGCTCTCGCCGGCCTGCGGATATTGCCCGCCCTTGATCTGCGCCAGCGCCAGGCCGTAGCGGGCGGCATCCAGCTGAGGATTTTCGTCGAGCATGGCGCGAAAGCGTTTGGCGGCCAGCCCCGAGGTGTCCTCGTACAGCAGTTCCACCCGGGCACGCATCAGCTGGTACTGCAGGCTGTCTTCACGGCCGCCGGCCGCGAACTGCTCGGCGCGGTTGCGGGTATCGGCGATCCGCGATTCGGAGACCGGGTGGGTCAGCAGGAATTCCGGCGGTTTGCGGTCGTAGCGGTACTGGCGCATCAGGCGCTCGAACATGGCGGGCATGCCGCGGGGGTCGAATCCGGCTTTTTCCAGATTGACCAGGCCGATGCGGTCGGCCTCCTGCTCATTCTGCCGGGAGAAACGCCGCTGCTCCTGGATCGCCGCCGCCTGGGCCGAGGCGATGGCGGCGATGCCGGCATCCCCGGCGCCAGCTGCCGCGGCGACGATGCCGGCGAGCATCGCGGCCATCAGCGGAATCTGCATGCGCTGCTGGGCTTCCAGGCCGCGGGCGAAATGTCGCTGCGAGAGGTGAGCCAGTTCGTGAGCCAGTACCGAGGCGTATTCGGTTTCGGTCTGGGCATAGAGAAACAGCCCACCGTTGACCCCGATGATCCCGCCGGGTGCGGCGAACGCATTGAGCTGCGGGCTGTTGAGCAGCACGAACTCCAGACGCCGGTCCTGCAGCTGACTGGTTTCGGCCAGGCGATAGACGCTGGTTTCCACATAGTCCTTGAGCAGCGGGTCGGACAGCTGGCTGACCTGGCCGCGCAGCAGGCTCAACCAGGCGCGTCCCAGTTGATGCTCCTGTTCGGGCGAGACGATGGCCGAACTGGCGTCGCCGAGCGAGGGCAGGTCGTCGGCCGCGCCGGGCATGGCCAGCAGGCAGGCGAGCGTCAACAGGGTGGGGCGCAGGAAATTCATGCTTGAGGCTCTGGCGAAACAAAGGCGTTACTGTAGCCGCCAGGCCGGTCGGCTGGCCAGGGCTGCGCGGCCTTGGGTATTCTGTCGGCCTTTCCTGGAGATGCAACGATGACCGACACCGTCTGCGGCTGCGATGCCGAACTGGACGCCAGCGGGCTGAATTGCCCACTGCCGCTGCTCAAGGCCAAGCTCGAGCTCAATCGCCTGGCCTCGGGCGCCATACTCAAGATCACCGCCACCGATGCCGGTTCGCAGCGTGATTTCCGCTCGTTCGCCAGCCTGGCCGGGCACAGCCTGCTGCGAGAAGAGGCCGCCGAGGGCGTCTACCGCTACTGGCTGCGCAAGGCCTGAAGGCTGCTTTTCGATCAGGCTGCCCGGGCACCTCTGCGCGGGCATAGATAAAAAGGGCCCCTAGGGGCCCTTTGGCTGTAGCGCGCTTTCGATCAGGCGCCGTGCAGCGCCTGGGCCGCGGCCAGTACCGCGTCGACATGCCCCGGCACCTTCACGCCGCGCCATTCCTGGCGCAGCACGCCGTTGGCGTCGATCAGAAAGGTGCTGCGGTCGATGCCCAGGTATTCCTTGCCGTAGAGCTTCTTGAGCTTGATTACGTCGAACAGCTGGCACAGCGCCTCGTCCTTGTCGCTGATCAGCTCGAAGGAAAAGTCCTGCTTGGCCTTGAAGTTCTCATGGGACTTCAGGCTGTCGCGCGAGACACCGAAAATCAGCGTATTGGCCGCCGCGAAAGCCCCGTGCTGGTCACGAAACCCCTGACCCTGGGTGGTGCAACCCGGGGTGCTGTCCTTGGGGTAGAAATAGACCACCACCTGCTGGCCCTTGAGGGCGGACAGCTGGACCTGCTGGTCGCTGGTGGCCGGGGCCTGGAAGTCGGCAACGGCGTGGTCGAGGGTGACGGTCATGCGCAGTGCCTCAGGAAGGGGTTTGCGGACGCCAGGGTTCGATCAGGGCGTCCAGGTTCAGGGCGTCGGCGAAATCCAGGAACTGATCGCGCAGCCAGCTGATCTGGGTGCCGGCCGGTAGGGTCACGGTCAAGGTGGCATTGAGCATGGTGCCGCCGGTCTGCGGCGCCTGGTAAGTGTCGCAGGTCAGGTTTTCCAGCTCGACGTTATGGTCGATAAAGAACTGGCACAGCTCGTTGAGAATGTCCGGACGGTACACCGAGCTGACATAGGCCACGTAGGGCAGGGCCTGGGGGCGTGTTTCCGCGGCGGCGCTGCGGGTCACGCTGACGATAAAGCTGTGCTTCTTCGCCAGGCTCGGCAAACCGGCTTCCAGACGGGCCAGGGCGTCCCAGCTGCCGGAGGCCTGCAGCACCAGCGCGCTGAACTCGCCATGTCGGCTCAGGCGGGTGCTGACCACGGCGCAGCGGTTCTCATGGCTGGCGCGGCACAGCACGTTGGTCAGCTCCATGGAGTTGGTGCCCAGAGCACTGATGACAAGGAATTGTTCGCGGACTGTGGGGGTGGACATGCAGCCTTCCTAAAGCGATGAGCGGTCGACACTCGGTGAGTATCAATCAAAGGCGGCAGGTTAGCGAAAAGCGCCGCTTAGGGGAATGCTCAGGGGCCTGTTCACATTAAGATCGCGAGTCACGTTGCCGCTAAGAAGGGTCACAGGCAAGGCGCGGAACGCGGGCAAGGGTCATTCCCTTGCCACGTTTCGCAACGCCGAATGGGGCGCTTATTCGCGCAACCCGAAGGGCCGGATCTGTTTTGATGCGATAGACGATGACTCACCGTGGGCTATGAACCACCCGCAGGCGCGTCTCAAGCCGGGTCTGGTTTCAAAACCGGTACCGGTTCCGGCGCGGCCGTGCGGGTAGTGTCAACAGGCCCCATGGCAGCACTTAGCTTGTACAAGGCAGGTGGCGCCAGTACCATTAGCCCCTCTTTTTCCGGCAGGAGCGGTTGCATGATTGCGGGCAGTATGGTGGCACTGGTCACGCCCATGGATGCGCAAGGCCGTCTGGACTGGGACAGCCTGAGCAAACTGGTGGACTTCCACCTGCAAGAAGGCACCAACGCTATCGTCGCGGTCGGCACCACGGGCGAGTCCGCCACGCTGGATGTCAACGAGCATATCGAAGTGATCCGCCGCGTGGTCGACCAGGTCGCCGGGCGTATCCCGGTCATCGCGGGCACCGGCGCCAATTCCACCCGCGAAGCGGTGGAACTGACCGAGAACGCCAAGCGCGCCGGCGCCGATGCCTGCCTGCTGGTCACCCCGTACTACAACAAACCGACCCAGGAAGGCCTGTACCTGCATTTCCGGCATATCGCAGAAGCCGTGGCCATTCCGCAGATCCTCTATAACGTGCCCGGTCGCACGGTCTGCGACATGCTGCCGGAAACGGTCGAACGCCTGTCCCGGGTACCGAATATCATCGGCATCAAGGAAGCCACCGGCGACCTGCAGCGCGGCAGGGACGTGCTGGACCGGGTCGGCAAGGATTTTCTGGTGTACTCCGGCGACGATGCCACCGCCGTCGAACTGATGCTGATGGGCGGCAAGGGCAATATCTCGGTCACCGCCAACGTCGCCCCGCGGGCCATGAGCGAACTGTGCGCCGCCGCCATGGCCGGCGATGCCGCCACCGCCCGGGCCATCAACGACCGCCTGATGCCGCTGCACAAGGCACTGTTCATCGAATCCAACCCGATCCCAGTCAAATGGGCCCTGGTCGAAATGGGCATGATGCCCGACGGCATTCGCCTGCCCCTGACCTGGCTCAGCCCACGTTGCCATGAACCGCTGCGGCAGGCCCTGCGCCAGTCCGGCGTCTTGCTCTAATTCGAGGAATTACCACGCATGAAGCGACTGGCCGGACTCTCCGCACTAGCCTTGATCATCTCCAGTACCAGCGGTTGCGGCTGGATCTGGGGCGAAGACGGCTATTTTCGCGACCGCGGTAGCGATTACCTGAACGAACGTCAGACGGCGCCCATGCAACTGCCGCCAGACGTCCAGGCCAAGCGCCTGGACCCGCTGCTGCCGATTCCCCAGCGCATCGCCGACACCACGGCCACCACAGAGGGTTTCGAAGTCCCGCGTCCCCAGGCCCTGCAGACCAGCGCCGAGGCTCAGGAATTCAGCTTGCAGAAAAGCGGCGAGTCGCGCTGGGTCGTGGCCCAGCGTACTCCGGCGCAAGTCTGGCCCGTGGCCCGGCAGTTCTTCGAGGAGAACGGCTTCAGGATTGCCGACGAGCGTCCGCAGACCGGTGAGTTCAGCACCGCCTGGCAGCGCTTCGACGAGCTCTCCACCACCATGGCCAGGCGCTTGAGTAGCCGCGTCGCCGGTGTCGAGCCCGACAGCGAGACCCGTGTGCGCGTGCGCATCGAGCCGGGCGTGCAGCGCAATACCAGCGAGATTTTCGTGGTCAGCGCCGAGCGGCCCGCCGGCAGCAGCGCCGACATCGCCTTCCCCAGCCGCACCGGCAACGCCAGCCTGGAAGCGGCCCTGCTCGACGAAATGCTCGCCAGCCTGGCTCGCAGTGCCGAGCAGGGCGGTTCCGTGTCGCTGCTCGCCGCGCGGGATTTCGACGCGCCTAGCCGGGTCAGCCTCGCCGAAGACGGCAATGGCAATCCGGTGCTGAACCTGGGTGCCGACTTCGACCGTGCCTGGTCCGGCATCGGCCGTGCCCTGGAAGCGGGCGATGTGCGGGTCGACGACCTCAATCGCAGCCTGGGTGTGTACTACATCAACCTGGCCGAAGGCGCCAAGACCCCGGACGACGAGCCGGGTCTATTGGGCCGCGTGTTCGGCAGCGAGCCGGACAAGGAAGAAATCGACGCACGCGCCGAGCGGTATCAGGTGCGCCTGACCACAGTCGGCGACAGTGTGCAGGTAAGCGTCGAGAAGGACCTCAATACCCTGGCCCCGGCCGACGTGGCGCGGCGCATCCTGGACCTGATCCAGGAAAACCTCGGCTGACACCGCGGCCTGCCCGGCGGGCCGCGCGACCTTTTGCCAGACGCTCGTGCGTCGAAACCAATAGGCGAAACCTCAAGGTTTCGCCTGTTTTGTTTGAACAAGGTGGACCCACCGACATGACCAGCAGCCTGAGCCTGAAAAAAATCTATTCCGGCAAAGTACGGGACCTCTACGAAATCGACGCCACGCGCATGCTGATGGTCGCTACAGACCGGTTGTCGGCGTTCGACGTGATACTGGCCGAGCCGATCCCCGACAAGGGCAAGATCCTCACGTCCATCTCCAATTTCTGGTTCGACAAGCTGGCCGGCCTGGTGCCCAACCACTTTACCGGCGACCGCGTGGAAGACGTGGTGCCGGCCGCCGAACTGGCCCTGGTGGAAGGGCGAGCGGTGGTTGCCAAGCGCCTACGTCCGGTGGCCGTGGAAGCCATAGTGCGCGGCTATATCGTCGGCTCGGGCTGGAAGGAGTACCAGAAGAGCGGCACGGTCTGCGGCATCGCCCTGCCGGCTGGCCTGCGCGAAGCCTCCAAGCTGGCGCAACCGATCTTCACACCCTCGACCAAGGCTGCGGTGGGCGACCACGACGAGAACATCTCCTTCGACCAGTGCGAGGCCATTATCGGTGCCGAACTGGCCGAGCGTGTGCGTGACACCTCCCTGGCACTGTACAGCGCCGCGGTCGAGTACGCTGCCACCCGGGGCATCATCATCGCCGATACCAAGTTCGAGTTCGGCCTGGACGAGCACGGCACCCTGACCCTGATGGACGAGGTGCTGACCCCGGACTCCAGCCGCTTTTGGCCGGCCGACAGCTACGTCGAAGGCCGCAACCCGCCGAGCTTCGACAAGCAGTTCGTGCGCGACTGGCTGGAATCCACCGGCTGGAACAAGGAACCCCCAGCCCCGGCCATACCCGCCGACGTCGCCCAGAAAACCGCCGACAAGTACCGCGAAGCCCTGACCCGCTTGACGGCCTGAAGCTGGGTGCTGCGGTGTGGTGGGAGATAGCCATGAAGCGCTACGGCGCCTGCTTGTCGCCTGCACGGCCCGGGGTGGAGCCTGTTTGAGGGGCTGCGTAAGCGCCTGATCCGCCGCGAAAATTATCTCGATGGGGCTTCGCGCACGGCTTGTGAACTGCTATCATGCGCGCCGCTGGAGAGATGCCGGAGTGGCCGAACGGGACGGATTCGAAATCCGTTGAACAGGCGACTGTTCCTAGGGTTCAAATCCCTATCTCTCCGCCACCATTACAGCCGAAAGCCCCGCACCGCGGGGCTTTCGCGTTTCTGGGGTGCGCTGTTCCCCCAGTTGTTCCACCGCATGGCTGGGATATTGGATTGGCGTCGATGGTTTTTGATTCGGATCATTTGCAATCAAGGACGGATCACGGGCTTTACCCACTTGTTTAGGCTGCCATTTTCTTGCTGCAGCCCCTGCTTGCTCTGGGTTCTGGCCTGTCACTGGAGCCTGCTGTGCTTGCGCCAAGTGCGGAAATGTACAAGCCAGATCACACCTCACTTCTGAAGCCTCCAGGCAGCCCAGGCTTTAACCACTTGGAAACGCATGCTTCGGGTTACGGGGTTCATCTGCTCGGGTTCGATCGGAAATGTTTAAAGTCATGTTAGTCAGGCTTGCCATTCAGCAGCATTAGCGATTTCTTGGGCTGCCTTGCGTTCTTTGATGGACAACCGTAGAATTTCTGCCGGGCTGAACGGTCGCCCACCTCGCGAAAGCAACAGCACCTAAATCTGGCAAGCTCAGCGCTTGCATACCCTCCTTGACCCACAGCGAGACGGTCAATTGCCATTGGAGTTGGTATGCAATCTCGTGTGTCTGAAAATCCGGAGCTGACCAATCACAGTTCCTCAGCCGTCATTGTTCTGCGTGAGGCCAAGCGCCTGCATCGCATTGCAAAATCCGGTTCCCTGTCTTCCTCATTGCCACTGCTTCGGCGGCTTCTATCAGCAGGTGTTCTGCGCGATACGACCCTGCCCGAAGCGTTTCGCGCGCGAAGCGGCTTGCAGCGCAAGCACTTTCTGCGGCTCCTGGCCATTGAAGCGGGCTTCTCTAGCTGGGAAAAGTACCGGCCGGCCTTGAGCAGCATCCAGCCTTCCGAGCTGGATTCTTTCATCGTGCTCGAAAAGGGCTGGGCCTTTATCCACGACTGGTTCCCTTCGGAGGAACACGCGCAGGCCCAGGTCGACAAGGTTGGCGGGCGTGTATTGCGCATCGGCCGCCACGCCGTTGCCCTGACGGTCCAGCAGGCAGAGCAGCATTATCAGTTTTAGGGTCGCCATGGCTGATACGGTTTTCGCTGGCGCAAGTTTGCTCGCGATCATCGCTTGGCTATCGCTAGCGTTGGCTCTGATTATTAAGCCCGGGATATCAAGAGAGCGATTGCTCCAGTTCGCAGGTCGTCAAGTTCCTCTGGTTCTATGTGTGCTGTACGCATCTGTGCTGTACACAAACTGGGGGAAGGTGCCGAACGGAGGATTCTCTAGCCTGGCGAGCGTGGTGGTTTTGTTTTCAGTGCCCGGGAAGATGCTCGGGGGCTGGATTCATTTCCTGGCCTTTGATCTGTTGATTGGACGTGGCGTCATCGACCATGGCTTGGCACACGGCTATCCCCGTGTTGTGCTGGTCATGGTACTGCCCATCATCTTTATCTACGGTCCATTGGGCGTTCTGGCATATCTTCTTCTTGGTATCCTGATTCGGAAAGGGGTTGCGAGAAACGAGGCCTAACCCTTCCATCGAGTGGGTGTCCTGCCGGCTGCGCCGTCAGGCCACCGCTCTTTCAAACGGTATAAGCTTTCGTATGAACCGGAAACTAAAAATTGAATTTTTAAAGGCTTGCGAAAGAGGGGATCTTCATTCTGCGAAACAGTATTTGGGAGCCACTCTAATCCCAGAAACTTCTGAATTAGATGCGGGTTGGACGCCTTTAATGAGGGCTGCGGGATGGGGTGGTAACCCAGAGCTGGTTTCCCTCTTGATTAATCTTGGTGTCGAGCTTGAACTGAAAGAGCCCGAATTCGGATACACTGCATTGGCTTGCGCCGCCGATGAGGGGAATATCCAAATAATCGAGGTTCTGGTCAATGCTGGTTGCGATATTGATCATCAAGACTTCGAAGGTCTGACGGCGCTAATGAGTTCCATTGTTTCGAATCAACTTGAATCCGTTCAAGCGCTGGTTCGCCTAGGAGCGAATTTAAATATTAGAGATAAGGTAGGCCGGACGGCTGAAGATATCGCTGCTGGGCTGGAGCATGAAGCAATTATTAATTTTTTTAAACAATATGAAGTTGGCGGTAAAGGTCACCTGACAATGGGCTAGACATCGCTGATGTCGTTCGCTGGACTTCCCAAAGCTGCGCTTTGCTTGCCTGTTAGCCCAGCGTTAGTTTGTACGGGTGCTGTCCTGCATGCTTCGACTTTCAGGATCAACAGCTAAGGTCCGCAAGCTCTACTGACTCATCAATCCCGCCCGTCTGATCTTACTCGGTTTCAGTGGACACCCCGTTAAGCAATAAACTGCAACGCGGCGAACCATGGCAAGAACCCCAAGCCCGATGAACCAGACCCGTCCCTGCCATTCCCAAGCCTCAAGGATGAAGCGCTGGCGCCGGCAGAACGCATTGGCGTCGGCAAGGCCGCCGAACAGCTTGGCCTCCATGCGTCCCAGCTCTGACGCATAAGGCTCGGCAGGCTTTACCCGATCAGGTGTTGCGCGCTAGTGTAGGGTTAGTGGCACTTTGCTGATTTATGGATGTAGCAAGGAAACCAGGATGGGCCGAAGTCAACGCGCTCCCCATATCGAACACCTGCGCTTAATTCCCTGGCGGTGGTACTTGCGGCTGCCCCCAAATGCCAGCAGCCATTCCTGTTCATCCCGCCGGCCCAAGGATCGGCCAGTGTCCGCCAGGTTCTTGCCGGTCAGGTTTTTCGGCCATTGCCTATGGCTGCTGGCTCTCGCCTTGAGTGCCAGTGTTTCGTCTGCGGTTCGCTTTCTCCTTCGCCACTATCTGGAAGGGCATCGAGTGCAGGGTGCCGTCTTCCGGCTGCGGGTTCTGGCCGGCGGCGCGCGTTCGTCCTGTCACCTCAGGGTTGAAGCTGAGAGCGCTGCCTTGGGCATTTTCAGCCCATGCCCAAGGCCCCCTTGCAGCCCCTCCGCCTACCGCCGATATTCGACCTGCCGCCCTGGGGCAGGGCGGTCTCTTTTTCCATCAATTCCGCCTATCCGGTTTTTTTCAGGCCCTGTCCAGGGGGTGTTCTCCAGCAATACCGTTCGAGGTGCGATGCGCCACTGGGTACCTATCGATACGCAACGTAAAACACAGCAGTAGGAGATTGAGATGTCCGGAACATTTGAAATTTACAAAGACAAAGCCGGTGAGTTTCGTTTTCGCCTAAAGGCCGGCAATGGCCAGACTATTCTTGCGAGTGAAGGGTACAGCGATAAATCCGGGTGCAGTAACGGGGTCGAGTCCGTCAAGAAAAACGCCCCGGATGACAAACGTTATGAAAGAAAAACTACGGCATCGGGTAAATATATGTTCAACCTGATGGCTGGCAACCATAAAGTCATCGGCACCAGTGAGTCGTATGAAGCCGAAGCCTCTCGTGAGAATGGCATCGAGTCAGTGAAGAAAAATGCACCTCTGGCAAAGGTGGTCGACCAGTCGTAGTAGTTTCTTCGGTTAAAGAGGCAGAACGTCCACGCCGAAGGTGCTAGTGCCTTCGGCGTGATCGTGCCGGTATCGCTGTGGCCAAGGGAGGCATGGCCGCATGTACCCTTGCTTCAGGGCGTCCAGGCCGTTCGGTGTTCCATGATGAAGTCCACGAATACCCTCAGGCGCAGCGGCACATGCCTGCCGTGGGGATACAGCAGGGTGAAGGGCCTCGACCGCCCTGCAAACGGTCGAAGCACTTCCACCAGCGCGCCCTCGGCCAGCTCGCGCTCGACGATGAAACGATAGGTCTGAAACAGGCCCGCGCCAGACTTGGCCAGGGTGACGCCACCGAGGACATCGTCGGAGCAGACGTACCCACCCGTGGCCAGAACCTCGCACTCCTTGCCGTCTTCATTGAACAGCCAGGTTATTCGCCGACCGCTGCTGGGCAGCTCGAACTGGATGCAATCGTGATGCTCCAGCTCGGCCAGCGTGCTCGGGATGCCCTCGCGCGCCAGGTAGTCGGGGGTAGCCACCACCACCAGCCGGGCATCTTCCAGATGCCGTGCGATCAGGGTCGAATCGGGTTGCGCGCGCACCCGTATGGCGGCGTCATAGCCTTCATCGACAAAGTCGATGTTGCGGTTGCTCAGGTGGATATCGACCTGAACCTTCGGGTGTCGCCGGCGAAATTCGGGGAGCAACGGCAGGATGCGGTGATGGCCATAGGTGGTGGGTAGGCTGATGCGCAATGTTCCCGATGGATCGAGCTGCTGTCCCATCACCTCGCGCTCGGCCTCCACCAGTTGTGTCAGCGCCTGGCGGCACTGCCCATAGTAGCTTCGCCCCCCCTCAGTCAGGCGAATGCTGCGCGTGGTGCGTACAAACAGGCGCGTGCCAAGCCGCTCCTCCAGGCGCCCCACCGACCTGCTGACCGCTGCCGGCGTGACGCCCGCGGAGAGCGCCGCCGCCGTGAAGCTGCCCAGCTCGGCCGCCAGGCAGAACAGCTCAAGGCTGCCGAGCAGGACATCGTCGAATTGTCGCCGCATGATTGATTACGCCATGTATCAATTGAAGTGTATTAGAACCTATTTATCCCAGATTCAGGCGGAAATATAGTCCTTCCACAGCGCGCCATGGGCAGCCCGGCGCCCAGTAGTCCTTCAATCTCATCGGGAGAAACACCATGCACATCAGCAAAACTGTCGTGATCACCGGCGCCTCCAGCGGCATCGGATTCGGCCTGGTCAAGGCGTTCCTGGCCAACGGCTTCAACGTGGTCGGCAATGCCCGTTCCGCTGCCGGCCTGGCCGAAGCCGGTGCACAGCTCGGCAACCCCGAGAACTTTATCGGTGTGGCGGGCGATATCGCCGATCCGCACACGGCCCGGCTTCTTTTCCAGAGCGCAATCGAGGCGTTCGGCAAAGTCGATGTGTTGGTCAACAACGCCGGCTTTTTCCTGCCGAAGCCCTTTATCGAATACACCCCCGAGGATATCGACAGCCTGTTGGAGACCAACCTGAAGGGGGTGGTGTACGCCTCGCAAGCCGCCGCGGCACATATGATCGAGCGCAAGCAGGGCCATATCATCACCATCACCGCGGCGGTGGCGCTGCAGGCCAATATTGCCGTTCCCGCTGTACTGCCGGTCCTGATCAAGGGTGGCTTGAATCAAGCCACCCGCGCCCTCGCCCTGGAACTGTCGCCGCACAATATCAAGGTCAATGCAGTTGCCCCCGGTATCATCGAAACGCCGATGCATGACCCGGCCTCCCGGGCGTTCCTCAATGGCCTGCAACCGGCCGGTCGCATCGGCCAGGTCAGTGAAATCGCTGATGCCGTCATGTACCTGGCCAACGCCGACTTCACCACGGGTGTCGTGCTGGCCGTCGACGGCGGCATGAGCGCCGGCAAGTGGTAGCGTCCGACCGACAGGCAGGCGCACGCGTTTCCGCGTTCCAGCAAGGTTTTCAATTCTCTGCAACCACCAACCCACCCCAGTACAGGAGTTACCCCATGCCCTTCGTCAACGTACGCATCACTCGCGATGGCGTCACCCGCGAGCAGAAAGCCCAGGTCATCAAGGAAATCACCGAGACACTGGAGCGCGTCCTCAACAAAAACCCCGAGCTCACCCATATCGTGATCGAGGAAGTGGATACCGATAACTGGGGGTATGCGGGCATGACCACGACCGAGTACCGCAGCAAGCTGCCTCAGGGCTGACTCTTTCGGGTCCTTGCATCGCTCAGCTCCTGCCACTCAGTACTGAGTTGCAGGAGCTGAGTGGCAGAAGGCGCCAATAGCGGGGTCATTCTGACAGCCGGTGGGCATGGCTTTGCCAAGGGCAGGGCGATGGTCAGGTCACCCTGAATGTCGTACGGGCCCTCTTGCTCAGTCAGACGGATACTCTTTCACATTGCCGGGCCGCGTCTCTGGTCGATACGGTCGGCAGCTACATCTGTATAAGCGTGGCCGCCACATTGATCGAGTCCACCGCCGGCAGATATCGTCCTATGCCGTGATGTTTGGTGCGCCTCAGCGACACCGACATTCTTGATGTGCTCACGAACCTTCTCGCGCAGAGGTCGAATACCTGAGCGCCATCACTTTCATCGGTGATCGGTCGAGCCCTGATATCGGCACCGACCTGAGCGCTGCATGGGCTCGGCCAACGCAGAAAAGCGTCACTGGTGCGCATGTCCTTTATCACATCCAACCCTGTGGCTACTCGTTCGGCTCGGTGTTGGAAAAAGCAGTTTCGCCAAGTGCGCAGGCAAGGCCCTCTGCCGCGGAACCGAAGTGTGCCACGGCAAAGGTGATAAAGCTGCGCAGGCCTGGCGTCATGCGCCGGTCGCGGTAGTACAGCAGCGACATAGGGCGTTCGCGCAGTTGCCAATCGGGAAGAAGTTGCATGAGGTGCCCGGCTTGCACATCGGAGGCAAGCAGGATGGTCGGGAGCATGACCACACCCAAACCCGCGCATGCGGCCGTCCGTGCCGCCTGGCCGCTGTTGACCGTGATCGAGCGTGCAAGCGCCACTTCCATCACGTCCTCGCCTTTCGACAGCCGCCAGGGCGACCGTGCGGACGGTGTAAATCCGATGGTTTCATGGCTGGCAAGGTCGCTAGGGTGTTGGGGCTTGCCCCTGCGCGCCAGGTAATCCGGTGCGGCCGCGATCATCATCCGGTAGGGGGCAAGACTACGCGTGATAAGGCGGGAGTCAGGAAGCGTGCCGATGCGAAAGGCGATGTCGAAGCCTTCTTCCACCAGATCGACGTTACGGTCCGTCAGTGTGAAATCCAGGGTGACGTCGGGGGCGATTTCGCGATAGCGCCGCAGCGAGGGAACCAGGACTTCAGCCCCGAATGTCGTCGGCGCCGTGATCCGCAACTGACCACGTGCCTGGGTTTGCGACGCTTCGGCTGCCTGATCCGCGACCTGCACGCGGTCCAGGATGTCCCGGCATTGCTCGACATAGCCCGCCCCGAAATCCGTCAGGCTCTGGCGGCGCGTGGTCCGGTTCAAGAGGCGTGTCCCTAATCGTTCTTCCAGCGCTGCAACATGCTGCCCGACCATGGCGGGCGAGAGGCCAAGCCCATTGGCTGCGGCGCTCATGGAGCCGGCCTGCACGGTTGCTACGAACACCTGCATGGAGCGAAAAAGATCCATTCGATACCATTGCTTTCAAATAATTCAAGTAATTAGCAAATTATCAACATTGAACCGCTTAATTACTATGGCCGTGACGAAAAACACTCAAGGAGTACAGCGTGGCACTATCACGGTTCAAGGGTAAAACAGTCCTCATCACCGGTGCCGGAACTGGCATGGGGCGCGCCGCCGCCCTGCGTTTGGCCGAGGAAGGCGCGCAGCTCATCCTGATCGGCCGGCGGGCGGAGCCGCTCGACCTGTTGGCTTCGGACATCGAGGCGCTGGGTGGCGCAGCAATGGCGATTGCCTGTGATATTTCTCAGAGTGATGCGGTCGCCGCGGCGGTTGAAAAAGCCACCGTTCATTTCGGTGGCCTGGATGCGCTTTTCGCCAACGCAGGTGTGCTGGGCGAATTCAAACCGCTGGCGGATACCGCGCCGGAAGACTTCGACGCGCTTATCGCCACGAACCTGCGTGGCACCTTCTTGACGATCAAGCATTGTCTGCCATTCCTGGAGAGGGGCAGCATCCTGATCAATGCTTCCTGGACCGTGAGCGGCGTGATGCCCGGTGCCGGGGCCTATGCGAGCACGAAGGGCGCTCTGCTGGCGATGATGCGCACGCTCGCGTTGGAACAAGGCTCGCGGCGCATACGGGTCAATGCCGTCAATCCGGGCATTATTCTCACGCCCATGGCCGACGATGTGCTCAGTCCCGGGCTGCGTGCCCGACTTGCCGCACACGCGCCGTTGCGCCGCAATGGCACGCCCGAGGATTTAGCGGGCACGGTCGCCTGGCTCCTCTCGGACGATGCCGCCTTCGTGACTGGTCAGGAGATCACCGTGGACGGCGGCTACACGATCGGCGGTTTGCGGCTGTAAGCGATGATACGAGGCTAGGTGGGCCGTGATGCACCTGACCCCCTCAAGCTGGCCATGGATGGCAGATCTCACGCGCGCGACGGGCATCCGCTGCCCATAGGGTCGAGAGCGATTCCGTCCATGGACGGCGTTCGGCCGGGGCCCTTCTGTTTGACCGATATCTCGCCACGATTGCGGTACTGGCCGCGCAATAACACTCGGCGGTCGAGGTAAGCGTCATAGTTCGCTATGGCGAGCAGCAGCGCAGTATCAAGGCTTTAACAGATCTGGCGGCCGGAATTGACTGATCAAACGGCTAAATAGGCCCTAGGCTTGAGCCTGAAAAAATTGCTTGGTTGAAACCATGTTTTGTCGATTGCACGGTTGCCGGTTCGACCAGGGATAAGTGCCTGCGACAGCGGGCGCGTGACTCGATAAGCCACGGGAGGTGAGCGATGAAGGTGATGGTGATAGTCAAGGCCAGCAAGGAATCGGAAGCGGGACTGATGCCCAGCGAGGCGCTTTTGAGCGCGATGGGTCGGTATAACGAGGAGTTGGTAAAAGCCGGTGTGTTATTGGCTGGCGAAGGGCTGCACCCGACCGCGAAGGGGGTGCGTATACAGTTTTCCGACGCCGACCGTTCGGTGTCCGCAGGCCCCTTCGGTCCGGCAGGGCAACAGATTGCCGGTTTTTGGCTGTTCCAGGTGAAGTCGATGGACGAGGCAATAGACTGGGTCAAGCGGTGCCCCACTCCCTTTCAAGGGCAGGGTGAGATTGAAATTCGCCCGGTGTTCGAGGTCGAGGATTTCGGCGATGCGTTCACGCCAGAACTCAGGGAGCAGGAGGAGCGCATTCGCGCTCAGGCAGAAGGGCAGAAATAGAGTGTGTGTAGGCTCCTGCGGCCTGGGTGACCGGTCCTCTAAACCTCCGGAAATACAAAATGCCAGCCCGCGAGGCCGCCGAGTTCCTTGGCCGAGGCAAAGGGAATACGCGTGGGCACGGGCTGGCTGTGGGCCGGCGCGGGCTCGTTAGCGGCGATGCGTTTGACCCCCGGGGTCTTGGCCAATCCGGCGCACCGAAGCTGGCACCGCTCGCCGTTCAAGCGATCGCGGTAAGGCACCCCTCGTACCTGTTCGGCGCTGGGAGCTGTGGGCGAAAGCAGGTCCAGGTATTCCAGCGTGCCGCGGGTGATGCCGCGCTCATCGGTTTCGGCGACATGGCAGTACACCGCACCCCACAGGTCCTCGCGGTAACGTACGGCGTAGACATCGCCGGCGGCCACCGGTCCGCTGATGGCTTTCGGGCTGCCCGACGGCGCTTTCGCGGCCTTGGCCACCTTGGCGGCTTCTGGTGCGACTGGCTCATTGGCCGGGCGCGGCAGATGGCCGAACAGACGCGTCACCAGGGTTTCGTTCAGTCCGTTGTCGCTGCTCCACCACGCCAGGGGTCCCGGTACCTCGACTCGAACAGAGGGGCGTCGGTCCCGCTCCGCGGCCGAGGTGAATCGGGTGAACAGGCCCGGATGCTCCGGGTGCTCCAGCACGCCGACAAACGCCAAGGCCTCCAGCAGATTACTGCAGCGTGCAGGCGTATTGACCGCCAGCAGCCCGCTGGCTTTGATCGCCTCGCGGGCCTTGCTGTAGCGGGTGGCGGCAGGCAATCCGCGCAGCAGATCGAGCAGCTGGTGCAGCACCCAGATGTCCCGCTCGCTGGGCATGGGCCAGAGTGCCAGGGGGACGGCCGTGGCGTGCTCCAGGGCCAGGACGGCCTCGAGCGGATCGTTATCGCCCCACCCCGAGCCATCGATCTGGTGGAAAAGCGCCTGTTGGGTGCGGTCCTTTGGGGTGTCGGTATGAAAACAGCTGTTGCAGGGGCGCTCGGCGGCCGCGCGACTGGCTTCATGCGCGGGCATCGTCAGCCCCAGGGTGGCGGCGGGTAGCAGGGTCGACCAGGCCAGATTGCTCGACACCAGGGACGCGACAAAGGCGTCGGCGACCCGGCGCAGTTCCAGGCCCTCGGCCAATACCCGCAAGCGACTCAGGCAAGCGTCGTGGGGGATGGCGACGAACTGGTTGGGCAGCCGCTGCGCATCCGCCAGCCGCTGGCGTTCTTCGTTGGTGAAGGTGGCGGGGATACGGTAGCAATGTGCCCCCGCCGCATCGAAGTAGTGGTTGCTGCTCGCATAGATGCGTTTGAGCAGGGCCGCGAGGCTGGGATCGATCGGTGTCACCGGGGCAGTCTCCAGTTAAAGGACCTTGCAGAAATCGAGACACGGCAGGTCGCGGCTCAACTGCAGGCTGGCCATATTGGCGTGGGGGGGGCGAAGGGGCGCTTGGAGAATCAATGGGGTCGGAGAGATTGATCTCAGCCCTGAGGGTCCATGCTTGCGCCGTGAAGGGTCGCCTTTTCCGATTACATTAATAGTGGTACCGGAGCAGGGCAATGAGCAAAGCGTCATCTGTGACCTTGTAAACGATGCGATGCTCATCGTTAATTCGGCGGGACCAATAATTCGCGAGGTTATGCTTCAGTGGTTCCCATTTGCCGACACCGGCGAACGGTTAGCGCTTGATCAACTTGTTGATTTTGATAAGGATTTTTATGACGGTACCGATAGCCTTCACAGTATTTTCCGGAGAAGATGAGTTTCAATCGAGAAGTTTCTTTTCCCGGCCACCACCTTGATCGAGTTCGGCAACAGACTCCAGAAACTGGCGTGGCACTGGCGGGACCTGCTGCGCACGGCGAGTGGAACGAAGCCGTTGTGGGCAGACGTTAGGCTACCTGACATCATGCAGGTCAATGAGAGCCGGTAGGTCCGCCGGAGGGTGAATGGCTCTAGAGCATCAAGGCCTCTGCCGCCAATGCTTCATTCACAGGATCACATATGAAAATCTACATCGGTATTGTTTGCTGTTTTGCGTTTTTTTCCAGTGCGTCCTATGGCGAGATCTACAAGTGGGTTGATGAAAACGGCAGGCCGCAATTTTCGAATATAAAGCCCGCCGCCAGTGCCGCAGGCGAAATACAGGAGGTCAAGGTCAACGGGGGGAACTTCGTTGAGCAAGACCCGGCACAACTGGTGCGCACCCAGGAGTTTCTCGATGCACGCCAGGCAAAACGGGAGCAGGAAAAGAAAGACAGCCGGGCGGCGTATGAGCGATCCAGACCCTATGCACCTCGGACATCCACGGGAGATATTGAGGCGGAACAGGCGCGACTGCGTGATGCACGAAACATGATACGTAACTCGCCTCACAGTGCTCCTCGGGCAAGGCAAGCCCCGCGGGCGAGGTAAGCGCTCCATTAAGCAGAGTAAAAAACGCAATAACAGGTAAATGGGGTCAAAAAATCTCGATCTGTTCGAGGGGCTATGGCTTGGCACTTTTGCTCGCCGAATTCTCTGCCCCATTGATTCATCCGTATCCATCTCTGGCCGGCGCTTATGTCACCACCCGGTAGCAGGGTACATAGGCCGCGCCGCCTGGCAGCTTCATGCGGTGTTGCGCGACGAAGGCTTGCAGCAACTGATCCAGGGGCTGCGTAATGGCCAGGTCGCCATGGATCTCGTAAGGGCCCAGTTGTTCGATCAGGCGGATACCCTTGTCCTTTACATTGCCGGCCACGATGCCGGAGAAGGCGCGACGCAGGTTGGCGGCCAGCGCGTGAGGCGGCAGGTCGCGGCTCAACTGCAGGCTGGCCATATTGGCGTGGGTGGGGTCGAAAGGGCGCTGGAAACTCTCCTCGATCTTCAGCAGCCAGTTGAAATGGAAGGCATCGTTGCGCTCGCGGCGAAACTGCCGGACGGCCTGCAGCCCGAGCTTCATCTGCACCGCGACCTGCGCGGGGTCGTCGATGATCACTTGGTAGCGGCCCTGGGCGGCTTCCCCCAGGGTCGCGCCGACGAAAGCGTGCAACTGCTGCAGATAGGGCGCCGCGCTCTGGGGGCCGGTCAGGATGACGGGAAAAGGCAGCTCGCGGTTGTCCGGGTGCATCAGGATGCCGAGCAGGTAGAGGAACTCTTCGGCAGTCCCGGCACCGCCCGGGAAGATGATGATGCCGTGGCCGACGCGCACGAAGGCTTCCAGGCGTTTTTCGATATCCGGCAGGATCACCAGTTCGTTGACTATGGGGTTGGGTGCCTCGGCGGCGATGATGCCCGGTTCGGTCAGCCCCAGGTAACGGCCGCCAATGATCCGCTGCTTGGCGTGGGCGATGGTGGCGCCTTTCATCGGCGCTTTCATCACGCCGGGGCCGCAGCCGGTGCAGATGTCCAGGCTGCGCAGTCCCAGTTCGTGGCCGACCCGCTTGCTGTACTTGTACTCTTCGGTGCTGATGGAATGACCGCCCCAGCACACCACCAGCTTGGGTTCCACTCCGGGGCGCAGGGTATGGGCGTTGCGCAGCAGGTGGAAGACGTAGTCCGTAATACCCTGGGAGCTGCTCAGGTCGATGCGCTGGCTGTCCAGCTCGCTTTCGGTATAGACGATGTCACGCAGAGCGCTGAACAGCATTTCGCGGGTGCTGGCAATCATCTCGCCATCGACGAAGGCATCGGCCGGCGCGTTGAGCAATTCCAGGCGCACACCACGGTCCTGTTGGTGAATGCGCAGCTCGAAGTTCTCGTAGGCCTCGAGAATCGTCTTGGCGTTGTCGGTGTGGGCGCCGGTATTGAGGATTGCCAGGGCGCACTGGCGGAACAAGGTGTAGACGGTTCCCGCCCCGACTTCGCTCAGTTGCTGCACCTCGCGTTGGGACAAGGTCTCCAGGCTGCCCCTTGGGCTTACCGAAGCGTTGATGACATGTCGTGAGTCCATTCTAGGTTCCCTGAGTGCGATGAAACGGGCCGGGGGGGCGTTGCATCTGGATGAGGAGCGCCGACTGCAGTCGCGCAAAGCGGGTAATTGCTTAACGAAGGGTAGCGTGCGATCCCTGGAGTGTGCCACCGACAAACAGTCTGTGACGTTAAGCGGCGGCCATTCTACTGTCGCCAGCCGCTGGAAAGGGGACGACTTGCTCTCCGATAAGCTAAGGCGTTAAAGGCGTTGGGTAAGTGCCAGGATGCCAATAAAAAACGGCACCCAGGGGTGCCGTTTTTTTAAACCCCATACCGAATCAGGTATGCAAATGCTCTGCGGCGTGCAGGGTGTTTTCCAGCAGGCTGGCACGGGTCATGGGGCCGACTCCTCCGGGGACTGGCGTGATCCAGCCAGCACGGGGCAGGGCGGTTTCGTAGATCACATCGCCCACCAGCTTGCCGTCGGCCTGACGGTTGATGCCCACGTCGATCACGATGGCGCCGGGCTTGATCCACTCGCCATGCACCAGCCCCGGTTTCCCGGCTGCGACTACCAGCAGATCCGCATCGGCTACATGACGCGCCAGGTCCTTGGTGAAGCGGTGGGTCACGGTGACGGTGCAACCAGCCAGCAGCAGCTCCATGGCCATGGGCCGGCCGACGATATTCGAGGCGCCCACGACCACGGCATGCAGGCCGTAAAGGTCGACTCCGGTGGCGTGCAGCAGGGTCATGATGCCCTTGGGGGTACAGGGGCGCAGCAGCGGCATGCGCTGGGCCAACCGGCCGATATTGTAGGGATGGAAGCCGTCGACGTCTTTGTCGGGGCGAATGCGCTCGAGCAGGTGCGAGGCATCCAGGTGCGCCGGCAACGGCAGTTGAACCAGAATGCCGTCGATACTCGGTTCGTCATTCAGTCGATCAATCAGCGCCTCCAGCTCGGCCTGCGTGGTGTCCGCGGGCAGGTCGTAGGCCTGGGAGACGAAGCCCACCTCTTCGCAATCCTTGCGTTTGTGCGACACATAGACTTGCGAGGCCGGATCGCTGCCGACCAGGATTACCGCCAGGCCCGGCGCTCGTAGGCCCTGCTGGCGGCGCTCGGCGACACGTTTGGCAATCTCTTGGCGCAGGCTGGCAGCTATGGCTTTGCCATCGATCAATTGTGCGGTCATGACGCGTGGTTAACCATCGGGAAGGATCGAAAAAGGAGGCGCATTCTCGCATGGTCGAGCCGAGGGGCAAAGGCAGGTTGTCAGCAAATTCCCGTAACTCCTTTATCTCACTGAATTTTTTGTCTTTTTAATGTTGACGGAAGATAAACCCCTAGGTAACATTCGCCCCGCTTGTCGAGCACAGCCTGATGCTGGGTAAGAAAGGTTCAGCGAGTCGATGTCAGTCTTCGCCGTAGCCGAGCTTTTAGTCTGCGCTTTGTAAATGCATGCAGACGAACAAGCGCCCGTAGCTCAGCTGGATAGAGCACCCGCCTTCTAAGCGGGTGGTCGCAGGT
>JAZKHB010000021.1:48248-52734 GCA_040385585.1 Pseudomonadota bacterium | reverse complement strand
TGCCTGCGTTCCGCGCCTTGCCTGGAACCCTTCTTCGCGGCAACGCGACTCGCGATGATAATGTCAACTGGCCCTAGCCGGCAGCCCGGCGGTGCGCTGCTAGGCTGCACAGGGCAGACTGCCAGCGAAACAGATCGCAGGCCTTTGGGCCCACGACAGGCACCTGGCGGAATTTTCTGTCAGACTCGCGCGCCGCTGTCCGCGGCCACCACAGTCCCGCGCAACGTCATCGGAACCCCGTTATGCCCGCCACGAGAACCGGTTGATGGCCAATCACAGCAGCAGGTATTTTCGCGCCCATGAGCGGCGGATCATCTATGTACTGCTCGCCGTCCTGCTGGGTATCCAGTTGGCCGCGTACCAGATCAATACCCAGGCCAACCGACAGATTGTCCAGAGCACGCTGCAGACGCAACTGGCCAGCGGAGACGCGCTGTTCCACCAGATACTGAGCGCCCGGCAGTCTCAGATCGCGCAGGCGGCCACGGTGCTGGCGGCCGATTATGGATTGAAGGAGGCCATCGCCTCGGGTGATCGCCCGACCATCGAGTCCATGCTGTTCAACCACAGCCGGCGGATCGAGGCCGATATCGCCCTGCTCAACGACTTGGACCAGCGGTTTATCGCCAGCGCCCCAGGCAACCTGGAACCGTCCGTGCTACCCGCCCTGCTGAAGGCCTCGGCCAGTCAGCCGTCGACACACACGCCTTCGCTAAGCACCCTGACCAGCGCCGACGGTGCGCTCTACCAGCTGGTTCGCACAGCGGTCAAGATGCCCACGCCACAGGCCGAACTGACCCTGGGCTTCGCGGTCAACGACGCCTTTGCCCAACACCTGCGCCAGCTTACCGACACCGACTTCGTGTTTATTTCGCGCACCGCCCAAGGTCGCTGGCAACAGCACGGCAGCAGCCTGGACGCCGCCGGCTTGAAAACCCTGCTGGCCACGCAAGATCGCCTGGCAAGCCCCGACAGCTGGTTGCTGCCCACGGGCGACGACCACCTGCTGATGCAGGCGCACCGCCTGGAACATACCGCCAGCGGCCACGCCAACGAGGTCCGAGTGATCATGGGCAAATCCCTCAACCAGGCCCTGGCGCCCTACCGGCAGATCGAACGCATCCAGTTCTACCTGATCATCGCCAGCGTGCTGCTGTCCGTGCTGGCCGTGCTGTGTATCACTCGGCGCATGGTCGCCCCGCTCAATGCCATGGCCTACCAGGACGGCCTGACCGGCCTGGCCAATCGGCGCTTCTTCGACCAGTGCATCCGCCGCGCCGCCAGCGACCTGAGCCGCAAGCGCGTGCCGTTTTGCGTGATGATGATCGACCTCGACCAGTTCAAGCAGATCAACGACCGTCATGGCCATGCGGCGGGTGACGAAGTGCTCAGGATTACCGCGCAACGCCTGCAAGCCGTGTTGCGCAAGACCGATACCCCGGCACGCCTGGGAGGCGATGAATTCGCCGCGCTACTCCCGGGCGCCGACCGCGAAACGGCCCAACCCATCATCGAAAAAATCGAACGGGCCCTGAGCCAACCCATCGCATTCGACCAGCAGTCGTTGCGGGTCGGCATCAGTATCGGCCTGGCGATCGCCCCCCAGGATGGCAGCGACCCGGCCGTGCTGCTGAAAATCGCCGACAAATCGATGTACATCCACAAGTACCGCCCCGTGAAGGCCGAATAGGCCGTAGCGAGCAGGCCCCAGGCTTTGTTGGGACCCGTGCAGAGACCGGGCGCTGCCAGGCGTCATCCCAGGACCAGGCGTCGCAACGCCGCTTTGCTGCCCGCTAGGGCCTGTTGACATTAACAGCGCGAGTCGTGCATCCGCAGGGCCGGATCTGTCTCGATGCGATAGGGCATTGCTTATCGCTCGCGCTGAAACGCCCAAGGGTGCGTCTGGTTTTAGGTACCGAGGCGGCCGTGCGGGCAGTGTCAACAGGCCCTAGACGCTGCCGACCTTCTCGATCACCAAAATGCGCGCCGCCCCCTGGGGATGGGCCACATGCTCGCAGCCGACCCGGGCGTGAAAGATATCGCCGCTGCGCAGGCTCACCGAATGTTCGTCACCGGCCTCGCGGTAGAACATCTGCACCACGCCGTCCAGCACCACGAACACTTCGCTGCCCTCGTTGATGTGCCAGACATAGGGCTGGTCGGTCCAGTGCAGGCGCACGCTGGCGCCTTCCACCACGGCGATATCCAGGGCATCCCAGGCGCGTTGCGCGATGAATTCGCGGCTGCGGATAATGCGGGCTTGGCTCATGGTTGTTCCTGTTTCAGAGTGTGCCGTGAATGACTGTATGGCCCTGAGCGCGCAAGCCCACCAAAGGTCTGCCTTCGCTCAAGCCCGTCCGGTCGCAGCAGGCAACCCATTGGGCCGCGGTTTGCGAAACACCAGCACGTTAC
This sequence comes from Pseudomonadota bacterium, assembly GCA_040385585.1. Taxonomy (GTDB): domain Bacteria; phylum Pseudomonadota; class Gammaproteobacteria; order Pseudomonadales; family Pseudomonadaceae; genus Aquipseudomonas. The sequence continues at coordinate 50,322 of JAZKHB010000021.1, read as the reverse complement.
CCAGCATCACCAGCACCAGGCCGATCAGGGCCGGCGCCGTCCACTGGTAACCCTCGACGAACGCCGAGATATTAAGCGCCACCACCGGAAACAGCACGGTGCAATAAGCCGCGCGCTCCGGCCCCATGCGCCCGACCAGGGTCAGGTAGGCGGTAAAACCGATCACCGAGCCGGGAATCGCCAGGTACAGCAGCGAGCCGACGTAGGGGACGCTCCACTCGAACCCCAGGGGCGTGCCGCTGAGCAGGCAATAGCCGGCGAGCATCAGCGCGCCGTAGAGCATGCCCCAGGCATTGGTGGTCAGCGGGCGCAGGCCGGCCTTTTGCTGCAGGCTGGAGAGCATATTGCCGGCGGAAAAACACAGGGTGCCGAACAAGGCCAACCCCAGGCCCATCAGGGTTTCCCGGCTGGCCTCATGGCCGCCCAGCTCCGGCCAGAACAGCAACCCCAGCCCCGCCAGCCCCAACGCCCCGCCACCCAGCACATTGGCGGCGATGCGCTGGCCGAGAAACAGCCGCGCATTCAAGGCATTCCACAAGGTGGCGGTGGAAAACACCACGGCAATCAGCCCACTGGGTATCCACTGGCTGGCGGTGTAGAAGCACATGAAGTTGATGCAGAACAGGCACACGCCCTGGACCAGGCAAATCAACTGCCCGCGCCGATCGACCTTTTGCAGGCGACCGCTGAGCAGCAGAAAGGCGAACAACACCACCGCGGCCAGAGCGAAGCGATAGGCGATGGACGCCGGAATGGCCACCACCTCCAGTTGCAACTTGATGGCGATCCAGGTGGTGCCCCAGATCAGCACGGTCAGCAGATACAGCGACAAGTTCATCACAGACTCCCGTTGGATACCGGCAGTCTGCGCCAGCAAGGGGCAAGGGTGTTTGCAGGAACTTGCGCTTATCCGCGCCGAGAAAACGCTGAGCGAAACGACTGTCCTCGACCCGCTGGGCGTGCTGCTGTATATATCGCCGGGGCGTTTTTGAATGGAGCCACTTGCGCGGGCTCGGCCGGCCCGGACCGCCTGATCTGCACTTTCCCCCCACAGAACTGCCCCTGTCGCCTGCCCACAGCACTTCGATGACGGGAACAGCTCCGGGCTTTTCTACAACCTGGTCCGGTTAGCACTAATGAATCACACCGTCCGCAAGATCCTCTGTTCGGCAGTCTGCCTGCTGATGTCGGCCATGAGCCTTGCCGTCTACGGCCTGGGTGCCCTGTATCTCGCCTCCCTCACTTCGGCAAACTCCGTGGATGACCATGGCTTACTGGTTTCATTGGGCTGCGGCCTTGTCGCAATCGCGGCGGCTATCCAATTGTTCTTGTATAAGCGCTGCGCTGTCATCGGGCTTTTTATCCATCAGAAAATCATTTGGCTTTTTTTTGTACTGCCCTTCAGCCTGATAGTGCTTGTCGCTGTCTGGGCGGTAATGAATATCAACACTGGCACGGATGAAAGTGGCTATCGGAGCCATTCCAGCAGCCATTTCTCATTTGACTAGCCGATCCACCCATGACCTGAAGACAAGGACAGCTGCGCCCGCGGCACTGTCGCTCGGTCCCCGACCCACAAGGCCGCAAGCCCATGATCACCTGCTACCTGCGCTATGTTATCGATCCCTTCAAAGCCAAGGAATTCGAACACTACGGCGCGCTCTGGATACCCCTGGTGGAGAAATTCGGCGGCAGCCACCATGGCTATTTCCTGCCCGCCGAGGGCGCCAACAATATCGCGCTGGCCTTGTTCAGCTTCCCCAGCCTGGCCGAGTACGAAGCCTACCGCACCCGATCCATGCAGGATCCGGACTGCCAGGCCGCCTTCCAGTATGCCGAAGACACGCGCTGCATCATCAGCTACGAGCGCAGCTTTTTCAGGCCGTTGCTCAAGTAACCGATAGGCTTCGCTGGCGTCGCGACGACCTCCCGCCCCCTTGCACGAACTTGCGCTTTTTCACCCTTGCCGGCTGGCAACCGAAGGCCGGAGGAGTAGCATCGAGGTTCAGGAGTCCAGTCCCATGTCGTCATTCGCCCACCTTCAGGTCTACCAGGCCATGAGCCGCTCGCCCAA
>JAZKHB010000021.1:0-48238 GCA_040385585.1 Pseudomonadota bacterium | reverse complement strand
CGAGCTGGGCGAGGGCCTGAGCGCGGCGCTGTGGAGCAATAGCCACGATACCCGCGACTACCAAACCCCCAACCACCACACCCTGAGCTGCTACCTGGCCGGCGGCACCGGCACCTTTCGCCGCGAGCGACCGGGCACCAAGGGCGCGCCGGGCAAGCTGTGCATCCTGCCGGCCGAACATCAGTCGGCCTGGGTGATCAATGGCGAGATCCGCCTGGCCCACCTCTATGTCAGCCGCGAGCGCTTCGCCCTGGCCGTGGTCGGTCTGCTTGACCGCGAGCCGCGCACCCTGCAACTGCAGGAAGCGACCTTTCTCGACGACCCCGAGCAGGCTGGCCGTTTCAGCCAGCTGACCCAGCTGAACTGGCACGAGCCCGGCGAGCGCCTGCTGACCAGCAGCCTGGCCCAGGCCATGCTCGACCACGCGGTGTTGAGCCAGGTCGGCTTGCGCGAGGGCCTGCGCCTCAAGGGCGGCCTGGCCCCGACGCAATGCCGGCGCCTGCGCGATTATATCGAGGCGCACCTGAGCGAGCCGATCAGCCTGGAGCAACTGGCCCAGCATGTGGCCTTGTCCGAATACCACTTCGCCCGGATGTTTCGCGAAAGCTTCGGCGTGCCGCCACACCGCTACCTGCTGACCCGGCGTCTGGCCCGTGCCCGGCAGCTGCTCGCCACTGGTCAACTGCCCCTGGGCGATGTGGCCCTGGCCTGTGGATTCGGCAGCGCCAGTCATTTCAGCAACCGTTTTCGCCAGGCACTGGGCGCCACGCCCGGGCAGTATCGCCTGGCGCTGGGGCGCTAGATCGGGGCGGGTCGCGGGCGCTATATCCAGGGCTGACATTGCGATGGTGGATGAGCAAGACGTCAGCTACGCGCCCCGATCCACCCTACACAGCTGTGCGACAAGCTCGCCCCACCCGACTCCAGCTGTGCCAGAATCCCAGGCTTTGCCCTGTGTGTCGCCTCCATGTTCAGCCACTCGATGTGCACACCCCGATGACCCTGGACCTGCAGCACCTGCGTCAGCAGGACTGGCAGCATGGCATCGACGCGGGCGCGCTGCAGCGTGGCGAGCGTTATGCGCGCCTGGGCTATTCGCGCATCCTTAGCCTGGGCAGCGACAGTTTCAGCGCCAGCTGCCAGGGCTCGGGGGACGAGCGCTATCGCCAGCAGATCAAGCTGCAGGACCAGAGCGGTCGCTGGCGGGTCGAGGGCCGTTGCAGCTGCCCGGTGGGTTTTAACTGCAAGCATGTGGTCGCCGCCCTGCTGACCCTGGAAGCCCAGTGGCAGGCCGGCGCGGTGTTCCCGCCCCCGCCACCGGCACCCACACACGCCGCGAACCCCTCCTCGCGCCCCGCGCTGCCGCAGCCCGAGGAGCAGCTGCTGGACGCTATCGCGCCCCAGGCCCTGCTGGTGCTGGGCAGCCATGTGCGGGTGCATTACGACGCACGCAAGGCGCGCATGCTGGAACAGACCCAGCACCGCGCCGCGCTGGCCTTCGATTACCAGGGGCGCCTGGCCTTTGGCAAACCGGCCAAGGACCTGCTGGTGCGCGTCGATGCCCAGCATAATCTGCGCATCCGCCGCGACGCCGAGGCCGAGGCGCAGCTGCGCCAGACCCTGGTGGACGCCGGCTTCAGCGTCGCCCTGCGCCAGAGCGAAGCCCTGGCCCTGCAGCCGGGCGAGCACTTCGAGTTGCCCAACGACGCGGCCTGGCTGGATTTCGTCCAGCACCGGCTGCCGGAGCTGGATAACGCCGGCTGGCTGATCCAGATGCAGCCGGACTTTCGTTTCGACCTGGCGACGGTGGAAGACTGGTACGCCAGGGTCGAGGAATCGCCGCAACAGGACTGGTTCGAGCTGGAGCTGGGCATCGAGGTCGAGGGCCAGCGCCTGAGCCTGCTGCCGATTCTGCTGCAGGCCATCCGTCGCACGCCCTGGCTGCTGACCCCGGACGCCTTGGCCCAGCGCCAGGACGCTGAGGTGCTGCTGGTCAGCCTGCCGAACGGCCAACGCGTGGCACTGCCTTTCGCCCGCCTGAAACCCTTGCTGGCGACCCTCGGCGAGCTGTTTCTGCGCGACGCGCCGCTGGACCTGGAGCGCCTGCACCTGCGCCGTGCCGATGTCGCGCGCATCCAGGCCCTGGAGCAGGGCCCGGCCCTGAGCTGGCAAGGCGGCGAGCGCCTGCGCGACCTGGCCCAGCGCCTGCAACAGCTGCCCGAACGCCAGGCCCAGGCACCGGCGAACCTGAACGCCGAGCTGCGGCCCTACCAGGTGCAGGGCCTGGCCTGGATGCAGGCGCTGGGCGAACTGGAGGTCGGCGGCGTGCTGGCCGACGACATGGGCCTGGGCAAGACCCTGCAGACCCTGGCGCATATTCTCGGCGAAAAACAGGCCGGGCGCCTGAGCGCGCCGGCCCTGATCGTCATGCCCACCAGCCTGATTCCCAACTGGCAGGACGAGGCCGCGCGCTTCACCCCGCAACTGCGGGTGCTGGCCCTGCACGGACCCAAGCGCAGCACGCAGTTCGCCGCCATCGCCGCGCACGACCTGGTGCTGACCACCTATGCCCTGCTGTCCCGCGACCTCAGGATCCTGGCCGCCCAGCCCTGGCAGCTGCTGATTCTGGACGAGGCGCAGAACATCAAGAACCCGCGCAGCAAGGCCGCCCTAGCCGCCGGGCAGCTGCAGGCCCGCCAGCGCCTGTGCCTGACCGGCACCCCACTGGAGAATCACCTGGGCGAGCTCTGGTCGCTGTTCCATTTCCTGATGCCCGGCTGGCTGGGCGACGCCAAGCAGTTCAACCGCGACTACCGCGTGCCGATCGAAAAGCACGGCAATCTGCAACGCCTGGCCCAGCTCAACGGCCGGATCAAACCCTTCGTGCTACGCCGCACCAAGGAACAGGTGGCCACCGAGCTGCCGCCGAAAACCGAGATCACCCACTGGGTCGAGCTGACCGCCGCGCAACGCGACCGCTATGAAACCCTGCGCCTGGCCATGGACAAAAAAGTCCGCGGCGAGATCGCCCGCCTGGGCCTGGCGCGCAGCCAGATCGTCATACTCGAGGCCCTGTTGCGCCTGCGCCAGGCCTGCTGCGACCTGCGCCTGCTGGACGACAACCCCGAGGGGCTGGACAGCCGCGACTCGGGCAAACTCACGGCGCTGCTGGAGATGCTCGAGGAGCTGTTCGCCGAGGGCCGGCGGGTGCTGCTGTTTTCCCAGTTCACCTCGATGCTGGCGCTGGTCGAGGCCGAGCTGCAGGCCCGGCAGATTCCCTATGCCCTGCTCACCGGCAGCACCCGGGATCGACGGGCGCCGGTACAGGCGTTCCAGGCCGGCACGCTGCCGATTTTTCTGATCAGCCTGAAAGCCGGCGGCTCGGGCCTGAACCTGACCGCGGCCGACACCGTGATCCACTTCGACCCTTGGTGGAACCCGGCCGCCGAGGCCCAGGCCAGCGACCGCGCCTACCGCATCGGCCAGGACAAGCCGGTGTTCGTCTACAAGCTGATCGCCCGCGGCAGCGTCGAGGAGAAGATCCAGCAGCTGCAACAGGCCAAGGCCAGCCTGGCCCGCGGCGTGCTGGACGGCGGTAGCCAGGTGGATTGGCACCTGAGCCAGGATGACCTGGACGCGCTCTTCGCGCCCTTGGGGTAGCGATGGCGCGGCGCATCACCGGGCCGCAGTGGTGGTATCCAGCCCCCCGATCGTCGTTCTCGCGCAGGCGGGAACCCAGGCGTTTCGGGCCGCCTCCTGGATGCCCGCGTTCTTCCCGCCTTCGCAGGAATGACAGGGTATGACGGGTAAAGCTACAACTTGGCACATGCGCTCAGGGCGCGTCCGACAGCGGTTCATTGGCCGCCTGGCTTATCCGTTCCAGCCCGGAGATACCCCGCCCCTGGTCGATGGCCAGGCCGAAACGGATGCTTTCGATCCGTTGTCGCAGCAGGACCCGGTCGGCCAGCTGTTCGCCGCTGAGCAGGCGCTGGGCCACGGTGCCCTGGGCATCGCACAGCGAAACCATGGCGCTGCCATCCAGGCGCTCGATGCTGAACCTGACCTGGAAATCATCCTTGAAGCAGTCGCTGACAAACTTGAATGGGTTGTGCATGGCCGGATACGCCCTTCGGTTATCGACGAGGTAATGACCAGCAAGTCGAGGGCCAAGTCGGGCCATTGCGCGACTAACGGTCGACTTGCCCACCAGACAGGGCTCAGGTTCATGGACGCACCGCCGCAGTGCTGGAAAACGGGCCTGGCGCGCCCCAAAAAGCGGCATGCCATGCCCGAAATGGACCACGCTGACGAAGGCGAACTTTGCTTTGCAAGCAAGGGTCCATCTGACATCCCCCAGCCAGGAGTCAGGATCGGGCGATGGACAATCCCTTGCAGCTGTTAACCGAGGTCTTCCACCCCACCTACCGGGTCAACCTGAGCCTGGAACGGCTCGATGGCAGCCTGACGCTGACCCTCTCCGATGCCCAGGGACGGGTCGTCAAGCGCAGGATCAGTCCGGCCCAATGCCGGGACCGTCAGCTGCTGCTGCAGCTTATCGCACGGGTGCAACGGGAACTGGCCACCCCCATCCCGGCGCCCGTCCCCATCGACCTTGAAACGCCCCCTCCGGGTTACGTACGTGGCCTGTCGACCTGAAGTCGCGTCGCTCAACCGCCGAGCCGCGGCTTGACCACTTCGCTGCGCGAGGGGGCCGGTGTCGAGGGAAAGCGCGCCGAGGCATAGCGCACCACCAGAATGGCCAGCGCCAACAATAGGATTGCCGCCGACACCAGCACTACGCCCATGTCGGGGCGGTGGTGGTGGGACACATCGGCAATCAGCAGGCGGGTCAACGCGGTAATGGCCACGTAGATCAGAAAGCGTATCGGCATATGGTTGGTCTTGAAGTAGATCCCGACCATGGCGCCCAGCTCGAGGTAGATAAACAGCAGCAGGATGTCGTCGACCGTGATGTGCCCCTTCTCCAGCATGCCGATAAACGCCACCACCGCCGCCCAGGCGGTGACCGCCCCAATGGCGAACAGCGCCAAGTAGTGGAAGGTCTCCACCAAAAGATTGCCGAGCGATTCCGCCAGGCCGTGCACCTGTTCCCGCAGCTTTTCAGCCCAGTTGAGTTTCAAGATACGACTCCAGCGCGCCGCGGGCGCACGACGTTGCGTGCCCGGGATAGAAGGGATGGGATGCAGGAACGAGGCCAGCGCCGTCGGCCAAGCGCCGCACGGGCAAGTCGCGGGACTGAGGAACCGAGGGAAGCCAGGCAGCCTGGCCGCCGACTCGCATCGGTTCCAACGCTTGCAATAGGAACCCCCGCGCACGTGCAGGGGCAACGCGTCCGGCTAGAGCACCTGCTCCAGCGCCAGCTCCAGCGAGGCCACGGTACGCTCGATATGCTGCAGTTTGTCGAGGCCGAACAGGCCGATGCGAAAGCTCTTGTAGTCGGCCGGCTCGTCGCACTGCAGCGGCACGCCGGCGGCCGTTTGCAGGCCCAGGCCGAGGAATTTCCTGCCGGACTGGATCTCACCGTCCGTGGTGTAACTGACCACCACCCCAGGTGCCTGGAAGCCTTCGGCCGCCACGCTCTGGAAGCCCTTGGCGACCAGCAGCGCGCGCACCCGATCGCCCAGTTCCTGCTGCTGGGCGCGCAGCTTGGCGAAGCCGTAGTTGCGGGTTTCCTGCATCACATCACGCAGCACGGCCAGGCCATCGGTCGGCAGGGTGGCGTGGTAGGCATGGCCGCCGCTTTCGTAGGTCTCCATGATCTGCAGCCACTTGCGCAGGTCGCAGGCGAAGCTGCTGCTCTGGGTGCTGTCGATGGCCGCGCGGGCGCGCTCGCTGAGCATCACCAGGGCGCAGCAGGGCGACGCGCTCCAGCCCTTTTGCGGCGCGCTGATCAGCACATCCACCCCGGTGGCGCGCATATCGACCCAGAGCGCGCCGGAGGCGATGCAATCCAGCACCATCAGCCCACCCACGGCGTGCACGGCGTCGGTCACGGCGCGCAGGTAGTCGTCGGGCAGCAGCATGCCGGACGCCGTCTCCACATGGGGGGCGAAGACCAGGGCCGGACGTTGGGTGGCGATGGTCGCCAGCACCTCTTCGAGCGGGGCCGGGGCGAAGGCCGCCTGCGGGCCCGGCGCCACGGGCCGGGCCTTGAGCACGCTGGTCTGAGCGGGAATCTGGCCCATGTCGAAAATCTGGCTCCAGCGATAGCTGAACCAGCCGTTACGGATCACCAGGCACTGCTGGTTGTGGGCGAACTGACGGGCCACCGCTTCCATGCCGAAGGTGCCGCTGCCCGGCACGACGATCGCCGAATGGGCCTGGTACACCTCCTTGAGCAGTCCGGAGAGGTCTTGCATCACGCCCTGAAACCGCCGCGACATATGGTTGAGCGCGCGGTCGGTGTACACCACGGAATATTCCAGCAACCCATCGGGGTCGATGTTGGGCAACAAGCCTGGCATGCATTTCTCCTTGTTCAAAGTAACCGGGTCGAGAAACCTTAGCATGCCCGTCGGGCATCGGGCCCAGGCGCCCAGTTGACCGGTGCCGGGTAAGCCGAAAAATCCGGCAAAGCGAATACACTTGTGTCTGCGAAAGAAAATGCCACTATCCAAGCACGGGCAGCTGACATAGACTGTATAAATACACAGTATAAATACCAATAGCGTGAAGGCATATGAGGTGATGAATGGCCGTCGAAGTGGTGTACCGCAGCAGTCGCGATCTGGAGCGTTTATTTATGGATAAGGCCGAAGCCGACCGTCATGACAAGATGCTGGAGCTGGCCGAGCTGCTGACCGAAGTGCTGCACCAGGCCGTGCCCTCGCTCAGCGAACAGCAAGGCGAAGAAGTGGGCATTTATATGGCCAAGCACCGCGAGATTTTCGCCCGTGCCTTCAAGAGCCAACCGGACGCCTTGAACGAGCTGAAGAGCGAAGCGGCAGCGGACTGATCGCCGCCGCGCCTTCCACGAAAACCCTCTTTCGAGGGTTTTTTTTGGCCACGGCCCCAGTGTGGAGGCGGCAACAGGCCCTAGAGCATTTTCAGGAAAAGTCTGTTTGCATTTAGGCGCCCTTCCGCGTGGGTTACGCCGCGCGGCGAGTGCGACGTCGTTTGCCAGACCGGCTTTCTGCGCGGCTAACACCACCCTACGAAAAGCGCTTCGGCGAAACCCAGCCCCCGTAGGAGCAGCGGGGGTGCCTAACCTTGCTGGCGAGCCTTGATGCCGAAGTCGGTAAGGCGGACAAAGATAAGGCGAAAACGCTCTAGCCACGTGGATGATGGCGGGCGTGCAGGTCCTGCAGGCGGGCGCGGGCGATATGGGTATAGATCTGGGTGGTCGACAGGTCGCTGTGCCCCAGCAGCATCTGCACCACGCGCAGGTCCGCCCCATGGTTGAGCAGGTGGGTGGCGAAGGCATGCCGCAGGGTATGCGGCGACAGGGCTTTGCCGATGCCGGCGACCCGCGCCTGGTGCTTGATGCGGTACCAAAAGGTCTGCCGGGTCATCTGCTCGCCGCGCAGGCTGGGAAACAGTACGTCGCTGGGTTTGCCGTCCAGCAGAAAGGGCCGGGCCTCGCGCACGTAACGCTCGATCCAGGCGATCGCCTCCTCGCCCATGGGCACCAGACGCTCCTTGCTGCCCTTGCCGAACACCCGCAGCACGCCCTGGCGCAGGTTGACCTGTTCCAGGCTCAGGCCGATCAGCTCGCTTACCCGCAGGCCACAGGCGTAGAGCACCTCGAGCATGGCGCGGTCGCGCAGGCCGATGGGATCCTCCAGTTCCGGTGCCGCCAGCAGCGCCTCGACATCGGCTTCCGACAGCGACTTGGGCAAGGGACGGCCGAGCTGCGGCATGTCCACCTGCAAGGTGGGATCGGCCTTGATCAGGCCTTCACGCAACAAGAAACGGTAAAAACCGCGCAAGCCCGAGAGAAACCGCGCCGTGGAGCGTGCCACATAGCCGGCATTCAGGCGCCAGGCCAGGTGATCGAGGATGACCTCGCGACCGGCATCGGCCAAGGCCAAGCCGCGCTCCTGCAACCAGCCGTTGAAATGCGCCAGGTCGCTGCGATAGGCCGAGCGGGTGTGCACCGACAAGCCCTTCTCCAGCCACAGGGCATCGAGAAACAGGTCGATCAGCGGATGGTCGATGGCGGCCATTATGGACTCGTGTAAGGCGCGGCGCGCCAGTCTTGCACAGCCCCTGCGGGGCGGCCAGACCGGGACGGCTAACCCGGCAGGACGGGCACCGGCTTCTGCTGGTCGTCGATGGCCACGAAGCTGAAGACACCGCTGATCGCACGCTGACGACCATCGCTGTACATGCTCTCGACGAAGACCTCGACCGCCACCTGGATACTGGTGGTGCCGACCTTGAGCACCCTGCCCACCAGTTCGACGATGGAGCCGGCCGGAATCGGGTGCTTGAAGTCGATGCGATCCGACGACACCGTGACCAGGGGCAGGCGGCAAAAGCGCGTGGCGGTGATAAAGGACACCTCGTCCATCCAGGCCAGCGCGGTGCCGCCGAACAGGGTGTTGTGATGGTTGGTGGTCGGCGGAAAGACCGCCTTGGTCACGCGGGTCTCGGACGACTCGGTGCGTCTGAGGATTTCCTGCTCTCTTGAATGCATGCCGCTACCGCCTCGATAAGACCACTGAACTGCAGCTTTGACAGGCGCCTCGCCCCAACGGTCGGAAGCGATGCGAAAGAGTTATCGCCATCGTTCCCGCGCAGGCGGCAACCCAGGTTTCTGGATACCCGCCTGCTTCCCGCCTTCGCAGGAATGACGGGGCATGACGAGTAGCCTGTGCTGGCGTCACGCGGGGAGTGCGAGCATGCCCCTTGTACCCAGCGGGTATCAGGACGTTTTATCGGCTGCGCGATACAAAAAGCAGGCATGAAAAAGGCAGCCCGTGGGCTGCCTTTTTTCGGAACAAGCGGTGATTAAACCAGCTTTTCCTTGATGCGCGCGGCACGGCCGGACAGGTCGCGCAGGTAGTACAGCTTGGCTTTGCGCACGTCGCCGCGACGCTTGACGGCCAGGCTGTCGACCAGCGGGCTGTAGGTCTGGAAGGTACGTTCCACGCCTACACCGTTGGAGATCTTACGCACGGTGAACGCGCTGTTCACGCCGCGGTTGCGCTTGGCGATTACCACGCCTTCGAAGGCCTGCAGACGCTGACGGTCGCCTTCCTTTACACGCACTTGCACGATGACGGTGTCACCCGGGGCAAAGGGCGGAATCACTTTGGTCATCTGTTCTGCTTCGAGTTGCAGAATGATTTTGTTGGTCATGCTGTGCTCCTAAGACAAACCGTCGGGTTTGCCATCGATACGTTAACTATCGTTGCGCTGGCGAAGGTACTCGTCCAGCAGCGTCTGCTCTTCTCCAGAAAGCGAGCGGCTTTCCAGAAGATCGGCGCGACGTTCGTAGGTCCTTCCAAGGGACTGCTGCAAACGCCAACGCCGGATGTGTGCGTGATTGCCACTGAGCAACACGTCGGGAACGCGCTTATCGGCATACACCTCCGGACGGGTGTAGTGCGGACAGTCGAGCAGGCCATCCGTAAAGGAATCCTCCTCGGCCGAATCTGCATGCCCCAAAGCCCCAGGCAGCAGACGCGTCACCGCGTCGATCAGGACCATTGCCGGCAGCTCGCCACCGGACAGTACATAGTCGCCAATCGACCACTCTTCATCGACATGCGCTTCAATGAAACGCTCGTCGATGCCTTCATAACGCCCGGCGATCAGGATCAAAGCCTCCTGGCTCGCCAGTTCACGAACCGCCGACTGAGTCAGTCGACTGCCCTGGGGCGACAGGTAAATCACCTTCGCCCCCCCTCCTGCAGCCTGCTTGGCATCGGCCAAGGCACGCTCCAGAGGCTGGATCTTCATCACCATGCCGGGACCACCGCCGAAGGGCCGGTCATCCACGGTGTGGTGACGGTCCTCGGTGTAGCTGCGCGGATTCCAACAGGTCAGCTGCAACAGCCCCTGTTTGACCGCCCGGCTGGTAATGCCGTATTCGCTGATGGCGGCGAACATCTCGGGAAACAAACTGATGACTTCTACACGCAGGCTGGCCATGACACTCACTCAACCCTGTCTAGAAATCTGCATCCCATTCCACCCGCATCTCACCGGCGGCAAGGTCGACGGCCAACACGCAGTGCCCGGTATAGGGCAACAGGCGTTCGCGATCGTCCAGGCTGTCGGCACAGGGCTTGACCACCATCACATCATTGGCGCCGGTCTCGAGCAGGTGGTCGATGCGACCGAGCAATTGCCCGAGCGGGTCGATCACCTTCAAACCGATCAGCTGGTACCAGTAGTACTCGCCATCGGTCAGATCGGGCAGCAGGCTGCGCGGTACGCAGATTTCGAAGCCGGCGAGAAGGCGAGCCTCTTCGCGGTCGTCGAGTCCTTTGAGCTTGGCCACCAGGACCTTGTTCTGCAGACGTCCACTGCCCAGCTCAACCTGCCGGACCTCGCCATCGCGCCTAAGCGTCCAGTGCGGGTAATCCAGCAGGTTGTCGATCGGATCGGTAAAGGAAAAGACCTTCACCTCGCCGCGAACACCGTGCACCGAAACAATCTTGCCGATGACCATCAGGTCGTCGGCGGGAGCGGGCGTCGCGTTCATGTCGCTTAGGCTGCTGCCTTGGCGGCATCTTTGAGCAGCTGAGCAACGCGCTCAGACGGCTGTGCACCCTGGCTGAGCCAGTAGGTGGCACGGTCCTGATCAACGGACAGACGAACTTCACCACCGGCGGCGATCGGGTTGAAGAAACCGATACGCTCGACGAAACGACCGTCGCGCGCATTGCGGCTATCGGTCACGGTGAGGTGGTAAAAGGGGCGCTTCTTGGAGCCGCCACGGGCAAGACGGATGGTTACCATGTGAACATCGTTTCCTGTAGTCGGTGCTGCAAAACTGAAATGCATGCAACGGGCACTAGGCCCGAAAGGCCGCGTATTCTAAGGATTATCGGCTCTTTTGCCAAGCCCTTTTCCGTGTATCGGAAAAGGCTCGTACTAGGAGCCCTGACATGCCCCGAACGCGCCGCCTTGACGCTGCATCCGGGGCTTGGGACCGAGCATTAACCTGCGTTGACAGACCGCGGAAAGACCCAGGCGAGGCAACCGAAAGGGTTTTTCAGGCCCGCCAGCCGCCGTTAAAACTTGGGCATACCGCCGCCGGGCAGCATGCCGCCCATGCCGCGCATCATCTTGGCCATGCCGCCCTTGGCGGTGAATTTCTTCATCATCTTCTGCATCTGCTTGTGCTGCTTGATCAGCCGCCCGATGTCCTGCACCTGGGTACCGGAGCCCATGGCGATGCGGCGCTTGCGCGAACCGCTGATGATGTCCGGGTCGCGGCGCTCGGCCGGCGTCATGGAGTTGATGATCGACTCCATCTGTTTGAACTGTTTTTCCGCCGCGCCCTGGGCCCCGCCCATTTGCGCCAGGTTGACGCCGCCCATGGTCGGTAGCTTGTCCATCAGGCCACCGAGGCCACCCATGTTCTTCATCTGTTGCAGCTGGTCGCGGAAGTCTTCCAGGTCGAAGCCCTTGCCCTTCTTCAGCTTCTTGGTGAGCTTCTCGGCCTTGGCCTTGTCCATGGACTGCTCGGCCTGCTCGATCAGGCTGAGGACATCGCCCATGCCGAGGATGCGCGAGGCGATGCGGTCCGGATGGAAAGGGTCCAGGGCATCGCTCTTCTCGCCCATGCCGAGGAACTTGATCGGCTTGCCGGTAATCGCGCGCACCGACAGCGCGGCGCCGCCACGGGCGTCGCCGTCGACCTTGGTCAGGATGACCCCGGTCAGAGGCAGCGCATCACCGAAGGCCTTTGCCGTGTTAGCCGCATCCTGGCCGGTCATGGCGTCGACCACGAACAGCGTCTCGACCGGTTTGATCGCCGCGTGCAGGGCTTGGATTTCCGCCATCATCTCGGCATCGATGGCCAGGCGGCCCGCGGTGTCGACTATGACCACGTCGATAAACTTGAGCTTGGCTTCGCGGATCGCCGCTTCGGCGATCGCCACCGGCTTCTGGCTCAGGTCCGAGGGGAAGAACACCACCCCGACTTCGGCCGCCAGGGTTTCCAGCTGCTTGATCGCCGCCGGCCGGTAGATGTCGGCCGACACCAGCATCACGGTCTTTTTCTTGCGCTCTTTAAGGAAGCGCGCCAGCTTGCCGGCCGTGGTGGTTTTACCGGCGCCCTGCAGGCCGGCCATCAGCACCACCGCGGGCGGCGTGGTCGTCAGGTTGAGGTCTTCGTTGGCCGCGCCCATCAGCGTTTCGAGCTCGGCCTGAACGATCTTCACGAAGGCCTGGCCGGGGGTCAGGCTGCGCGAGACCTCGGTGCCGACCGCGCGATCCTTGACCTTGGCGACGAAGTCCTTGACCACCGGCAAGGCCACGTCGGCCTCGAGCAGGGCCATGCGCACTTCGCGCAGGGTGTCCTTGATATTGTCCTCGGTCAGCTTGGCCTTGCCGGTGACATGGCGCAGGGTCTGAGAGAGGCGGTCGGTCAAATTTTCGAACATGCGCGTTCCTTTACAGGCTCCGATGAACCGAGGGTGAGCTGGCAGGGGGGCGATTATAGCGAAGACGGGGGCGGGCCGACACCGCCGGCAGTCTTTCGTGAAACGCGGGTTCTATGCCACACTCGCACCCTTTCGGGCTCGCCTTACAAGGATTTATGCACCCTCTGCTGCCCAGCCTGCTTGCCGCTTGCCTTTATGCCGGCGCCGCCGCTTACCAAGGCCTGCGCCTGACCCAGCGCCGCGTGCCGGACAAACGCCTGTTGATCGCGCTCGGCGCCCTGGCCTTGCTCGCCCATTCCGTCAGCCTGTTCTTGCAGCTGATCACCCCGACCGGCCTGAGCCTGGATTTCTTCAACGCCTCCAGCCTGATCGCCGCCGCCGCCATTGCGCTGACCCTGCTGGCCTGCCTGCGCATTCCGGTGGGCAACCTGCTGCTGCTGTTTCTACCCCTGGGCAGCCTGACGGTGCTGCTGGCGCAATTCGGGCCGGCCGGCACGGTGCCCTCGATCGACGAGGCGCCCGGGATCCTGGCGCATATCCTGCTGTCGATCCTGGCCTACGGCATGCTGACCATTGCGGTATTCCAGGCCCTGCTGCTGTTGCTGCAGGATTATCAGCTGAAGAACAAACACCCCTCCGGCCTGATCAAGAATTTCCCACCGCTGCAGACCATGGAAAGCCTGCTGTTCGGCTTTCTCTGGGCCGGCTGGGCGCTGCTGTCCGCCTCCCTGGTGTCGGGTTGGCTGTTCTTCGAGGACCTGTTCGCTCAGCACCTGGCGCACAAGACCCTGCTGGCGTGCCTCGCCTGGGTGGTTTTCGGCATCCTGCTGTGGGGCCGCCATCAGTTGGGCTGGCGCGGACACAAGGCGATTCGCTGGACCCTGGCCGGCTTCTGCCTGCTGATGCTGGCGTATTTCGGCAGCAAGCTGGTCCGCGAATTCATCCTGCATATCTAACCAGCCACTTCTCTAGGCAACCTTCCGTGAACGAGTTACACCCTGGCTTTCTGATCGGCCTGCTGGTTTTCCTGATCCTCTGCTCGGCCTTTTTCTCCAGTTCCGAGACCGGCCTGCTCAGCCTCAACCGCTACCGCCTGCGGCACCTGGCCAAGGAAGGCCACCGCGGCGCCAGGCGGGTCAGCGCCCTGCTCAGCCGCCCGGACCGCCTGCTGGGTACCATCCTGATCGGCAACAATTTCGTCAATATCCTGGCCTCCGCCATTGCCACCGTGCTGGCGCTGCAGCTCTGGGGCGAAGCGGGCATCGCCATCGCCACCGTCGGCATGACCCTGTTGCTGCTGATCTTCGGCGAGATCACCCCCAAGACCCTGGCCGCCCTGCGCCCGGAGCAAATCGCCTACCCCTTCAGCCTGCCGCTGATTTTGCTGCTCAAGTTCCTTTACCCCCTGGTCCTGCTGCTCGGCTGGGTCAGCAACGGCCTGCTCAGGCTGATGGGCGTCGACCCTACCCAAAAGAGCAGTCACAGCCTGACCACCGAGGAACTGCGCAGCGTGGTGCGCGAGTCCGGCGACGACCTGCCGCAGAACCGCCAGGACATGCTGCTGAGCATCCTCGACCTGGAAAACGTCACGGTCGACGACATCATGATCCCGCGCAACGAGGTGTTCGGCATCAACCTGGACGACAGCCTGGAGGACATCATCACCCAGCTGCGCACCACCAGCCACACCCGCCTGCCGGTCTACCGCAACGACATCAACCAGATCGAGGGCGTGGTGCATATGCGCCAGATCGCCCGCTTGCTGACCCACAACGAGCTGACCAAGGCGGCCCTGACCGAGGCCTGCCACGAGCCCTACTTCATTCCGGAAAGCACGCCGCTGTCGACCCAGCTGATCAATTTCCAGAAGCAGAAGCGGCGCATCGGCATCGTGGTCGACGAATACGGCGACGTGCTCGGCATCGTCACCCTGGAAGACATCCTCGAAGAAATCGTCGGCGACTTCAGCAACCAGGACCTGTTGCGCAGCCCCGACATCCACCCCCAGGACGACGGCACCCAGGTCATCGACGGTGCCGCCTATATCCGCGAGGTCAACAAGGCCCTGGGCTGGCACCTGCCCTGCGACGGCCCCAAGACCCTCAACGGCCTGGTCACCGAGGCCCTGGAAAGCATTCCCGACAGTCCGGTGTGCCTGAAAATCGGCCCCTACCGCCTGGAAATCCTGCAGTCCATGGACAACCGGGTCAAAAGCGTCAGGGTCTGGCAGGCCAATATCAAATCCCAACCGGCGGCGACGCTGGAATAAGCAACGCGGCCAAGCCTTCGGCCCAGACCCGATAGCCCAGCTCGGAGGGGTGATAACCGTCCCGTGCCAGGTAGTCCGCCGAAAAACCCAGGCTCACCGCGCAGTGCGCCAGGCCCAGGCGGGCGGCCAGTTGGTTCAGCCGCGCATCCAGCAGCGTCGCGCGGGCACCCAGCAGCCGGCGCAGCAAACCGGGCAAGGCGGCGAAATGCTGCAGCGGCGGCACCGCCGTAAAGGCCACCCGCGCACCCTGGGCGGTCAGGGCCTCGGCCATCGCGCTCAGCGCCCTGTCCCAGGCAGCCAGGCCGGTCAGGCCGGTGCTGTCGTTGACCCCGAACACCAGCACCGCCAACTCCACGGGGGCGTCCAGCACCCGAGGCAACAGGCGCGTCCTAGCCTGGAGGGCGGTGATGCCGTTTTCTCCGCAGGCCCGCCAATGCACCGGCCGGCCCAGCCGTTGCGCCAGGGCCTCGGCCAACTGCACGGGCAAGGCCTGCTGCAGGTGCTCAACGCCCACGCCGACCACGGTCGACTCACCCAGCAGCAGCAAGCGCAGCGGCGTACCCGGCCATCCGCCGCCGACCACGCCCTCGATCGACCCCGCCGCGGGCGGCAGACGCAGGGCCGTGCGCCGCGTGCGCAGCGCCTGGGGCAGCCAGATCGGCGCGAGCAACAGGGCCGCGGCCCACCAGGCCAGGACCCGCGGGCGGCTCACAGCTGAACCTGAACCGCCCGCGCCGCCCGCGTGGCCTTGGCGCGCGCCGCCTCGACCGACACGCCCCGTGCCAGGGCCACCCCCATACGCCGCTGGCCATCGACCTCGGGCTTGCCGAACAGGCGCAAGGCCGTATCCGGCTCGGCCAGGGCCGCGCCCAGCTGACCGAAGCTCACCTGGCTGGAGCGGCCCTCCACCAGAATCACCGCCGAGGCCGAGGGCCCCAGCTGACGGATGATCGGGATCGGCAGGCCCAGAATGGCCCTGGCATGCAGGGCGAACTCGGACAGGTCCTGGGAAATCAGGGTGACCAGGCCGGTGTCGTGGGGCCGCGGGGAAATCTCGCAGAACCACACCTGATCGCCCTTGATAAACAGCTCCACGCCGAACAGCCCGCGCCCGCCCAGGGATTCGGTGACCGCCAGCGCGATGCGCTCGGCCTCGGCCCGCGCCTTGGGGCTCATCGCCTGGGGCTGCCAGGACTCCTGGTAATCGCCCTTGACCTGGCGATGGCCGACCGGCGCGCAGAAACTGGTGCCGGCGGCGTGGCGCACGGTCAGCAGGGCGATCTCGTAGTCGAAATCGACGAAGCCCTCGACTATCACCCGGCCCTTGCCGGCGCGCCCCCCGGCCTGGGCGTAATCCCAGGCCGCCTGCAGGTCGTCCAGGCTGTTGAGCAGCGACTGGCCCTTGCCGGAGGAACTCATGATCGGCTTGATCAGGCAGGGGAAACCCAGCACCTCGACCGCCTCGCGGCACGCCTCGAAGGAGTCGGCGAAGCGATAGGGCGAGGTGGGCAGCCCCAGTTCTTCGGCGGCCAGGCGGCGGATACCCTCACGGTTCATGGTCAGCTGCGCGGCGCGCGCGCTGGGGATCACGCAATAGCCTTCGGTCTCCAGCTCGACCAGGGTCGCGGTGGCGATGGCCTCGATTTCCGGCACGATGTAGTGGGGTTTTTCCCGTTCGATCACCGCGCGTAGGGCGGCGCCGTCGAGCATGTCCAGCACATGGCTGCGGTGCGCGACCTGCATGGCCGGGGCATTGGCGTAGCGGTCCACGGCGATCACCTCGACACCCAGGCGCTGCAGCTCGATCACCAGCTCCTTGCCCAGCTCGCCCGAACCGCAAAGCAGGACACGGGTCGCGCTGGGCGACAGCGGGGTTCCGATACGGGGCATAGACATTCCTCGAAAAAAGATGGGGGTTTCAGGCGGACGGGGCCTGGGGCTCGCGCAGGAACTGGCCGCTGGCGCGTGTGCGCTCCACGCAACGCGCCAGGACCTGGCGGCGCTCGGGGTTGTCCATGCGGCTCCAACGGGTGATTTCGTCCACGTTGCGCTGGCAGCCGATGCACAGGTCGGCGTCGTCCAGGGCGCAGATATGCACGCAAGGCGAGGCCACCGGATGCTCCTCGCTCATGCCTCGCGCTCCGGCGCGTCGGGCAGCTGCTCCTGCAGCTCGCGGGCGTAGCGCTGGGCGTTATGCACATAGTGGGCGGCGCCGGCCTCGAGCATCTTCTTCTGCTGCTCGGTCAGCTCGCGCACCACCTTGCCGGGCGAGCCCATGACCAGGCTGCCGTCGGGAATCACCTTGCCTTCGGCGATCAGCGCATTGGCGCCGATGATGCAGTACTTGCCGATTTTCGCGCCGTTGAGCACCACGGCGTTGATCCCGATCAGGCTGTAGTCGCCCACTGTGCAGCCATGCAACATGGCGTTATGGCCGATGGTCACGCCCTTGCCCAGGGTCAGCGGATAGCCCATGTCGGTGTGCATCACACTGCCGTCTTGGACATTGCTGTTCTCGCCGATATGAATCAGCTCGTTGTCGCCGCGCAACACGCTGTTGAACCAGACGCTGGCGCCGGCCTCCAGCTTGACCTTGCCGATCAAGGTGGCGGTGGGGGCCACCCAGCTGGCGGGGTCGGCCTCGACACGGGAGGCTCCCAGGCGGTAGTTCATAGTCGCTCCTCGCGGCTTATACGAGCCGGTTCAATTCGATCACTTCAATGAAATATAGGTGCCGGGCGGGCGGTGCAGGTCGATGCCGGCGTCGTACAGCAAGTTGACCAGCTCGACCACCATGATCGCGGTCAGGCCCCAGATCTTGTAGTCCTCGAAGCGGTAACTGGGCACGTACCAGCTTTGGCCCAGGTAATCGATACGGTGAGTGGTCTCGCGCGGATCGGCGCAGAAGAAGGCCAGGGGCACGGTAAACACCGCGGCGATCTCGGCGTCGTTGGCCTGGTACTCGACGAAGTCCGGGACGATGCCCACATAGGGCGTGACCTGAATACCGTGACGCGAGACCAGGCTGCTGAGCGGGCCTATGACTTCCACCAGCCCCGGCGGCAGGCCGATTTCCTCGTGGGCCTCGCGCAGGGCGGTGAAGATCAGATCCGGGTCTTCCGGATCGCGCCGCCCGCCGGGGAAGGCGACTTCGCCGCCGTGGGTCGATAAACCGCTGGCGCGCAGGGTCAGCACCAATTCCGGCGTGTCGCTGCGGGTAATGGGCACCAGCACAGCCGCGGCAGGAAAACCAGGGTCGGGCTCCAGGAGGCGCGGCGTATGGCTGCGCACCCGGTGGAGTAGCTCGTCCAGCATGGGCAATCTCGGATTTTGGAGTCTGCCGGCATCATGGCATGAAACACGCAGCCCGCCCAAACTCCGCAGCCCGGATCGTCGCTTTGCGCGGGCACAGGCGCGCACCACGGCTTGCCGCCAGGCCGTCCCCGCGCCAAGATGACGGCCTAGCCGGAGACCATCATGAATTTTTGCAGCCAGTGCGGCCATACCGTCAGCCAGCGCATCCCCGAGGGCGACAACCGTCCGCGTTTCGTCTGTGGGCAGTGCCAGGTCATTCACTACCAGAACCCGCGCATCGTCGCCGGCTGCCTGCCGGTCTGGGGCCAGCAGGTGCTGCTGTGCCGGCGGGCCATCGAGCCGCGGCGCGGCTACTGGACCCTGCCGGCCGGTTTTATGGAAAATGGCGAAACCCTGGAACAGGCCGCTGCCCGGGAAACCCTGGAAGAAGCCTGCGCCCGGGTGAAAAACCTGAGCCTCTATACCCTGTTCGACCTGCCGCATATCAATCAGGTGTATATGCTGTTTCGCGCCGAACTGGTGGACCTGGACTTCGCCGCCGGCGAGGAGAGCCTAGAGGTGCAGCTGTTCGAGGAACGCGACATCCCCTGGTCAAGCCTGGCTTTCCCGACCATCGGCCGTACCTTAGAATGCTTCTTCCTCGACCGCGTGCAGCAGCAGTACCCGCTGCGCAACGAGGCGATAGCGGCCTTGCGTCACTCACCTAAACCCTGACCACCTGGATATTGCTCTGATGCGCTGGTTGCTTGCCGTTATCTGCTGGTCCCTGATCAGCCTGTGTCATGCCGCCGCGACGCCTGCCCTGGAAAGCATCGTCATCCACAAGGTACTGGTGGAAAAATCCGAACGTAAATTGCACCTGATCAGCGCGGGCAAGACCTACAAATCCTACCGCATCTCCCTGGGCAAGAAGCCCCTGGGCGCCAAGCGCTACGAAGGCGACAGGCGCACGCCGGAAGGCTTTTATTGGCTGGACTGGCGCAAGACCAGCGACAGGTTCAACCTGTCCATGCACATTTCCTACCCCAACGCCCAGGACCTGGCGCGGGCCAAAGCCACGGGCGAGCGGCCCGGCGGGATGATCATGCTGCACGGTACCCCGGTCAGCGAGGACTACCCCGAGTGGTACTTCCACACCCTGGACTGGACCGAGGGCTGCATCGCCCTGCCCAATGCCGACATGCGCGAGATCTGGAGCCTGGTCAAGGACGGCACCCTGATCGAGATCCGCCCCTGAACGCGGAGTCGCCCATCGACTCTCATCGCTTGGCTCGCGGCCCCGCGGCTGCAAGCCAGCCCTGCGCTCGACCGGCACGCGCCGTTTTCAGAACCTAAAAAACCCCGGCGAAAGGCCAGGGCGTGGGGGGATTAGAACACCAGGTCCGACAGGCGCCAGACCTCGAAGGCCGGCGTCTCGTAGGGATGACTGCCGCGCAATGCCTTGACCGCCTCGTGGATCAGCTCGTCGGCGACCACCAGCTCGACCTTCCACTCCGCGACCTGCTCGAGCTGGCCGACCTGCCCGAGAAAGGGCTGACTGCCCGCCAGCGGGCGGAACTGGCCCTTGCCCAGGGACTGCCAACAACAGCTGTCGTAAGCGCCGAGTTGTCCGGCACCGGCGTCGAATACGGCATTTTTCACAGCGTCCAGATGGCTTTCCGGAACGTAGAAACACAGCTTGTACATCGGGGGCTCCTGGAGGCAACGACGTTCAGTAGGATCATTGACCAATGATGCCACAGGATAATGGCACATTGCCTCTTTCAGACTTTATGGCGTCACCGCAAGGATTGGACTGGGCGCCGCTCGTGCCGTTCGTTTTAACTGTAGAACTTCTAACCGATCCGCACCGCTGGTGGCCGTATTTTTTGCCGCAACGTCAACCGTGCCGCGCGGGTCACTGCGGCTGACTGCGCCGCGCTTGGGTTATGCTGTGCGGCCAGCAATTCGCTCTTTCCTTATCTCTTGCGGTGCCCGCCATGGCTGTACCCGACCCGACCCCTGCGGCCCAAGCGGCTCCCGGCCACGCAACGCCGCGCTTCGTCAGCGGCTCGCCCCTGCGCCATGTGGCGGTCATGTCCGGCACCGGGGCTATTGGCCTGATCGCGGTGTTTCTGGTCGACCTGATCAACCTCTTCTACATCTCCATGCTCGGCCAAGAATCCGTGGCGGCGGCCGTGGGCTTCGCCGGCGTGGTGGGCTTCTTTCAACTGTCCTTCTGCATCGGCCTGATGATCGCCATTGCCGCCGTGGTTTCGCGCGCCATCGGCGCCGGCCAGTTGCACGAGGCGCGGCGCATCGCGACCACCAGCCTGATCCTGATGGGCGTCGCCTGCGCGCTGGTGGCGCTGGCGACCTACGCCTTCCTCGGACCGCTCCTGTCGCTGCTCGGCGCCGTCGACGACACCCATGCCCAGGCCTACCTGTACCTGCAGATCAGCCTGGTCTCGGTGCCCGCGCTGGGCCTGGCCATGGGCTGCTCGGCGCTGCTGCGCGCGGTGGGCGATGCCAAGCGGGCCATGAACGTCACCCTGCTCGGCGCGCTGGTGACGGCCGTCCTCGACCCCGTGCTGATCTTCGGCCTGGGGCTGGACCTCAAAGGCGCGGCCATCGCCTCCGTGGTCGCGCGCCTGAGCATGCTCGCCGTGGCCCTTTACGGCGTGCTGCGCGCCCATCGATTGCTGGGCCGGTTCGAGCCGAAGTATTTCGCCCGTGACAGTGCGCGCCTCGGCCAAGTGGCGGGGCCTTCGATTCTCGCCAACCTGGCAACGCCCTTCGCCGCGGCCTTCGTCACCCATTTCATCGCCGACTTCGGCCCGGCCGCCGTCGCCGGCCAGGCCACCATCGAGCGCCTGACCCCCGTGGCCTTCGGCCTGGTGTACGCCCTGAGCGGCGCCGTCGGCCCGATCTTCGGCCAGAACCTCGGCGCCGGGCGTATCGACCGCGTGCAACAGACCCTGCGCGCCAGCCTGGGGTTTATGGCCCTGGTGGTGGGTGGCGCCTGGTTGATCCTGGCCATCGGGCAACAGGCGGTGATACTCGCCTTTTCCGCCGAAGGCCTGACGGCCGAGCTGATCGCCCTGTTCTGCACCAGCCTGGCGGCCAGCTTCTTCTTTATCGGCGCGCTGTTCGTGGCCAACGCGGCCTTCAATAACCTCGGCCACCCGCTGTATTCCATGGGTTTCAACTGGGCCAGGGCGACCCTGGGCACGGTGCCCTTCGCCTATGTCGGCGCCCGCTACGGCGCCGCTGGCGTGCTGATCGGCCCGGCCATCGGCGCCGTGCTCTTCGGCTCTTTGGCCATCTGGACCGCCTTCCGCCTGACCGCCCGCCTGGCGGCCAAGGCGAAGACCGAGCCGCGCGAAAGCCGCTAAAAACCGCCCCCGAGCCAAACCGTGTCCTTGAGCGAATGGCGCCTTACCCCATGCATAAAGGTCTCACTCGTCATACCCGCGAAAGCGGGTATCCAGTGGGGCCCCGCCACCTCTGGGTCCGCGCCTGCGCGGAAACGACGGTGGTGTTTGAGACGCGGGAATCCTGGCAAGAAATGCCGAACCTCAAGAACCCCTGTCATGCCCGCGCAGGCGGGTATCCGGGATCATCCCGGCGAGGAAGCGCAGCGCCCACGCGAGAGCGCTATGACCCGCCCCCATGCAATGCAGTAAGCTGCCCTAGCCATCCATCGCCTTTGGAGTTTCCATGCTGGCCCTGCTCAAGCGTCTGTTCGGCAAGAAGGCCGCAGCCGCGAATTCCGAAGCTGCTTTCGTGCTGAGCATTGTCGACGGCGAAATCATCAGCCGGCGGCCGGAAGGCAGCACCGAACGGGTCGCCCTCACGGACCTCA
Source organism: Pseudomonadota bacterium (assembly GCA_040385585.1). Taxonomy (GTDB): domain Bacteria; phylum Pseudomonadota; class Gammaproteobacteria; order Pseudomonadales; family Pseudomonadaceae; genus Aquipseudomonas. Next base: position 26,226 of record JAZKHB010000021.1, on the reverse strand, counting down.
GGGCCGTGATCATCGAGACCAACGACTCCGGTCCCTGGGGGTCGGACCTGTGGTGGATACTGGTGGGCTCGCAGAACAACGGCTGTGTCTTTCCCGGTGGCGCCACCGGCGAGCAGGTCATTCTGGCAGCCTTGCAGCAACTGCCCGGCTTCGACAATGAACGCCTCATGCAAGCCATGACCTCGATCGGCAACGGGCGCTTCCTGTGCTGGGAAAATCCAATCGATCCACGGGCTGCGCCCTCGGCATGAAAAGGCCAGGGCTTTACTGATCCTCGAAACCGAAAAACCGCCGCCAGCGCGCCGTGAATCCCGGCGCGGGGGCCTGGTGGCTGCCGTCGCAGTAGGGCAGTTGTCGGGACTTGCCGCAGCGGCAGAGCAACAGGCGCTGGGCACGCTTGATGGGCAGGCGCAGGCCCTGGGTACAGGGCGCGTGACAGTCCGGCAATGCGGGCGAACGCCCGCAGGTGCACAGCAGCAAGGTGTCGCCAGGCTGGACCTGGCGCACCTCGGGCAGCAGGGAGGCCGCAGGCATGGCCGGCCCCCGCCCGGTCAGTCGACCCAGACGCGGGCGTTGCGGAACATGCGCAGCCAGCCGCCGTCTTCCTGCCAGTCGTCCGGCTTCCAGGAGTTCTGCACGGCGCGGAACACCCGCTCCGGGTGCGGCATCATGATGGTCACGCGGCCGTCGCGGCTGGTCAGCCCGGTGATCCCGCGCGGCGAGCCGTTGGGGTTGGCCGGGTAGGCCTCGGTGACCTTGCCGTGGTTGTCGATAAAGCGCATGGCCACGCAGCCGGACAGGTCGGCCTCGAGCAGGGCTTCCTCGCTTTCGAACTCGGCATGGCCTTCGCCGTGGGCGATCGCGATGGGCATGCGCGAACCGGCCATGCCGCGCAGGAAGATCGAGGCCGACTCCTGCACCTGGACCATGGCCACCCGCGCCTCGAACTGCTCGGAGCGGTTGCGCACGAAGTGCGGCCAGAACTCGCTGCCCGGAATCAGCTCGTGCAGGTTGGAGAGCATCTGGCAGCCGTTGCACACGCCCAGGGTGAAGCTGTCCTTGCGTGCGAAGAAGGCGCTGAAGGCGTCCCGCGCACGGCCGTTGAACAGCACCGACTTGGCCCAGCCCTCGCCGGCACCGAGCACGTCGCCGTAGGAGAAGCCGCCACAGGCGACCAGGCCCTTGAACGCCTCCAGGTCGACCCGGCCGGCGAGGATATCGCTCATGTGCACGTCGACGGCGGCAAAGCCGGCGCGGTCGAAGGCGGCGGCCATTTCCACCTGGCCGTTGACGCCCTGCTCGCGCAGCACGGCGATCTTCGGCCGCACGCCCTTCTTGATATAGGGCGCGGCGATGTCCTGGCTGGGGTCGAAGCCCAGTTTGACGCTCAGGCCCGGGTTGTCTTCTTCCAGCAGGACATCGAATTCCTGCTCGGCGCACTGCTGGTTATCACGCAGGCGCTGGATCTGGTAGCTGGTCTCGCTCCACTGGCGTTGCAGCAGCCGGCGCTCGCCACCGAAGACGCGCTGGCCCTTGAAGTCGATGGCGATCTCGCCGTTGTTCAACGGCTGGCCGACCACCGCCACGCAGTCCAGGCCCGCGGCGCTGAAGTGCGCCAGTACCTCGGGCGTGGCGTCCTGGTGCACCTGGATCAGCGCGCCCAGCTCTTCGTTGAACAGCACGGCCGCCAGGTCCTCGCGGCTTTCGGCCAGGGTGTCGAGGTTCAGGTTCAGCCCGCAATGGCCGGCGAAGGCCATTTCCAGGGCGGCGACCAGCAGGCCGCCGTCGGAACGGTCGTGGTAGGCCAGCAGGCGGCCATCGGCGTTCAGGCCCTGGATCACCGCGAAGAAGGCCTTCATGTCCTCGGCGTCGTCCAGGTCCGGCGCCTGGCGGCCGAGCTGGCCGTGCACCTGGGCCAGGATCGAGGCGCCCATACGGTTCTGCCCGCGGCCCAGGTCGATCAGGATCAGGTCGGTCTTGCCCTTGTCCATGCGCAACTGCGGGGTCAGGGTCTGGCGGATATCCAGCACCGGGGCGAAGCCGGAGACGATCAGCGACAACGGCGAGGTGACGCTCTTGTCCGCGCCCTCCTCCCGCCAGCGGGTCTGCATGGACATCGAGTCCTTGCCCACCGGGATGCACAGGCCCAGCTCGGGGCACAGCTGCATGCCCACGGCCTTGACCGTGTCGTACAGGCGCGCATCCTCGCCGGGGTGGCCGGCGGCGGACATCCAGTTGGCCGAAAGCTTGATATCGGACAGCTTGCCGATACGCGCGGCGGCGATATTGGTCAGGGTCTCGCCGATCGCCATGCGCCCGGAGGCCGGGGCATCCAGCAGGGCCAGCGGGGTGCGCTCGCCCATGGCCATGGCTTCGCCGCAATGGACGTCGAAGCTGGTGGCGGTCACGGCGCAGTCGGCCACCGGCACCTGCCAGGGGCCGACCATCTGGTCGCGGGCCACCAGGCCGGTGATGCTGCGGTCGCCGATGGTGATCAGGAAGCTCTTGCTGGCCACGGCCGGGTGATGCAGCACGCGGGTCACGCAGTCGGCCAGGTCCAGGGTCGCGGGGTCGAAGTCGTCGCCCAGCTCGGTTTCGCGGCTGGCCGAGCGGTGCATGCGCGGCGCCTTGCCGAGCAGCACCTCGAGGGGCATGTCCACGGCGTTGTTGCCGAAATGGCTGTCGGTGACGGTCAGCTGCGGCTCGGCGGTGGCCTCGCCGACCACGGCGAAGGGGCAGCGCTCGCGCTCGCAAATGGCCTGGAAGCGTTCGAAGTCCGCGGGACCCACCGCCAGCACGTAGCGTTCCTGGGACTCGTTGCTCCAGATTTCGTGGGGGGCCATGCCCGGTTCGTCGTTGGGCACCGCGCGCAGCTCGAAGCGCCCGCCACGGCCGCCGTCGTTGACCAGCTCGGGGAAGGCGTTGGACAGGCCGCCGGCGCCCACGTCGTGGATAAAGCTGATGGGGTTGTGCTCGCCCAGCTGCCAGCAGCGGTCGATCACCTCCTGGCAGCGGCGCTCCATTTCCGGGTTCTCGCGCTGCACCGAGGCGAAGTCCAGGTCCGCCGAGCTGCTGCCGGTGGCCATGGACGAGGCCGCGCCGCCGCCCAGGCCGATCAGCATGGCCGGGCCGCCCAGCACGATCAGCTTGGAGCCGACGGTGATCTCGGCCTTCTGCACGTGCCCGGCGCGGATATTGCCCATGCCGCCGGCCAGCATGATCGGCTTGTGGTAGCCGCGCACTTCATCGCCGCGCGGGGTGCTGATGGACTGCTCGAAGGTGCGGAAGTAACCGGTCAGGGCCGGACGGCCGAATTCGTTGTTGAACGCCGCGCCGCCCAGGGGGCCGTCGAGCATGATGTCCAGGGCGGTGACGATGCGCTCGGGCTTGCCGTAGGCCTTTTCCCAGGGCTGCAGGAAACCGGGGATCTGCAGGTTGGAGACGCTGAAACCGGTCAGCCCGGCCTTGGGCTTGGCCCCGCGGCCGGTGGCGCCCTCGTCGCGGATCTCGCCGCCGGAGCCGGTCGCCGCACCCGGGAACGGCGCGATGGCCGTGGGGTGGTTGTGGGTCTCGACCTTCATCAGGATATGCACCGGCTCCTGCACGGCCGCGTACTGGCGGCTGTCGGGATTGGGGTAGAAGCGCCCGGCCGTGGAGCCGACGATCACCGCGGCGTTGTCCTTGTAGGCCGAGAGCACCCCTTCGCCATTGAGAGCGAAGGTGTTCTTGATCATGCCGAACAGGCTCTTGTCCTGGCTCTGGCCGTCGATGTCCCAGCTGGCATTGAAGATCTTGTGCCGGCAATGCTCGGAGTTGGCCTGGGCGAACATCATCAGCTCGATATCGTGGGGGTTGCGCCCCAGCTCGCCGAAGCTCTTCACCAAGTAGTCGATCTCGTCCTCGGCCAGGGCCAGGCCCAGCTCGACGTTGGCCCGCTCCAGGGCGGCGCGCCCGCCGCCCAGCACATCGACGGCGGTCAGGGGCTTGGGCGCGGCGTGGCTGAACAGGCCGGCGGCCTGTTCCAGCTGGCCCAGCACCTGCTGGGTCATGCGGTCGTGCAGCAGGTCGGCGATCAGCAGCGCCTGGGCGTCGTCGAACTCGCCGCCAATGTAATAGGCGATGCCGCGCTCCAGGCGCTGGACCTTGGCCAGGCCGCAGTTGCGGGCGATGTCGCTGGCCTTGCTCGACCAGGGCGAGATGGTGCCCAGGCGCGGCAGCACCAGAAACAGCCGACCGGCGGGTTCCTGCACCGGCACGCTGGGGCCGTATTCGAGCAGGCGCGCCAGCACCTTTTCCTCGTCGCCGGTCAGCGCCGCGGACAGCTCGGCGAAGTGGGCGAACTCGGCATAGAGGCCGCCGATGGTCGGCACCTTCTGCACCAGTTGCTCGAGTAATTTGCCGTGACGGAAAGCAGAAAGGGCAGGAGCGCCGCGCAGGATCAACATCTTCGGGACAGCCTCGGGAGGGGGTGTGCTTTGAGGCCGTGCATTCTAGCCTAAAGCGTTGCGCCGCGGCACCCGTGACGGGCACCCGGAAACGAAGCGGCGCTAGCAGAGAAGCCACCCGCTGTCGAGATATGGCGGTGCTGGCCCTTTGCGTATACTGCGCCGATGTTTGCACATACGGTGTTCCGCACGCGCTGCACCTCCTGGTGGCTGGCGACCGGACTCCTTCTGATGCTTTCGGGATGCAGCGAGCCGCCCCAGCCCTCTGTTCTCGAGCGTGTCCAGAAGGACGGCGAGCTGCGCGTGGTCACCCGCAACAGCCCCGCCACCTATTTCCAGGACCGTAACGGCGAGACCGGCTTCGAATACGAACTGGTCAAACGCTTCGCCGAAGACCTGGGCGTGAACCTGAAAATCGAAACCGCCGACCATCTGGATGACCTGTTCAGCCGCCTGAATCGGGAAAACGGTGCGGTACTGGCTGCCGCCGGTCTGGTAAACAGCGCCGGCCGACAGACGACGGCGCAGTTTTCCCGTTCCTACCTGGAAGTCACCCCCCAGGTGATTTACCGCAACGGCCAGCGTCGCCCCACCGGTACCGAGGATTTGCTGGGCAAGCGCATCCTGGTGCTCAAGGGCAGCAGCCATGCCGAGCAGCTGGCGGCGTTGCAGGTCGAGCTGCCCGAGCTGAAGTTCGAGATTTCCGAAGCGGTGGAAGTGGTCGACCTGCTGCGCATGGTCGACGAAGGGCAGATCGACATTACCCTGGTGGACTCCAACGAACTGGCGATGAACCAGGTGTATTTTCCCAATGTGCGGGTGGCCTTCGACCTGGGCGACGCCAACAGCCTGAGCTGGGCCCTGCCCCCCGGCGAGGACCGCAGCCTGCTGGACAAGGCCAATGCCTTTCTCGATAAGGTGCAGCAGAACGGCACCCTGCAGCGCCTGAAGGACCGCTATTACGGCCACGTCGACGTACTGGGCTACGTGGGCGCCTACACCTTCGCCAAGCACCTGCAGCAGCGCCTGCCGCGCTACGAGAATTTTTTCCGCCAGGCCGGCAAGACCCACGACATGGACTGGCGCCTGCTGGCCGCCATGGGCTATCAGGAGTCCCTCTGGCAGCCCGACGCCACCTCCAAGACCGGGGTGCGGGGCCTGATGATGCTGACCTTGCGCACCGCGCAGGCCATGTCGGTGTCCGACCGGCTGGACGCCAAGCAGAGCATCCTGGGCGGGGCCAAGTACATCGCGCAGATCAAGTCCGAGCTGCCGGCGAGCATCGTCGAGCCGGACCGCACCTGGTTCGCCCTGGCCGCCTACAACATCGGCGGCGCTCATCTGGAAGACGCGCGCAAGCTCACCGAGGCCGAAGGCCTGGACCCCAACAAATGGCTGGACGTGAAGCAGATCCTGCCGCGCCTGTCGCAGAAGCAGTGGTACAGCAAGACCCGCTACGGTTATGCCCGCGGGGGCGAGCCGGTGCATTTCGTCGCCAACATCCGCCGCTATTACGACATCCTCACCTGGGTCACCCTGCCCCAGCTGGAGGGCACCGAACTGGTGGAAAGCAGCCAGCATGTCCCGGGCGTGAACAAGACCACGAACAACGAGCAGCGGCCGCAGCTCTAGGGCCTGTGGACATTATCATCGCGAGTCGCGTTGCAGCGAAGAAGGGTCCCAGGCAAGGCGCGGAACGCGGGCAATGGTCATTCCCTTGCCAAGTTTCGCAACGCCGAATGGGGCGCTTATTCGTGCAACCCGCAGGGCCGGATCTGTTTTGATGCGACAAGAAATTACTCATCGCTCGCTCTGAAGCACCCAACGCCCCGTCCCATGCCGGGTCTGGTTTCAAAACCGGTTACGGCGCGGCCGTGCGGTTAGTATCCACAGGCCCTAGGTCGGCCCCGGGTTCAACTTAAGTCGACCGACTCGAGGGATCCGCAACGACCGCCTGAATAGGGCGAACGGCAGCGCCCATGGCCGACCGGTTGCACAAGTAGAGGCCCGCGACGATCAGCACCCCGCCCCCGCACATCGGCACGCTCAAGTGCTCCCCCAGCAGCAGCGCGCCCAGCAGAACCGCCGTCAGGGGATTGAGCGCGATAAAAGCACCCGAGCGGGTGGCACCGATCTGCCGGATACCGTCGTAATACCAGACATAGGCGATGGCCGATCCGAATACCCCGAGGTACAACAGACTGAGCATCTGCGCCAGGGAGATGCGCGCGAGCGCATCGAAGCCGATGTCCAGCTGCGCGTAGGTTGCGCAGCACAGCATCAGCGTGCCGAGCCAGATGGAATAGGTCACGGTGTGCAAAGGACCGAGCGCCTTGGACAGGTTCCTCGAGAACAGGCTGTAGATCACCCACCCCGCCACGCAACCCAGGATCAGGGCATCGCCCAGCCAGGCATCGCTGGCCGCCTGGAAAACCCTGGCATCGCGACTGACGATGACCAGGCCGGCCCCGACCAGGCAGAACGCAATGCCGAGCATCCTGGGTGCGGACAGGCGTTCCTTGAAAACCAGAAAGGCGACCAGGGCAATGACCGCCGGATTCAGCGCCACGATCAGCGAGGCGCGGGAGGCATTGACATAATGCAGACCGTAGAAAAAACACAGGTTGTAGAAAAATATCCCGAAGAATCCCAGGACCAGCAACTGCAGAAACTGCCTGGCGGTCGGCACGGCAAAGGGAATCCGGGCAGCCAGCAAGAACAGCAGCAGGGCCAGGCTGGCCAGCACGAACCGCAGGCTGGCGACCAACAGGGGCGGCATATCCACCGACAGGAACCTGCCCGCCACGAAGGTTCCCCCCCAGATAACCGACACCGCGACCAGCTTCAGATAGAGCAGCGGGCCGGGAGACGGCGTCATTGGCGAAACCTTGCTACGCATCGCATTGCATCCTGCTGGGCACGGTGGACGACGGGCGCCGGAGGATCGGACTCCGGGCGATCGGCACGTTAAGGGTGAGCCAGGGGTGCCGAGCGCGGAGTGTTTCCGACAGCCCTGGGCATTCGATGGCCGGCCGAGCGGCGCACAATCGACTCGCCGCCCATGCCATGATCTTATTTACATAACTAGTCATCGTAAAATTAGTAAAAGCTCATGACCCTCACCCAACTGGAAATCTTCACCCTGGTCGCCGAGTTGCGCGGCTTCACGGCCGCCGCATCCCGGCTGGATATCTCCCAGTCGGCGGTGTCCCACGCCATCCGATCCCTGGAGCAGGGCCTGGGAGTGGAATTGATCCGTCGGCATCAGGCTGCAGCCGAACTGACGGATATCGGCCGGCAACTGCTGCCGCGCGCCAGGGCCATGCTGGGGCTGGCCAACACCATGCAGCAGGAAGCGGCCGATTCCCGGGGCATGAAAAGCGGCACCTTGCGTATCGGCTCCTTCGGACCCACCGCGTCCATGGCCTTGCTGCCGCGGATTCTGGCGCAGTACCGCAGCGCCTACCCGGGCATCGAAGTGCATGTCGATGAAGGCCCGGACCGCCAAGTCGTGCAATGGCTCGAGGATCGCGCTATCGACCTGGGTTTCATCGTGTTGCCGGGTGAGCAGTTCGACACCTTCCCCTTGATCGAGGACCAGTTGGTCGCCCTGCTGCCCAGCGCCCACCCGCTGGCTGCACGTCCATCCGTCACTTTGCAGGCGCTGTGCGACGACCCCTTCGTATTGACCCAGGCGGGTTCGGCGGAACTGGTTTCACACCTGTTTATGGCGGCCAAGCTCACGCCGAAGATCCGCTACCGCTGCTCACAATTGATCAGCACCTTGCAGACCGTGGCCCGCGGCGACGGCGTGACGATTCTGGCCGAGCTGTCCCTGCCCGCGGCGGGGGCGACCGACAGCGGCTATGTGCAAAGACCGCTCGAACCGCAGGTCAAGCGCAAGGTCGCCCTGGCCGTACTGGACAAGCGCCAGGCCTCTCCCGCGACCACGGCCTTTATCAGCCTGGCGCTGCGTTTGAAACGCGCCGGCTTGCTGGACGTCCGAGACTTAAAGCCCGGCGACTGACGCCTAGATCGCCATGGAAAAGGCCTGCGGGGCCGGACCTGTTTTGATGCGACAGGGCATTACTCGCTGTACGTTTTGACGCACGCAACGGCACGTTTCATGCCGGGTGTCGTTTCAAAACCGCTGCCGGCGCGGCCGTGCGGGTCGTGTCGACAGGCCCTAGCCGCGCCGGGCCTTGAAGAAGGCGCTGAGCAACGCGCTGCAGTCCTCGGCCAATACACCGCCCTCCACCAGCACCCGGTGGTTGAGAAAGCCCTGTTCGAAAAAGCTGCCACGGCTGTGCACCACCCCCGCCTTGGGTTCGCTGGCGCCGTACACCACGCGGTTGATCCGCGCATGCACGATCAACCCCGCGCACATGCTGCAAGGTTCCAGGGTCACGTACAGGGTGCTGCCGGGCAGGCGGTAATTGCTCAGGGCCGTGGCCGCCGCGCGGATCGCCATCATCTCGGCATGGGCGCTCGGGTCGCGGCCGCTGATCGGGCAATTGAACCCGCGTCCGACGATTTCGCCGTCCTGCACCAGCACCGCCCCCACCGGCACCTCGCCCAAGGCCGCGCCCTCGGCGGCCAACGCCAGGGCCTGGCGCATAAAAGGCTCATCCAGGCTGCGGTCGATGATCTGTACTTTTTTCATGAGTTGAATCCGTGGGATGGAAGGCTAGCCCGCGCAAAACCGCGAAGCGTCTTCCACCGAGAAACCCGGTGGATGTGGAAAACGACATCCACCCTACGCCACCTCGATGGCGGCCATCAGGCCGGTTTCCATATGGTCGATCACATGGCAGTGGAACATCCACACCCCGGGATTATCCGCGACCAGGGCGATGCGCGCGCGCTCGTTCTTGCCCAGTAAATAGGTGTCGGTGAAATAGGGAATGACGGTCTTGCGGTCCGAAGACAGCACCTTGAAGGTCATGCCGTGCAGATGGATCGGGTGCTGGTACTGGGCCATGTTGCGCAGCTCGAAGATGTAACTGCGCCCCAACTGGAGCTTGGCGATGGGCCGCTCGGCGCAACTTTTGTCGTTGAGGTCCCAGGCCTGGCCGTTGATCTGCCAGTACCTGTGGCTGCCGGCCTGGGCGTTGTCGTCCACCAGCGCGGCCGACCACTCGAAGTTGAATTTCAGGGTCTCGGCCGTCGCCAGGTCCGGTTCGGCCACCGGGTTGGCCGGCAGGGCCTGTGGCCAGTCGCCGGGCGCCGACGCCTGCTGTGGCTCGGCCACGGCGAGCAGGGTGGCCAGGCGCAGCGGCCCGTTGCGCAGCGCCAACTCGCGCCCCGCCTCGGGCACGCGCAGGGCCAGGTCCAGGCGCATGCCCGGGCCCAGCCAGTAGTCCTTGCCCAGGGGACGCGGCTCGATCGGGTTGCCGTCCAGGGCATAGAGCCGCGCCTCGGCCCCCGGCAGGTTCAGGCGGTAGGTCAGGGTATTGTCCAGGTTCAGCACCCGCAGGCGCACCACCTGGCCGGCGGGCAGCGCCAGGGTCGGCGCATGGGCGCCGTTGACCGTGCTCAAGCGCCCGGGAGTACCGCCCCGGGCCGCCTCCCGTGGCAGGCTGAACGCGGTAAAGGCGCCCTGCTCGTCGACATGCCAGCTCTTCAGGCTCAGGGTGCGCTCGTGCAGGAAGCCGGTGGGCTCGCGCTCCTCGACGATCAGCGGGCCCACCAGCCCGCGGCCCAGCTGCTCGGAACTGGACAGGTGCGGGTGGTACCAGAAATTGCCGGCGTCCGGCACCTGGAAGCGGTAGTCGAAATGCTCGCCCGGCAACACCGGCAGCTGCGACACATAGGGCACGCCGTCCATGTCCAGCGGCAGACGAATGCCGTGCCAATGGATGGTGGTCGGCACCTCGAGCTTGTTGATAAAGCGCACCCGCAACCACTCGCCCTGCTTGACCCTCAGCTCGACGCCGGAGGCCTGGCCGCCATAGACCCAGGCCGGCGTGAGGTGCCCGGGCACCAGCTCGAGGTCCTGGGGCGCGGCGATCAGCTGGTAGTCGTGGGTCGCGCCCGCCTGGGTACGGCCCAGCCAATAGCGCGTGCCGCCGGCACCCAGTCCGACCACGCCGAGGCCGGCCAGGCCGGTCAATATCTGTCTGCGGGTAAAGCTCATGATCAATCCTGTGGCCCGGGCGACGCCGCGCGGAGCCGGGTGTGGGCGAAGTCAGGGGAGCGCTGCGCGCGCGACACCTCGATAGCGAACCGGTAAGCCGCGCGCATCCTACGACGCGGCCGCCTCCTTATATAGCCTCCCCCCTCGCGCCGGTTGCCGTGGCGGTGGCTGCCGCGTGCCCATGATCGGGCCCCCGCCGCAAAGGACAAGCATATTAATGATAATAATTATCAACTCAAGCCTTCGCGGCCTTTGGAGTCGCACGTTAGTGCGGGCGACCCGGGGCGTTTGCGCTGGCTGGACGACAGGCCGTGCTTATTTTCCCTGCTTCTATAGGCATATCGCTCGGTGCCAAGACGTTCTTAAACAGGCCTTGAACTGAACAAGCGCGGGCAATATCTGCTGAGGACGACAGCCCCGCTCCTGGCGCCCGCCAGGCCTGGGGCCGGAACACTCACAGTGCAAAAACAGTGCAAAAAAGGAGGTTTGTCATGTTCGAGTCCCTGTTGAACCTACCCAGCGATCCGTTCCTGGAGTTCGACCGCATGCAGCGCGAGCTGCAGCAGGCGTTCGCCAATGTCGGGCGCCCCGGTAGCATCCGCGCGGTGGCCAGCGGCGCGTTTCCGGCCATCAACCTGGGCAGCACGCCGGATGCCATCGAGGTGTACGCCTTCGCCCCGGGCATCGACCCCGCTACCCTGGACGTGCAGCTGGACCGCGGCCTGCTGACCATCAGCGGCGAGCGCAGCAGCGCAAAACCGGAGGACAGCAACGGCGGGCAACTGTCCATGTACGCCAACGAGCGCTTTGCCGGGCGCTTCAAGCGCACCGTGAGCCTGTCCGAGGACGCCGATCCCGACCAGGTCGAGGCCCACTACCAGAACGGCGTGCTGCATATCCGCATTGCCCGTCAGCAGGCGCTGCAGCCCAAACGCATCACCATCCAGTAATCCACCCGCGCAAGGGAGCCCAAACCATGAACGACACAACCCACCGACAAGACATGCAAAACACCCAGAGCGGCCAGAGCGGCCAGAACGGCCAAGCGCAGCAACAGGACCAGAGAATGAGCCGCACCGACCGCAGGGAAAAAAACAGCGCCCTGACCCTGCTGCCCTGGGTGGACGTGTTCGAGAACGACGACAGCATCGTCCTGCTCGCCGACCTGCCGGGCGTGCCCAAGGACAAGCTGGAACTGCGCGTGGAGAACGACACCCTGCAGATCGAGGGCGAGATCGCCCCGGACACTCCGGAGCAGATCGAGGCCCTGTACGCCGAGGTGCGCGCCCCGCGCTACAGCCGCTCCTTCAGCCTCAGTTCCGAGCTGGACACCGGCAATATCGAGGCCCAGCTGCGCGACGGGGTGCTGCAACTGCGCATCCCCAAACACGCCCATGCGCAGCCACGCAAGATCGAGGTGAAAGTGGCCTGAACCACGACAGGGCCGGGCCCGCGGAGGTGGCCCGGCCAGGCGTGGCCCGACCAAGCGTGGCCCGACCAGGAGGTTATCCATGAATACATTGAGCAGCCTGAAACAGGGCCTCGAAGGCACCTGGCGCAGCGTCGGCGAAGGCTGGCGCCACCTGCGCGAGCAAGCCAGCGGTGCCCTGACCCGCTTCACCCCGCAAAGCCGTACCTCGGCATCGTCCTCCGAGACGGACTCGTCGGCCTCCGCCAGCACCTCCCTGGCCGACTGGCAGTTCCCCTCGGCCGGTTGGGCCCTGCTGGCGGGCGACCTTTTCGAGGACGACGACAAATACATCGTGCGCCTGGAAATCCCCGGACTGGACAAGCAGGACATCGACCTGGAGATACGCAACGACCTGCTGGTCGTGCGCGGCGAAAAACGCCACGAGCACGCGTCCACCCAGGGCCGTTACCGCGTCCGGCAATGCGCCTATGGCAGCTTTCACCGCAGCATCGCCCTGCCCAAGGCAGTGCTGGGCGACCAGGCCAAGGCCGAGTACCGCAACGGCGTGCTGCGCATCGAACTGCCCAAGGCCGCCCAGCCCCAAGGCCGGCGCATCGAAGTGCGCAGCGAGTGAACGGGAAGGACCCTGCCCAGGGTCCTTACCATCGTTGCCGCGCAGCGGGAACCCAGCATGCCGAGGTACTGCTGGGTTTTCTGCGCAAAGAGCAGGAGCGAAAACTGCGTTCGACTTAGAGCATTATCAGGAAAAGTCTGTTTGCATTTAGGCGCCCTTCAGCGTGGGTTACGCCGCGCGGCGAGTGCGGCGTGGTTTGCCAGTCCGGTTTTGCGCGCGGCTAGCCTAGGCGGCCCCACACACCCTACGAAAAACGGGCCTCGTAGCCTCGTAGCCTCGTAGCCTGGGTTGAGCGTAGCGATACCCAGGTCGATACGGCAGACAAAGGTAAGGCGAAAATGCTCTAGTTGAGCCGATACCGCGCCAATTCCTGGGACGACAGCAGGCGCATCTTCGCGGGCTCGATCCTCTGCAGCTCATCGGCCAGGCTGGTGGGGATATTCATTTCCCGTAAATAGGCTGTCGGGCTGTACGTCATGCCCTTGGCGGCCGCGTTGGCCCGGGCCGAATCCCCACCGGAGAAATAGGGTCTGTGCAGGCCGACAGCGCCGCGCACCGTCTTTTTATGCCCGGCGGCCAGCAGATAGACGCAGGTGCTTTGGCACACAGCCTCGGTGGGCACCAGCGCATCGAAGCCGGCCTCGCGCAGCAGGCGTCCCATCCTGATGGCTTCCGGCACGCTGCCGCCGATATTGTCCAGCACCACGAGCTTCTGCGCGTAGGCCCCCGGGTTGCCCGTGATGCCCTTTAACAGCAGCTCGTAATCGCCCGGCGCAATGTCCTCGGACACCTTCACCGCCAGTATCCGCCCGGCGGTGCTGTGCTGAACGGCCTGCACCTCCACCTGGGCCATGGCGACCATCGGAGCAAAAGCGCAAGCGCCGATCAGGGCGGCTCGAATGTGGGTACTTCTCATAAATCGGGCCCATCCTTACTACAGGGACTGCAAACCGCCGAAGATACCTCAATCAGGCGCAAAGGCGTGCGCGATTAACCCCCCGTCATTCCCGCGAAGGCGGGAACCCAGCCGGCCCAACGCACCAGCACTACCAACCCCGCCCCACACACCCAACACCACCCCCACACACCCCGTCATTCCCGCGAAGGCGGGAATCCAGAGATGCGCAGCGGCAACACTCGCCAGCAGCTACTCGTTGGCGATGATGACCTTCAGCGCCTTCTCCCTGCCGGCATTAGCGAACACCTCGTAGGCCTGCAAAAACTGCGCGAAGGCGAACCTGTGGGTGATCAGCGCCGCGGGCTGCAAGGTGCCCGCCTGCACGGCTTTCAGCAGCATCGGCGTGGTATTGGTGTTCACCAGGCCAGTGGTGAGGGTGACGTTCTGGATCCAGAGCCTCTGCAGCTGCAGCTGCTGCCGTGCATATTTCAATCCACGTGCCCGCGAGGGATGCGACTAACCGCCCTCTCGGCCGAGCAGGCCCGCGCCTTGTTTCAATCCGCACGCCCGCGTAGGGCGCGGCCCCCGATCGGGACCGTTACCGTGTCTTTATTTCAATCCGCATGCCCATGTGGGGCGCGACGATCCGCACGCACCCATGCGCAGGTCGAAGGGCGAGTTTCAATCCGCACGGCCGCGTGGGACGCGACCCGGCAAGACCACCTTGCTCAACCTGCTGTGGTTTCAATCCGCGCGCTTGCGTGGAGCGCGACAGCCGAAGCTAGAGCGGTTCCAACCTACAGACTGTTTCAATCCGCACGCCCGCGTGGGGCGCGACGTGCGATTTACGACATCCTGATCCCCACGGCGCCGTTTCAATCCGCACGCCCGCGTGGGGCGCGACCTGGCACCTCTGTCACTTTTACAGCGGTTGAGTTGTTTCAATCCGCACGCCCGCGTGGGGCGCGACGCACGGTGCGTTACAAGCTGGACCACCTGCTGCAGTTTCAATCCGCACGCCCGCGTGGGGCGCGACGCGAAGTCCTCAACGGACTCGTCGTAGATGGAGTAGTTTCAATCCGCACGCCCGCGTGGGGCGCGACCCGCCCGCCTGTACCAGCTCGATGGCCTCTTCCAGTTTCAATCCGCACGCCCGCGTGGGGCGCGACCTGCGGAACAGCCCAGGCCGTGACGCATTTCGCTCTGTTTCAATCCGCACGCCCGCGTGGGGCGCGACAGCGGTCGCTGGCGTCTCTGTCAGGCGTCAGCCAGTTTCAATCCGCACGCCCGCGTGGGGCGCGACGAGCCTTCCTGGCAAGGAAGAGGCTACCTTTAAGTTTCAATCCGCACGCCCGCGTGGGGCGCGACGATCTCGTCCAGGGCGCCGCTCGGGTCATAGTCGTTTCAATCCGCACGCCCGCGTGGGGCGCGACCTTCATTACCGTGACGGCTGAAGCCAAGTGCTCGCGTTTCAATCCGCACGCCCGCGTGGGGCGCGACACCGCCTCCAGGCCTTCGGCGCAGTGCAGGTCGTTGTTTCAATCCGCACGCCCGCGTGGGGCGCGACAGCCCGCTTCTGCATGATCCCGTAATTGTCGCAGCCGTTTCAATCCGCACGCCCGCGTGGGGCGCGACGCCCAGGAGGGCAGAAAGGATGAACCAGACCAAGTTTCAATCCGCACGCCCGCGTGGGGCGCGACGTCAGCCATATCCAGCTAGACGGCAGCGAGAAGTCGTTTCAATCCGCACGCCCGCGTGGGGCGCGACTGTCGCCTGCCCTCAGCGTGCCGGTTAGGTTGTCGTTTCAATCCGCACGCCCGCGTGGGGCGCGACCCACTCCCGAGGCGTTCCGCGCCTGGCTAGACGGCGTTTCAATCCGCACGCCCGCGTGGGGCGCGACATGGTCAGGTGCAGAGCCTTGCTCAGGGCGTGGGCGTTTCAATCCGCACGCCCGCGTGGGGCGCGACGCTCGCTGCAAACCTCGGCGACACAAGCTGGGCCGTTTCAATCCGCACGCCCGCGTGGGGCGCGACGCCTGCGCAATGGCCTCCTGGTTACCGGTTCGCTGTTTCAATCCGCACGCCCGCGTGGGGCGCGACCTGGTCCTTATAACCTAACCCTATATATAAGAAAATCGATGTGGTTTAGCGAACCGCAGCGATTTTCTCCAAACCCAAGCTACCTCCAGCCTGAGCCAAATATAAATTCAATAAAATCAGATTGTTAAAGAACTGCGAAACGACCGGTATTTTGCCGGTCGCTTGGGGTTCGCGGGGGACTAGAGGATTAGCGGGCCATTGAGGTCCAACACGGGTTTTGCGCCGATATGCTCGACCTTTTCTTGCCAGTGTTTGCCCAGGTAGTAAAAGCGCAGGCTGTCCTGCTCAGGGTCGATCAAGTCGCAGAGCCGCTGCTTGAGAAAGGTCCATTGGGCGCTGTCCACCTCGATTTCGAATACCGAGTACTGCACCCGTTGCCCATAATCGCGGCAGGCCTTGGACAGCCGCCTCAAGCGGCGCGCACCACCCGCTTCCATGGTGCTGACGTCATAGCTGACCAGAACCATCATGGCATTGCCTCACTTCCAGAGAAACGGCGGATAGGCGTCCAGATCACCGCGTAAATGACGAGCCAGCAATTGCGCCTGGATAGCCGGAAAGAGTCCGATCGGGGCTTTTTCCTCGAGAAACACATGCTGCAGCTCTTCCCTTTTCCGCTCCTGGTAGGCCACCAGCAGGGTCTTGCGTGCCTCATCGCACAGGAATACCGCACCATTATCCATCCGACGAAAATCCCGCTCGTTGAGCTGTTTGCGGTTGAGCAATGAAAGCGCCAGACGATCGGCAAATACCGGACGAAATTCCTCCACCAGATCCAGGGCCAGACTGGGTCGACCCGGCCGGTCTCGATGCAAGAAGCCCACGGAGGGATCCAGGCCGACACTTTCCAGGGCCGAACGGCAATCATGGGTCAGCAGGGTGTAGAGGAACGACAGCAGGGCATTGACCGCATCCAGCGGGGGCCGCCGACTACGGACGGTAAATCGCAACGCGGGATTGCCGACGCGAATCAGTTGATCGAAGACGCCAAAATAGGCCTGTGCGGCCTCGCCCTCGAGCCCACGCAACACATCGACATCCGGCTCGCTCACCAACTTGTCGGCAATTCGTTTCAGGCGTTTGTGGGCATGCTCGACAGCGGCCGAAGCCTCAACCGACAGCTTTTCACCGTGATCGCGCAACGCACGCCCCAGCACTGCGCGTTGATTGAATAATTTACCGGCCAGCAGGTTGCGCACGATATCGGCGCAGCCCTTGGGGTCATCGCTACGCCGGTACTGCTCACGACGCAGCAACACGTTACCGGAGACCGGACCCTCGACGCGCGCTAGGAATTTTCCGTTGGGGGTCAGGTAGCAAATACTGATGCCTTGCTCCGAACAGAACCCCAGCAAGGGTGGCGACACCAGCACACGGCCGATACAGACCAGACTTTCGAGCATGTGAACCGGCAACCTGCCTTTGATCTCCCCTTCCACCTCCATGACGATATTGGCGCCGTCCTTTCTAAGCCAGGCGCCCTCGGTGGTGATGTACAGCGTATTGAGTTGCCGGCGCATGCCTATTCCTCGACTTGTTTGGCCAACCAGGTGTTCACCGATTTATTGCGCCCCAGCAGTTGCGGTTGGCAAAGTTCGATCAATGAACAGGCGTCGCAACGACGTGGCTGGTATTCCGCACCAGGGGTACGGCCAGATCGGATCAAGGCGCGGGTTGCCTCGATAGTTTCCAGAGTCAGGGTGCGCAGGGCTTCATCGAAAGCCACGACCTTGCGTCGCCGGGTCTTGCCATAGAACAAAGCGCCTTCGCTAACGGCTTGCCCCAGCATGGCCTCCAAACACAAGGCTTGGGCACAAAGTTGAACCTCGTCGGCCCGATGTTTCTTGGGCCGGCCACGTTTGTATTCCACCGGATAGACACGCTCGCCAGTGTCGCCTTGATGAAACTCAACCACGTCTGCGATGCCTGCGATACCCAGCGCCTGGTTGACCAAAGGCATAGCCGTAGCGGTGCGTACGCCATGCCGTTGTTCGGTGTGCGGCTGATCGGCGCGCTCGTGCAGCAGTCGCCCCTCGGCGGTATGGCGGTTCTCAGCCCATAACTGCTCGACATGAATCAGGGCGCACTGCCGAGGGCAATAGAGGTAATGCTGCAAGGCGGACAACGCCACCAGATCATCCTCCTCCATGACCGCGTCACCTCTTTAGATCAGCTCACGGACACTGACGCCTTGCGGCAGGGACTCGCTGTCGACCGAGACCCGGTAATCGCTGAAGCTGCGAGCCGGCGTATCGGCCTCACCCTGCACACGTTCGACCTTCACGGTATCGAACAACACATGAGCCGGCGCATTACCCATGGGGTGCTCGTGCTTGAAGACGATCAATTTACGAGCCGCCATTTCACCGCGAGCAGCCGAACGATCGTGTTCGAACATATTGATCAGGCTGCGCCAGAGCAACTCGAGGTCGGCCTCCGAGAAGCGGGTGCGCTCAGCCAGCTTGGCCGAGATAAACCCATGGGCACGGTACAGGCCGTAGGGAATGATATGTTTGCGCCCCATGGTGCGGTTATCGCCGCTCTGTTCTTCGGCTTCTTTCACCGTGGTGACGGCCATACGGGTGATGGAAATTTCCATTGGCACCACCGGATCGATGGACGTCGCGAAGGCCATCTGGATCGGACCACGCACCTGGCCGCAGTTGACCCCAGTGGTCATCACCGCGCCGAAGGTGCGCACGTCGAAGAAGTTCGTGCACATCCAGTCGGTCAGTTCCTTGGCCTTGGCCGCATCCTTGGGCAGTTTCTTGTAGCCGTCCTTGGCATCGGCGGGTATTTCCAAGGCTTTCCAGGCCAGTTCATGCTGGTTGTTGAGCACGGATTTTTCCTGCATGTAGATGGCGTAACCCGCACCGCCCTCCTTTTCCAGGCTGACGTAGTTGCGGATCTTGCGCTTGAGGCAGACGTCGGTGACCAGCCCCTGGTTGGTTTCCGGATCAAGACGCGGCAGGTTGCCGGCGTCCGGATCGCCGTTGGGGTTGCCGTTGCTGACGTCGAACAGGTAAACGAATTCGTAACGGTTGGCGATGGCACTCATTGTTCTGCTCCTTGCTCGGCTTCGGTTCCAACGTTGTTGGTTTCAGTGCTGCGGGTAAAGCGCGCCTGGGACTGGTGGTAATAGCCGATGGCGAAACGGCCCTGGTCTTCCAGGCGCAGATTGCGTGGGAACTTGCTGTCCAATCCATCGATGATTTCGCCGATTTCCCGTTCCAGGTAACGCGCAAGCCCCGGCTTTTCTTTACGAACTTTGGCCAGATGGTTCTGGGTGTTGCGCAGAAGCATCGGGAAAATGCTGGTGGGCGTGGCCGACGCCGCGCCGTAATAACGGTCACGAATGCTGGCATTGACAGTGCCCAAGGCACTGCTCTGAGCGTTTTCCAATACAGCGAACAGCCGGCCCAGGCGGTAACCGGGGTTGCTGGCTTCCTTGTCGAGACTCACAGGCACCTCCTCATTGATTCCCTTGACGCCCAGGCGCAGATCGCGCGTCAGGACGGCCTTGCACAACGCCACACGTACCGCGGAGATATCCCCGTCGGAACGCGTGCGCATGATCACGTTAGCCAGCAGGCTGCGCGGATAACGGCTACCGGTCAGTACTGCGCGGGTCATCTCACCGGCCAATTGCGGCGCGATATCTTCTGCCTTGGCTTTGCCGTCCCGACTGGGCGCGGTGGCATAGAGCAGGCGCCAGATTGCCGGTTCGGTTTTCCAGGGCAGTGGTTCGATATGCAGGTCCTGGAAGTGCTCGGCCAGCCGTTGGACGAAGAAGCCCAGGCTGCCGGCCTGCCAGAAGCGAATCGACAAGCGCGAGGCATTGGGCGCCAGCCCCAGCACAAACAACTGCGTGCCTTCGTCGAGGTCCAGACCTAGTTCGCGTAACGGCCTGCCCTTGGCCACGGCATCCAGCACCGTGCGCACCTTGGCGGCTTCCTGGGCATCGTCGCTGGGTGGACTGAGCAGGTCGGCAAATACCAGTTCGGCCTTGCTGGCCTGATCCGGCGTATCGGCCAGTGCCCAGAACACCACCGTGGCATCCCCTATCTGCATACGCTGACGGTTATGTTCGTCACGGCGCAGCAAGTGGTTAAGCACCGTGGTGTAGGCGAATGCCACTGCCTCGGAAACCGGCGCATTTTCGCCCTGACTTTTACCGTAAGAGCCGAAGGACTCAAGATTGAAGGAGACGATGGAGGCCCCCGAACTCTGCGCCCCATTGACCCCCTTGATCGCCGGGTGCAGGCGCGCCAGCGGCAGGCTTTCGCCGGTAACCAGGCAGAGCCCGAGGTTGCTTTCGCCATCGGCCAATAATTTGGCCCGCAAGAGCTGAGCCGCAGGAAGCTCATGCACGTACTGTTGTTCGCCATCCAGGCGAAAAATGAAGTTGGCGTCGAGCATATCGTCGCTGAACAGCGGTGCTTGAAACTGCTGCGGCGACCAGTTCTCGAAGAATGTCAGCAGGGCCTGCAAAGACGGTTCGCTCTCATCGGCCAAGCACTGCTGATGCAAGGTTTTAAAGGCTTGGTGCTCTTGGGCAGTACGCTCGCCCACTTTGGCACTGACGCCCAGCACATAGCTCGATTTATCCCAGAGAAAATTGGACTTGATCCCTGCCGTGCGCTTTTCCGGCTGGGGTACGGTTAGGCTTTTCGGCAGCGGCTTCTTGCCTGAGTGGTCGCGCACATCCTGTACATCCACCAGCTCGCCCTCGGCGGACAATACCAGTGCATAACTGACCTTTTCCTGGCTAAAGCCGAAGACCGGCACCTTCTTCTGCTCGGCCAGGCGCAGGTAGTAACCATGGAGCGCCGAGAGAATCATGCCTTGACCTCCGCGACCACAAAAGGCGGCACCTCGATCAGGCCGTCACGCATCAGCGCCCGAAAGAAATGCGGCGTCATGTCATCGGCAAAGTCGATGTCGTGCAGCATCCAGCCCAGATCGCGTTCGCCTTTTAATCCCTCATCGAGCGTCGGTTCGGCAACACCGGACTCGAGCAACTGGAAGCTGGCGGGGAACTCGCGCACACCCAGGCAAGGCGAATGGAAGTACTGTCCCTTGCGCGCCCGTCGATTGAAGATATCCAGGTGTTTACCCACCGAATCGTTAGCATCGGCTTTTTCGGTCAGTTCGAAATGCGCCTCGATGACATAGGCCACCTCGCGCAGGATAGTGGCCGCACGTTGTTGACGGTCCTCATCGACAAAGGTAAGCAAACCATCGGTGCGCCCCGCCTTCATCGCCTTGCCGACGCTGGCCGAGGACAGCTTACCGCCCACCTCGTTGCGGCGCAGGGACTCGAAGCGAATCGGCTTGAGCACCTGGATGCGATCCACCACCCAGCGAATCGCCGGTTTCCAGTGAATGGCCTCAAGAATGCCGCGCGCCGCAGAAGGGGTGATCACGTCGTAGGAGACGCGTTCGACTTTCATCTCTGGCCTGGTAAAACAAGCGCGTTCGCCCCAGATCAACAATCGAATTCCGTAGGCCATTGGGCCCTCCTTTTCGGTTATTTAACACGCCGTCCGGGCCGCGCTTTTTACCAGTACAACCGTTCACTGCCGATATACGCTGGATTATCCCAATGCAGCCCAAAGTCGGGGTGATACAGATCAGGGTTAACCAGCGCCATAAACTGCTCGGCATAGCGCTCCGCATTTACCGGCTGAATCGCACCAGCTTGCTTCAAACTCTCATAGGCCTGACGCGGCACTTGCACCAAGTAAGGCTGCAAACGTCGGGCAATGGCCGCGCAGCCCTCGGCGAACTCCAGCTCCTTTAGCGCAGCTATGGCCTCCTTATCAAAGGCTACGATTACCGGCATTTGCACGCTGTCGATCATGCGGAATTTGCTGGCCAGCATCTCGAACGGCAGGCCGTCGAGCCCGCCCTCTTCTATCTGCCCTAGCAGATTGTGCGCATCCAGCTCCTGCGGTCCTTTCTGCCAGTACAACAGACGGAAATAACGCCGAATGGCATCCAGCCCCAGCGGATCATCGGCATGCAGTCGCAGTACCTCACGCGCGGCCTGAGCGAACTGCTTGAGCTCAGGCGGCGGCGCCCAATCTGGATTTTCGGTGCTGAAGACCAACACGTCGCTCTGTGCTACGGAGCGTTTGCCCTCTCGGTTGCAACGTCCCGCCGCCTGGGCAATGGAATCCAGCCCGGCCTCGGCGCGCAATACGGTCGGGAAGTCGACATCGACCCCGGCTTCGATCAAGGAAGTCGCAACCAGTCGGCAGGGCTTGCCCTCTTTGAGTCGCACGCGCACCTCGGCCAGCTCTGCGCTGCGGTGCTTGGCGCACATCAAGGTAGTCAGGTGACGGGCGCCAGGCTGCTCGGCAATGGCCTCGTAGAGCGCGCGGGCGTGGCGGCGGTTGTTGACGATGCACAGCACCTGCTCGCGTTCCACCATATTGCTTGCCAGGGCATCATCGCTCAACAGTCCCACATGCCGGACCTGCACACGCTTGAGTGATTCGAATAACTGCGCAGGCTCCGGTGCCAGCTCGCGGACATTCTGCAGCCCCCCAATAAAATCGGGTGCCTCCAAAGCTGGCTGAGTCGCCGTACAAAGCACCACACTGGCCTTGTAGTTGAGCGCCAACT
Source organism: Pseudomonadota bacterium (assembly GCA_040385585.1). Taxonomy (GTDB): domain Bacteria; phylum Pseudomonadota; class Gammaproteobacteria; order Pseudomonadales; family Pseudomonadaceae; genus Aquipseudomonas. The sequence goes on along the minus strand of JAZKHB010000021.1, from coordinate 3,973 downwards.
CATCCAATGCGGTCACACAGGGACGCAGCAGCTTCAGCGGCAAGGTTTGCGCTTCGTCCAGAATCACCACGCTGCTGGCGATATTGTGCAGTTTGCGACAGCCCGAGGGCCGGGCGGCGAACAGGCTCTCGAAGAACTGCACCGAGGTGGTCACCACGATCGGCGCATCCCAGTTTTCCATTGCCAGCCTGATTTTTTCGCGCGACTGCAGACTTCGGCTTTTGTCGTCGGTAAAGGCGCTGTGGTGCTCCAGGACGGCATCGCTGAACTCGCCCAGTGCCTGACGAAAGACCGCGGCGTTCTGCTCGACGATGCTGGTAAAGGGAATGACGTAGATAATCCGGCGCAAGCCATGGGCGATGGCGTGATCCAGGGCAAATGCCAGAGAGGCGAGGGTCTTGCCGCCGCCTGTGGGTACGGTCAGGGAAAACAGACCAGGAGCCAGTCCGGCCCGCTTGCGCACTTCAACGAGGATGTCCGCACGCAGACGATTGACCGCAGAGCTAGCGTGGAACCCACCCAGATAAACATCGAGCTGAGCGCGCAATGCCACCAGGGACGGCTGTGGCCCTCCTCGCAACGCTTTGCGTTTTTCGATCCGGTTGTAATAGGCCTCGGTATCGAGAAAGTCGGCATCCACCAGGCAGGAAAAAATCATGCGGCCCAGAAAAGCCAACTGGAACCGGGTTCGCCCTTTGCATCCCTGAAAGCCCGCAGGCGCGGGTAGCGTGTTTTCTGCTGGCAGCTGGAGCTCGTCGCGCCAGGCTGGTAGCAAGCGCGGTAAATCGGCACGTAGTCGGTCACTCAAGGCCGTACGCTCGCCGGGATCACGACCATTGGCTAGTCCCGCGTGGTGCCCGGCGATCCCGTAGGCCAGGAGCTTTCCAAGCGCCCCATAACGTTCGCAGGCGATGCGTGCGCCCCAGGTGGCGTGGTCGACCCGGCCGTAATCACCAGTCAAGCGCCGTTGAAATTCGTCGCTGTATTTGCCCAGGTCATGCAGCAACCCGGCTACACAGGCCATTCCTTCCGCGCCAAAAAAAACGGCATGGGTCGCTGCCAGCTCTCCCACCGATGTCAGATGGTCGGCGAGCAGTTGCCAGTCGGATTGGTCGGCCTGCTCACTGGAGTGCGCGAAAAAAGGCGACATAAGACAGGTCCCTTTCTCCTTTGGGCGAGCGGCTTCCCTGCGTGAGCCGGTCGTTTTAATAACACTGTGCCATCATCCTAGCTTCAATCTACGGACACGCGAATACTGGTTTTATATGTGTGTAAGGTTTTCGCACTGTAGGCGCCCTCGCACACCATAGGCGGGCAGTATTTCATCGGAAGCGGACAGATCGCGAGCACGGATACCGGTCGCTCAAGCTGTTCTACTGGTCATCCCCACAGGTAAAGTTTTCGCGAAGGTACTTGCGCAGCTGTCCTGCCCCTCGGGGTCAAGCGCTGTCCTTCTTCTGCAGATTTATTCGGGCGCTGATTCGGCAAACCCCGGCATGCTTGCGACGGCGGGAAGCAGGCGGGTATCCAGCACGCTCGCTGCACCTGGGTTCCCGCCTTCGCGGGAACGACGGAGAAGGTCCATCGCGCATCGCCGCTTCCTGCTTCGGCACTTGGGTATAGTGCCCGCATCCATCGCACCAGGCGGCATCCACCATGAAGATCCATAGCGAGGCCGTCGGCTTTACCAAGCTCTTGAAACTTATAAAGCCAGGCCGGATGCCGGCCCTGGCCCTGTTCGCGCTGCTGCCCCACTGCGCGCTGGCCGAGCCGAGTTGCGGCGACTTTTTGGAAGCTGCCGGACGCAAGCCGCCGGCCCTGGAGTTCGTCGGCTGCCAGCCGGGCCACGACGCGCAAGTGCGCGCCCTGATCGCCACGTACCGGGTCAGGGGCGCCTTGGCCGCGGGGGTGGAGGACGCGCTGGTGCGCGACACCCAGATGGCCAGGCTGCGCTTTGCCTGCTGCGGCTGGGAGCCCGACATGGCCGACCGTTCCCGGCTGGGCAGTTTGCCGGGCCCCGACCAGCTGCCTTATCAGGTGACCATGGCTTCCGAGGAAACCCTGGTCAACCAGCGGAGCGCCTGGTACGCCATACCCTGGTTTCACGTGACCCTGACCCTGCCGCTCGAGGAGCCCTGAGCGGTTACCCGAGATGCGATCGATAGGAGGAGTTATGAGCTGGGACGCAGGACGTTCGAGGCCGTGGCTACGAGGGTTAGCGCTACGCAAGGAGCCGCTGTTGGCTGTTGTGGCCGGATGCAATGCGAGGTGCCGGTATTCGGCGCAATGGCCAGTCGGCGCAGCAGCACGCTGACGGGGCACGGTGCAACTATCCCCCATCCCCATCAGCTCGACTGCCTGTTGGAAAAGGGCCCACCGAGTGAGCCCGTGGTATCCAGATGAACGTCTCTCAGCTAATCCGCTCAGCGTAAATCAGGCGCGTACAGGTTGTCCTTGTACACCGTGCAGAAGCCGGCCTCATCGCCGAGAAAGGCCGGGTCCAGCTTGACCAGCGCCGGGCGCACCGCGTTCCATACGTTGTTGTGCCCCTCGTTGGTCCAGTCGTCCTTGACCACCATGACCAGGTCGAGGCCGGGGTGGATGACCACCTTCTGCCCGCCGAACCCGGCCGCCCATTTGGTGCCCACGTCGTACACCTGGCTGCAGCTGGCGTTGCCGCCGTTGCAGTGCAGCGCTTCGAAGGACGGGCGATGGGGGTAGGCGTCCCAGAGCGCCACCGGCGTGCAATTGCGGTCGTTGCTGCCGGACGAGTAGGTGTAGTTCTGGCGCGCGTTCATCATCATCAGGTAGCCATACCCGGTATTGGTATCCTCGAAGGCGGGATGCCCCATGCGGTAGACGTACTCCTCGCTGAGGATTCGCTGGCCGTTCCACATGCCCTTGCGCAACACCAGCAAGCCCATCCGGGCCATGTCGCGGACGTTGCTGTGCATGCTGTAGGCAATGGTGTAGCCGCCCCAGCGGGTATTGCGCATGCCGATCTTGTCGAACAGCTGCGTCCTGGCCAGCTTCGCCATGCTGGTCACGCCCGGGAAGGCCTTCGGCTCGCGCTCCAGCACCCGCTTGACGAGCGTGATCAGCTTGTCGATCTCGCGCAAACCCAGGGCGTCGTAGCTCCAGTGGCCCTTCTTGCCCCAGGACAGGTCGTGCTTGGTGGAGGTCATCGCCAGGACGTGCGCGAGCGTGGCCTGGGAATTGATGCCGCCCAACTCGATCCAGTTGAGGTAGTCGACGACCAGGGACTCGTCGGAGAGTTGGGTCTTGGTGGTGGCGATGCCGATGGTCAGGCTGGCCATTAACTTGGTGATCGAGGCCACATGGTAGACACCGGTGGTGTTGAGGTACTCGTGGCACAGCTTCCCGTAACGCACGATCACGTAGGGGTTGTTGCCCATTTTCTTGTCGGCCTGCTTGAGCAACCCCGGGTCCAGGCCGCACTCGCTGGCGACCCTCTCCGGGGCGACGCGCACCCACTCCTGCAGGCCCGGATCATTGGCATGCGCCAAGCCAGCGTAGGTAAAAGCCGAGCAGATGGCGGTCACGATAAGTCCCTTTTTCATGATTCTTCCTTGATGATTGTTTTTGTCGAATTGACTCGTCAGATTGACTCCCTTATTGCAGTGCAACGCTCGGTGCTTCCAGCGGGCTGTTGAAAACCCCCTGCGTTGCCGAGACCGGACGCCGACGTCCAGGGTGCGTACTGCTGCTCTCTGCTTGCCCTGCAATACAGAGCTGACTGAGCCAGGCGAACACAAGTTGCTTGTTGCCTGAGGCAAGGGACAGGTGGTGCGACACGACCCGAACTGCCTGGCATCGGCATGAAATCGAATCGACGCAGGGGGTGTCGAGCTCTCGCCTATTGTTCGTGAAAAGGCCCTTATCGAACGGGCCTGCTAGAGCATTTTCACCTTACCTTTGTCTGCCGTATCGACCTGGGTATCGCTACGCTCAA
>JAZKHB010000020.1:16538-29897 GCA_040385585.1 Pseudomonadota bacterium | reverse complement strand
TGACCGGGATGCGCGCCATCTTCTCGGCGCCGCGCAGCTTGACCCCGGTTTCCACTTTGGCCGGCTTGGTCAGGATTCCGGGGGTTTCAATAATGCTCATGGGATTCGATTCCGCCCGTTAGGGTCGTCTGTTCAGCGTAGTCCAGGTGTCTGACGAGCTGCGCGCGCAAGTGGGCACTGACCTCGGCAAATTCTATCGGACCCGGCGCCAGATCGCGCAACTGGGTCATGGCCAGGCCCGCATAGCCGCAGGGGTTGATCCGGCCGAAGGGCTCCAAATCCATGTCCACGTTCAGGGCCAGGCCGTGAAAGCAGCGACCGTTGCGGATGCGCAGGCCCAGGGAGGCGATTTTCGCACTATCCACATAGACGCCCGGCGCATCCGGCTTGGCCACCGCGCTCACCCCGTAGTCGGCCAGCAACGCGATCAGGCTCGATTCGATGCGGCTGACCAGCTCGCGCACGCCAAAGCCCAGGCGCCGCACGTCCAGCAGCAAGTAGGCCACCAGCTGGCCGGGGCCGTGGTAGGTCACCTGGCCGCCGCGGTCGACCTTGACCACCGGGATATTCCCCGGCAGCAACAGGTGCTCGGCCTTGCCGGCCTGGCCCTGGGTGAACACCGAAGGATGCTGCAGCAACCAGATTTCATCCGCAGTGTTCGCGTCACGTTCGTTGGTGAAGCGCTGCATCGCCTGCCAGGTCGGCGCGTAGTCGACCAATCCCAGCTCGCGAATGCCAAGAGCCGGCATCAGAGCACCATGTGCACGCGCCCGGTGGCACGCAGGGCGCTGTTGAGATTCTGCAGCTGCTCCAGGCTGGTGGCGGTGATCAGCAATTGTACGGTCTGGTAGCGACCGTTGCGGCTGTCGCGCAGCACCAGGGAGCGGGCATCCAGACCCGGCGCATGCAAGCGCACGGTTTCGATCACCAGCTCGACGAAACCCTCGCCGGCATCGCCGATCACCTTGATCGGGTAGTGCTCACAGGGCAGCTCGATGGTTACATTCTTTACGTCAGTCATGGTCTCGGCGAACTCGTGATCCGCAGGAACGAATGCCCGCCGGCGCGGATAAAGCCAGGCGGGCTCCAGCAACGCCGCTGAAACTCTTCAACGGCCTGCTAAGCGGCTGTTAGTTGAACAGGCCGAAGAAAAACAGGCGGATGCTGTCCCAGACGCGCCGGAAGAAACCACCTTCCTCGACCGCGTGCAGGGCCACCAAGTCAGCGCTCTGCACCACCTGATCGCCCATCTTGACCTCGACCTTACCGATCACCGCGCCTTGGGCAATAGGCGCGATCAGCTGCGGATCGAGGACCATCTCGGCCTTGAGGTTCTTCAGCTGACCTTTCTGCGCGCTGACCGTCAAATCGTGGGCAAGGCCCGCCTTGACCTGAGGCAGGGCGCCTTTCCAGACCGCCGACTGAATCAGCTCGGCACCCTGCTTATAGAACGTCTGGGTTTCGAAGAAGCGGAAACCGTAGGTCAGCAATTTCTGGGTTTCGGCCGCACGGGCCTGCTCGCTGTTGGCGCCGAACACAACGGTGATCAGGCGCATATTGTCGCGAACAGCAGAGGACACCAGGCAAAAGCCGGCCTCCTCGGTGTGTCCGGTCTTCAGGCCGTCGACGGTCTTGTCGCGCCACAGCAGCAGGTTGCGATTGGGTTGCTTGATATTGTTCCAGAAGAACTCCTTCTGGGAGTAGATGGCGTAATGCTCGGGGTCTTCGTAGATGATCGCCCGCGCCAGCTTGGCCATGTCGGCCGCCGAGGAGTAGTGCTCCGGGTCCGGCAGGCCGGTGGCATTCATAAAGTGGCTGTTGGTCATCCCCAGGCGCTGGGCCGTGGTGTTCATCATGTCGGCGAAGGCGTCCTCGCTGCCGGCGATATGCTCGGCAATGGCCACACTGGCGTCGTTGCCGGACTGGATAATGATGCCGTGCAGCAGGTCGCTGACCGATACCTGGGTGCCGACCTGGATAAACATGCGCGAACCACCGGTGCGCCAAGCCTTCTCGCTGATGGTGACCAGATCGTTCTCACCGATTTGCCCACGACGGATTTCCAGGGTCGCCATGTAGGCGGTCATCAGTTTTGTCAGGCTGGCGGGCGGCAGGCGTTCGTCGCCCTTGTCCTGCACCAGGACATTGCCGCTGGCGGCATCCATCAGCACATAGGCCGTGGCGGCCAGTTGCGGCGGGGCCGGCACGACCTGTTCGGCGGCCCAGGCGGCGGGCAGGACGAGCAGCAGGACGAGCAGGTAAAAGCGTTGGGGCAAACTGGTGATATTCATCCGTCTCTCTAACAATAATTGAAAGTCTGCAGCCGCGGCACCAGGCGCCGCGCTGCTTGTTGCACAACCACGAAGCTGAACAGGTTATTCGGCCTTGACCAGGGTGGGCTCGCCCAATCGGGCCAGACGCACGCTGTCCTGAACCTGCTGGACCTCACCCTGCGTGCGGATCGGTCCCAGCCGGACCCTGTGCAGGATCTGTTGGTTGCGCACCACCGAGTTGATAAACACCGTGGCAGTCACCGTCTGGCTCAACTTGGCCTTGAGAAGTTCCGCAGCGTCCGGATTGGCGAAGGCGCCCACCTGGAGATACAGGCCAGAGGCTGCGAGTGAATCGTTTTTTTTTGCGTCGATCTGCACCGGCAGCATGGCGGCTGCGTGCTGCTGGGCCGGCGGCGAGTACTGCTCGATGGGCGCACCGATCGGCTGTGCCACCGGCGCGGCAGGCGGAACCTGAGCCATTTTCGGTCCAGCCATCATCAATGGCACCGTGCGCCCTTGCTGGGCCCACCACTCGTGGGGATCGATGCCCTCGACCTTGACCCGGGCCGTCCCACTTTCGGCGTACCCGAGTTTTTTCGCCGCAGCAAAGGACAGATCGATGATCCGGTCGGAATAGAAGGGGCCGCGGTCGTTGACCCGCAGTATCACGCTCTTGCCATTGTCCAGGCTGGTCACCCGCACATAGCTGGGCAGTGGCAAGGTCTTGTGCGCGGCCGTCATGCCATACAGGTCGTACGCCTCGCCATTGGCCGTGGCCTGACCATGGAACTTGGTGCCGTACCAGGAGGCGGTACCGCTGGCCTGGTAGCGCCGCGCATCGTTGATTGGATAATAGGTCTGCCCCAGCACCGTATAGGGATTGGCTTTGAAACGTCCCTGGTGCGGCATGGGAACGGCATCGGGAATACGCGATACGTCCACGTCCCACCAGGGCGCGCCGTCGCGGTGCGGCCGGCTGAAATCGCCGGGGCCGGAAATCGGCCCACCGACCTTGACCGGCGCCACCGGCTTGGGCGCCTGGGTGGACGAGCAACTGCTCAAAAACAGCACCAGAGCGCCGAGGGCGGTCAGGGTAAACGGCAATGGACGCATCAATTCAGCCCCCGCGCGCTGACCAGGGACTCGGCCAGCTGATTCACGGCCATGGCGTACATCACACTGCGGTTATAGCGGGTGATGGCGTAGAAATTCGGCAGGCCCAGCCAGTATTCAGGCCCCTCGGCGGCTTCCAGACGGAAGGCGGTAAGGCGCACATCCTCGGCCAGGGTATCGCGCGAGGACCAGCCCAGCGCGCGCAGCTCGGCCAGGCTCTTCACCGGCTCGATGCCCTCTGTCAGGCCCTCGTCCACCCGATCGCCCTTGACCTGTGCCCGGCTGACCACCGCCTGGCCGGCTTTCCAGCCATGGTGCTTGAAGTAGCTGGCGACACTGCCGATGGCATCCGCCGGGTTCTTCCAGATATTGATCTGGCCGTCGCCGTCGAAGTCCACGGCATAGGCGCGAAAGCTGCTGGGCATGAATTGCGGCAGGCCCATGGCACCGGCATAGGAACCCGTGAGGCTCAGCGGATCGACCTGCTCCTCGCGGGTCAGCAGCAGAAACTCCCTGAGCTGCTGGCGGAAGAAGGGCGCACGCGGCGGGTAATCGAAGGCCAGGGTGGACAGGGCATCCAGCACCCGGTAGTTACCGGTGTTGCCGCCATAGAAGGTTTCCACGCCGATGATCGCGACGATCATCTGCGGCGGCACGCCGTATTCGCGTTCGGCCCGCGCCAAAGTGGTCTCGTGCTCGCGCCAAAAATCCACACCCCGGGCGGTCCGCGATTCGGTGAGGAAGATCGGCCGGTAATCCTTCCACGGCTTGACCTTTTCCGCCGGACGGGAGATGGCGTCGAGTATCACCTGCTTACGCGCGGCTTCGGCGAACAGCGCCATCAACTGCTCGCTGGCGAAGCCATAGTCGCGGGTCATCTCGGCGACGAACTCCGCCACCTGGGGTGAACCCTGATAATCGGCGGCCTGAACCACCGGTACCAGACCAAGCAGCCCGGCCAGGCCAGCCCACTGCAGATTGCGAGTCGCCCAGCGACGCATCATTAACCTTGAACCCTTGAGCATTGAACCCTTCACCTGATCACACCTGGGCGATCCACTTACGGTGCGTGTGGATCGCCATTAAAATTCCGAATCCCGCCAGCAGGGTCACCATCGAGGTGCCGCCATAGCTGATAAAAGGCAGAGGCACGCCCACCACCGGCAGCAGGCCGCTGACCATGCCGATATTGACGAAAACGTAAACGAAAAAGGTCATCGTCAGTGCGCCGGCCAACAGCTTACCGAACAGTGTCTGTGCCTGGACAGTAATAACCAGGCCGCGGGCGATCAACAGCAAGTAAACCAGCAGCAGCACGCAGACCCCCACCAGCCCGAACTCTTCGCCGAGCACCGCAATGATAAAGTCCGTGTGGCTTTCCGGCAAAAAATCCAGGTGCGACTGGGTACCCAGCAACCAGCCTTTGCCGAACACGCCGCCCGAACCGATGGCCGCCTTGGACTGGATGATGTTCCAGCCGGTGCCCAGCGGATCGCTTTCCGGGTTCAAGAACGTCAGCACCCGCTGTTTCTGGTATTGCAGCAGGACGAAATACCACATGCCGACGGCGATCGGTACCACCGCCGCCACCGCGCCGAGTATCCAGCGCCAGCGCAAGCCGGCGACGAACAGGACGAAAACCCCCGAGGTCAGGATCAGCAGCGAGGTACCCAGGTCCGGCTGGCGCACCACCAGCACGAAGGGGATGCCGATCAGCATCAGACTTATGGCGATATGCTTGAGACTGGGCGGCAAAGTGCGCTTGGCCAGGTACCAGGCGATAGTCGCCGGCATGATGAGTTTCATGAATTCCGAGGGTTGGAAACGCACGACCCCGGGAATACTGATCCAACGGGTAGCGCCCATCGCGTTGTGCCCCACCACATCCACCGCGATCAGCAGCCCGACCCCAGCCAGGTAGGCCAAGGGCACCCAGCGCGCCATAAACCGCGGTTCGAGCTGAGCGATTACCAGCATCAGCAGCAGACCGAGGCCAAACGAGGTGGCTTGTTTGAATAGCAGGTCCCAGTTCTTGCCGCTGGCCGAATACAGCACGAACAGACCGCCCGACGCCAACACCAGCAACAACAACAACAGCAAGCCGTCGATATGCAGGCGCTGCAGCAGGCTGGCACGCCGGCGCAGTACGTCCTCGGTGGAAAGGGTACGGTCGAATGCGCCGCTCATGGCTGCACCGCCCCAGGGATCGAAGGTGGCGCGAATTCGGGCTTGAGCTGACCGTCCGGCCCCAACAGCCAGGCATCGAGCACCTGCTTGACCACCGGTGCCGCCACGCCGGAACCGGACTCGCCATTCTCCACCATCACCGCCACCGCAATCTGCGGGTTGTCCGCCGGGGCATAGGCAATAAACAGGGCGTGGTCGCGGTGACGCTCCTGAACCTTGGAGCGATCGTATTTCTCGCCCTGCTTGATCGCCACCACCTGGGCCGTACCACTCTTGCCGGCGATGCGGTAGATCGCCGTGTCGCCGACCTTGCGCGCGGTGCCGCGCGGGCCGTGCATGACCTGCTCCATGCCGAAGCGCGCAGCGTCCCAGAACGCGGGGTCGCGCAACTGAATATCGGCCAGCGGCGACTCGTCAACCGGCGCCTGCCCCTCAATGGTCCTGGCCAGGTGCGGGCGTATCCACTTGCCGCGCGTGGCCATCAGCGCCGTGGCCTGGGCCAATTGCAGCGGAGTGGTCTGCATATAGCCCTGGCCGATTCCCAGGATCAGGGTCTCGCCCGGGTACCAGGCCTGACGATAGCGAGCGCGCTTCCATTCCCGCGAGGGCATCAACCCTGCCGATTCTTCGAACATGTCCAGGGATACCTTCTGGCCGATGCCGAAGCGGCTCATGTAATCGTGCATGCGATCAATGCCCATCTTGTTCGCCAGCGAGTAAAAGTAGGTGTCGTTGGAACGGGAAATGGCCAGTTCCATATCCACCCAGCCATCGCCGGTGCGGTTCCAGTTGCGGTACTTGTGGCTATGGGTGGGCAATTGAAAGAACCCGGGATCGAACACACGGGTCGAAGGGGTCACCACCCCGGCATCCAGGCCTGACACCGCCACCATCGGTTTGATGGTCGAGCCCGGCGGGTACAGACCGCGCAACACCCGGTTGAACAGTGGCTGATCGATGGAATCGCGCAACTCAGCATAGGCCTTGAAGCCGATGCCGGTCACGAAGGGGTTCGGATCGAAGCTCGGTTCACTGACCATGGCCAACACTTCGCCTGTCGAGGGTTTGATCGCCACGACGGCACCGCGGCGGCCGGCCAGCGCCTGCTCGGCCGCTTGCTGCAGCTGCGTATCGAGACTCAGGACGATGTCTTTGCCCGGTAGCGGATCGGTGCGTTTGAGCACCCGCAGCACGCGGCCACGGGCATTGGTCTCGACTTCCTCGTAACCCACCTCGCCATGCAGCTGCGCTTCATAGAAACGCTCGATCCCGGTCTTGCCGATATGGTGAGTGCCGCTGTAGTCCACCTTGTCCAGGTCCTTCAGCTCGTTTTCGTTGATGCGCCCTACATAGCCCACCGAATGGGCGAAGTGCTCGCCCAGGGGATAATGACGCACCAGTTGCGCCACCACCTCGACCCCCGGCAGACGGAACTGGTTGACCGCCACGCGGGCGATCTGCTCCTCGCTCAGCTCGAACAGCACCGGCACCGGCTCGAAGGGCCGGCGTCCCTGGCGCACGCGCTTCTCGAACAGGGCCCTGTCCTCGGCCGGCAGCTCCAGGACTTCGACTATCACATCCAGCACCTGCAGCCAGTTACCGGCCCGTTCGCGGGTCAGGGTCAGGCTGAAGCTGGGGCGATTGTCGGCGATGATCACCCCGTTGCGGTCGAAGATCAGCCCGCGGGTCGGCGGCAGCGGCTGGACATGCACGCGGTTGTTTTCCGACAGGGTCGAGTGGTAGTCGTACTGCACCACCTGCAGGAAATACAGACGGGCAATCAGCGCCGCGGTGAGCGCCAGCACGGTCACAGCACCCACGGCCACGCGCCGGCTCACATGCCGGGCATCTTTTTCGTGGTCCTTGAGCTGGATCGGCTGCGGCATTCAGGGCCTGTCCGTCATTTGTGGTACGGATGCCCGGACAGCACCGTCCAGGCCCGGTAGATCTGTTCGCCGATCAGGATGCGCACCAGCGGATGCGGCAGTGTCAGGGGCGAGAGTGACCAGCGCTGCTCGGCGCGCGCCTGCACCTCGGGCGCCAGCCCTTCCGGGCCGCCGACCATCAGGTTGACCGTGCGAGCCTCCAGGCGCCATTTTTCCAGCTCGCGGGCCAATTGTTCGGTGCTCCAGGGGCGACCCTCGACCTCGAGGGTGACGATCCGCTCACCCGCTTGCACCTTGGCCAGCATGGCGTCGCCCTCCTGACGGATCAGACGGGTGACGTCGGCATTCTTGCCGCGGGTGTGCAGGGGGATTTCCACCAGATCCAGGGGCAGCTCGGCGGGCAGGCGTTTGGCATACTCCTGCCATCCGGCTTGTACCCAACCCGGCATGCGGGAGCCGACGGCGATCAGACGCAGGCGCAACGGCGGACCTTATTCGGGGTCGTTGTTGAACTGTTCGGGGCTGAACTGGGCCCGGCTCTGTTCGGCGCCCTGCCACAGCCGCTCGAGGTCGTAGAACTGACGGGCGGTGGGCAGCATGACGTGAACGACGATATCGCCCAGGTCCAGCAGGGCCCATTCGCCGGTGTCCAGGCCTTCGCTACCCAGGGGGCGCACGCCCTTTTCCTTGACCTTCTCCAGCACGTTGTCCACCAGGGACTTGACGTGACGGTTGGAGGTGCCGGTGGCGATCAGCATGAAATCGGTGATGCTGGTCTTGTCGCGCACGTCGATGGTGACGATGTCCTGGGCCTTGATGTCTTCCAGGGCGGCGACGGCCAGTTTGACCAGGTCTTCGCTCGGCATTTGCTTGTTCTTCATAGGTAACTCATCTGTCCTGCAGAAAATTCACGCACGGTACAGCCCGTGCGCATGGATATAGGTCAGTACCGCGTCGGGCAGCAGAAAGCGCACCGATTTCGCGCTGCCCAGCAGCGCACGAATCTGGGTGGCAGACACCGCCAGGGGGGTCTGCCAGACAAAGGCGATCTGCCCGCTCGGACCGCTGACGGCCTGCGGGTCGCTAGCGCTGCGTGCCGCCAGCAGGTCGCGCAGGACTTGCGGCGCATCGCTGTCCGCATCCGGGCGTTGCAGCACCAGGATATGGCAGTGCTCAAGCAGCTCGTCCCAGCGGTGCCAGGTCGGCAAGCCGCAAAAGGCATCCCAGCCCAGCAGCAAAAACAATTGATCCTCGGGCGCCAGCTCGGCGCGCAGCGACTCCAGGGTGTCGATGCTGTAGGACGGTTTGTCGCGCTTGAGCTCGCGGTCGTCCGCGCACAAGCCTGGCACATCCGCCACCGCGCAAGCGACCATGGCCAAGCGGTCGGAAGCCGCCACCCGCGGCGATTCGCGGTGGGGCGGACGGGCATTGGGCAGCAGGCGCACCTCGTCCAGGGCGAACTGCTCGGCCACCTCGATGGCCCCACGCAGGTGACCGATATGGATGGGGTCGAAGGTACCGCCCAGGATACCGATACGCTTAGCCACGCAGCTGACCGTCGCCGATCACCACATATTTTTCACAGGTCAGGCCTTCCAGGCCGACCGGGCCGCGGGCGTGCAGCTTGTCGGTGGAAATACCGATTTCCGCGCCCAGGCCGTATTCGAAGCCATCGGCGAAGCAGGTTGGGGCGTTGAGCATCACCGAGCTGGAGTCCACCTCGGCGAGAAAACGCCGGGCATGGCCCTGGTGCTCGGTGACGATGGCATCGGTGTGGTGCGAGCCATGCTGGTTGATATGTTCGATGGCCTGCTCCAGGTCGTCGACGACGCGGATCGACAGGATCGGCGCCAGGTACTCGGTGTTCCAGTCGTCTTCGCTGGCCGGGATCGCCGCGATCAGGTCGCAGGTACGCGCACAGCCGCGCAGCTCGACGCCCTTTTCCAGGTACATCGCGGCCAGGGACGGCAGGAAGGCCGCCGCCACCGCCTGGTGCACCAGCAGGGTTTCCATGGCGCCGCAGATGCCGTAGCGGTAGGTCTTGGCGTTGAAGGCGATGGCCTGGGCCTTCGGCAAGTCGGCCAGGGCATCCACATAGACATGACAGATGCCGTCCAGATGCTTGATCACCGGCACCCGCGCATCGCGGCTGACGCGCTCGATCAGGCCCTTGCCGCCGCGCGGCACTATGACATCGACGAACTCGGGCATGCTGATCAGCGCGCCCACCGCGGCGCGGTCGGTGGTTTCCACCACCTGCACCACGGCGGCGGGTAACGCGGCCTCGGCCAGGCCACGCTGAATGCAGGCGGCAATCGCCCGATTGGAATGAATGGCCTCCGAGCCGCCACGCAGAATGGTCGCGTTACCGGATTTCAGGCACAGGCTGGCGGCATCGATGGTCACGTTCGGTCGCGATTCGTAAATGATGCCGATCACGCCCAGGGGTACGCGCATCTTGCCGACCTGGATACCCGAGGGTCGATAGCTCATATCGCGGATGGCGCCCACCGGGTCGGGCAGGGCCGCGACCTGACGCAGGCCTTCGATCATGCCGTCGATGCGCGCCGGCGTCAGGGCCAGGCGTTCGAGCAGCGCGGCCTCCAGGCCGCTGGCGCGGCCGGCGGCCAGGTCTTGTTCGTTGGCCGTGGCCAATTCGGCACGCGCCGCGTTCAGGGCATCGGCGGCAGCCTGCAAGGCACGGTTCTTCTGCGCGGTACTGGCGCGGGCGATCACCCGCGAGGCCTCACGGGCGGCGCGACCCAGGCGGGTCATATAGTCGAGGACGGACTCGGGCATGGTCTCGAGGGTCTGGCTGCAAGAAAAGGGACTGATTATAGCGGCGCAGCCCGCGCAAGCCCAGCAATCCCGGGCAGATGGTCGCGATCTCCTGTTTTACAGCCGGTTACCGCGCGCGCCCTCTCGTCCGCAGCTTGTTCAGGCTGGATTCAGGCACTTCTTGTTATCATCGGCCCCTTCGAGTCCTGCCTGCATTCAGTGACAGCCATGCCACCGCGTCCCACCCTCAGTTTGCCCTGGCCCATGGCCGCTCCCTTGCCCGACCGATTCTTCGACCGTGACGCCCTGACCTTGGCCCGCGACCTGCTGGGCAAGGTGATCCGTCACCGGGTCGGCGACCTGTGGCTGGCCGCGCGGATCATCGAGACCGAGGCCTATTACCAGGTGGAAAAAGGCAGCCACGCGTCCCTGGGCTATACCGAGAAACGCCGCGCCCTGTTTATGGACGGCGGACATCTCTACATGTACTACGCCCGCGGCGGCGACTCGCTGAACCTAAGCGCCCAGGGCCCGGGCAACGCGGTACTGATTAAGTCCGCCTTGCCCTGGCAGGACAACGTCAGCGGTCCGCTAAGCCTGGCGCGCATGCTCGCGCAGAACCCGGATGCCCAGGGCCGCCCGCGCCCGCTGGATCGGCTGTGCGCCGGCCAGACCTTGTTGTGCAAGGCCCTGGGCCTGAAGGTACCGGACTGGGACGCCAAACGTTTCGACCCCCAGCGGCTCTTCGTCGAGGACATCGGCGAACAGCCGGCGCGGGTGGTCCAGACCCGCCGTCTGGGCATTCCCCTGGGCCGCGATGAACACCTGCCGTACCGCTTTGTCGAAGCGACCTATGCCCGACAATGCACCCGCAATCCCCTGCGCCGCGGCCAGATCGAAGGCCTGGACTACTTTATGCTCAACTCCAAGGACCCCACCCGATGATCGAATGGTTTACCAGCCTCACCGACTGGCTCGGCGCGCATCCGCAATGGCTCGGCGCGGCCATTTTCCTGATCGCCTGCATCGAATGCCTGGCCATAGCGGGCATTCTGGTACCCGGCGTTGTACTGCTGTTCACGGTCAGCGTCCTCGCCGGCGGCGGCGCGCTGCCCCTGGGAACGACCCTGCTGCTGGCTTACAGCGGCGGGCTGCTCGGCGACCTGATCTCCTACGGACTGGGCCGGCGCTTCCACCAGAATATCCGACGCTTGCCGGGGCTGCGCCAGCACCCCGAATGGATTGGCAATGCCGAGCTGTATTTCCTGCGCTATGGGGTGATCAGCCTGCTGCTGGGGCGCTTTATCGGCCCGCTGCGCCCCATGTTGCCGATGACCGCCGGCATGCTCGACATGCCGTTCCCCCGCTTCGCCACCGTCAGCCTGCTGGCCGCCGCCGGTTGGGCGCTGGCCTATATCCTGCCTGGCTGGATGACCGGCGCGGCCTTGCGCCTGCCCTTGCCTGAAGGCTTCTGGCGCGAGGCCGCGGTGGTCGCCGCCGGCCTGAGCCTGCTGGTCATCCTCTGCGCGTACCAGTGCCTGCACGAACGGCGGCGCACCACCCTGCTCGCGGCAGGCGCGAGCCTGGTGTTGCTGCTGGGGTTGTTTATCGGCTGGCCCCACCTGATCCATTTCGACCAGGGCCTGCTGAGTCTGGTGCAGACCCAGCGCACCCCCGCCATGGACGCCGCCATGGTGCTGATCACCCGCCTGGGCGACCTGAGCACCCAACTGGCCGCTGGCATCCTGCTCTTCGGCCTGCTGCTGTTGAGCCGGCAATGGCGCGCGGCACTGTTCGCCGGTACCGCACTGCTGGGCACCGCGGTGGCCAATAGCCTACTCAAGCACCTGTTCGCCCGCATGCGCCCCGAGGTGCTGGTCGAGCCACTGAACAGTTTCAGCTTTCCCAGCGGGCACAGTTCGGCGGCCTTCGCCTTTTTCCTGGTGCTGGGGGTGTTGGCCGGACGCGGACAGCCGGCACGCCTGCGCCTGACCTGGCTGCTGTTGGCCAGTCTACCGGCATTGACGATCGCCTTATCGCGGGTCTACCTGGGCGTGCACTGGCCGTCGGATATCCTCGCTGGCGCCCTGCTGGCCGGCGCACTCTGCGCGAGCAGCCTGCTGCTGGTGCAGCGCGAGCGGGTACTCAACGCCCTGGCACCGCGCACCTGGTGGCTGTTGCTACCGGGCTGCCTGGCGCTCCTGGGTAGCATCGCCACCTGGGCACTGCCCGAGGCGACCCAGCTGTACCGCTACGAGCCGGCACTGCCGGCCGTGCAGCAGCAGGTGAACGAGTAAAGACTGGTTGCTCGGCTCACCATGCGGCGAGCCCTAGGGCTAGGCGTTCAGCTCGCCCTGTAACTGATCCAGCATCCCTTGCAGCTGGGTCAGGCGCCGCAGCGGATCCTCCAGCGCCAGCAATTCGAGCTTTTGCGCCGGGGTAAAGGGCAGTAGATAAGCCAGCTGATTGGCCAGGGCCTGCTGGCCGATCTCGCCCCGGCCCAGCCCCAGCGCTTCCACCATGGGATGCTCGGCCAGGGCTTCGAGCAGCGCCGCCAGGTCGGCGTGGGCCTCGAGCAACGGACGCTCCGGTTGATCGCTCAGCCAGTCGATGTCGGCGACGGTCAGTTGATCGCGCTGCACTTCGGCGCGATTGACCCGGAAACGTCGACCGCCTTCCACCCGCACCCCCAACAGACCGTTGGGCTGTTGTTGCCAGTCGCGAATCAGTGCCTCGCAACCGACGGCGGAGAAGCGTTCCGCGGCGACACCGACCTCGGCGCCCTCTACCAGGCAGACCACGCCGAACCCCTCGCCGCGTTTCATGCAGGCGCCGAGCATATCCAGGTAACGCGCCTCGAAAAGCTGCAGATCCAGCACGCAGCCGGGAAACAGCACGGTCTGTAGGGGAAACAAGGGAAACAGGGGCGAAGTCATCCGCACTCTCCTCGACAACCGGTTAAACGATCAGCGCGACGGCCAACGGCAGCAAGACCGCCGTAGCCAGGCCCATCAGGCTCATGCCCAGGGCCGCGAAAGCGCCGCATTCCTCGCTGATCTGCAGCGCCTGGGCCGTACCGACCGCATGAGCGGTCAGGCCCAGGGCCATGCCCTGGGCGGCGT